>BBZO01000013.1 GCA_001304875.1 Clostridia bacterium UC5.1-2E3
AAAAACACACGGCTACACATAAGGCTTGGGTTCGGTTAAAATAAGGAAAATAAGACAGAGAGCGAGAAGGACGAAAATCTTTCTTGCTCTTTTTCTTTACCAGTTTTCACTCTTATTTTCCGCTTTTTCATAAGGTTTCATCCGGCTTTTGATAAGGATAAAATCATGAAAAGTAAAAATTGAAAAAATCCTTAAATCCCTTGTATTTAAAAGGAAAAACGGGAAATTAGGAAGAGGGAAAAAGAAAAGAGAATGAGTTTTAAAAAGGGAAAAAAGAGCGGAAAGAGGACGAGTGAAAAATCCCAGGAAGGAAAATGGGAAAGGGAAAAGATAAGAAAATTTAGGAAGAGTGAGAAGCTAAAAAAGGGAAAACAAAGAGGAAAATTGGATTTTGAGAAATTTGGAAGATGATTGATTTGGATGGGACGGGATGGGTGGTTTGGATTGGACTTGAACAAACAATGTTCCCACCCAATTAAAACCCACCCAATTCTCCGATCAAAAACACACGGCTACACATAAGGCTTGGGTTCGGTTAAAATAAGGAAAATAAAATGAAGAGCGAGAAGGACGAAAATCTTTCTTGCTCTTTTTCTTTATCAATTTTCACTCCTATTTTCCGCTTTTTATAAGGTTTCATCCGGCTTTTGATAAGGATAAAATTTTGAAAAGTAAAAATGAAAAAAATCCTTAAATCCCTTGTATTTAAAGGAAAAATGGGAAATTTGGAAAAGGGAAAAGGAAATTTGGAATGGGTTTAAAAAAGGGAAAAAAGAGCGGAAACAGGACGAGTGAAACTTCCAGGACGGAAAACGGGAAATGGAAAATAAAAAGGGAAATTTAGGGAGCAGAGAATTTAAGAAAACAGGAAAACAAAGAGGAAATTTGGATTTGCAGAAATTTGGAAGATGATTGATTTGGATGGGACGGGATGGGTGGTTTGGATTGGACTTGAACAAACAATGTTCTCACCCAATTAAAACCCACCCAATCCTCCGATCAAAAACACACGGCTACACATAAGGCTTGGGTTCGGTTAAAATAAGGAAAATAAAACGAAGAGCGAGAAGGACGAAAATCTTTCTTGCTCTTTTTCTTTACCAATTTTCACTCCTATTTTCCGCTTTTCGTAAGGTTTCATCCGGCTTTTGATAAGGATAAAATTTTGAAAAGTAAAAATTGAAAAAATCCAAAAATCCCTTGTATTTAAAGGAAAAACGGGAAAATTTGGAAACGGGAAAATGAAATTTGGAATGGGTTTTAAAAAGGGAAAAAAGAGCGGAAAGTAAACGAGTGAAAATCCCAGGGCGGAAAACGGGAAAGGGAAAATAAAAAGGGAAATTTCGGAAGAGGGAGAAGGTAAAAAAGGGAAAACAAAGAGGAAAATTGGATTTTGAGAAATTTTGAGAATGTTGGTTTTGGATGGGACGGGATGTGTGGTTTGGATTGGACTTGAACAATAGTTGTTCAAACATAAAAACAGTGTTGCAGAGGACAGGCCAGTGGAAATATCATGATTTCGCTGGTCTGTTCTTTTATATAATATCACAAACAAATGTTCGAAAAAAGACTTGATTTTTATTTTTTGATATGCTATACTATTCAAATAAAAAGAACATACGTTCTAAAATGGTGCGGGTTTAAAAGATGAACAGAATCGGAGGAAGACAGTATGCTGATCCAGGAAGGGATGAGCCTCAAAGACAAGCTTAAGATATTGACTGATGCGGCAAAGTATGACGTGGCCTGCACCTCCAGCGGAGTGGAGCGCCGCGGAAAAAAAGGATATACCGGCAATGCGGCGGAGGCGGGCATCTGTCACAGTTTTTCCGCCGACGGGCGCTGTATTTCCCTTTTAAAGATTCTTTTCACGAATCAGTGCATCTACGACTGCAAATACTGCGTGAACCGCCGCTCCAACGACGTGGTACGCACTGCCTTCACACCGGACGAGGTGTGCAGCCTCACCATGGAATTTTACAAGCGCAATTACATAGAAGGGCTGTTTCTCAGCTCCGGAGTTCTCCATTCCCCGGACTACACCATGGAGCTGATCTATCAGACGTTAAAAAAGCTGCGGCAGACGTATCGTTTCAACGGTTACATCCATGTGAAGGCCATCCCTGGAGCGGATCCGGTGCTCATAGAAAAGACGGGGTTCCTGGCCGACAGGATGAGCGTCAATCTGGAACTTCCCACCTCTGAGGGGCTCAAAAGGCTGGCTCCCGGAAAGACGCGGGAAAATATACTTAAGCCCATGCGTCAGATTCAGACAGGAATAGCGGTGGGAAAGCAGGAAATCTCCGTATACCGCGGCCATGGGCGGCAGTTTGTGCCGGCGGGCCAGAGCACGCAGATGATTGTGGGGGCGACGCCGGAGAATGACTGGCAGATGGTGACAGTGGCGGAGGCGCTCTATAAAAATTATGGATTGAAGCGTGTGTTTTACTCCGCGTTTGTTCCGGTGAACACGGACGCCAGCCTTCCGGCGCCTAAGGGCGGCCCGCCGCTTTTGCGGGAGCACAGACTTTACCAGGCGGACTGGCTTATGCGGTACTATGGATTTAAGGCGGGGGAGCTTCTTTCCGAGGAACGGCCGAATTTCAATGTCCTGCTGGATCCGAAATGTGACTGGGCGCTTCGTCATCTGGAGCAGTTTCCGGTGGAAGTGAACCGTGCGTCCTATGAGACCCTGCTGCGCGTGCCTGGCATCGGCGTCAAGTCTGCCCGCCGCATTGTGGCCGCCCGCCGGAAGGGAAGTCTTGATTTCGAGGCATTGAAGAAGATTGGTGTGGTGCTTAAGCGCGCGGTGTATTTTATCACCTGCTCCGGGCGGCAGATGTATCCGGTGAAGATCGACGAGGATCATATCGCCAGCCAGATCATAGGCGTAGAGCGGCGAAACGTCTGGGAGCTGGAGAACAGCGGCATGTACCGGCAGCTGTCGCTGTTTGACGATATGAAGCTGGAGGCGGCGCCGACGGGAGAGGATATCTGCTCGGTTGTGACGGGTGTTTTGTGAAAGCCTGGCGTCTGGGAAACTGGCAGCCTGCAGAGCCTGCGGATCGATGAGAGGAGGGACGGAAAGATGGTAGTTTTCCTGTGCGGGGAGCAGTTTGATCATATCCTGTGTGCCGTGTACGAGGCTGGGACAGTGGTCTGGGGCACAAAAATGTAAAGCTTCAATTCAATACCTGTGGAAATCTGGAAATGTTCTGTCAGTATCGGGAAGTGCCGCTGGATGAGGAGAAGGCAAAGAAGGTTCTGCGGTCGGTGCGGTCGAAGATTTCCTGGCAGGCGGCCAGGGCTATCTACGAGACAGCCATGAGCCGCGATGAGAACCGCGCGGACTGGATATACCGTTTTCTGGTGCTGGGATTCCACTATGGGCGGGAGGCGCTTGACATGCTCCAGTATGAACCTGCATATCGGGTATTTGAGCTGAGCCGTGCGGTGAGAAATGAGGCGCATTCCTATATAGAGTTCCTCCGCTTTTCCAGAACCGCGGACGGAGTGTTTATAAGCCGTATAAAGCCGAAGAATGATATACTTGCTCTTATTGCTCCGCATTTTTCGGACCGTCTTCCTGGAGAACACTGGGTGATTTACGATGTCAGCCGGAAACGGGCCGCATTTCACCGGGCGGATACGCCGTGGTTTCTCATGGATGTGGACGGCACGGACTGGGAGGAGAGGCTTTGCCGTGACACGGACGAGAGGGAGTATGAGGGACTATGGAAGGCGTTTTTTGACAGCATCGCCATCGAGGCGAGAATCAATCCCAGGTGCCAGCGGACCCACCTGCCGCTCAGGTACCGGGAATTTATGACAGAATTTCGGGAGGAAAGGCAAGGTTAGTGCTTGCCTTTCCCATGATGATCGTATATGATAGTGGTATCATTTGATTTCTATAAAATATCAGTCTGTTTATTTCTAATCAGAAGTTTGAGTTTGTGGCGCACGTCGCGCCGGAAGATCCGTTGAAAGCTTTAAAAATGAATGAAGAGTTTTATCCGGGCTGTGGGAAGCATCCTGGGGAAAGGAGTGTTTTGTGATAGGAAAAATATATTGCGGAGGTGTCCTGGGCGTGAAGGGCCTCCTGGTTTCCGTGGAGGCCGATGTCAGCAGCGGGCTGCCCGGCGTGGCCATGGTCGGCTCTCTGTCGCCGGCGGTGAAGGAGGCGCAGGACCGGGTGCGCACGGCGCTGAAAAATTCGGGGTTTCAGCTTCTGGCCAAAAAGATCACCGTGAACCTTTCGCCGGCCAACATCCGGAAGGACGGCACAGGCTATGATGTGGCCATTGCACTGGCCATTCTCTGCGGCTATGGAGTCATAGACGGGGAGGCTCTGTCCGATACGGTATTTGTGGGGGAATTGGGGCTGGATGGGGAGATTAAGCCGGTGAACGGCGTGATGCCGATTGTGGAGTGTGCCGCAGGCGGCGGATTTAGAAGATGTTTTCTCCCGGCTGCCAATGTGAAGGAGGGAACGGCCATTCGTGGAATCCGGATCGCGGGCGTGTCAACTGCGGGAGCTGGTGGAGTGTCTGGATGGAACCAGGGAGCCGGCATACTGCGAGTGGGAGGAGGAAGTCTGGGAGGAGGAGACTTATCCGGTGGATTTCAAGGAAGTGAGCGGACAGCTTCTCTTAAGGCGCGCCACGGAGGTGGCGGTGGCCGGCATGCATAACATTCTCTATGTGGGGGCCGCGGGGACGGGAAAGACGATGGTGGCCAGGCGGATTCCTACGATTATGCCGTCCATGACCATGGAGGAGGCGTTAGAGGTTTCGAAGATTTACAGCATCTGCGGTCTTATTCCCAGCGGGCAGACCATGATTCACAGAAGGCCGTTTCGCAGTCCTCACCATGCGGTTACGGCGCAGGCGCTGATCGGCGGAGGGCGCATTCCCCGGCCGGGGGAGATATCCTTAAGTTCCACGGCGTGCTGTTCCTTGACGAGCTGACGGAGTTCCCTTCTCACATTCTGGACCTGATGCGGCAGCCGCTGGAGGAGAAGCGGGTGACGGTGGCCCGCGTGGGAGGTTCCTATGAGTTCCCGGCGGATTGTATGCTGGCGGCGGCGATGAACCCCTGCAAATGCGGATTTTATCCGGATCGGACCCGGTGCCGGTGTACGGAAAGCCAGGTGCGGCAGTACCTGGGGAAGATTTCAAAGCCTTTTCTGGACCGCATCGATATCTGTGTGGAGGCGGCGCCTGTGACTTACACCGAGATGCAGGGGGGCGGGGAGGGCGAATCCTCGGCCAGAATCCGCGAGCGGGTGGAGAGAGCCGCGGGATTCAGCTGGAAAGGCTCCGGCCCGTTGGAAAGCATTTCAATGCACAGATGAAACGCGCGGAGATCCGGGATTGCTGTGCGCTGGGCGTCCGGGAGGAAAGCTATATGGAGCAGATCTATGAGCGGATGCATTTAAGCCCGCGAGGCTGCGAGCGGCTTTTGAAGGTGGCGCGGACGATTGCGGATCTGGAGGGAAGTACGAAGATTAAGAAAGCTCATCTGAGTGAGGCGGCGGGATACCGCAGCCTGGAGGAAAAGCTGTGGGGGAGATGAAAGGCGGAGCACGGGAGAAAAACGGAGAGCAGGAGAAAGGCGGAGAGATGGAGAGACAGGGAATACGGAGCGCAGAGGAGTTAAAGCGGGAGCGGGAGGGCCTTTACTGGCTGACGCTCACGCCGGGATGGGGCGCAGTGAAAATACGCCGTCTGGGCGAGCATATGGGGAGCTATTCGGGAATATTTAATATAGAAGAAAAGGAACTCAGGAAACTGGATTTTATTTACCAGAAGGAGATTGAACAGTTTTCGGGACACAAAAGAAATGTGGAGGCATGTGTGAGGGAGCTGGCACGGCTGGAAACGCAGGGAATCCGTTTTGTGACGCCGCTGGACGCTGACTACCCGCAGCGGCTCCGGCAGATCTGCGATTATCCGATGGGATTGTATGTGAAGGGGAAGCTCCCGGATGACCGGATTCCGACGGCGGCGGTGATCGGCGCCCGGGCATGCAGCGCCTACGGGCGGGAGACCGCCAGGATGCTGGGAAGGGAACTGGCTGCGGCGGGAGTCCAGGTGGTCAGCGGCCTTGCCGCCGGGGTGGACGGAGCCGGACACCGTGGGGCGCTGGAGGCAGGAGGGGAGACCTTTGGCGTGCTGGGCTGCGGCGTGGATATCTGCTATCCCAGGGAGAATTACGGCCTGTTTGCCGAGATGCTGTCCCACGGCGGCGTCCTATCGGAGTATGGATTGGGAGAAAAGCCGCTGCCCGGAAATTTCCCCCTGCGAAACCGGATCATCAGCGGGCTGGCCGATGTGGTGGTCGTGGTGGAGGCGAGAAAGAGGAGCGGCTCGCTGATCACCGTGGATCTGGCGCTGGAACAGGGGAAGGACGTGTTTGCGGTGCCGGGGCGGCTGACGGATCCGCTCAGCGAGGGCTGCAATCACCTGATCCAGCAGGGGGCGTATCTCTGCACATCTCCGTCAGATATATTGGAATATTTGGGGATGGATGGGTGCAAAAAACAAAGATTTCAGAAAAAAAGCGGAAAGGGACTTGCCAAGAAGGAAAAAATGTTGTATAGTTGCCTCGATTTGCAACCTAAACATTTGGAAGAGATTGCGTTGGCCTGTGCCCTGCCGGTGGGGGAGTGTCTGGACCTTTTGACAGAGCTTGAACTCAGAGGATATGTGACGGCAGAAGGAGGCCAATATTATGGAATAAAGCTTTAGGATAGGAGTTTTTGTATGGCGAAGTATTTGGTAATTGTGGAGTCACCTGCAAAAGTGAAGACGATAAAAAATTTCTGGGCGCCAATTACGAGGTGGACGCCTCCAACGGACATGTGAGAGATCTGCCGAAGAGCCAGCTGGGCGTTGACATAGAAAACGACTATGAGCCGAAGTATATTACCATCCGCGGAAAGGGAGATGTGCTGGCCAAGCTTCGCAAGGAAGTGAAGAAGGCCGAGAAGATTTACCTGGCGACTGACCCGGACCGCGAGGGAGAGGCTATCGCCTGGCATCTGATGAAGGCGTTAAAGCTGGACGAGATGAAGGATAAGCAGATATACCGCATCAGTTTCAATGAGATCACGAAAAATGCGGTCAAGGCGTCCTTAAAATCACCCAGAGAGATCGATATGAACCTGGTGGACGCGCAGCAGACGCGGAGAATCCTGGACCGGATGGTGGGCTACGGCATCAGCCCGGTACTCTGGGCCAAGGTAAAGCGGGGCTTAAGCGCCGGCCGCGTGCAGTCTGTGGCTATGCGCATGATATGTGACCGCGAGGATGAGATCAACTCATTCATTCCGGAGGAATACTGGAATCTGGATGCAGAGCTCCAGATCCCCGGCGTGAAAAAGAGCGTGCCCGCCCATTTTTACGGGGATAAAAACGGAAAGATCGCCATTCATAAGAAGGAAGAACTGGACGAGATTTTAAAGAAGCTGGAAAATGTCTCCTACCTGGTGGAGGATGTGAAGAAGGGAGAGCGCACCAAGAAGGCGCCGATCCCCTTTATTACCAGTACGCTCCAGCAGGAGGCGTCCAAGACGCTGAATTTTTCCACGCAGAAGACCATGCGTCTGGCGCAGCAGCTCTACGAGGGCGTGGATGTCAAGGGACACGGGACCGTCGGTCTGATCACGTATCTGCGTACGGATTCCACGAGAGTCGCGGAGGAGGCGGACGTGGCGGCCAGAGCGTTCATCCGGGAGAATTACGGGGAGAACTACGTGGCAGTCGGCGAGAATGGAAAGAAGTCCAATGCCAAGATCCAGGACGCCCACGAGGCGATCCGTCCCACGAATATCAGCCTGACGCCGGCCATTGTGAAGGATTCCCTGCAGAGAGATCTGTTCCGCCTGTATCAGCTGATCTGGAAGCGCTTCACTGCCAGCCGGATGCAGCCGGCGGTCTATGAGACCACGTCTGTGAAGGTGGGAGCGGGAGAGTATGATTTTACCATGGCGTCCTCCAAGCTGTCCTTCGACGGCTTCATGTCTGTCTATGTGCAGGAGGAGGACAAGGAGGAGAGCAGCGCGCCCTTCGGAAAGCTTGAGAAGGGGATGGAGCTTGGCCTGGCCGGTCTGGTTCCCAGCCAGCATTTCACCCAGCCGCCGGCCCACTACACGGAGGCGTCCCTGGTCAAGGCGCTGGAGGAGCAGGGCATCGGACGTCCCAGTACCTACGCGCCGACCATAACCACGATTATCGCCAGGAGGTACGTGGCAAAGGAGAATAAAAATCTCTACGTGACCGAACTGGGCGAGGTGGTGAACCGGATCATGAAGAACTCGTTTGCCAGCATCGTGGACATCAATTTCACTGCGAATCTGGAGTATCTGCTCGACAAGGTAGGAGACGGAAGCGTCCAGTGGAAGACGGTTGTGAGAAACTTCTACCCGGATCTCGAGGAGGCAGTGAAGACGGCGGAGAAGGAGCTGGAGTCCGTGACCATCGCCGACGAAGTGTCGGATGAGATCTGCGAGAACTGCGGGCGGAACATGGTCATCAAATACGGCCCCCACGGGCGTTTCCTGGCCTGCCCCGGATTCCCGGAGTGCAAGAATACAAAGCCCTATCTGGAGAAGATCGGCGTTCCCTGCCCCAAGTGCGGCAAGGATATCGTCATAAAGAAGACCAAGAAGGGCCGAAAATATTACGGGTGTGTGGATAACCCGGACTGCGACTTTATGTCCTGGCAGAAGCCTTCCACAAAGAAGTGCCCGGAGTGCGGCGGCATGATGGTGGAGAAGGGCAACAAATGTCTTTGCATTAATGAAAATTGTGGCTATGTCTGCGCGATTAGTGAAAACAAGTGAATAAATTATTAAAAAATTTAAAAATAAAAGTCAAAAACTCTTGTTATCTAATGAAAATCGTGTTACAATTTATAAATAAATCTATACTTTTAGGACGTAAGCGGATTAAAACAAAGGAGGGAGCAAGAGATGAGTGTTCAGTTGTTGGACAAAACGAGAAAAATCAACAAGTTATTGCATAACAACAATTCTCACAAAGTAGTTTTCAATGATATCTGTGAAGTCCTCAGCGAGATTTTGTTGTCCAATATTTTGGTTATCAGTAAGAAGGGGAAAGTATTGGGTGTGAGTATCTGGCCTGGGGTCGATGAGATCGAGGAGTTGATCGAGGACCAGGTGGGCGGTTATGTTGACCGGATGCTGAATGAGAGATTGTTGAGTGTTTTGTCAACAAAGGAGAATGTGAACCTTGCCACTCTGGGATTTGCGGAGGAGAATGTAAAGAAATATCAGGCGATCATCACTCCCATCGACATCGCAGGCGAACGTTTAGGTACGCTTTTCATCTACAAATCAGATGCCCAGTACGACATTGACGACATTATTCTGAGTGAGTACGGAACGACAGTTGTGGGACTTGAGATGATGCGTTCGGTGAACGAGGAGAATGCGGAGGAGACGAGAAAGATCCAGATTGTGAAATCTGCGATCAGCACCCTTTCGTTCTCGGAGCTTGAGGCGATCACACATATTTTCGACGAACTGGAGGGCAACGAGGGGATCCTGGTTGCCAGCAAGATCGCAGACCGGGTGGGAATCACCCGCTCCGTCATCGTCAACGCACTGCGCAAATTCGAGAGCGCGGGCGTGATCGAATCCCGTTCTTCCGGAATGAAGGGAACGTATATCAAGGTGCTGAACGACGTTGTGTTCGATGAACTCAAGGCGCTGAAGGGCGAGACCAAGTAAGAGTGAGAACATTAAAAAGCAGTAGACAAAAAGGCTGGCGGAAGATACTTCCTGCCAGTCTTTTTGTTGGAAGTTTTATTGAAAGGACTCTTTCTTTAATAGCATTTTTTGCAGGCTTCCCGTCCCTGTGAAAGAGCTTCCCCGTAGGTGCTCTGGATGGGATTTTTCATTCCGCTGCAGCCTGGGTTTGAATGAATTTGGTCCCCGTGCGTGAAAGCCAGACCACAGTATTGGCCGACAACGAGTATCCGTCGTTGCTGGAGTCATAACTATCTGTGTCGTATTCCGATTCAGTGATGTAATATTCCGGATCGTCAGTGTTTAAAAACATCTGCTGTACGACGCCGTCCACGATCCAGGCCCCGTTTCCATCTACCAGGAAACCATCCGGAGTGACCGTATCTGTCAGACAGTAGCCGTTGCCGTCAAAATAATAATTTTCTGCGATTCCATCGCCGTTTCCATCCAGCCATTGCCAGCCGTCAGCGAGATAGGAGCCGTCATCGTTCTGCCACCAGTAACCGGTCTCATCCTTCTGCCAGGATCCGGCATAGGCGGTCAGACTCATGGCGACAGCCATCAGCATGGTTGTTATGAGTAATATTAATTTTTTCATCTCATTTCCCCCGATATCATAGATTTGATATTTGTAATATCGAGGTAATTATATCACTTTGCGCCGCAGGCCGCAATCTCCTCCCGCAGGTATTTCAAAAACACCTTCACCGCGGGGGAAAAGGTCTGGTAGCGCTTCGTGATCATAAAGAGATCCACCGCGATCTCCGGCTCCAGCGGGCGGAAGGCGAGACTGCGGCTCCCTTGGGTGTCCACCAGATTCCCCAGGCAGAACGCGCAGCCCATTCCCTGTTCCACCATAAAGGTGGCGTTGTAGATCAGGCTGTAGGTGCCGATGATATTTAAGGAGTTATACTGCATCTCGAACCAGCTGAGCCGCTCTTGTCCGGCGTAGGCCTGGCAGGGAAATATGATGGGGAGCTCCCGGATGTCATCCATGGTGACGGAGGACTTTTCCGCCAGCGGGTTATCCGCGCGCATCAGAAGGCCGAAAATGTCCTTCTGCGGCAGCGGGAGATAGTTGTATTTCTCGTACCGCACGGGGCCGATGAGAAGCCCCATGTCTAAAAGCCCCTTGTCCAGTCGGTCCATGACGGCCTCCGCGTCGCCGCTGTAGATATGGTAGCGGATGCCTGGATACTGGGCCTGCACTTTCTTAAAAACTTCAGTGACAAATCCCATGGCGGAGGTCTCCCCGCACCCCAGATAAATGTCCCCGCTTATCAGCCGCTCGCTCCCGTGGAACGCGGACTCGGTCTTTTCCATCAGCCGCATCATCTCCTGGGCGCAGCCCTGCAGGTAGGCGCCCTCCTCGGTCAGCGATATCTTTTTCTTTCCCCTCACGAAAAGCTTGCGTCCCAGCTGCTCCTCCAGCTCCATCATCTGCTTGGAGAGCGTGGCTGGGTGATATTCAGGCTTTCCGCCGCGCGTGTGATGCTCTGTTCCCGGGCGATTGCGAGAAAATAGCACAGCAGTCTCGTCTCGATCATAATTCAGTCACCTCTGCTTTGTGGAAGATCATTTGCATAAAAATCATTCGTGTTAGCTATTATTTTACATGATATAATAGGAAATAGCAATATTTTACAACTAAAATATTCCTAAAAGTTATGTGAATATATTCTATATAACTATTTGCAATTTCCTTTGTGGCCGGGTAGTATGAATGAAAGAGAGTCTGATAAAATCGGAGGAGGTTTTACCATGGAAATGATTCAGTTAAATAACGGTGTCCAGATGCCGCAGCTGGGATTCGGCGTTTTTCAGGTGACGGACGAAGCACAGTGCAGGGCGTGTGTGCTGGAGGCGCTGAAAACGGGATACCGTCTGATTGACACGGCGGCCTGTTATGGAAATGAGAGGGCCGTGGGGGCCGCGATGCGGGAAAGCGGGATTGCGAGGGAGGAAATATTCGTCTCCTCAAAGGTGTGGATCCAGGATGCGGGCTATGAGGCGACGCTGCGGTCATTTGAGAAAACGCTTGAGAATCTGCAGACGGAGTATCTGGATCTATATCTGATCCATATGCCTTACGGCGATTATCATGGGAGCTGGAGGGCCATGGAGGAGCTTTTAAGGGAGGGGAAAATACGCGCCATCGGTGTGTGCAATTTCCTGCCGGACCGCCTGGCCGATCTCATTTTGAGTCATGAGATTGTGCCGGCAGTCAACCAGATGGAATGCCATCCGTTCTGCCAGCAGAAGGAGCTGCGCGCATTCCAGGAGCGCTATGGTATAAAAATGATGGCCTGGGCGCCGTTTGCCGAGGGCCGGGAGGGGATTTTTGTGAACCCGGTGCTGGCGGAGATTGGCGGATACTTTGGAAAAACGCCGGCGCAGGTGATTCTGCGCTGCTGCGCCAGTGCGGGATGATTGCGATTCCCAAGTCGGTGCATGAGGAGCGGATCCGGGAGAATTTTGACATCGACGGGTTTGCGCTCTCTGATGCGCAGATGGAACGGATCGGCGCGATGGACCGGGAAAAGAGCGTGATTCTGGATATCCCCAGCCTGGATGAGGTGTACCGGCTTCACGGGATACGGTTTGTGCAGTAGGGGCTGTGAGAGGGAGATTTAGCGGAAAAATGCAGGAAATGCGGAAAGGAGCTGCGTATGAGGAGACAGGCATACCTGGCGGGAGCGCTGGCGTTCATATTTCTCCTGTGCGGCTGCGGTGGGCAGGCGGGCGCTGCGGAGAGGCAGCAGGGGACTGTGGACGCTGAAACGGAGGCGAATACGGTTGAGACGACGGTGGATGCGGCAGAATCGGCGGCGGATGCGGCAGAATTGACGATGAGTGAGGCAGAATCGGCGGCGGATGCGCTAGAATCGGCGGCGCTCACGGCAGAGATAACAGGAGGGATGCAGATGAAAATACGGGTAAAAGCGGGCGAGACCGCGATCGATTATGTGTTAAATGACAGCCAGGCGGCCAGGGATCTGTACGAACAGCTGCCGCTGACTCTGGAAGTGGAAAATTTCAGCACCAATGAGAAGGTGTTCTATCCGCCGGAAGAGCTGGATGTCAGAGATGCGCCCATGGCGGATGCGGGGCTGGGGACGCTGGCATACTATGCGCCCTGGGGAGACGTGGTGATGTTCTATGATGCGTTTGGCAGAGGGAGCGGGCTTTACGAGCTGGGAGAGGCCGTGTCCGGGGAGGAAATGATCGAGATGCTATCCGGGACGATCGAGGTGAGCGCCGTTGAGGCAGAGGAGTAAGCGGGAAGGCAGGGAATTGAAGGCGTTCTGTGATGCATGGAATGCATGGCCGTCCACTTAATTTAGTTATTAGACAAACGTCAGAAACGGATGTATAATTTTTACAGACCATCAGACGCAGCTCCGGATGCTCAGCGGAGGGGCTGCAGGAAGGAAAGGAGATTTTGTTATGAGCAAAAAACTGGTTGCATATTTTTCCGCCAGCGGGGTGACAAAAAAGGCGGCGGAGGCTCTGGCGGAGGCCGCGGGAGCCGATCTGTATGAGATTAAGCCGGAGGTTCCCTACACGAGGGCCGATCTGGATTGGATGGATAAGAAAAGCCGCAGCACCTTGGAGATGAACGACCCGGCCTCCCGCCCGGCCATTGCCGGCAAGGTGTCCGGGATGGACGCATATTCCGTCGTGTTTGTCGGATTCCCCATATGGTGGTACACGGCGCCCTCCATCATCAAAACATTTCTGGAGAGCTATGATTTCGCCGGAAAGACGGTGATCCCGTTTGCGACCTCCGGCGGCAGCGGACTGGGAAAGACGGCCAATGATCTGCGCGCAGTCTGCCCGGCGGCTGATATTAAGGATGGAAAGCTGTTAAACGGAAGACCGAGCGCCGCGGCCCTGGGCAGCTGGGTGAAGGAGCTGGGAGTTTAGGCGTCTGAGCTGGAAGTCTGGGAGACTGGGCTGGGACGTTTAAGTCCTGGACGGAAGATCGGAATGGAAATAAAAAATGAGATTGCAAAGAGCGTATGCCGATGTACTGTGGGAGGTGCAGGGGCATACGCTTTTTTATATTCCTAAGATGTCGTGGAAATAGTACAAAAAACGAGGCTGACCAAATGCAGTCAGCCTCGCCGGTAGTTTCTTCGCCCGGTCAGTTTTTATTTTACCGATGTGTCAGAACCGTCACTCGTCATCGTTTAGCGAAGGAAAGAGGTCTTCTTTCACTTAGTATTACAGATGAAGGCTCCACGATTTTATCAAGTACCTGAAAGAATAAAAAACGCTTGTCATAGAATGAAAAATTCTCTCTTTTGGTTTGTATAATCTACACAAAACACCTCGCAAAAGCACAGGGAAACTTCGTCTAAATTGTCGAAAACAGTCTTGCTTTTTACAGGAAATAAGATATAATGAAGGTATGGTGGATTATAAATTTTTTATAAAGCAAGGAGGGAAAGAGAATGATTAGTTTTTTTGTCTGTCTGGCATTACTGCTCGGCGGATACTTCGTCTATGGCAGGATTGTGGAGAACACCTTTGCCCCGGACGACCGGGAGACACCGGCGGTGCGCATCAACGACGGCGTTGACTACGTGGTTATGCCGCAGTGGAAGCTGTTCCTGGTGCAGCTCCTCAACATCGCGGGGCTCGGCCCGATTTTCGGGGCCATGCAGGGAGCGCTCTGGGGTCCGGTTGTGTTCCTCTGGATTACCTTCGGAACCATATTTGCGGGCGGCGTCCACGACTATTTCTCCGGTATGCTTTCCGAGAGAAATGACGGCGCGTCCATCTCCGAGGTGTGCGGCATCTATCTGGGCGGCTTTATGAAGAATGTCATGCGCATTTTCAGCGTGGTTCTTCTCGTGATGGTGGGCACCGTGTTCGCGGTGGGACCGGCCGGCCTGATCGTCACCCTGATCCAGAAGGGAGGGATCGGCGGTATCCTGGCAAGCACGGAGTTCTGGCTGTGGATTATTCTGGCGTACTATTTTATCGCCACATTTCTTTCCATTGACAAGATCATCGGACGGGTATATCCGCTTTTTGGCATCTGTCTGATTATCATGGCACTGGGAGTGATTTTCGGTATCTTTACAAATTCCGCGTACGGAATCCCGGAGATATGGGAGCATTTTGGGAACATGCATCCGGCGGGAACCCCGGTGTGGAGCGTTATGTTTATCACCGTGGCCTGCGGAGCGATTTCTGGTTTCCACTCCACGCAGTCGCCTCTGATGGCGCGCTGCATGAAATCGGAGAGACAGGGGCATTTCGTGTTTTACGGCGCCATGGTGGCGGAGGGCGTCATTGCCTTAATCTGGGCGGCAGCCGGCTGCTCACTCTATGAGGTGACCGGCGGGCTCAGCACGGGGCTCAGTGCAGTTCTGGGCAACGGACAGTCGGCGGCGATCTATGATGTCTGCGCCAGAACCATGGGCGGAGTCGGCATTGCGCTTGCCATGGTCGGCGTCATCGTGTGTCCGATTACCTCCGGCGACACGGCATTCAGAAGCGCGCGGCTGGTGCTGGCGGACTGGTTCAAGATCAATCAGTCGGAATTTGGCAAGCGGCTGATGCTGTGCGTGCCGCTGCTGGGCGTGGGCGCGTTTATCGGACATCTGGATTACACGATTATCTGGAGATACTTCAGCTGGACCAACCAGACGCTGGCCATGATCGTTCTGTGGACCGCCAGCATGTACCTGTTCAGAGAGAAGAAGAATTACTGGATGACGGCTGTCCCGGCCACGTTTATGAGTGCGGTTTCCATGACGTATTTCTTCTATGCGGACGAGTGCCTGGGACTGGGGACAGCGGTGGCTTATCCGGCGGGCATCGTTCTTGCGGCTCTGTTCCTCGGCATTTTCTTCCATGCGACGAAAAAGCAGCCGGGGACGGAGGTGTGATGATGCGGCCCCGGCGGTTGGGAGCTACGGAACTTCCGTATGAGGAGCTCAGGGAAGATAAAAAGCGCTGCAGGAGATTTGGCCCCTGCGGCGTGGGAAAGCGCGCAATCTATGTGGGGAGCTTTTACATAGAAAGAAGATATTATGCGGCGTTTCCCGATATAGAGCGCGTGTTCAAGCGTGTTGCCATGAGCAGAGGGGGCTTTACAGGGAGGGGCGTGTTTGCGTCCCTCCCTATCTGGTGGTGGAATACGGGAACGGGCAGCAGAGGCAATGCCTGTTTAAGCACGAGGAGCAGGTGGACCGGCTGCTCGATTCCATCAGGGCAGAGCATCCGGAGCTTTCCACCTACAGCGCTGAGGCGGAGAGGAAGCTGAAGGAGAAGGAGCGCGTGATGGAGGAGAAGGCGGCGCGGATCGTCTCCGGAAAGGCCAGAAACGCTGTCGAGTCTCTGGAGCGGGCGATCCGGTATCTGGAGAAAAACGCCCCGCTTTATACGGAGCTCAGCGCCTCCGCCAGAAAGAAGCGCACCTTCGACCGGAGCAGGCCCGCGTACAAATGGGCGGCCCTGTTCATCACGCTTATGGGCCTGGCCGCATTTATTTATGGTGTCTGGGCGCTGATTACTCATGCGGGCTTTGGGATGTATTTCCTGCTCTTCGGACTGGCTGCCATGTTCCTGTTTTCCAGTGCCAACGTGCTCCCGACGGTAAAGAATAACCGCCGGTATGTGGAACGGCGGCTGGCGGCGGCGCAGGCAGAGATGGAGCGGTATCTGGGCGCGTACCGGGATTTTCCGGTTCCGGCCTGCTACGCCCATCCCGGCGTGCTCAGACGTATGAAGGAGATTATTCTGGACGGGCGTGCGGACGGCACGGCGCAGGCGTTTGAGCTCATGAAGGAAGACTTGAAGGCGCTAAACTCCAGCGTGACGGTGGAGCAGGACGAGTACGAGGAGATCATGGCGATTAAGCCATGTTTCTCGTCATGGATTACCGGTGAGCGGGGGCTACTCAAAGAAATCCTTATTCGCAAATCCCCGTCACCCCGTCCACAAACTCCTTTGCCCCGTAGGGCGTCTCCGCTTCCAGGTAGCACTTGGCGGCGGAGACATAAAATTCGGCCAGGAGGTAGGTGAAGATCTCCTCCGGGATCTTTAATTTCGCCCCGTTTTTTCGCGCCTCGGTCAGCTTCTCGGTGAAAATCCGGATCAGAAATTCCCGCATGGTCTCTATCAGGACGCCCTGGCGGTTCAGCTGATAGATTTTCACGTAATCCGCCCGGTGCTTCTCGAAATGGGCGAAGAGGATGGACAGGAACCGTTTCAGCGAGGCGATGTCGGTGGAGATGATCACGTCCGGGGTGAGCCTGGCGTCCGCGAAAAACAGCACCAGATTGTAGTGCAGCAGGTCGTATTTGTCCTCGAAATACCGGTAAAACGTGGAGCGGGGCACCATGGACCGGGTGCAGATGTCGGTGAGTGAGATCTTCTCAAAGGGCTTCTCGGTCAGAAGCTCGTAGAGCGCCTTTCTTAAAAGCACATAGGTGCGGATGGTTGAAATCTTTTCTTTCTGGTTCTTCAATACAATTCTCCTGTTTTATTTCTGATTTGGACAGATTTTTAAAAGTGTCTCATTTGGAACAAATTTCAATAATCATTTCTTGCATATTATATCACAAATGGTAAACTCGTAAAAGATTTAAAATTGCGAGAGGACTGGAAGTATGGGACAATCACTGGGAACTGACGGATTGATGATGAGAATCGCGAAGTTTATCGTGAATAAGCGGAAGGCGTTTCTGGCCCTCTTTGCCCTGGCCTGCGTCTACAGCGTCATCTCCATCCCCAAGGTGGAGGTCATCGAGGACGTGACTGAGTATCTGCCGAAGACCACGGAGACCCGGCGGGGACTGGACACCATGGAGGAGGAGTTTACCACCTTCGGCTCCGGAAAGATTCTGGTGGCCAACATCACCTACGAGCAGGCGCTTAGGGTGGCAGAGGAGATGGAGCAGATCGAGGGCGTCTCCCAGGTGCAGTTCTACGACGAGAGCGATGACGCCTACGAGGACGAGGAGCTGGAGGACTACTATAAGGACGCCAGCGCCCTGTTTTCCATCACCTTCACGGACGAGGAGGACGCGGAGGTGACCCAGAGGGCCATCGTCAAGGTGCGTGAGCTGGTGTCGGGCTACAGCAGCTACGTCTACACCACCGTGGACAAGGACGACGCGGCCAGTCTGCAGAAGGACATGGGCGTGATTCTGGCCTTCGCCAGCATTGTGATCGTGAGCGTGCTGCTGTTCACATCCTTAACCTACATGGAAATTGTGATTTTCGTGCTGGTGTTCGGCGTGTCGGCACTCTTAAATATGGGCACCAACTATCTGATGGGCAGCATTTCCTTCGTGACCAACGCGGTGGGAACGGTGCTGCAGCTGGCCATGGCCATCGACTACGCCATTATTCTGTTTCACCGGTTCATGGAGGAGCGGGAACACTACGAGGCGGAGCAGGCCATCACCGTGGCCCTGAGCAAGGCCATTCCGGAGATTTCCTCCAGCAGTCTGACCACGATCTCGGGCATGGTGGCGCTCATGTTCATGCAGTTCGGCATCGGCATGGATCTGGGGCGGGTGATGACGAAGGCCATCATTTTCAGTCTGATCACCGTGTTCCTGCTGATGCCGGCGCTGGTGATGATGTTCAACAAGGCCATCGACCGCACGAGGCACAGGAATTTCGTGCCGAAGATCAACCTCTGGGGAAAGCTGATGGTGAAGATCCGTTTTGTCACGATCCCGCTCATCGTGGTCGGGGCCGTGTTCGGCTTTATCTGGTCGGGAAAATGCCAGTTTGTCTACGACCACAGCTCCATCAATTCCCCGAAAAGAATGAGTATCTGACCTCGAAGGACCGCATCAGCGAGACCTTTGAGATGACCAACACCATGGCTGTCATCGTCCCGAAGGGGGACTATCAGAAGGAGGGCCAGCTTCTGGACGCGCTGGAGTCCATGGACATCGTGGAATCGGCCACGGGCCTGGCCAACATCGAGGTGGGCGACGACGGGAAATACATTCTCGTGGACCGGCTGGGGCCCAGGGAATTTTCCAGCATCGCGACGTGGATCTGGATCTGGCGCGGATGCTCTACCGCCTCTACGCCGTGAGCCGGGAGCAGTACGGCGCGCTGTTCAGAAATGTGGACGATTACAGGGTCTCCATCATCGACATGGTGGACTTTATCTACGAGCAGAAGGAGAGCGGCGCCCTGGATTTCGGGCGGGAGCAGTCGGAGGAGATCGACGACCTGCACGAGGCTGTCACCGACGCGAGAAAGCAGCTGGAGGGGGAGAATTACTCCCGGATGCTGTTTCAGCTGAAGGGCCCCGCGGAGGGCGCGGAGACCTTTGCCAACATCGACGCGGTCCATCGGGTGGTGGAGCGGTATTACGAGTCGGCCATGGTGGTGGGCGATCCCACCAGCAACTACGATTTAAGCCGCTCCTTTGAGAAGGACAACGTGATTATCAGTGTGCTGACGGCCCTTCTGGTGGGGATCATTCTTCTCGTCACTTTCCAGTCGGCGGGGCTGCCGTTTATGCTGGTGTTTACCATACAGAGCAGCATCTGGTTTAATTTCTCCGTGCCGTATCTGACCGGGGACACCATGTATTTCTTAAGCTATCTGGTGGTCAGCTCCATCCAGATGGGAGCCACCATCGACTACGCCATCGTCATCACCACCAGATACGTGGAGCTCAGAAAAACCATGGACTCGCTGGAGAAGGCGGTGGTGGAGTCCCTAAACCAGGCGTTTCCCACCATTGTCACCTCGGGAAGTATTTTAACCTGCGCGGGATTTCTGATCGGGGGCATCACCTCCAACGGGGTTATCGCCTCGTTAGGAAAGACGCTGGGGCGGGGCACGCTCATTTCCATTATCATGGTCATGCTGTTTCTGCCGCAGCTTCTGATGGTGTTTGACAAACTCATCGACAAGACGGCGCTGACAAGAGGGGAGAGGAGGAGAAAGGATGAGGCGTAGACATTGGAAAATGGCGAAACGGGTCTGGACTCTGGCGGCGGCCTTTGTGCTGGCGTTCCCCGGGCAGACGTGGGCGGAGGTGACGCCGGAGGGAAATGTGCGGAATGAGACGGACGTGCTGGCCATACAGACGGCAGAACAGTTTCTTAGCGCCGCTGCCCGGTGCGACAGCGAGGTGTTCACCGCCGGGAAGACCTGGCAGCTGGAATGCGACATTGACTTAAGCGGGACGGATTTCGCGCCCATGGGCATTTTTAACGGCACGCTGGAGGGGAACGGGCACACGATCTCCGGGCTTACGGTGAGCGGCGCCGGCTCCAGCCAGGGGCTGTTCCGTTTCGTGGGTGAGAGCGGTGTCGTGAGGAATTTGAACGTGGAGGGCGAAATAAGGCCCGCCGGCAGCGGAGACAACGTGGGCGGCATCGCGGGGACCAACCGCGGACTGATTGAGAACTGTACGTTCTCCGGCACGGCGGAGGGCAATGTGAAGACCGGCGGCATCGCGGGCTATAACCTGGGAACCATCCGCGGCTGCACCAACCGGGGGACATCAACACCACTGGCGAGGGCGCAGGGAGCGGGGACGGCGAGGAGTCCATCTCCATGGACAGCATGAGCTTAAAGGACATGGTGCGCACGGAGAAGATCAATGACGCCGGAGGGATTGCCGGGTGTTCGGAGGGAGTCATCGAGGACTGTGAGAACCTGGGCGAGATCGGCTGCGCCCAGACCGGCTATAACCTGGGCGGGATTGCCGGGCGGCAGAATGGAATCGTCCGGAGATGCGAGAACTACGGCACTGTGCGCGGGCGCAAGGATGTGGGCGGTATCGTGGGCAGATGGAGCCATTTCTGACGCTGCGCTACGAGGAGGACACCGTGCAGGCTTTAGAGCGGCAGATCGACGCGCTGTCGGATCTGGCAAACGCCATCTCGGACACGGCGGACGGTACGGTGGACCGGGCGGAGACGGATATTGACCGCATCGGGGACAGTCTGGATGAATTTAAGTATGAGGCCCGCGGCCAGCGGGATTATTACAGGGATCAGTTCAAAGAGTGGCGGGAGGACATGGACTCGGTGCTGGACGATCTGGAGGACATTTTGGATGGCATCGACCTGGATCCGGATTCGTCTTTAAACCGCGACGTGAAGCAGCTGAAGTCGGATATCCGCAGGCGCGGAAGCTGATGGATACGCTCAGGGAAGACCCGGCCCAGCCGGAGGTCTGGAGCGAGCTTCGCAGCTGCGCGGGCGAAATTCTCTCCGGTGCAGTTGATATCGCGGCGGAGGGGCCGGGGGTGATCCGGGGACCGGATGCGGGATCTGGCGGATGATCTGGAGAGCATGATCTGGCGGCTGGAGGATCTGATCGACTTAAGCCGGGACGGCCTGGACGATCTGTCCGCGGACCTGGATCAGACGGAGGTGGATCTGGCGGAGAGGACGGACCAGGTGTCCGATGACATCGATGTCTTAAAACAGGGGTTAAAGGATGGGAAAAACCAGCTGAGGAGCCAGAAGGAGCAGTTAAAGGACCAGATCCGGGACATGAGAGACACGGTCTCCGACGGCATCGACCGTCTGCAGGAGGACGAGGATCTGATCACGGATCTCTCCGGCGAGACGGACGGGGAGATCCGGTCGGCGGTGCTCCAGTGTGAGAATGCGGGCTTGGTAGAAGGTGATTTCCAGGCGGGCGGCATCGTGGGCACGCTGGGCGTGGAGCTGGAGGGAGAACCGGAGGAGGATGTGGATTCCATCGGCGACCGCTCCCTCAACATGGTGCGTGAGATGAGGGCGACCGTGGCCCTCTGTAAGAATACGTCGGACGTGCGCACCAAGGGAGACTGCGCAGGCGGCATCGTGGGCCGGGCCGTCTCTGGCGCGCTGGTGAGAAATGAAAATTATGGGGATATAAACGCCGATGAGGCGAGATGGCCGGAGGCATCGCCGGCAGCAGCACGGGAAGCCTGGATGGAAACTATGCGTTCTGCCGTGTGTACGGCGGAAATTACACCGGCGGCATCGTGGGGCAGGGGATGGATCTTTCCGGAAACTATGCCATGGTGACGCTGGATGGGGAGCCGGGACAGCGAGTGGCGCGGGAGCATCGCCGGCGATGTGGACGCGGACGGCTCCGTGAGCGGCAACGTGTATCTGGAGAACGGCGTCGGCGCCGTGGACGGAGTCACCTACATGGACCAGGCGGCGGCAGTGACCTATGAGGAGCTGCTGGCGGCGGAGGGCCTGCCGGAGGAGTTTAAAGTGATGCATGTGACCTTCCTGGCGGACGGACAGCCAGTGAAGGTGTTAAAATGCAGCTATGGAGAGGCGGTTTCCCAGACACAGATCCCGGAGGTTCCGGAGAAGGACGGCTTTGAGGGAAGCTGGGAGACGGCCGATTTAAGCCGCGTGACCTCCAATCTGCGGGTGCAGGCGGTCTACAGATCCTGGCGAACCACGATTGCCTCGGCGGAGGGAGAAAACCGGTTCTCCTGGCAGAGGGAAGATTTCACCCGGCGGATACGCTGACCGTGCGGGAGCTTCCCGAGGAGGAGCGGGACGCCCTGGAGGCGGAAATAGCTGCGGCCCTGGGCAGAGGGTACCGGGTCGTGACGGCCTATGAGTACCGTCTGCCGGAAGGGGCGGAGGATATGAGCCGTCTGCATTTGTGGGCCGGAGACGCGCCGAAATCGGCCCGCGTGGCCGTCGCGGACCAGGGGATCGTGCCGTCCAGCCGGGACGGAGAGTACCTGATCTTCGAGGCCGGTTCCAGGGAACCGTGGCCGTGCTTAAGAGAAGTAACTGGTGGCTGGTCTGGGTGCTGGCGGCGGCTGTTCTCGGCGGCGGTTTTGCCTGGCGGCGTGTGAGGGCCGCGGGGAAACGGAGGCGCGAGGGAGCGGCGGAAGAGGCGGAACCTGCGGAAGAAAATACAGCGGAGAAAACATGAGGGAGGCGATTGAGTGACAACAGCAATCCTACTGGCAGTTCTTGTCCTGGCCTGCATATACGGCGGATACGCCTATGTGAAAAAGCTGCGGGCCGGCGGCGGATGCTGCGGCCCCCACGAGGCCGCGGAGAAGAAGATGCGGGTGGCGGACAGGGATAAAAGCCACTATCCTTACACCGCGGTGCTCCGGGTGGACGGCATGACCTGCTCAAACTGCGTGCGCCGCGTGGAGAACAGCTTAAACCGCCTGGATGGCGTCTGGGCGGAGGCGGATCTGGGGCAGGAGACCGCGCGGGTGCGCATGAAGCGGCCGCTGGAGGACCGGGTGCTTGCGGACGCAGTGCGGGACGCGGGGTACAGAGTGCGGGAGATTAAGAGAGAGGAACAGACGAAGGCTTAGAGTCCGATCGGGATAGAAAAGAATAAAATGTGAAATAAGAATTTCCAAAAGGCTTTGCCGCAGATATCGAATGCGGCAGGGCCTTTTTTGTGTGCTGTGGCGGGCAGTTCTTCGCTTTTTTCGTTTTTCGTCTTTCGCGGGAGTCAAAATATAGAAAAAAGCATAATATAATATTTTCTATAAGTATTTGTTATTGAGAAAACCTGCTGATACAATATAGACAGGAAAATGAGGAGGAGCAAAAGCCATGAGAAGAAACTTGGTTCAGATCTGCGCAGCCTGATGGCAGCAGTGGCGGTGTTCTCCGGCTGCGGCGTGCGGAAAGCGGCCGGAAACCAGGGCGGGCCGGGCGGCGCAGGGCTTCGACCAGACGGTGCGCAGAATGAGATTACACAGGAGGAAGAGGCCTTGACATGGACAGAAAAAATTACAGAGCTGGAGACTGGTCTGTCGGCGGTACGGTACGAGGGAGACTATGGGTTTGACACGTTTTTGGAACAGGGAGGGGCAGCCTCGGATTCGGAAGTGATCCGTTTTCTGACAGCCAATGTGATTCTGGGAGCGGCGGACCTGGAGCTGGATATCCGGGGCATGGGGTGCAGCACAATATCCGCACAGACGGGGCAGGGCGGTTATCTGTTCGGACGCAATTTTGACTGGAACCGGTGCGAGGCACTGATCGTCGGCGCAGGCCGGACGGGGGATACGCCTCGATTTCCACAGTGAATGTGGATTTCATCCGGCAGGGAGGCGGCGGGCTGACCGGACTGGCGCTTAGGAATGATGGAATTTTGACCAAAGCCGCGCTCTATGCGCCTCTGGACGGGGTGAACGAGAAGGGACTGGCAGTTTCGGTCAACATGATACAGGACTCTGCCAGAATCGACCAGGATACGGGGAAACCGGATCTGACGACGACCACGGCGGTGCGGCTTCTGCTGGACCGGGCCGCGGACGTGGAGGAGGCTCTGGAGCTTCTGGCACAGTACGATCTGCACGGTTCCATGGGAATGATGATCCATTTTGCGCTGGCGGACGCAGGCGGAAGGAGCGTGGCCGTGGAGTACATCGACAATGAGATGACCGTGACAGAGACGCCTGTGGTGACGAATTTTTATCTGACAGAGGGCGAAAAGCACGGGATCGGAACCAGCCAGTCCCACGACCGCTATGAGAGTCTGATGGAGCGGCTGGAGGAAAAAGATACGTTTACCGCGGAGGAGATGCGGGACGCCCTGGAAAGCGTCAGCAAGAAAAATTTCGGAGAGTTTGAGTCCACGGAGTGGAGCGCTGTGTTCGACCAGGAAAACAGGGATGCGCGGTATTATCACAGAGAAGACTATACAAAATACTATTTCTTTGCCATGCCATAAAAGGAGGACTTTATGAGATATACTCGTCTGTTATGGAATCTGCTTGCGATGAAGCGAAACGAAAAAAAGAGCCGGGAGCAGATGAAGGAGCTGCAGGAGCAAAAGCTGAGGAAGATGCTTGCCTTCGCCTATGAAAATTCTCCCTACTACCGCAGGGCATTCGAGGCGGTAGGGCTCGACCGGAGGACGGTGACGACGGCGCCCTGTCATCCTTTCCGAAAATGGACAAGGCGCTTCTCATGGAACATTTTGACAGTCTGGTAACCGTGAAGGATTTAAAACAGGAGGAACTGCGGCGGTTCGATGCGGAAACATCCATTGAGGAAAAGACCTTTAAGGGAACTATCATGTGGTACATTCCTCCGGCAGCACCGGAAAACCGGGGTATTTTATCTACGATCCATTTGCCTGGGACTTTATGATCACCGGCATGCTGCGGGCGGCCCTGTGGGGGATGTCCATGGGCGAAATCTTTCGATTTCTGGTAAAGGGGCCGAGAATCCTCTACGTTGCCGCCACAGACGGCCGCTACGGCGGGGCGATGGCCGTGGGAGACGGCATCGACGGCGTGGGTGCAAAACAGCTTTTTCTGGATGTGAAGACCCCGCTTCCGGAGTGGATCGAAAAAATCCAGGCATTTAAACCCAATATGGTGGTGGGCTATCCTTCCGCCATCAAGATCCTGGGTGAGCTGGAGCAGAAAGGAAGCATCCATCTGCAGGTACAGCGCATTGTCTCCTGCGGCGAACCCCTGGGGGCCAGCCTGCGGCAGTATCTGGAGCAGACCTTTCACGCGGTGGTTCTTAATTACTACGGGGCCAGCGAGTCCCTCGCCCTCGGCGTGGAGATGAGCGGCGAAGCGGGAATGTCGCTCTTTGACGACATGAATGTGATCGAAGCGGAGGAGGATGCCATCTATCTGACCTGCCTTTATAACTTCGCACAGCCGCTCATCCGCTACCGGATTTCAGACAGGCTCATGGTGCTGCCAGAGCAGGACGGCGGCGCCGGCCCGTTCACAAGGGTAAAAAGCATCGAGGCCGGAGTGAGGATCTTCTGTGGTTTGAAAACAGCGCTGGCGTGCGGGAATTTCTGCATCCGCTGGCGGTGGAGGGGTTCTGCGTGGAGGGGCTGATCGACTACCAGTTCCGGCAGCTTGGGGTGGACGCCTTTGAGATGCTGGCGGAGGTCTCCGGGAAAGAGAAGGAGGAACCGTAAAGCGGGAGATGGAAAAGCAGATGCGGGAGATTCTGAGAGAAAAGCAGTTGGAATACGTAACATTTACGGTGCGCTTTGTGGAGGAAATCCAGCCGGATGTCCGCACCGGGAAAAAGAAACTGATCGCAGCTTAGGGAGAGAATGTCATGAAAAAGGTGTTGCTTTTTGCCGACGGCGTATGCAAAGCATTTGGAGCCGGGAAAAAGGGCCTGGTTTTAAACCACGTCAGCACGGATATTTATGAGGGAGATTTTACGGTTATCATGGGCGCCTCCGGGGCGGGGAAATCCACGCTCCTGTACGCGCTGAGCGGCATGGACCGCATCACGGGCGGCAGGGTGTTCTATAAGGAGAGAGAAATCAGCCGTATGAAGGAGCGGGAGATGGCGGCGCTCAGAGCCGCGGAATTTGGCTTTGTGTTCCAGCAGACCCACCTGGTCAGCAATCTGACGCTGTTTGAAAATGTGAAGATGGCGGGATTTCTGGGAAATGCGGGCAGACGGCTGCAGTGGAGCGGCGGGCCGCGGAGCTTTTGAGGCGGGTGCATGTGGAAGGGGCGAAAGATCGCCTTCCCGCTGAGGTTTCCGGCGGAGAGGCCCAGCGGGCGGCGATTGCGCGGGCGGTCATCAACCAGCCGGGAATCCTGTTTGCGGACGAGCCACGGGGGCGCTGAACAAGAGAAATTCCACAGAGGTGCTGGAGCTTCTGACGGAGTTAAACCGCGGCGGACAGAGCATTCTGATGGTTACCCACGATTTAAAAGCGGCGCTTCGGGGAAACCGGATCCTCTATCTGGAGGACGGGGAGATTCTGGACGAGATGGAGCTTGCGCCCTTCGGGGAGCAGAATCTGCGGGAGCGGGAAACGGATGTGAACCGGTGGCTCGCGTCCCTGGAATGGTAAGGAGGCGGTGTTTGTGAGGCGGATTCTTTTAAAAGCCAGTATGAAGCGCCACAGAGGCAGCCTGTCTGGAATCTTCTTTCTGATCAGTCTGTCAGCGCTGTTTCTGACGGCGGTGCTGATCGTGGGATACAGCGCCGGGCGCTTTGAGAAACGGGAGCTTGCGCGGCTGGGATATGGGGACATGACGGCGTGGGTGTCGGGGGATGCAGCGGTGCTGGCCGGGCTTTCCGGGGAGCTGAGGGCACAGGAAGCGGTGGAAGCTGTGAGCGTCCAGCCGCTGATTTTCTCTGACTATGAGATAAACGGACAGGATTCAGACAGCGAAGGGCAGCTTATCCTGTATGAACCGTCCCGGGTGGCCTACCGCTTTTTTGACGGGGACATGTCCGGATATGGGGAAGCGCCTAAGCAGGTCCGGAGCGGGGAGGTCTATCTGCCGGCCTCCCTGGTCTCCATGTACGGGGCCGCCGTCGGCGACGAGATCCGCTTTTTTCTCGCAAGGCAGGGCGGGGAGCTTGCGCTGACGGTCGCCGGATTTTTGAAGATCCGTTTATGGGAAGCTCCATGATCGGCATGAAGGGCTTTCTCGTATCGGAGGAAACCTTTGAAACGGCGCGGGAAATGATCGGCGGGGCCGGAATCGACGGGCTGGCGAGAGAGGGTGGCATGGTACATATCGCCGCCGCGGATTCCTCGATGACAGCGGCGGACTTAAACCGGATTCTCTATGAAAATACCAGTCTGGCCGCATACACAGACTTTTTATACAGTGCAGAGACCATTTCCGGCTTTATGATGACGCTGCAGAACGTATTTACCGGATTCCTGCTTGCCTTCGCGGCGATTCTGCTGGCGGTGGCCTGGTGGTCATCGGGTACAGCCTGGGAAGCGGCATCGGGCGGGATACGAAAAATATGGGAATTTTAAAGACCATGGGCATGACCGGCAGGGGACTTAAGGCGCTCTGGCTGGCGCAGTATTTCATTCCGGTGCTGGCCGGGCTGGCGGCGGGGAGCGCGGCGGCGGTTCCTCTGTCCCGTCTGGCGGGGAGAATGATGGTGACGGCAACGGGCGTTCTGATAGAGATGGATATGCCGCTGGCTCTCTGGGCGGGGGCCGTCCTGGTGATTCTTCTGCTCACAGGCGGTTTTATCTGTCTTCAGACGGGGCGGATCGGCAGGATCACGCCGATGGAGGCTATCCGCTCCCGGGCGGCGGCCGCAGCTGGAAAAGGCTTCCGTTTTCCGTTAAAAAGGAGCAGCTGGAGCTCCGGCTGGCCCTGCGGCAGCTCCTGGACGGGAAACGGCGGTATCTGAGCGTCTGTCTGACGGCCCTGCTGCTGGTGTTTTTGCATCCATGGCCGGCCGGCTTGACGCATGGCTGGGGCCGGAGGGACGGGGGCTTATGGACGCCTTCAATCCGGCGGACCTGGATCTGGCGGTGCAGCCGGTCAACGACGTGGACATGGAGGCCGTGGAGCGGCTGATCTCGCAGTATACAGAGATCACAGACCGGTACAGTCTGGCGATGCCGGATGTGGCGGTGGAGGGAATCGGCTGTACGGCCAACGTGATCACGGAGCCGGAGCGGTTTCATATGCTTTCCGGAAGGACGGCCGGGGGCGGACGATGAAATCGTGGTAACTGAGTTTGTGGCGGCGGATATGGGAATAGGCCCCGGAGATACGGTGTCCGTCGCTTACCAGGGCAGGGAGGCGGCGTTTACGGTGACAGGGATTTACCAGTGCGCCAATGAGATGGGAGCCAATATCGGCATGAGCCGGGCGGGATTTTTGCGGATCGGCGCAGAGACGGCCAACATGTGGTGCAGCCACTATTTCCTGCGGGACGTTTCCCGGAAACCGGAAATCATGGCGGCGCTGGAGGAAGCCTGGGGGAGCGCCCTGTATATCCATGAAAATTCCTGGCCCGGGCTGGCGGGAATCCTGGCGGCCATGGATCTGCTGCTTACGGCGCTCTACGTGACCGCGGCGCTCTTTGTGCTGACCGTGACGGTGCTGACGGGAAGCCGTCTGCTGGCGGCGGAGCAGAGAGAGCTGGGGATTTACCGGAGCCTGGGATTTTCCAGCGAAGGGCTGCGAAGGAGCTTTGCGGCGCGGTTCGGGATCGCGGCTCTTCTGGGGGCTGCGGGCGGCCTCTTCCTCGGGGCGCTGTTTATCGATCCCCTGGTGGGAGCGGTGCTTAGGGGCAACGGGATCAGTAACTTCCACTCGCAGCCGGGGGTCCTGGCCCTGTTTTTTCCAGCCGCAGTGATTCCCCTGCTGTTCTGGGGCTTTGCCTGGATGTACGCAGGAAGATAAAACGGGTGCCGCTGACCATATTGGCGGCGGATTGACCGCGGAGGGACTGGCGGCTGACGGTTGGCGGTTGATACCTATAAATTATGCTTAATAGACATAGATAACTATTATATATAAGTATTTGATATAGAAAGAAATCTGCTATATAATCAAGGCATAGAAACAAACGGAAAGTAAAAACAGAAAACGAGAACAGAAAAGGAGACAGAGCCATGATGATGAACGCGAAAGAAATCAGAGAGCAGAGACTGACCGGGGAGAGAGCCTTGTTTGGCGGGGAGAACTTAAACATTTACGATACCATCTTTGCAGATGGGGAATCCCCTCTGAAAGAGAGCCGGAACATTGCGCTCTACGGGAGCATGTTCCAGTGGAAATATCCGCTGTGGTATGCGAAACACATCTACGCGAAGGAATGTTCCTGGGCCGAGATGGGGCGCGCCGGCGTCTGGTACACGGACGACATCACGGTAGAGCATTCCCTGATCGAGGCGCCGAAGAATTTCCGCCGCTGCCACGGCGTGAAGCTGTTCCATGTGGATTTTCCCAACGCGGCGGAGACGCTCTGGAGCTGCGACGGCGTGGTGCTGGAGGACGTGATGGCAAAGGGCGATTATTTCGCCATGAACAGCCAGAACATGGTCATCCGCAATTTCCGCCTGTCCGGCAACTATTCCTTCGACGGCGTGAAAAATGTGGAAATCCACAACGCGAGAATGATGACGAAGGACGCCTTCTGGAACAGCGAGAATGTGACCGTGTACGATTCCTACATCTGCGGCGAGTATCTGGGCTGGAACGCGAAGAATCTGACGCTCATTAACTGCACCATCGAGAGCCTGCAGGGAATGTGCTACATCGACAATCTGGTGATGAAAACTGCCGGCTGTTAAATACGACCCTGGCTTTTGAGTATTCCTCCGTGGACGCGGAGATCTTAAGCGGCATTGAGAGTGTGATGAATCCCACCTCCGGCACCATCTGCGCGGAGCATATCGGGGAGCTGATCATGGAGCCGGATAAGGTGGATGTGAGCCGCACGAAAATCATCTGCCGGGACGAGGACATGGAGCTGAGACAGGCGGTGTAAATGAGACAGGAAAGAGGGACCCATTCATGGGCGGGGATATGTATCTGATCCGGGGGATTGTGATCGGCGTTATCTTTGGCGTGCCGGCGGGAGTAATCGGGATCATGACGGTGCAGCGCACGCTGGAGCATGGATTTGCGGCGGGAATTGCCACCGGCTTCGGTTCCACGGCGGCGGACCTGCTATATGGCTGTATCGGAGTCTGCGGGCTGACCGCCGTGTCCGACCGGCTGATGTCCTGGGAGTGGCTCATACGCCTTCTGGGCGGCGCACTGATTGCGGTCTTCGGAGTGAGGACGCTCCGGGCAGGGACGCTCCGGGCTGCGGCCATGGAGCAGAATGCAGACTCCTCTGAGACGGAGGTTTCTGGCAGGAGGCGGTCCCTTTTCCTGTTTGGGTCTTCCTTTCTGGTCGCGCTCACGAACCCGGCCACCATCCTGGCGTTTCTTACCGCCTTCGCCTCCTCTGGCCTCCTGGGCGGCGTGACGGCCGGGCAGGGAGCCTGCCTTTTAGGCGGGCTGGCGCTGGGAACCGGAGGCTGGTGGATCTTTCTGGCGGGGATCACGTGTGTCCTTCGCAGAAAGATAAACGGCGGGCTCTTTGGAACGCTGAATAAGGTTCTGGGCGGGCTTATGGTGGCGTTCGGAATCGGGGCAGCCGCCGGAGGAATTTTATGAAGGAGAAAATAATCATGAAGAGACAGAACAGATGGATTTGTTTAGGACTGACAGCGCTAACCGCGGCCGCATTTCTGGCCGGCTGCGGCGCCCCGGCCAGTTCCTCCGGCGGAACTTCCGCAGGAAATACAGGCCCGGACACAAGCACAGCTTTAGCCGGAAATACGGCTGCAGATGGCGGTGCGGGCACAGCGGCGGAAGATGCCGCCAATATGGAAAAAATCACGGAGCTGACCGTGTATTTCGGGGACGACGGCGCGCCGTTTCCCATGCATCTGTATGACAACGATACGGCGGCGGCCATCGCGAGGTATGTGGGGCAGAGCTCCTGGAGGCTGCCGATCTATCATTATGACGACTACGAAAACTGGGAGGTCATGCAGTATTACGATATCCCGGGCAGGTATGAGATTCCCGAAAACCCGGAGGAAGTGACTTCCGTGGAGGCGGGCAGCGTCTACTATTCGGAGCCGAACCGCATCCTCCTGTTTTTCCACGACGCGGAGATCTCCGCGGAGTACACGCCGGTGGGATATTTTGAGGCCACAGACGAGTTTGTGGAGGCGGTGGAGGAAAATCCGGTGCTGGAGGGCTGGGGCAACAAGATTGTCCGGATCAGGCAGTGAGCTCCTGGAGCTTGATCAGAAATTTCTCCGCCGGCTTGGAAAAGATCTGGTATTTTTCCAGACGATGCTCATGCCTACATTCAGGGGCGGCGAAAGCGGCTTAAAACAGAGTTCAGAATCTACCGTGTTGATAAGCCCCGCCAGGCAAGGGCATAGCCCAGCCCGTCTTTAACCATGAGAGAGCCGTTGAACAGAAGGTTGTAGGTGCGGCGCTGTGGAGCTGGCCAGGATCACGTCTAAGCCACGCAGCCAGCGGGCTGTCGTCCCTGGTGTTCCGGTTCCAGATCAGCGGTTTGTCCCACAGGTCCTCGGGGGTGATCGCATCCTTCGAGGCAAGCTCAGAGTCCCGGCGCATGAGAACCCCGTAGCTGTCCTGGAAGGGGAGTCTCAGATACTCATAGCGGGATTTGTCGACGGGGTCAAACAGCAGGCCGAAGTCGATCAGCCCCTTATCCAGGTCGTCGGTCACGTCCGTGGTGTCGCCGCTGGCAATGTGAAAGCGGACGTCCGGGTGCTCCTGCTGGAGAAGCCGGGCCGCCTTCGTGAGGAAATGGACGCCTCCGTCTCCCCGGCTCCGATATAGACGTCCCCGGAGATGCTGCTGTCGGTAACGGCAATTTCCGTCTCGGTCTTTTTCACCAGATCCAGAATTTCCTCCGCCCGTTTCCGGAGAATCATGCCCTCATCCGTCAGCGTAATCCGCCGGGAACCACGGATAAAAAGCTGTTTCCCCAGTTCCTCCTCCATGTCGCGCAGCTGCCTGGAGAGGGTGGGCTGGGAGAGGTGCAGGGATTCGGCGGCGCGGGAGACGTTCTGCTCGCGGGCAACCGCCAGGAAATATTGAAGTACGCGAAGTTCCATGTGGATGACTCCTTTCTTTCATCAGTGGGAAACGTTTCCTGTCAGTATCATTTTATCATTTTAATCTATGTTTGTAAAGCATAGTAATTTATTATATATAAGTATTGGATATAAATTAAAGGACGCAGTACAATAAAGGAAAATCAGAAAAAGGAGAGAAAGAGGTCATGCCGGAATACAATTTCGACCAGGTAATCGACAGAAGAAACAGCAATTCCTTAAAATGGGACGTGGAGGAGGGCCAGCTGCCCATGTGGGTGGCGGACATGGATTTCCAGACAGCTCCGGAAATCCGGCAGGCCATCGCCCGGCGGGCGGAGCACGGGATTTTCGGTTATTCCATCGTCCCCGGCCAGTGGTATCTGGCGTACCAGGCTGGTGGGAAAAACGCCATCATTTTCACATGGAAAAGCACTGGCTGATGTTCGTGACGGGCGTGGTTCCGGCCATCTCCAGCGCCGTGAGAAAGCTGACGACGCCGGGGGAAAACGTGCTGATACAGACGCCGGTCTATAATATCTTTTTTAATTCCATTGTCAATAACGGCCGGAACGTGCTGGAAAGCCCCTTAAAATACAGGGACGGCGCCTACGAAATTGATTTTGGCGATCTGGAAGAGAAACTGGCGGATCCGCAGACTACCATGATGATTCTCTGCAACCCGCAGAATCCAGTAGGTAAGATCTGGGACAGAGAAACGTTGGCAAGGATCGGGGCGCTGTGCCGGAAACACCACGTGATCGTCCTGTCGGACGAGATCCACTGCGATCTGACCGCGCCGGGAAGAGAATACATCCCGTTCGCCTCGGTTTCGGAGGACTGCCGGGAGAACAGCGTGACCTGCCTGGCTCCGACCAAGGCGTTTAACCTGGCGGGGCTCCAGACGGCGGCGATTATGGTTCCCAATGAGGCGCTGCGCAATAAGATGCACCGCGCCATCAACACCGACGAGGTGGCGGAGCCCAACGCATTTGCGGTGGAGGCGGCGGTCGCGGCGTTCACGAAAGGAGAGGCGTGGCTGGATGCGCTGCGGGCCTACATCGAGGAAAACCGCCGGCTGGCAAAGCGCTGGCTGGCGGAGCGGATCCCGAAGCTCTGGCCGGTGGATGGGGAGGCGACCTATCTGCTCTGGCTGGGACTGCCGGGAGGGTTCTGGGGGACGCGACGGAGCTTGCCGGATATCTGCGGAAAACCACCGGGCTGTATGTGTCGGAGGGCGCACAGTACGGGAGATGCGGCGCGGCGTTCCTGCGCCTCAATATCGCCTGCCCCAGAGAGACGCTGGAGGACGGGCTGCGGCGGCTGGAAACCGGGGTGCCGATGTATGAGGAGTGGGCGGTAAGCCATTGTTAAAAAAGATCGGGTCATCTCAGAAGGAGGAACAGTGAAATGAAACGAAACAGACATATTTTGGGCGGGATGCTGATTCTGGCCATGCTGGTCAGTGCCGGTTGTTCGACGCAGGGAGGAGGCGGGACTGCATCCGTCGCTGAAACGACAGCGGAAACGCAGGAAACCATGCAGAGTGCAGGAGAAGGAAGCGAAATGATGGAAAATACAGTACAAAATATCGAAGCCACAGAAAATCCGAATCTTGCGGTGCGGGTAGCGCCGGAGGAGGAGCATTATATTTTTGAACTCAGCGACCAGGTGACAAGAACCCATGTCTATTATCAGAACCGCTTTGGAATTGAGCTGGCGGGTGATCTGTACGTGGCAAAGGATGCAGACCTGGAGACGCAGCATCCGGCGCTGGTAATCGGGCCTCCCTTCGGCGGAGTGAAGGAGCAGGGACCTGGCGTCTATGCCAACGAGCTGGCGCAGCGGGGGTTTGTTGTGCTCACCTTTGACCCGTCCTATCATGGATACAGCGGCGGTCAGCCGCGGATGGTGGGCTCCACGGATATCTATGCGGAGGATTTCAGCGCCGGCGTGGATTATCTGGCAGTCTGGACTATGTGAACCGGGAGCAGATCGGCGCCATTGGCATATGCGGCAGCGGAGGCTTTGCACTCTCGGCGGCAGCCATGGATTCCAGAATCAAAGCCATCGCCACCAGCGTGATGTACGATATCAGCAGTATCGGAAACAGTACCACCGGGGAGGAGCGGCAGGCGACCTTGGAGGGGCTGAGCCAGCAGCGCTGGGCAGATTTTGAGAACGGGGAGCCGGCGTTCCAGACCTCCTATCCGGATGCTCCGACGGAGGAAATTCCAGAAGGGCTGGATCCGGTGACGGAGGAATTTTACAGCTTTTATGGCACGGAGAGGGGATGGCATCCCAATGCACTGGGAAATGTGACCACGACCTCCATGCTGTCTCTGATGAATTTCCCGTCCCTGGCCCATATCAGCGAGATTGCGCCCCGTCCCATTCTGTTTATCGTGGGGGAAAATGCGCATTCCGTGGGATTCAGCGAGACGGCGTATGCCAATGCGGCAGAGCCAAAGGAGCTGTATGTGGTTCCGCAGGCAAACCACGTGGATCTGTATGATCAGGTGGATAAGATTCCGTTTGACAAGCTGGAAACCTTTTTCGGGGAAGCGTTCGGGCTGGAGTAGTCCGCGCAGCTTGCAGAAGCGGACTGGTAAGGGGGAAAAATGAGACAGAAGCCGATGGCGGCCGCTCCGGTTTCCCTGGTGCAGAACTTAGAAGATGCCGGCTGCGGGCCGGAGCTTGTGAAAGAGTTTCTTGCACTGAAGGAGACCGGGGATGTAAACGGCCAGATGAGATTATTAAGAATCCACAGGCAGTGCCTGCTGGATGAAGTGCACACAGGCGAAAAGCGGATCGATTGCCTGGATTATCTGGTATATCAGATGGAAAAAGAGAACGCTGTGTGAAGAAGGAGGACAACCAGATGTTAGGAAATTTTGAATATGCAAATCCCACAAGATTATATTTCGGGGAGGATTCCCTGGGCTATCTGAATGTGGAGCTGCCGAAGTTCGGGCAGACAATCATGCTGACCTATGGCGGCGGTTCCATTAAGAAAAATGGGATCTATGATCAGGTTGTGGAGATTCTGAGAGCGAACGGCAAGACAGTGGTGGAAGATCCCGGCGTGATGCCGAATCCCACAGTTGAGAAGCTGTATGAGGGATGCCGGATTGCGAGAGAGAACCAGGTGGATCTGATTCTGGCTGTGGGCGGCGGTTCGGTCTGCGATTATGCGAAGGCCGTCTCTGTTTCCGCGTACTGCGAGGAGGACCCGTGGGAGAAATATTATCTCCGCATGGAGGATGTGGACAATCCGGTCATTCCCGTGGGCTGTGTTCTGACGATGGTGGGAACCGGTTCTGAGATGAACGGCGGCGCTGTAATAACCAATCATGAAAGCAGGCTGAAAATCGGCCATGTATTTGGGGACAACGTATTCCCGAAGTTTTCGATCCTGAATCCAGTATTTACCTATACGCTGCCGGAGTATCAGATGGTTGCGGGCATCTATGATATTTTCAACCACATCTGTGAGCAGTATTTTTCCGGGGAAGACGACAATACCAGCGATTATATCAGCGAGGGGCTGATGCGCTCTCTGATCCGCGCCAGCCGCATCGCAATTCAGAATCCTGCGGATTATGAGGCCAGGAGCAATATCATGTGGACGGCGACCTGGGCGTTAAATACGCTGATTGCCAAAGGGAAGACGACGGACTGGATGGTACACATGATCGGACAGTCCGTGGGAGCCTATACGGATGCCACCCACGGCATGACCCTGGCGGCGGTGTCCATGGCCTATTACCGTCATATCATGCCCTGCGGCCTGGCGAAATTTCGCCGTTTTGCCGTGAATGTCTGGGATGTCAGTCCGGAAGGAAAGAGCGACGAGACGATCGCAGCGGAAGGCCTTGGCCGGATGGAGGCTTATATGAAGGAACTGGGGCTGGTGATGAATCTGAGAGACCTGGGCGTGACAGAGGATATGCTGGAGGGCATCGCGGACGGCGTTCTGCCATGAACGGGGGCTATAAGGTGCTGACGAGGGAGGAAATCTCCGCTGTCTTACGAGAGAGCATGAAATAAGAGAAAAGAGGTATTTGAGATGGAAAGACAGATGCTGAAAGACAAAGTCGCTATTATCACAGGCGCCAGCTACGGCATGGGCCAGACCATGGCGGAGCTGTTCGCGGAGGAAGGCGCCGCGGTGGTCATCACTGCGCGGGGAAAGGAAAAGCTGGATGCAGTGGTGCAGGGAATCCGCCAAAAAGGCGGAAAGGCGGTCGGCGTTGTGGCCGACGTGTGCTCCACAGAGGATACCCGTCGGGTATTTGAAACGGCGGTAAAGGAATTTGGCGATGTGGACATTCTCATCAATAATGCCGGCATCGGCGAGCAGAAAATGATCGATGAGACGGATGACGAGTGGATGAGATTCGTCATGGACACGAACCTGGGCGGGCCGATGCGGTATATCCGCGAGGCTTTAAAAATCTTTCTGCCGAAAAATGACGGCGTGATCATCAACATTTCCTCGGTCAACGGGGAGCGCCCGTTCTGCGGAGCCACCTACACCTCCACGAAGGGAGCGCTAAACACGCTGACGAAGAACGTGGCGATGCGTTTGATCGACACCAATATCCGCTGCAATGCGGTGGCGCCCGGCTCCACCATAACGCCGGCGCACCTGGCCAATAAAGCCGGTGAACAGCCGGGCGGGGCGAAGATGCACCAGTACAGCGGGCACTTTGTCTATTTCCCCGGCCCGGAATGCGATCCCATGGACCAGGCCTATGCCTGCCTGTATCTGGCCAGCAAGATGGGGTGTCACGTGAAGGGGCAGGTCATCCAGGTGTGCAACGGGGCGTTTCTGTAAATCGTCCCATTATACAGAAAAGAGGTAAATCGGATGAAAAAAAGACGTTCAGTTTTAATGACTGTTTTCCTTCTGTTTGCCCTGCTGCTGATCGCGTGCGGAAGCCGTCAGCAGGCGTTTGCGGAAACCGCGCAGACGGTCGTTTCCCCAGAAGAGAAACCGGCGCAGCCGGAGGAAGTGGAAACCGGAGAGGAGGACGAACCTGTGAAGATGGAGGTAACGGTGGGTGAGACCGGGTTTACAGCGACGCTGGCGGACAATGAAGCAGTGGACGCCTGGTGGAAATGATGGAGAGCGGTCCGGTCGTGCTCCAGATGCGGGATTACGCCGGCTTTGAAAAGGTGGGGCCGCTGGGAAAAAGCCTTCCCGCCAGCAACCGCCAGATGACAACACAGGCCGGAGACATTGTTCTGTACCAGGGCGATCAGATCGTGATGTTTTACGGCACAAACTCCTGGAGCTATACGAGGATCGGGCACATTGACGATCTGACCGGCTGGGAGGACGCACTGGGAGACGGGGATGTGACTGTGACATTTTCCATGGACAATCAGGCAGGATAACCTGCTCTAGAGAGGCCGGTGAAATGCTTCCTCCAGCCGCTTCACCAGAAGCTCCGCAATCGGCGTGAACACCTGGTATTTCTTCCAGATCACATACATTTTATTTTCCAGCACCGGCGACAGCGGGCGGAAACAGAGACTGCTCTCCGGGCTGGTGTCGGCCAGGCGGGCGAAGGTGAGCATACATCCGAGCCCCTCCTTCACGAACACGGATCCATTGTAAAACAGGTTCACGGTCCCCGTAAACCGGAGCGTGTCTGCCTTCTGCCCGCACCAGCGGGGAATGTCTGCCTTCATGGACTGCTCTGAGCAGATGAGGTCGATGCCGGCCAGGTCGTCGCAGGTGATGGACTCGAGGGCCGCCAGCGGGTGGTCCCGACGCATGAGAACACCCCAGGTATCCACGCCGGGGATTTCGATGTAGTTGTAGTGGGAGAGGGACGGCGGCTCCACGATGAACGCGAAGTCCAGAAGGCCCCGGTCCAGCCGCTCCGTCACCTGCTCCGTGCCGCCGCTGTAGAGGTGGTAGCGGAGCCTCGGATAGTCTTCCCTGACGCCCGGATCACCTGTGCCAGATGGCTGACCAGGTGGGATTCCGCGCAGCCGATGCGCACGTCTCCGCCGGTGATATCTCCCAGCGCTTTGAACTCGTCTGTGGTTTTCTCCACCATTTCCAGGATTTCCTCCGCCCGTTTCCGGAGAAGCATCCCCTCGTCGGTCAGCTTAATGCTGTAGTTGCTGCGCACGAACAGCTTTTTTCCCAGCTCTTGTTCCAGATCCTTGAGCTGTTTCGACAGCGATGGCTGCGAGATGTGCAGCGCCGCCGCGGCCCGGGTGACGCTTCCCTCCCTGGCGGTCTCAAGAAAATATTTCAGCACGCGAATTTCCATCGGTCTTACCCCCTGTCATCTGATTTTCCCCATTATACACCGTATAGATATTCATTACAAGAATAACTAATTATAGAAACTAAATATTTGATATTATTGTGCACCTCCCCTATAATGATTGCAGGAGGAAAACGAAATGGCGGAGGCATCCAACAAACAGGAATGTTTAAGGCAGAACCTGCTGGACGCTGGCTGCGACCGGGCGACGCTGGAACCTGCATTGCGCTGGCCGGGGAGTGCCGGACGGCCGAGCTGCTGCGGCTTCTGGGCACGCAGAAGCGGGCGCTTTTAAAGACCGTGCACGAGAGTCAGAAATGCATCGACTGTCTGGATTATCTGGTCTACCAGATCGAGCGGGGAAATATGATCTAAAATGAAATGGAGGAATGTAAAATGGCAGGATATATCTGTAATTTAAGTGAGAATGTGACGAGGGAGCACGTGCGTTACCAGAACCGCTACGGTCTGGCCATCGCCGGCGACCTCTATACGGCGAAGGGGATGAACCGGGAGGAGAAGCACCCGGCCCTCATCGTGGGCGCGCCCTACGGCGGCGTCAAGGAGCAGGGCCCCTCGGTCTACGCCAATGAGCTGGCGAAACGTGGCTTCGTGGTGCTGACCTTCGACCCGTGCTACATGGGAGAGTCCGGCGGCGAGCCGAGACATGTGTCCTCGCCGGATCTGTTTACGGAGAATTTCAGCGCCGGGGTGGATTTCCTGGGGCTTCAGACATTCGTGGACCGGGAGAAAATCGGCGCCATCGGCATCTGCGGTTCCGGCGGTTTTGCCCTCTCCGCGGCAGCCATGGATGTGCGGATCAGGCCGTTGCCACTGCGTCCATGTACGATATGACTGTGGCGGCCAGACTGGGACTTGAGACGAAGGAGGATGTGTTAAGGGCAAAGAAGGCTCTCTGCGAGCAGCGGTGGAAGGATGCCGAAAATGGCCTCCCGCAGTATGTGCCCTACTTCCCGGAGGAGCCGCTGGACGAGGTTCCAGCTGAGCTGGAGGAGCCGACGGCCGAGTGGTTCCGCTTCTACGCGGTGCGCCGGGGCTTTCATCCCAACGCCCGCGGCGGTTTTACCACCACCAGCGATCTGGCCTTTATGAATTACAATCTCCTGGATCACATCGACGAGATTTCGCCGAGACCCATTTTGTTCGTCATGGGCGACCGGGCCCATTCCCGGTTTTTCAGCGACGCCTACGCGGCGGCGCAGGAGCCGAAGGAGATTTACAACGTGAAGGACGCGGAGCACATCGACCTCTACGACCGTGTGGACCGCATTCCGTTTGACAAGCTGGAGCGCTTTTTTAAGGAGAATTTAAAGTGAGAAACAACATGGAGTACAGAGTGAATAAGAGAACCGGGGACCGCATAAGCGTCCTCGGTTTCGGCACCTCCTACATCGCGGAGGCGAAGGAGAGGGACGGCGTGGAGACCATACGCCGGGCCTATGAGAGCGGCATCAATTACTTTGACCTGGCCACGGCGGAGGGAAGGACCTTCCCGTATTTCGGTGAGGCCCTGTACGACGTGCGGAAGGAGGTCCTGTACCAGATACATTTCGGCGCCGATTACAGCGCCGGGACCTACGGCTGGACCACCGACGGGGAGGCGGTGCGAAGAAGCGTTGACTGGCAGCTTAAAAATCTTAAGACAGACTATATCGATTACGGCTTCATCACTGCCTGGATGAAATTTCCGACTGGGAGGACTACAAAAAGAGCGGAGCCCTCGGCTGCCTCATGGAGATGAAGGAGCAGGGCGTAGTGCGCCATCTGGGGCTCTCGTCCCACACGCCGAAAGCCATTAACCGGGTGCTCGACGAGGTGGCGGTGGATATGCTGATGTTCTCGGTCAATCCGGCCTACGATTACCAGCAGGGCGAGTTCGGCATCGGCTCCGTGGACGAGCGGGCGGGCGTGTACCGACGCTGTGAGGCGGGGAACATCGGAATTTCCGTGATGAAGCCCTTTGCCGGCGGCCAGCTTCTGGACGGGGCCATCTCGCCCTTCGGTCAGGCGCTGACCATTTATCAGTGCATGCAGTATGCGCTGGACCGCCCCGGCGTCCTGACCGTGCTTCCGGGGATGGGGCTCGGTGGAGCAGCTGGAGACTCTTCTTAAGTTTTTTGATCTTCCAGAGGCGGAGCGGGATTACTCGGTGATCGGCTCCTTCAAGCCGGCGGATGCGGTGGGAAAATGCGTCTACTGCAACCACTGCAAGCCCTGCCCGAAGGGAATCGACATCGGAGTGGTGAATAAATACTACGACCTGGCGAGAAACGGCGACGCCATGGCAAAGGAGCATTATCTCAATCTGGAGCTGCACGCCGCAGACTGCATCCGGTGCGGACACTGCAGCCGGCGATGTCCGTTCGGGGTGGACCAGATGGGGCGGATGGAGGAGATTGCGGGGTATTTTGGGAGGTAAAATCCATCTGTTTTATATGAGAAATTGGCAGGCGATTGCGGTCGCCTGCTTTTTGTGAGAAAAAAGAAGATGCTTGAGAAAATATCTATTGCCTTTTTATGATCCATACTTTATACTGTAGTCATCAATTCTTGTTTATAGAATCTATCAGTCAAAATATTTAATAATTTTCCCACAAAATCAAGATAAAGATGATCACAGTTAAAGAATTAAGAGCGGATATCTTTGAAGAAAAGATTTCATTTGTTTTCTTTAGGACGTCTGTCTCCCCGCATGGTAGAATTTATCATAAGTAAGAGGCCAGATTTGAAAGAAATACTTTCCCCAGATAGAGATATTTTGTTTTGGAAAGACAGGATTTCACATACAGAACGACATAAGAAGGATTTTATTTCCGAAAATGAATTTATGCGATGTTTTAAAGAAATCCCTAAAATTATTCATTGCCCAGATTATATTAGTGTACACCCCAAAGATAACAGTATTTCGTTTATAAAAGATCTTTCGATGCATGTTTCTGTCGCTGTTAAAATTTCTTCAGATGGAAAAATGTCATATCGTACCATGTATCCGCTGATGGATGCTCAGCTGAGTCATTATATTGATTTAGGGCATGCGTGGAAATATGATAAAAGCGATTGACAAAATGCCGGGATACGGTATAATGAGAATACATAATTACTAAACTATATTGAATGAAATCTGAGGACGGAACAGGCAGCCGTCACGCCCTGGTGGTCTTAAAAGAGATGTGGGAGGGTCACCCCACCTGTTTCATTCAAGCGGTTGGCAGGCGATTTCGGTCGCCTGCTTTATTTTTGTTTTTATTTATGATAGAATACAGATTAAATACGATAATTGGCGTTAAGGATGGCCGGGAAAGGGGGCAGAATATGGATTACGGAACGATACTGGAAAAGCGCGACCGTTTAAAAGCGCTGCGGTCGTTCATTCCGGAATACACTCTGCTTACATTTGAGAATGCATTTGAGATTGAATACACACAACTCCACTGCCATCGAAGGAAACACGCTGACACTGATGGAGACGAAGGTTCTTCTGGAGGATGGTATTTCTATCGGCGGAAAACACATGCGGAGATTTATGAGGTTGTGAATCATCAGAACGCTTACCGTTATGTGAAAGAATGCATAGAAAAAAAAGATGCCTCTGGACGAAAAAATTGTAAAAGATATTCATGCGATGTTGATGGAGCATATTTTTACGGGCGGGATTTATCGAAATATAGAAGTTTATATCTCTGGCGCGCAGCATACGCCCCCGCCGCCGAATGAGATGGATCGCCAGGTGAAAAATTTCTATGCAGATCTTGCGTGGAAAAGGATCAGTTAAATCTGATTGAACTGGCGGCGTGGACGCACGCCGAGTTTGTACGCATTCATCCGTTCCCGGATGGAAACGGAAGAACTTCCCGGCTGATTATGAACTACCAGCTCCTTTTGAATGATTTCCCGGCGGTTTCTATTCGTAAGGAAGACAGGCTGGCGTATTTTGACGCGTTGGAGAAATACGCAGTAAACGGCGACCTGACGATGTTTGCAGATCTGGTTGCCACGCTGGTGGAGACCCGGTTGAACCGCTATCTGTCCATGACAGCGGCGTCAGAATCGCCTTGACATTCCGGCGTGACTTCGTGATAATACAATATATACCCCCACAGGTATAGGAGGTGATTTCCCATGAGACAATGTATGGATTCAGAAAACCTGCACCGTCGTTTGAAAAAGATCATCGGCCAGGTCCAGGCCATCGACCGGATGATAGATGAGGATATTCCCTGCGAGGACATTTTATCCCAGCTGAACGCCGCCAAATCCGCCCTCCACAAATGCGGCCAGGTAGTGCTGGAAGGACACATAAAACACTGCGTCCGCGACGGCATAGAACACGGCGACCCCGACCAGACCATAGCCAGCTTCACCAAAGCCGTAGAGAGGTTTTCAAACATGGGTTGAAGCTCTGACATGCAAAAATAAAGGTTTTCGTATTCCGTGCAAGTTTACTTGCAAAGGGATGTGCGGCGTTTTTATTTTTATAGGGCGGAGCCCGTACAGCGAACGGCCCCCGGCCGTAAGCTGTGCCTCCCCTTCACTTTTCCGTAAACAATTCTTCAAACAATCGCAAAGCCCCTCCGCCCATCCCCATGCTATAATATAAAAAACGGAGGTGAGCCATGAAAAAGAGAGCCTTAAAGCTGTGCGCCGCAGCCCTGCTGATCCTGCTTGTAATTTATGCGCTGATCGGCAATCCCATCGTATTCTGGCACAACCGCGCCCTGGAGCATTCGCTCTGTTCCCTCGAGGACGGAATCACCGTCACGCTGAACGAGACGGTTCCCTTCGAGTGGGAGGCCGTATACACCTTCGATCCCTATACCAGCAAATCAGAGATGGAACGCATCATTGGCATCAGCAGCTCTTCCATCCGGGAGACGGTGAGCGAGGGGATGGTGCAGCTGATTTTTGTAAACAGAGGCCGTGTGACCGCCAGCGTATGCGGTTACGCCTCCAATCTGGGCTACGATGTATACCTGGGAAGGAGCGGCCGTCCTCTGACCATCGGGGAGGAGATGAAATTTAGCGTCGCCCGGGGGGATGGGATTGTCCGGCTGGCTCCCCTGTCCCTGTCATACGGGCATGAAGATGTGAAATAAGAGAATAACCGCATATAGAAAAGCCGGAGGCCGCCTCAAAATACAATCAGAGGAAGGCCTCTTTTTGTGATGTCAGAACAGGGAAAACCATACCGTCGCATCTATTGACAACCTATACCCCTATATGTATAATAAACCTATACCAGGTGGGGTATAAACTGTTCTCGCAAAAAATATCCCCCCATCAATCATACACATCCCGGACAAGGAGGCACAAATCCCCATGAAATTGTTAGAGACTATTTTAGATTATGGCGGCACCAGGAGGGACATCGCTTTTCTCATTCTCAGCGGCGCGGCCCTTCTGTGCAGCATGTTTCATCTGCCGTTCCCCGCCGGCATCGATCCCGCGTGGGTGGCCATTCTCCTGTGCGGAGTGCCCATCATTCTGGAGGCCGTCATCGGGCTGGTCACCGCATTTGACATCAAGGCTGACGTGCTGGTGTCCATCGCGCTCATCGCGTCGGTCATCATCGGCGAGGATTTTGCGGCGGGTGAGGTGGCGTTCATCATGCAGCTGGGCGGCCTTCTGGAAGAGCTGACGGTGGCCAGGGCCCGCGCTGGCATCGAGAGACTGGTGCATCTGACGCCGCGCACGGCCCGCGTGATTGACGGCGGCGCAGAAAAATCATTCCCGCCGGGGAGGTGAAGGTCGGCGAGCGGCTCCGCGTTCTCCCCGGGGAGACCGTGCCGGTGGACGGGCGGGTGGTGTCCGGGCAGACCTCCGTCAACCAGGCCGTGATGACCGGGGAATCCCTTCCTGTGGATAAGGGACCCGGCGATGAGGTGTCCAGCGGAACCGTGAACCAGTTCGGCTCCTTTGACATGGAGGCGACGAGGGTGGGAGAGGACAGCTCCATCCAGCGGCTGATCCGTCTGGTTCAGTCCGCCGACGCGGGAAAGGCAAAGATCGGTGGGTCTGGCAGACCGGTGGGCCACCTGGATCGTGGTCATTGCGCTGGCCGCTGCGGCGATTACCTGGCTGTTTACCGGAGAGATCATCCGCTCCGTCACCATTCTCGTGGTGTTCTGTCCCTGCGCCCTGGTGCTGGCTACGCCGACGGCCATCATGGCGGCCATCGGGAACGCCACGAGGCACGGGTTCCTGGTTCGCGAGGGCGACGCACTGGAGCGGCTGGCCGCAGTCGGTCGGGTGGTTTTTGACAAGACTGGAACGCTGACCTGCGGGACGCCGGAGGTGGTCGCCGTTGTGAGCCTTTCTGATGCCGTGAGCCGGGAATCCCTTTTCCGCCGGGTGGCCTGCGCGGAGCTTAAGTCCGAACATCCGCTGGGAAGGGCGGTGATTCGCGGCTATGGAAAAGGGTCTGAGCTCCCCCCGCCGGAGCCGCAGCAGTTTCTCATGCTTCCGGGCCGCGGCGTGCAGGTCAGTCTGGACGGGGAGCAGATTCTGGCGGGAAATCTGGAGCTTTTAAGGGAAAATGCCATCGACTGCGGGAAGGCGTCTGCCGCCGGCCGTTATCTGGAGCAGGGATGCACGGTCATCTATCTGGCCGCCGGCGGGGAGCTGGCGGGTTTCCTGGCGCTCTCGGATACGCTGCGCGCCGATGCCGCCGATATGATCGTGAGAGCGAGACAGACCGGGGTCACTCCAGTGCTTCTGACCGGAGATCACGAGAATGCCGCCCGGCATATGGCAGAGAAACTGGGAATCACCCAGTGGAAGGCGGGATGTCTCCCAGAGGATAAGCTGGTCTATATCGAGGAGTCGCAGAAAAACGGCTGTATGGTCTGCATGATCGGAGACGGCATCAACGACGCCCCGGCGCTTAAGAAGGCGCATGTGGGCATCGCCATGGGCGGTGTGGGGAGCGACATCGCCGTGGACGCGGCGGACATTGCGCTGGTGAATGATGATATAAAAGAGCTTCCCCATCTTCTGTGGCTGTCCCGCCGGATGATGCGAACCATCAAATACAATCTGGCGTTTTCCATGACGTTAAACTTCGCTGCGATCCTCCTGGCCATCACCGGTATCTTAAATCCTGTGGTCGGCGCGCTGGTGCACAACGCGGGTTCCGTGTTCGTCATTGTCCACTCGGCGCTGCTGCTGAAATGAAGGAATAAATCTGATGAGTAGCAAAGAACTGCGTAAATCCAGTCAGTTCTCTGCTGCTCATTTTTATTTGAAGAAAGGAATATTCTGAAGGACAGTAAATTACCTTGTAATGCGAGGTACTTTGTGATATGATGAACCCAGAGAGGTGATGCCCGTGAAAATTACATCGGATATGATTTACGGATACACAGACGGAATTATCCTGCGGATCCTGGCGGACGGCGACAGCTATGGGTACGACCTGAATGCGGCGGTTCTTGAAAAGTCCGGCATGCAGTATGAGTTTAAGGAGGCGACTCTTTATACCGCGGTGCGCAGGCTGGAGAAGCAGGGCGACGTGACTTCCTACTGGGGGGAGCAGAGCGCCGGCGCGAGGCGGCGTTACTATTCCATCACGGAACAGGGAAGGGAGCATCTGAGACGGATTATCAGCGAGTGGAAGACCATGAAGGGGCTTCTGGATCGGCTGTTTGACTGACAGGAGGCGGGAGCGATGAGTGGAGAGGAAAGGATTCGCCGCTATGTGGAGCGGGCATTTTACGGAACCCGGCAGAGTGCCGAGGTTCAGGCGGAAAAGGAGGCCCTCTGCGGGGAGCTTATAAAGAAATACCGGGATCTTCTGGCGGAGGAGTATTCGCCCGAGACCGCGTACCAGTCCGTGATCGGCGGGATCGGGGATATCTTCGAGCTGGTGGACGAGATCGCGGGAGCACCCGGGGATGCCCCGTCATCCGGCGGGAATGCGGGGACAGACGGCCAGGATTCACGCAGGGAGACTGAGCAGAGCGGCACACCGGAGGAAGCTTCTCCGGCCTGGCTGCGGGCGGCTCCCTGGATCGCTGCGGGAGTGTTTCTTCTTGCCTGGGGCGGAAACCGTTTGCTGCATCCAGGCCCCAGGGGAGGACATTTCTTCCCGGTTCTGGTTCTGGCTGCAGCAGTGGCCGCGGCCGTGTGGCTGATCCGCCGGGGGAAAGGCGGCGGGGCCGCAAAGCGCAGGATGGACGATGTGCTGGCGGGAAAATGGACGGCAAAAGATATTGCGGAGACGGTGATCTGGTGCGTGGCTGCCGTCTGGTTTCTCCTGGCGCTTCATAAGCCCCACCTGGAGCGGACGGCGTGGCTGATCCCGTTCGGAGCGCTGGCGGCACATGAGCTGGCCGCCGCCTGGTTTTCATATATGGAAGAGAGAGGTAGATCGGATGAGAAGTAAGAAGCCTGTTTATAGAATGGTATTCTGGGGAATCGTGTTGGCATCGGTGATTGTGCTTGGACTCTGGCTGACAGGGCGGGAAGACGCAAAACCGGCGGCAGGACCGGCGGCTGTGGGCCCCGCGGCGGCGGGGCCTAAAGAGAGCGGGAAGGAGGAACCGGCAGAGAAGCCAGGTCCGGATAAAGGGCCGAAGGCCGCCGCGCCTACGTCGGAGGGCGCGGAGCCAGCTATCACGAAGGAGCCCGCCAAAGCAGCGCCCGCGCCTGCGCCTGCGCCTGCGGAAAAACCGGGGCCTGCGAACACCGTAAAGCCAGCTCCTGCAAAGGAGGCGAAGCCGGTCCCCGCGAAAAAGGAAAAGCCGGAACCAGCCAGGGAGGCAAAGCCCGCGCCTGCGCCTGCGAAGGAGGAAAAACCGATCCCTGCGAAGGAAACGAAGCCGACCCCTGCGAAAGCGGAGAAACCGGCCCCCGTCGGAGAGAAAGAAAAACCGGCCCCCGCGAAGGGGCCGGGAGACGTAAAAACCAAACCGAAACCGGACAAAGCAAAGAAGGGCCCGGGAGTGCCGAAGCTGGCCCCCGCAGCCCTTCCGGAGGAGAAGCCGTCGCCAGTGGTGTGACGGCTTTTCTGCGTTCTGGCAATGGTTCTGTGGTATTCCCTGTTGACAGCGGCGCGGGAATTACATACGCACGCCGTCCCCGTCAGCCACAATATCCATCTCATAAAACTTTGTCAGAGCCTGTATCATATACAGCGTATCCATGACGCCTGCCGTCTCGTAGGAGGAGTGCATGGCAAGCTGCGGGATGCCGATATCCACGGTGTGCAGGGACACCTTCTGGGAGGAGAGGTTTCCGAGAGTGCTGCCGCCCGCCATGTCGCTGCGGTTGGCGAAAACCTGGTACGGCACGCCGGCCCGCTCGCAGACCGCCTTGAACACGGCGGCGCTGATGCCGTCGGTGGTGTACTTCTGGTTGGCGGCGTACTTAATCACAATGCCCTTGTTTAAATAGGTGCAGTTGGTCTCGTCCGTCTTCTCCGGATGATTGGGATGCACCGCGTGGGCGTTGTCGCAGGAGACCATGAAGCTCTTCGCCACGGCCCGGCAGTAGTCCTCGCCGGAAAAGCCCAGGCCGTCGTTGATGCGCGTCAGCACGTCCCGGAGGAACGTGGAGCAGGCGCCCTGCTTTGTGCCGGAGCCCACCTCCTCGTTGTCGAAGCAGGCGAACACATTGACGCTGTGGGCATTCTCGGCGGCGATCATGGCCTTCGCGAGGTGAAGGCGCACTGTAAGTCGTCCAGTCTGGCGGAGGAGATGAACTCCTCTTTTGCGCCCCAGACGGACGGGGCCGTGCGGCTGTAAAGCCCCAGGTCGCAGCCTAAAATGTCCCCGGCGTTCACGCCCAGCTCCCCGGCGACCAGCTCCCGGAAAGAGCCTTCCCCGCACGCACCGGCGGAGAACAGGGGCAGCATGTCCACCTGGTTGTTGAAAGCGACGCCCTCGTTGACGGAGCGGTTCATGTGGATGGCCAGGCTGGGAATGAGCACCAGATCCCGGTCAAACGCCACCAGGCGGTTCTCAATTCCCTCCGCGGTTTTTACAAGCACCCGTCCGGCCAGGGAGAGCGGGCGGTCCAGCCAGGTGGAACAGATCATTCCGCCGTAGCCCTCGGTGTTGAGCTTTAAATAGCCGCCCTTTCCCTTTAACTCCGCCGCCTCCTTGACGCGGAAGGTGGGAGAGTCGCTGTGGGAGGAGGTGAGCTGGAAATGGTAGTCCGCAAGCTCTCCGCCGATGGCGAAGGCGATGATGGAGGAGCCGTTGCGGGTAGTGAAATATTTTCCTCCCTTTTTCAGGCCAGGCGTCGCACTCGGCAAGCTCCTCATAGCCGGCGTGCAGGAAAAGCTCCGCCAGCGTGCGGACCGCGTGAAACGGGCTCGGGCTCTTTTCAATGAGTGTCAGAATTTCTCTCGAAGCTTCTTTATACATGGCTGTTTACTTCCCTTCTCTTGATAATCGGCAGGATCAGACCCAGCGCGGTGAGCACAAACGGTGTGATCACGTTTAACAGGGTGGAGGCCAGATCGCCCTCCACGTACATGCCCAGGATGCAGCAGGCGGCGGTGACGATGAAGCACCAGACGCCGGCGGTGAGGGCCAGGCCGTTGTTTTTCGTGAACTGATACTCCGGGTTAAACCGGTCTAAGGAGCGGCGCAGCGCCAGGTAGGCGGCAAACACCCAGAGATACCGCAGCGGCATGGTCACGGAATTTAACTTGTTGAGCTGGGCCAGCACGCTGGCAGCACCCGGAACCAGGGACTGTATTAAAATAATGCTGCCGGACAGGATGACCACCATCCAGATGCCGTTGATATAGGCGTCGTACTTGTTTTTCTTTAAGAGCTTCGTCGGGATGAACTGTCTCGCATCCTCGTTGTCCAAAAGCATCCGCAGCGGCGCGTCGATGCTTAAGACCAGGGTGGAGAACTGTCCGATGGCGTTGCAGGCCGCGTAGATAATCATGAGAAGATTGCCCACACCGTAGTATTCGCCCAGTCTCTCGAAGGCCCAGTAGCTTCCGTTGGAGACGTAGGAGTTGAAGCTCTCGCCGCTCTCATTGATGAGCGCCGGGTCAAACATCATGCTCATGGCTATGGTACCCAGAATCGCGCAGACCATAACCATGACAGCCAGCGTGATCATGCCCTTCGGAAAGCCGCGGGACGGATCCTTGACCTTGTTTACATAGGGAGAAATCTTCTCGCAGCCGCCCACCGCAAAGACCAGGATGGACAGGGAGGTGAAATATCCCACGTTGAATTTCGGGATCAGGTTCCCGATGCTGAAATCTGCGGTGACATAGCCGCCGCCCGGATTGATGACAGGCGCCGCAAACATCATTAAGATATACAGGATGGACATGACAAACATGCTGGTTCCCGCGATGGTCGCCAGCTTTTTGAGGGGATTTAAGCCCCGGCTGGCCACCCAGCAGAAGAACAGGAGCACCAGGAGCGTCGCCAGCTGCACCCAGAGCGTGGGGAACGTGTCGTAGGTGGTTCCGTCCTGGAAAATCATCCAGCTTAAGGCCTTTAAGCCGCCGCTGCCCTTGCTTGCGATGTAGGTCACGTGGCAGGCCCAGTAGGTCCAGCTGCGTAATATGCAAACTTCGGCTGATGGTCTCGTGGATCCAGGAGCTGACGCCGCCGCCGGAGTGCTTGAAGGCGGAGCCCAGCTCGCCGACCATTAAAGCATAGGGCACGAAGTAGAGCGCAAACATCAGAATCCAGCTGAAAATGACCTGTATACCGTTAAAGTATACGAAGCCGTTTAAGACGTTTCCGAACCCCCACACCGTGGAGAATGCCATGAAGGCAAGGGTGTATCAGTTAATTTTTTTTGTGTTTTCCATTCTTTACCTTCCTTTTCTGTGAATTGGTTCCTTAAAAACGAACCTGTGTATTATAGCATAGAGTTTCAGATAAGGAAAGGTCTTCCTGGAGAAATTGCGCTTTATTTTTGAGGGCAGCCCAGAAAAACAGCCCGGCTCCCGCCAATGCCAGCGCGCACTGCATGACGATGGTTTCCGGCGAAAGGGAGAACGCAGGATCCAGAGAGGGAAGGAGCAGGGGGCGTGTGGAGAAAAGTTTCCCGTTCCACAGTCCCAGCGCCTCCGGCAGGGGGAGCGCCGCGGAAAGGAAGGGAAAAAGCGCCCATGGGACCAGGAGCCAGACACGCATATACCCGATGAGCCATCCGCCGCCTGCGGCGAAAAGGAGGGCCGGCGCCAGGGTGACGAGGGCAGGAAGAACGAGCGTGCCCCAGTCATGCCAGCGGAACATCCGGGCGTAAAAGCACACCGCTGTAAACACCGCCGCCAGGGAGAGAAGCGCGGAGGCGGTGAGGACACAGAGAAAGCGCGCCAGGCGGTAGACAGCCGGATGCATGGGGGCAGCCTGGGGTCAGCATGGCGGCCCGGCGTTCCGCCCCGTTTGTGTAAACGCTCACAGAGAAAAGGGTCCCCAGCCACAGGAGAGGCAGCAGGCGGCTTAAGTAGTCGCCGAAGCTCCAGGGGGAGAAGGAGGCCGTGTGGGCGATGCCCAGGATCGTCACGTGTTCAAGCACCTGCCAGCCGTAAAAGCAGGTGACGGCCGCAAGGCCAAAGAAAAATTTGCTTAACAGAAGCCGTCTGCACTCATATCTGAATATTTTACTCAAGGTTTAAATCCTCCTCGTTCAGTCCGCAGGCATCCAGAAATTCCTGGAAGGTCAGGAAGGGAGACTGGGGATCCAGTTCCCGGTTAAACAGATCGGAGAGAATCTGGTCCATGGCCGCCTCGCCGCCCACCAGCTTCTCCGCCTTCAGAATTTTTAAAGGCATCTCACAGTATTGCCGCACGTAGGACAGGCGGTTGGAGATCTCAAGCCGCTGTTTCCCGGGCAGGGCCGATAAATACTCCGGGCGGCGGACATAGAAATTCAGCCGGTAGTCGTCCACCTCGCTCTGCCATCGGTCTGTATAGTGCTCTCTGGCATAATCCTCACCGTACAGCTCCTTCACGATGCGGTAGGTGGTGTAGACCGTCAGTCCCTCTGCCGACCAGGCGTCTGCGGGGTTGGAGGTATCGAACATATTTCCCAGACCCCACCACTGGTGCACCAGCTCGTGGATCATGACCTCCCCGGCGCCGGCTCCCTTGCTGCCGTCCTCAAGATTGGCGGCGGTGAAATCCGTCTCGTCTAAAAGGCTGGCCCCTTCTGTGGCGTAGCCTCCGCCGGTGACGCGGCTCTGGATCAGCTTCAGCGTGCCGCCGGAGCCAAAGGACAGGGGGCCGTAGTGTGCCGTGCAGTAGTCGGCTACGGCCTTCACGGCGTTCGCGGCCCCGGCGGATTCCATGACGGCCTGGTGCCGGCGTCCGTAGTAAAGCTCGATGCCGATGCCGCCGGCCGTTATGTCCTCCCGGATATAGTCGCCGGCGTAGAGAATGCCGCCGGTGCCGTCCGCCTCATAGCGCCAGGTGGCGGTGCCGTCCGCGTGGGAGGCAATGACCCGGGCGTCGCTGTCTCCGAAGGGGATGACAGTCATGGAGGCGGGGAGCGTGATCTCAATGGAGGCGGGGGATGCAGTCCCGCCGGGGAGCACATTTATGAGGCGGGGCGACAGAGCGCCGTGCTCCAGACAAATGTATTCGCTGCTGATCTCCAGTCTGCCCTGCATGACGGAGGTATTGCGGTTTTCCCTGGGAAATCCGCCGTATTCCACAGTCAGCAGAATCGTTTCGTCAGGCGGCAGCAGAACCGAGAGCAGGGCCTCGTTAAACTCCTCGTAGCTGCTCACGGAATAGGAAACCTCCGCTCCGTTTGCCCGGACGGAGGTAACCCGGTAGCCGGGATTGATGCCGAAGGCCGCCGTCCGGGCCTGCCCGGAAATGTTCTCAAACCGAAACGAGGCGGTTCCATTCACGGAGCCGGAGGAGGTGTCCGGGAACACCTGGACCTGCCGGCTGGTGCAGGTCACGCCGTCCAGCCAGGGAAGTCCGGAAAACGCCATCACTGTCTGATCGGGATTGCTGCGGTCCACCATAGGCTGCGCGGCATAGGCTGTGCCGGACAGGAGAAGCAGAAGGAGGACGGCGGCAGGGTAACGCCGGATCCGGATGCTTCGCGCAAGAGAGCCGGAAAGCCCTTTTCCGTACTGCCGGATACAGAGCCAGGACAAAAGCCAGACCCCGGAGAGAAAAAGCAGCCAGTTAAACCGCATATAGGCCACGGAGCGGAACATGCGCCCGTTGGAGAAATCGTCGGACAGCGCCCAGACGCACGGATTGAGCCAGCAGAGCTGCCAGCGGTCCGCCCATACGGTGAGGCTCAGCCCGGCGAAGGCCGCAAAGAGAACCAGGCTTAAGTCGGCGCGCCCGCTAAACTGCCAGAAGGCGGCAGCCGCCAGGATCGCCAGGAGGAGGGCAGGCCCCATAAAGAGCAGGTAGGCCAGGGCGAAATCCTCTATGTCAAAGACGGAGCCGATAAGTGCCCGGCTTACAGGGAGCCAGACTGCCATGGTCAGACACAGAGCGAGAAGCGCAGCAGCTGACAGCGCCCACAGATGAATCAGAGCCATCCGGGGAGCTGGAATTACCGCGTCGGTCAGAAGATTCACGCGGCTTCTGACGCTCCGGTCAAGTTCGTAAACCGTGAAAAGCCCAAAGAGAATGCCGCCCGCCGCCCCGCCGACGATGGCCGGATTTGCCAGATACATGGACAGCATGGTGCCGGCGGACGCCGGGCGGAAGAACCAGAGTCCGGACAGCGGGGAGAGCAGTGTGAGAGCGATGACCAGCCAGGTGAGCCGGCACGCGAGGAGACGGCAAAGCTCCAGGAAGCACAGACGCAGCGTGTTCATTTGTCCACCTCCCGGGAGATGAGACAGAGGTAGGCGTCCTCCAGCGTGGACGCCCCGGCGGTCTGCATCAGCTGCTCCGGGGTGCCGGAAAACCGTACGGCCCCGCCGCCAAGGACGACGACCCGGTCACACACCGACTGCACGTCCTCGATGATGTGGGAGGAGAGAAGCACCAGGCGGTCCCGGGCCGCGCGGGAAAACAGGCTGCGAAAATGCAGCCGCTCCTCCGGATCCAGCCCCACCGTAGGCTCGTCGAGGATCAGAAGCTGCGGATCGCCGAGAAACGCCTGGGCGATTCCCACCCGCTGGCGCTGGCCGCCGGAGAGGGTGCGGATCCTGGCCCCCGCCTTTTCCTCCAGGCGGACCTCCTGGATGACCTGGCGGATGGCGCTCTTCGGACGGCGGATTCCCTTTAACGCCGCCATGTAGTCCAGAAACTGGTACACTGTGAGCTCGTCAAACAGGCCGAAATCCTGCGGAAGATAGCCGAGCTTTGCTTTCAGCATCCGCTCCGCCGCCGGAGACCCGCAAAAGGGACGTCCGTCCGCCAGAATCTGGCCGGAGGTGGGCAGAAGGGAGGACACGAGAAGCTTCATGAGCGTGGATTTCCCCGCGCCGTTGGGGCCTAAGAGCCCGACAAGGCTGGGAGAGCTGAGTGCGAGGTTTATGTCCTTTAGCGCCTTTTTTCCGTCTGAATAAGTCATGTTTAGCTGGTCGAATCTGATATGCATAGAACCGGTATCCTTTCTGTCGTCATTTACAGAAAGGATACCGGCTGGATGTGTAGGAAATCTGGAGAGAATGTGTGTTTTTCGTGGAGAAACAAAAGGCAGAGGTCAGACGGGCGGCTGGCACTCAAAGAGCACCGTCGCCTTCACTCCGTCGTCCGTGTTCTCAATCATACAGCGGGCGCCGTGCCGTTTAAAGATTATCTGCGCCAGATAGAGTCCCAGGCCGCTTCCGCCCATGCTGCGGCTGCGGGAGCTCTCCTCCCGGTAGAAAGCCTCAAAAAGATGAGCCAGAGCCTCCTCGCGGATATGGGCCCCTGTGTTTTCGACGCTGAACGCAGGCGCTTCTTCAAGTCTGCCGCACCAGACGCGGATTCTGGCCCCTTCCGGGGAGTGGAGGGAGGCGTTGGAGAGCAGGTTCCCCACGGCCTTTTTTAACAGGGCCGCATCGCCGGTCACGGTGATTCCCGGTGCGAGGGAGACGGCGGGCATCTGCCTGCGCTGTTCAAGGAGCTCGCGGTACCCGTCCAGCTGACGGGCCAGCAGGCCGGACAGATCGACGGGCTCCATCCGGACGGATTCTTTGCCGGATTCCATGTGCGAGATGGACAGCATCTCCTGGATCAGATGCTCCATCCGTTCTGTGACGGCCAGGGAGCGGAGCAGGTATTTGTCCCGGTCCCGGTACACGTCCACGCCATCGATCATCCCGGAAAGCTGCCCTTTCAGGATGGTGACGGGCGTTTTCAGCTCGTGGGAGCAGCGGAGAAAAAGGCCGTCCGCTGACGTTCCCGCTCCCGTTCCCGCTCCATCTCGCCCTGCAGCGCTTCATTGGCGGATGTGAGCTCCTCTAGCGTTTCGGACAGGCGGCGGGCCATCCGTTCCAGGCTCCGCCCGAGGGCGCCGATCTCATCCCGGCGCGCCTCGCCGCACTCCCAGCCAAAGTCCAGATTTTCCATCTGTTCTGCAATTCTGCTGAGGCGGACGATGGGGCGCGAGATGCAGCGGGAGTAGACAAAGGCGCACAGCAGGGAGAACAGGAAAAGCACGGCAGCCAGCAGGGGGCCGTGCGGAGCAGCGCCTGCACCGCCGGATGTTCCTCGCGGATCCGGGGAACGGCGGTGAGAGTAAAGTCATCTGTCCCGCCGGCAAAATGCACCTGGCGGGCGATGGCCCCCGACCGGGAGGCGGTGACCGTGACGGCGCTGTCTGTGCCGTGCGGGCCGGCGGTATAGGTCAGTGTATCGCCTGTCATCTGCATCGGCCGCGCGGCCAGAAGCGAGCCGGTGTCAACCGGCGTCCCGCCGGAGTCTGAAAGGATGATGTCGGCCCCGGAGGAGCGGATAAATTCGTCCAGAACCGGCCCGCAGTCCTCCAGACGGGTGACTTCCAGCTGATCCGCCAGAAGCTCCATCTGTCTCGCGAGATCATCGGCGATCACCGCCGTGTAGGTGCGCGGCGTGGCCCAGGCGATGCAGCCGAAGGTGACGCCGCCGGCGAAGAGGAGAATGAGCGCGGTGGCGAGAAAAATGCGCGCGTTTAGGCTCTCAGCCAGTTTCTTTCGCAGCACGGTAGCCCACCCCCTCACAGTCTCGATGTAATCCTGCCCCAGCTTACGGCGGAGATTCTTAATGTGGGTGTCGACCACCCGCCCGTCCCCGTAGAAATCATAACCCCACAGCCGGGCCAGCAGCATTTCCCTGGTAAAAACCCGCCCCGGCGCCTCGAGAAAGGTGCGCAGCAGGTCAAATTCCCGGGCCGTTAAGTCCAGCAGCCGGCCGCCTGCGAACGCCTCCCGGGTGTCCGGCAGAGCGTCAGATCCCGGCAGCGCAGGCAGTTTTCCGCCTTCTTTTTCCATCCATCCCGTCGCTCCGGCGCAGAATGACCCGGATCTTCTCCAGGAGAACAGGCATGGAAAAGGGCTTGGTCACATAGTCGTCGATGTCCAGCTTAAAGCCCCTAAGCTGCGTCTCCTCCCCGTCCAGCGCCGTCAGCATCAGGATGGGAACCTGGGAGCGCTGCCGGATCAGCTCGCAGACCCCGAAGCCGTCCATCCGCGGCAGCATAAGATCCAGGAGAACCAGGTCGAAGGTCTCTGACTGAAAGAGCCGCATGGCCTCCACGCCGTCCCCGGCCAGAGCCACCTCATACCCGGCGTCCCGCAGGTAGGCCGCCAGCAGCTCCTCGATATCCAGTTCGTCTTCCACAATCAAATCCGTTTCATTTTATCACCTGCCATGGCCGTTCCTTCCCGCCCGTGTGCCCGCCGCGTCCCGTTTGTGCTGCCGGCGGTATTCCGTGGGGAGCATCTGGTAAAATTCCTTGAATGCCGTGGTGAATTTGCTTTGGCTCTCGTAGCCCACGGCTCTGGCAATCTGGGCCATGCTGTCGCCGGTCTCCAGAAGAAGCTCGGCGGCCCGTTCCATCCGGTGCTCCTTCACGTGGGCCGCCAGGGAGGTGCCGTAGACGGATTTGAACATGGCCTTTAAGGTCGTCGGATTCATCAGATACTGCCGGGACAGGTCCTCGATGGTGATGCGGCGGTCCAGGTTGTGTATGAGCTCGTCGTGAATCTGGCGCACCAGCCGGATCTGCTCCGGCGGATAGGCGCCCGCCTCCCGGTGTCCGCAGTCCGGCGTCCCCGTCCGGGCGAAAAACCGGGAGAGAAACAGAAAAAGCTCCAGGGCCTTCAAGCGGCAGCAGGCCGTGTAAAACGGTTCCTCATGCCCGTAGAACCCGGAAAAAATATGGTCGCTCTCCTCCGGTTCCTGGAAAATCACCGGGGCGAGGGAGAGCGGTTTTTCCGCCCCGCGCTTTGCCAAAATCTCTGAAACCGCCGGGAGAAACCTGTTAAACACAGGCGTGTCCGCCAGAAGCGCCGGCGGATTGTCCGCCAGAGCACCCAGATCCGCCAGAAGGCGGAACCCCTGGAAACCGCCGCCTGCCTGGAAACCGCTGTCTGTCTGGATGCCTCTGTCTGCTCCGACATTGTCTTTTGTGGTATCCGCCGCATCCAGCAGACGCAGGGAGAAGGCGCCGGGGGAGAGGATGCAGGCGGCGTCCGGCTGTGCCTCTTCGCGTTTTCCGGTTTCGCCATCCCCATGCCAGACGGCCATGCCGCTCTGACAGTGCAGGATCTCCAGAACGGGCCCCCTTGACGGCAGGGAAGTGAGAGGGCGGGGAGTCTCCAGCGGAATCGTACCGCTTCCTACATTATAAAAAGTAATTCCGGCGCCGGGAAACAGAAATAGAAATGTGTTCCCGGTCTGCCGGGCCGTGCAGTGACAGCAGTTCATGTGTTCCACCTCCTATCTGTCCGGACAGCTGATTTCCATGACCTGCTCGATCATCTGGTGCAGCAGGTGGCTCTGTTCGGTGTCCGCCGCCCTGTAGTAGACCTCCTTGCCCACCCGGCGGCTCACGATGAGCCCGCGGTTTCTGAGCGGCCGCAGGTGGTGGGAGACCGCGGGGCTGGACATCTCCATCATGGCGGAAATGTTGATGACACACTCCTCGCAGTGGCATAAAAGCCAGAAAATCCGTACCCGTGTGGTGTCGCCCAGCTGTTTGAAGATCTCCGCCACCGTCTGGAACTCGTCGATTTTCGAGAGCTGTTCTCCTAAATATTCCGGACTCTGTCCCTCTGTATGATGGTGCGGCAACGTTATCTTATGCATGTAAATACGCTCCTTTGCTCCATTTGGAAATGATTTTGCCCCGTTTGGCAGTGAATGCCCCGGATGCATTGACTTTTGGCTTCTGCCCGTATTATACTATGGCCATAATAATTAAACAAGTGCTTAATCATTGAAATATAAGCATGAGGAAAACAGGAGGACTTAGCGATGAAGAAGACCTACAAGATCGAAGTGGACTGCGCAAACTGTGCGAATCTGATGGAGGAGGCGGCGAAGAAGACCGCCGGCGTACAGAATGCGGTGGTAAACTTCATGACCCAGAAGATGATCGTCGAGTTTGAGGACGGCAGCGAGCCGAAGCAGGTGATGCAGAGTGTGCTGAAGGCCTGCCGCAAGGTGGAGCCGGACTGCGAGATCGAGCTGTAAGCCGGAAACTGTCAGCGCCCCCGGCATCCCGCGTCGAAGGGGCGCCGATTTAAAGAAAACATATGAACGAATAATCATATGATAAATTTAAGGAGGTAACTATGAACCGGAAGCAGAAGAAGATGCTGGCCCGCATTATCGTCGCGGCCGTCATGCTCATCGCTCTTAATTTCATCCCGGTCACCGGAGTTTTGCAGTTTGCGCTCTATTTTGCCGCCTACCTGGTGATCGGTTACGATATCTTAAAGAAGGCCGGAAGGGGAATCATAAACCGGCAGGTGTTTGACGAAAATTTCCTGATGGCCGTGGCGACGGTGGGGGCCTTTGCCATCGCCGTCTATGACCGCAGCGGAGATTACAACGAGGCCATCGCCGTCATGCTGTTCTACCAGATCGGAGAGCTGTTCCAGAGCTACGCCGTCGGAAAGAGCCGCAAAAACATCACGGCGCTCATGGACATCCGCCCGGACTACGCCAACATCGAGTGTGACGGCCGCCTGGAGCAGGTGGACCCGGACGAGGTGGAGATCGGAACCGTCATCGTGGTGCAGCCCGGCGAGAAGGTGCCCATCGACGGCGTGATCATCGAGGGCGAGTCCACGCTCAACACCAGCGCGCTGACCGGAGAGAGCCTTCCCCGCGACGCGAAGGCGGGCGACGAGATCATCAGCGGCTGCGTCAATATGACCGGCGTGTTAAAGGTGCGCACCACCAAGGAGTTCGGCGAGTCCACCGTGTCCAAAATTCTGGAGCTGGTGGAAAATTCCAGCTCCCGCAAATCCCGCTCCGAGGCGTTCATCTCCCGGTTTGCGAGAGTTTACACCCCGGCAGTGTGTTACGGCGCGCTGGCGCTGGCGTTTCTGCCGCCCATCGCGCGCATCCTTTTCCTGGGACTTCCGGGGCAGTGGGAGCAGTGGATTTACAGGGCCCTCACCTTCCTGGTCATCAGCTGCCCCTGCGCGCTGGTGATCAGCATTCCCTTAAGCTTTTTCGCCGGCATCGGCGGGGCCAGCAAGGAGGGCATTCTGATCAAGGGCTCCAACTATCTTGAGACCATGGCCCAGACGAAATATGTGGTGTTTGACAAGACGGGAACCCTGACCCAGGGCGTGTTCGAGGTGAGCGCGGTTCATCACAACCAGATGGACGAGGAGAAGCTTTTAGAGTACGCGGCCCTCGCCGAGTGCGCCTCCTCCCATCCCATCAGCCGTAGTCTCCAGAGGGCTTACGGAAAGGAAATCGACCGCAGCCGCGTGACGGACATCGAGGAGATCAGCGGCTACGGCATCACGGCGAAGGTGGACGGCATCCCCGTGGCCGCCGGCAACGGCAGACTGATGGAACAGCTGAAGATAGAATATAAGGAGTGCCGCAGCGTGGGAACCATCATCACATGGCCGTGGCCGGCGAGTACGCGGGACACATCGTGATCTCCGATATCGTGAAGCCGCACGCGAAGGAGGCAGTCGCCGGGCTCAGAAGGCAGGCGTGAGCCGGACCGTGATGCTCACCGGCGACACGGCGAAGGTGGCTGGCCAGGTGGCGGCCGAGCTGGGAATCGACGAGGTGCACAGCGATCTGCTGCCCGGCGATAAGGTGGAGCAGGTGGAGGCCCTGTTAAACGAGAAACCCCAGAAGGCGAAGCTGGCGTTCGTGGGCGACGGCATCAACGACGCTCCGGTGCTGTCCCGCGCCGACATCGGCATCGCCATGGGAGCCATGGGCTCCGACGCGGCCATTGAGGCGGCGGACGTGGTACTGATGGACGACGACCCGAGGCAGATCGCCAAAGCCATCCGCATTTCCCGCAAATGCATCGGCATCGTCTACCAGAACATCGTCTTTGCCCTGGCAATCAAATTCGCCTGCCTGGCCCTGGGCGCCGTGGGAATTGCCAACATGTGGTTCGCCATCTTCGCCGACGTGGGCGTCATGGTGCTGGCTGTGCTGAACGCCATCCGCGCGCTGCGGGTGCATAACCTGTGAAACCGGTAAGGGGTGAAGCATTGTGGAAATGAACGATCGGGAGCTTATAAGACTTACAGACTTTTTTAAAGCGCTCGGCGATCCGGCCCGTGTGCGCATCCTCTGCCTCCTGTTAGAGGGCGAGGAGTGCGTCGGCGGCCTGGCAGACCGCCTTCAGATGACCCAGTCCGCCGTGTCCCATCAGCTGACCGTTTTGAAAAACCATCGTCTGGTGGGCAGCCGGCGGGAGGGGAAACAGGTGTACTACGCGCTGGCGGATGAGCATGTGCGGATGGTGATCGGGATGGGGATGGAGCATGTGATGGAAGGGTAAAGGTTCCATACGCTAAATATTACGATTTTTTGCCGGTGTCAGCCGATTATATAAAATGGAGCTGATACCGGTATTTTTGTTTGTTTTTTCTTTTTTGAGCAATGTATAAATGGCTTGTCCTTTCGTGTAGTCGATATCAGATTTTGGAAATTTGTAGAGTCGTTATCGAAAAAGTTTCAATATGCGGAAACGCTTCCAGGCGTCCTTGAATCGAGGAAAAGTATCGGCTTTTTTTAAGAAAATCAAATGGGATATTTCCAGATCGAATTTGTTGATAGATCTTAGATCGGTCTCCTCTGAATATCCGCAGATCCCGCAGCTTATGCAGGCCTGTCAGATGATGAAATTGCGATGAGTCAAAAGAAATTTCCAGTTCGAAGATTTTTCCCTTTCGGCCTATAACAAAGCGGTAACGGGTATCCAGCAAATGTTCATAGGCCATGGCACAGGCAAGAAGTTTGTCCATCTGCACCTCCTTCTTATAAAGAAGACCGCCCCGCGAAAGCAGGACGGTTTTCTGAGCATTTTCTTTCGGTGTTTACCTACTCCGGTTTGAGGTTTCACTGCACAACCCCTCTCGTGAGCTCCGCATAACAAGGCAATCCGGTACGCTGTTATGTTTCTGCGCCTAAGACAGACACACGCTGTTGCCTGTCGGTGTATTCATTTTATACGATGTGGTTGGTGGTGTCAAGCGCTCCGCACTCAAAAATAAATATTAATCGACCGTGAATAATTCTTAAGCACCATCTGCGTATCCTCAATAAAATCCATGGCGTAGCGGGGCAGCGGATAATCGTCCCTGTAGACCATGTAGAGGACATTCTCCGGTATGTCATTCAGCACAGGAAAGACATGAAAATCGGGATATTTCTCCGGTTCCCGGTGGTAGAGGTAGCACATGACCGGGGAGAGCAGGCCGGCGCCGTTTCCCTGGCGGGCAGTCTCGTAGATCAGCCGCTGTTCATCGCACTCCAGCACGTAGTTGGGCTTGGCGTGGCGGGAGAAAAAGCGGTCGATGCTTCTGCGAAGCTGGTTTCCGCTTCGCATGGTGATAAACGGCAGGTTTAAGATCTGTGTGAGATCCGCGCCGCCGCGCGCCTGAAAGCCGTCTAAAATATCCTGCCAGCAGTCGGGTAGTATTGTTTTAAAAGCCCGCTGGAGAAGCAGCAGAGCGTTTTTTCGCTGGTGAGCGCGATCTGCTTTTCGTTGGGATTTGACGGTACGTTGATGCCCACGTAGAAAGAAATGCGCCCGGCCTGCAGATGCTCGTCCAGGGCCACGCTGTTTCCGTTGACCAGCTCCACGGAGATATTGGGGTGGGAGGGCTGGTAAAATTTCCAGATCAGCGGGAAGAACACGGTTCCACGAAGCCGGGAGAAGCCGACCCGCAGCGTGGCGCGGCAGTTTTTGCTGATGTCCGAGAAGGCCGCCTGCATCTTGGCTTCGGCCTCCAGAATCTGCCGCCCGTAGAACACCATCTGCTCGCCCTCGGGGGTCAAGTGGAAGGTGGGACGCCGCTCAAAAAGCTGGACCCGGTACTCGTCCTCCAGCCGCTTGATGTGGCTGGACAGTGCCTGCTGACTGATGAAAAGCCGCTCCGCCGCCCGCGTCACGTTCATCTCCTCCACGGTTATGAGAAAGTATTCGATGCTCTTTAAATTCATTTTCACACCCCTATTCACAATCATTTCGTTGTTGATTTTCCGGATAATATACTGTTAGACATTGTTATAAGTAGATGATACCATAAAATCATCAAGAAAAAAAGAGAAGATGCTGCAAATTTGCCGTATTTCAGGAGGAGAGAAAATGAGCAAGGTGAAATTGATGGACTGCACGCTCCGCGACGGCGGAAATGTGATGGGAAAAGGCTTTGACGCTGAGATTACCGACATGGTGCTGGACGGCCTGACCGCCTGCGGCGTTCCGATCATCGAGTTTGGAAATGCCGGCGGAATCGGGGCCTACGAGGTGGCGGGCTTCACCCAGGCGCTGACGGACCAGGAGTATCTTGATATAGGTAAAAAATATCTGGGCCGCGGCTCGGAGCTGGGAATGTTTTTAAACGCCAGGCGCTACCGCGAGAAGAACGTGGATATCGCAAAGGAAAACGGGCTTTCCTTTCTGAGAATCGGCGCAGACGCCGGGGACGGGGACATCGCCCTCACCCAGATTGCCGATATCAAAAAGAGGGGAATGAAGGCGTATTACTCCTTGATGAAAGCCTATATCCTGTCGCCGCAGGAACTGGCCGAGGAGGCGAAGAAGCTGGAAGCTGCCGGGCTTGACGAGGTGACGATCATGGACTCCGCGGGCACCATGCTCCCGGAGCAGACCGCCGTATATGTGGAGACGCTCAAGAAGGCCGTCTCCATCCCGGTGGCATTTCACGGCCACAATAACCTGGGCATGTCCGCCGCCAACGCGCTGGCGGCCTATGAGAGCGGCGCTGACATTCTGGACTGCGGCCTCATGGGCATGGCGCGCAGTGCGGGAAACCTGGCCACCGAGATGTGCGTCGCATGATGCGGCGGAAAGGGGAGATGGAGGACATCGATCTGTACGGGATGCTGGATTTTATTGAAACCCGCCTGCAGCCCGCCATGGCGGCCCACGACTATCACAACCCGGTGACGCCCCTGGATCTGACGCTGGGCCTCTCGGGCTGTCATTCCAGTTTTGTGAAGCTGTTCCGGCAGGTGGCGAAGGAGGAGCAGGTGAATCTGTTTAAGCTGATCGCCGAGGTATCGGCCATCGATCAGAAGAGCCCGAGGGAAGAGCTGATCCGGGAGATTGCGGGACAGCTCCGCCGGCAGGATACAGAGCGGATATGCGGGAAAACCGCTTAGGCAGAGATGGCAAAAGCGGGGATATCGGAGGTGGGAACACCGGGAAGCAGGAAGGAGAGTAAAGATGAAGGTTGTACTGGCGGGCAAATATCCGGCCCGCACATTCGAGACGTTAAGGGAGCTTCTGCCGGAGAGCCAGTTTGAGCTGGAGGCCGTGGACACGCCGGAGGCCTATGACGCTATGACCGACGCGGAGATCATGATTTTGCGGATCTTCAAGGCGCCGGCGGAGGTGATAGAGAGAAATAAAAATCTGAAGATGATTCTCCGCTGGGGTGCAGGCTACGACTCTGTGGACATCCAGGCAGCGGGCGAGAGAGGCATTCTGGTGACCAACACGCCGGGAGCCAACGCGGGAGCCGTGGCGGAGCTGGCGGTGATGCTGATGCTGGCCGTGGGCCGGAAGCTTCTCTGCCATCACGAATCCCTGCGGCAGGGCGAGTGGAGCAAAAATACGTTTTTAAACAGCTCCTATAGCTTAAACAACAAGATCGTGGGAATCATTGGCGCCGGGAACATCGGCCGCCAGGTGGCAAAGCGGGTGCAGGCCTTTGGGGCAAAGACCCAGTATTACGACGAGTTTAAACTGACGCCGGCGATGGAAACGGAGTTTTCCCTGCCCTATGTAACATTCGAGGAGCTCATAAAGACCTCCGACATCATCACGCTGCACATTCCGCTGACGGATCAGACGAAGCATATCATAGGCGCGAAGGAGCTCGAACGCATGAAGCCCGGCGCCATCGTCATCAATACGGCCCGCGGCGGCCTGGTGGATGACTGCGCGCTGGCCGCCGCGGTACGGGACGGAAGGCTTCGCGGCGCGGGCCTGGACGGCGTGGAGAGGGAGCCCCTTTCCCCGGACGACGAGCTTTTACAGGATCCTAACATCATCGTGACGCCCCATGTGGGAGGCGGCACCGCGGATATCGGCGACGTGATTCTCCCGATGCTGGCGCAGGATATCCGGGATTTCGCGGATGGGAACGACGTGAAGCACGTGGTGAACCGTGAATATTTAAGCGGGAAATAAACAGTGAAAAAATAAACGGTAACAAACGGGATGCAGGAGTCCGTGGGATTTTGAAAGGGCTTCTGCATTCTAATTCATTCTGCAAAACGGATTGCAGAATATTCAATGTTCTGAATCCGGGGCAGAATTTCATTTTCAATTAACAGTTCAATCTTTTTTGTGCGTACTTCCAATGGATGCAGCTTTGTGTCAAGCAGCCTGGAGACCGCCAGCAGGTCGTCATTCGTCAATGTCATACAGAACTCCTTTCTCATAAACAATCGTTAGTGGAAACCAGATGGATTTGAAAAATGAAACCTTAATCTGTAAATTTCTGTTCACAAAATTTTCATTTGACATATAAAAATATATTGGTATAATATTCTAATGTTAGGTAGCTAACAAAAAGGAGGCGAACAATATGACCGAGGAAAAAGATCTGGGAAAACGCCTGATGGTACTCTGCCATCAGATGCGCCGTTTCCTGGATCAGATCACCAGAGACTATGAGATCACCGGCGTCCAAAGCCGTGTCCTGCACTTTGTCTGCGAGCATTCCAGGACGGGGCCAGTGTACCAGAAGGACATCGAGAACGAGTTCCACATCCGCCGCTCCACGGCCACAGGGATTTTAAAGCTGATGGAGAAGAACGGCATGATCGGGAAGGAGAGCGTTCCCGAGGACGCGCGTCTTAAGAGGCTCAAGGTGACGGCGCGCGGCATGGAGTACGCCGAACGCATGCAGCAGGGGATTCTTAAGATGGAGGAGCAGCTTATTTCGGGACTCACCGATGAGGAGGTGCGCCTTTTTGAGTCCATCCTCGCCAAGATATCCCAGAATATCGGCTGCTAAAATGACAGAACTAGAAGAGACATAAGAAAGGAGAGAAATGCATGGTAAAAGTTATACTTGCCCAGGTGAAGGAATTTAAAAAAGCCTCCATCTGCACACCGCTTTTCATGCTTCTGGAGGTCGCCGTGGAGATGATGATTCCGCTTCTGATGTCCTCCATCATCGACGACGGTGTGGAGAAGGGCGACATCCATCACATCTACGTGGTGGGAGCAGCCATGCTGGTGCTGGCGGCCGTGGGCCTGTTTGCGGGCGTCATGGGAGGCCGTTTCGGCGCGCAGGCATCTGCGGGACTCGCAAAAATCTGAGGGAGGCCATGTATGAGAACATCCAGGGCTACTCATTTTCCAATATTGATAAATTCAGTACAGCGGGCCTGGTGACCCGTCTGACCACCGACGTGACCAACGTGCAGAACGCGTATCAGATGATTCTGCGCATGTGCACCAGGCCCCGGCCAGCCTGATCTGCGCCATGTGCATGGCGTTCCTCATAAGCGCCAGACTGGCCAGCATCTATCTGGTGGCCGTCATCATTCTGGGCTTTCTGCTGTTTCTCATCATGAGCCGGACGACGAAGTATTTCCGCCAGGTGTTTGAACAGTACGACGCTTGAACGCCAGCGTGCAGGAAAATGTCTCCGCCATCCGCGTGGTGAAGGCCTACGTCCGCGAGGACTATGAAAAGGACCGCTTTAAGAAGGCCAGCAAAGGCCTATACGATATGTTCGTGAAGGCGGAGAATATTCTGACGCTCAACGCGCCGCTCATGCAGCTTACGGTGTATTCCTGTATCCTGGGAATCAGCTGGTTGGGCGCGAAGATGATCGTGGGAGGAAGTCTGACCACCGGCGAGATGATGAGCCTTCTGGCCTACTGTATGAACATTCTCATGAGTCTGATGATGCTCTCCATGATCTTCGTCATGGTGACCATGAGCACGGCCAGCGCCAGACGTATCGCCGAGGTGCTGGAGGAGAAGAGCGATCTCCACAACCCGGAAAACCCGGTTCACGAGGTGGCCGACGGAAGCATCCGCTTTGAGAATGTGGACTTTACCTACAAAAAGGACAGCGAGCACCGGGTACTTAAAAATGTCAATCTGGATATCCATTCTGGTGAGACCATCGGAATTATCGGCGGCACCGGAAGCGCCAAGACCAGCCTGGTAAATTTAATCAGCCGTCTCTATGATGTCAGCGCCGGCCGCGTGCTGGTGGGCGGACGGGACGTGAGAGAGTACGATCTGGATTCCCTGAGAAACCAGGTGTCCGTGGTGCTCCAGAAAAATGTGCTGTTCTCCGGAACCATCTACGAGAACCTGCGCTGGGGCGACGAGCACGCCACCGACGAGGAGTGCAGGCGCGCCTGCCGCCTGGCCTGCGCCGACGAGTTTATCGATAAGATGCCCGACGGTTATAACACTTACATCGAGCAGGGCGGAAGCAATGTGTCCGGCGGCCAGAAGCAGAGACTCTGTATCGCCAGGGCTCTCTTAAAGAAGCCGAAGATTCTGATTCTGGACGATTCCACCAGCGCCGTGGACACTGCCACCGACGCGAAGATACGCAGGGCGTTCGCGGAGGAGATCCCGGATACCACGAAGATCATCATTGCCCAGAGAGTGGCAAGCGTGGCCCAGGCTGACCGCATCATCGTCATGGACGACGGTCAGGTCAACGGCTTCGGCACCCACGAGGAGCTTCTGGAAACCAATGAGATTTACAGAGAGGTCTACCAGTCCCAGACAAGCGGCGGCGGAGACTTCGACGAGAATGGAGGTGGAGACCAGTGAAACGACTGTTAGGATATGTACTGAAACGCTACTGGCTGGCCTGTGCCTTTGTGGTCATCTGCATTTTCATAAGCGTCCTGGCCAACGTGCAGGGAACCATGTTCATGCAGACGCTGATCGACCAGTATATTCTGCCCATGATCGGCACGCCGGATCCGGATTTCGGGCCTTTGGCGGGAGCAATTCTGCGGGTGGCCATGTTTTATGTGATCGGAGCGGCGGCCACGTTCACCTATAACCGCGTCATGGTCCGGGTGAGCCAGGGAACCTTAAAATCCATAAGGGACGACTTATTCAGCCATATGCAGAGCCTTCCGATCCGATATTTTGATACCCACGCCCACGGCGACATCATGTCCATTTACACCAACGATGTGGATACGCTGCGGCAGATGATCAGCCAGAGTATCCCGCAGCTGGCAAACTCGGCCATCACCGTGGTCAGTGTGTTTGTCAGCATGCTGATTTTAAATATTCCGCTGACGGTGCTCACCCTCTGCATGGTGGGACTGATGCTGACCGTGGCCAGAAAGCTGGCGGGCTTAAGCGGAACATATTTCGTCAGCCAGCAGAAGGCCCTCGGCGCGGTCAACGGCTACATCGAGGAGATGATGGAGGGGCAGAAGGTGGTCAAGGTGTTCTGCCACGAGGAGAAGAGCCTTGAGGAGTTTAAAAAGTTAAACGACCAGCTCTACGAGAGCGCCTACAACGCCAACAAGTTTGCCAACATCTTAATGCCTGTGAACGCACAGCTGGGAAATGTGAGCTACGTGGTCTGCGCCATCGCCGGCGGCATCCTGGCCCTGGGAAATGTGGGCGGGTTCACGCTGGGCGGCCTGGCCAGCTTCCTCACGTTCAACAAGAGCTTCAACATGCCCATCAACCAGATCAGCATGCAGTTAAACAGCATCGTCATGGCCCTGGCCGGCGCGCGCAGAGTCTTCGAGCTGATGGACGAGGAGCCGGAGGTTGATAACGGCTATGTGACGCTGGTAAACGCGAAGGAGGAGAACGGGCAGCTGGTTCCCACGAAGGAGCGCACCGGCTGCTGGGCCTGGAAACACACCCACCAGGCCGACGGGACCACCGATTACGTGCGGCTCACCGGTGACGTGGTGTTCGACGACGTGGATTTCGGATACACCGACGAGAAGATCGTGCTCCACAACATTAAACTCTATGCCACGCCGGGACAGAAGATCGCCTTTGTGGGCTCCACGGGAGCGGGAAAGACCACGATCACCAACCTGATCAACCGGTTTTACGACATACAGGACGGAAAGATCCGCTACGACGGCATCAATATCAATAAGATAAAGAAGGCGGACCTGCGCCGTTCCCTGGGAATCGTGCTGCAGGACACCCACCTGTTCACCAACACGGTCATGGAAAATATCCGCTACGGCCGTCTGGACGCCACCGACGAGGAGGTCATCGCGGCGGCGAAGCTGGCCAATGCAGACAGCTTCATCCGCCGGCTGCCCAAGGGTTACCAGACCGTGATCACCGGCGACGGCGCCAGCTTAAGCCAGGGGCAGAGACAGCTTCTCTCTATCGCCCGCGCGGCCGTGGCCGATCCGCCTGTGCTGATCCTCGACGAGGCCACGTCCTCCATCGATACCAGAACCGAGCGCCTGGTGCAGGACGGCATGGATAAGCTGATGGCGGGCAGGACCACGTTTGTCATCGCCCACCGGCTCTCCACGGTCAAGAACAGCGACTGTATCATGGTGCTGGAGCAGGGCCGCATCATCGAGCGAGGAACCCACGACCAGCTCATGGCGGAGAACGGGCGCTACTGTCAGCTCTACAACGGAAAATAGCAGGATAGTTTTATGGAAAGAAAACAGAGTCTTCATAACCTGTGGCTCTCCTTTCCCCTTCAGAAGAAAGTGCGCGTTATGGTGCTGCCGGCGGCCGCCGCTCTGGCCGCCGCCGTGGCGCTCATCGCGCTGGCGGTGTATTTCGGGATCGGGGGCTTTAAGGGAATACTGGATCATCAGTCGGAGAGCCTTAAGTTCCGCCAGGCGGTGGACGCGGAGCGGCAGGCATTTGACACATATGTGAAACAGGGAACGGACGAGAGTCTTGAAGCGTTCCTGTCCGCGGGGGACGGGACGAGGGAGGCTCTCGTTTTGCTGCCCTTTGACAGCGGCGGGATGAGCGAGGAGCGCTATGCGAAAACCTGGTCCATATGGAATCTCTATGAGAGCTATGTGGAGGAGAGAGAGGAGTTTCTCTCCATGGAGGACCGGGGGGATACTTATATAGAAAAGATCTATGAGCTCTATGAGATACAGGACTACCTCTCAGAGTATGCCGGGGACCTTCAGCAGATAAGCACGGAGGAGGGAAACCGCCAGTATCGTGTGATCCTTCCGGTGCTCTTTGTGCTGGCGGCGGCAGTCCTTGTCATGACGGCGGCCTTCGCGGTGTCGGTGTTCTTTATGGGGCGGACCATGAAGCGGTATCTGGTGGAGCCGGTTCTCCTCCTGGCCGAGGAGGCCGCCAGGATCGGCGCCAGCGATTTTAGCGGCCCGGATCCGTCGCCCAGGGGCGGCGACGAGATGGCCTTTCTGATCAGATCGTTCGTCACGATGAAGCATTCGACGAAGGGCTACATCGAAACACTGAAGGAAAAGCATGAGATGGAGAAACAGATGGAGGCCATCCGCCTGCAGATGTTAAAAAACCAGATCAATCCCCATTTCCTGTTCAACACCTTAAACGCCATCGCGGGCATGGCGCAGATCGAGGATGCGGAGACGACGGAGCGGATGATCGAGGCCCTGAGCCGTCTGTTCCGCTACAATCTGAAGACCACCGCCTCCGTGATGCCCCTGGAGCGGGAGATCGCGTGGTGAAGGACTACGTGTACCTGCAGAAGATGCGCTTCGGGGAGCGGATCACCTGCACCTTCGACTGCGCGCCGGAGACGGAGGCGGAGCTGGTCCCGTCCTTTGCCCTGCAGCCGCTGATCGAAAATTCCATCGTTCACGGATTGGCGGCGAAGCCGGAGGGTGGTAAAATATATGTGAGAACCTGGATGGAGCGCGGGCACGTGATTCTCTCGGTGGCGGACACCGGCGTCGGCATTCCGGCGGACCGCCTGGCGGAGATACGGCTGGCCCTGAGGCTGGGGCAGGAGGATAAGACCGGCGTGGGGCTCGGCAATATTTACCGCAGGATTCACTCCATGTGCGAGGACGGGCAGTTCTTCATAGACAGCAGGGAAAACTGCGGCACGGTGATCCGGCTTTCGTTTCTCGCCTCCGGGAAAAGAGGCGGGGAGAAGGAAGGGGGAGACGGTACATGTACCAGGTAATGATCGTGGATGATGAGATGCTTGAGAGGATGGCTCTCGGCAAAAAATTGAAGAAGCATTTCGGCGATCTGCTTCAGATCGTGCAGGCGGAGAATGGCATCGAGGCCGTGCGCACGTTTAAGAAGCTGCGGCCGAGAATCGTCATCATGGATATCGGTATGCCCGGAATGAACGGCGTGTCGGCGGCGGAGGCGATTCACGAGCTCGACCGCCAGGCGGTGATCATTTTCCTCACGGCCTTCGACGAGTTTTCCTACGCAAAGCGCGCCATCTCCATCGGGGCGCTGGAGTACCTTTTAAAGCCCTGCGAGGAGAGGGAGCTTCTCCCGGTCATGGAGGAGGCCATGCGGCAGGCCGACCTGCGTCAGATGAACGAGGAGCTCTATGTGCGGGAACATCCGGCGGACGAGGGCGTGCGGGCGGACGAGGAGGTGAGCGAGTCCGGAATCCGGGACGTGGCTCCGTGATCCAGGAGTACGTGAGGAAGCACTACATGCAGGAGATTTCCATGCAGGATGCGGCCCGGGCCATGAACTACTCTGACTCCTATTTCTGCAAGCTGTTCAAGCAGTGCTTTGACCAGAATTTTACCACCTATCTGACGGACGTGAGGATCCGGGAGGCCAAACGGCTTCTGGCAGATCAGGGGATGAGCGTGCGGGACGTGGGGTTAAACGTCGGCTACGGGGATTCCCGGTATTTTTCCCGTGTGTTCAAACGGATGACGGGTATGCTTCCCTCGGAGTACAGAGACAGACATTATGCACAAAAATAGACAATATTTTTTGTAAAAATAGCTAAAAATTTATGGTTAAGAAAACGTTAAGGTCAAAATAATCCACCTTGACCACATTATTTTGCACTATTCAAATATCCCTCCCGGCTATATAATGAGATCACTGTTAAGACGGCGCCAGAGCTTAACAAGAGAGCATTATTTATCGAGCAGCGGGAGGGATTTTTTGCGCTTTTTCTCCAGGAAAACAGTTGTGTTTGCGGCGGCATTGGCTGCGTTTTCGGTTTCTGGATGTTCCAGGGAGCCTGAAGGACCAGACTATGTGCTCACCTATGCGGAAACCAGCCGGAGGACTATGCCACCACTCTGGGGCATACGAGTTTGCCAGGCTGGTGGAGGCCGAGACGGACGGACGCATCGTGATCCGTGTCGTGTCGGACGGCGAGCTGGGAGATGAGGAAGAGATCTGGAAGCAGCTGAAGCTGGGAGGAATCGATTTTGCCAGAATGTCGCTGTCACCGCTTGTGGATGACCTTCCGAAGTTAAATGTGCTGTTCCTTCCCTACCTGTACCGCGACGACACGCACATGTGGGCGGTGCTGGACGGGGAGATGGGAGAGGAGTTTCTTGCGGAGTTTGAAGGCTCCGGGGGGAAGGCTCTCTCCTGGTATGACGGAGGCGCGCGGAATTTTTACACCGTGCACGGTCCTGTGAGAAGCCCGGAGGATCTTGAAGGGCTGCGGATCAGGATACAGTCGTCGGAGATGATGGAGGATCTGGTGGAGGCGCTGGGGGCTGTCCCCGTTTCCATGGCCTTCTCGGAGGTCTACGCCGGGCTTCAGACCGGCGTGATCGACGGGGCGGAGAACAACTGGTCTTCCTTTGAGTCATCCGGCCATTACCGTGTGGCGGGGTATTACACCGTGGACGAGCACAGCCGCGTGCCGGAGGTGCAGCTGGTGTCGGAGTCTGCCTGGGAGAAGCTTTCCGCGAAAGACCGGGAGATTCTTCTGCGCTGCGCAAAGGAATCCGCCGCGTACGAGCGGGAGATGTGGAAACGCCAGCAGGAGGAGGCGGAGCGTGCGGTCTGGGAATCCGGCTGTACGGTCATAGAACTCTCCGCGGAGGAGAAGGAAGCATTTTACCGCTGCGTGGAGCCTGTCTATGATAAATACTGCGCCGAGTATATGGATATTGTAGAGAAGATCCGTAAAATCGGAGAACATGAGAGAGAAGAATAATTTGTTATATATGGAAGGAAAGGTAGGAGCACTGTGAGAAAGACGATAAAACGCTTCGCCGCGGCCGGACTTGCCGCTGCGGCCATTCTGTCTCTGACAGGCTGCGGATCTCTGACCGACGGAAAGAGAATCATCCGCGTCTCCCACGCTCAGTCGGAAACGCACCCGGAGCATCTGGGACTTCTGGCATTCAAGGAGTATGTGGAGGAACATCTGGGGGATAAGTACGAGGTGCAGATATTCCCCAACGAGCTTCTGGGATCTGCCCAGAAGGCCATCGAGCTGACGCAGACGGGGGCCATCGATTTCGTCGTGGCGGGAACCGCGAACCTGGAGACCTTCGCGGAGGTGTATGAAATTTTCAGTATGCCGTATCTGTTTGATTCGGAGGAGGTCTATAAATCCGTGATGCAGGACACCGACTACATGGAGCAGGTGTACGCGTCCACGGACGAGGCCGGATTCCGCGTTGTCACCTGGTACAATGCGGGCACGAGAAATTTCTATGCCAAGACGCCGATCAACACACCGGATGATCTGACCGGCAAGAAGATTCGCGTGCAGCAGAGCCCGGCCAGCGTGGCCATGGCCAACGCCTTCGGGGCAGCGGCTGCTCCCATGGGATTCGGCGAGGTCTACACGGCGATCCAGCAGGGCGTCATCGACGGAGCGGAGAACAATGAGCTGGCGCTGACCAACAACAAGCACGGCGAGGTGGCCAAGTATTACAGCTACAACAAGCATCAGATGGTGCCGGATATGCTGGTGGCGAACTTAAAGTTTTTAAACGGCTTAAGCGACGAGGAGTATCAGGTATTTAAGGAAGCGGCCCTTCTCTCTACCGAGGTGGAGATGGAGGAGTGGGACAAGAGCATCGAGGAGGCAAAGCAGATTGCCGCGGAGCAGATGGGCGTCGAATTTCTCGACGTGGACGTGAACGCGTTCAAGGAGAAGGTTCTGCCGCTGCACGAGTCCATGCTGGAGGAGAATCCTAAGATTGTGGATCTCTACGACCATATCCAGGCCGCTAATGAGCTTGCAAAGGGGGAAGAGTAAATGGAGAGGATGCGAAGTGCCAGAAAAATGGTTTTAAAGGTGATCGGCGTATGTATTATCGCACTGTTTGCTTTCATGACGCTGATCGGTACATACCAGATCGTCACCCGGTATTTCTTTAACCGGCCCAGCACGGTCTCGGAGGAGCTTCTGACCTATTCCTTCACCTGGATGTCCCTGCTTGCGGCCGCCTACGTGTTCGGAAAGAGGGATCACATGCGCATGGGATTCCTGGCGGACCAGATCACGGGGCCGGCCAGAAAAATCATCGAGGTGCTGATCGACGGCTTAAGCTTCGCCCTGGCGGGCGTGGTGATGGTCTACGGCGGCGTGGCGATCACGAAGCTGACCACCATACAGATGACCGCGTCCTTAGGCGTTCCCATGGCCTATATCTATGTGATTGTGCCGGTTACGGGACTGCTGATCATGGTGTTCAGCGCCATGAATGCGGTTGACATGTTAAAACGTGATTTCAGTGAAAAGGGGGAGGCTAAGATATGAGTACGATAGCAGTTGTATGCGGCCTGATTATTTTTGCCCTTCTGGCCGTCATGCTTTTGTCGGGCGTTCCGATTGCGGTGGCGCTGGCGGTTTCATCCATCGTGGCGATTCTTCCGGTGCTTGATCTGGACGTGGCGGTGCTCACGGGCGCGCAGAGAATTTTCTCCGGAATTTCCGTGTTCAGCCTGTTGGCGATCCCGTTCTTCATTCTGGCCGGAAATCTGATGAACAAGGGCGGAATCGCCATCCGTCTGATCAATTTTGCGAAGATTTTCACGGGCAGCATCCCCGGTTCCCTGGCGCAGACCAACGCCGTGGCCAACATGCTGTTCGGCGCCATCTCCGGTTCCGGTACGGCGGCGGCCTCCGCCATGGGCTCCATCATCGGCCCCATCGAGGAGGAGGAGGGCTACGACCGTGATTTCTCCGCCGCGGCCAACATCGCGACGCGCCCACGGGACTGCTGATCCCGCCCAGCAACGTGATGATCACGTTCTCCCTGGTCAGCGGAGGCACCTCCGTGGCCGCGCTTTTCATGGCCGGCTACATCCCCGGCATTCTCTGGGGTATTGCTGTATGATCGTAATTTACTATTTTGCGAAGAAGAAGGGCTACAAGAGCTCTGCGAAGTACACGGCCTCTGAGAAGGTGAAGGTATTCTTCCAGGCGATCCCCTGCCTGTTAATGATTATCGTCGTAATCGGCGGAATCATCTCCGGTATTTTCACGGCCACCGAGGGAAGCGTCGTGGCCGTGGTTTACAGCATGATTCTCTCCATGGTGTTCTACAAGTCCATCAAGCCGTCAGAGCTGCCGAAGATCTTCCTGGACAGCGCGGAGATGACTGGTATCATCATCTTCCTGATCGGCGTTTCCAGCATCATGAGCTGGGTGATGGCCTTCACCGGAATCCCGACTGCGATCTCCGAGTTTATGCTGGGAATCAGCGACAACCGCTATGTGATTCTTCTGATCATCAACATACTGCTGCTGATCGTTGGTACATTCATGGATATGACGCCGGCCTGCCTGATTTTCACGCCGATCTTCCTGCCGATCTGCCAGGCGCTGGGCATGAATACGGTTCACTTTGGTATTATGATGATCTTCAACCTGTGTATCGGTACGATTACGCCTCCGGTTGGAACGACCCTGTTCGTGGGCGTAAAAGTGGGAAAAACGAAGATCGAGAACGTCATAAAGCCGCTTCTTCTTTACTTTGCAGCGATCTTTGTGGTGCTCATGCTTGTCTCCTACATCCCGATTCTGTCACTGTGGCTGCCGGGACTTCTGGGGTATGTATAACAGTTGGTTTATATGAAATGATATCTGGATGCGGAACCGCTTTGCCGTCTGACGGCAGGGCGGGTTCCGCATTCTTTTTATATGGAGCCAGGGGTATATACAGTTAAGGAAATGGAGCTGGGGGTTCTCGCCGGTTAGTCATCCAGGGACTGCAAAAGCGCCTGCAGCTTATCAACCTGCGCCGTGTGCTGTTCGATCATTTCCTCCGCCAGGTCCTTTACCTCCCGTCGCCGGAGTAGTCGAGAGCCAGCTCGGAGAGATCCACGGCCAGCCGGCAGTGGAGAATCAGGGTTTTGGTGAAGGAGCGGTCCAGGGCTGCGGCATGTGTGTCTCCGATTTCCCGGCCGAAGGAGTCGGAGAGCAGCTCCTGATAGTCTTTCATGAAGGCGTCCCGCTTCCCCTGGTCGGTCTGCGGGTCCGCCTCCAGCCGGCGGAGCAGCTTGTCGATGGTTTCCAGATCCTTTTTCTGCTGGGAGACCAGATCGTCGGCGGTCCGGGTGAGCGCCTCGTCGCTCCCGCCAGCATCCAGATAGCACTCTGCCAGCGCGATGGAGGCCTGGCTGTGCGGCTGTATGGCCCGCAGATAGTCTAGGGATGCGTCGGCGGATGCGGGGAGATCCGTCATGGCTTCTGCCATATCGTCCAGGATTTCCCTCTCCCCGCCCTGGTAGGCAGCCAGGTTTTTAAGCTTTTCCTGTTCCGCCTGCGAGGTCCCGGCCGCTTCGCCCGCCGGCCCGCCGGCATTTGGAGGAAAATCTGCCCCGGAGCCCGTATTTCCCGAAAACAGGGACCAGGACAGGAAGAGAATGACGGCCGCGGCCGCCAGGAGGAACATGTAAAATGATAGTCTGCGCATGGATTCACCTTCTTTTTTCTTTTAGTATCTGCGGGGAATGGGGAAAATATGTGGCGTATATTGTGGATGTCTTACATGCGGCAGAATATCAATTTGATTGTAATTATTATGATTTCCGTGTATAATTTCTTTGAAATATAATATATTTGGAAGGGTCGTTGGTGTTGATGGAATTAGAGCTCAATATAGAGGATTTATTGAATAAAAGAAGAATTGAGTCTGACAGAATTGAATTCAAGGCTTCATGGAATCCAGATGATATTTATCATAGTATTTGCGCGTTTGCCAATGATTTTGATAATGTTGGAGGAGGATATGTTTTAATAGGCGTAGAAGAAAAAATGGAGTTGCAGTAAGACCTGTAAAAGGGGTGGAAGAAAACGAGCTGGACATGATACAAAAAGAAATTCTGGGCTATAATAATACAATGATTCCAGCATACTTTCCACGTGTCATTATTGAGCAGGTGGATGGAAAAAATATTATGGTGTTATGGGTGACGACGGGAGTGCAAAGACCATACAAAGCGCCGGATCATGTAACGTCCAAAAAAGATAAGAAATATTATTATTATATACGGTACGCGACAAATTCAGTTCGTGCAAATGCAGAGCAGGAGCGGGAATTAATTAGCATGACAAATTATGCACCGTTTGACACGAGGCCTAATTTTGAAGCTGCGGAATCTGATATATCGGTCGCATTGTTGACGGATCATCTGAATACAACAAAAAGTAAGCTGGCAAAGCAGATTGGGAAACGTGGCGTTATGGAAGTGCTTGGAGATATGCAGCTTCTTGTGGGCCCGCCGGAACAACAATATATATATCAAATGCAGCACTGATGATGTTTTGTGATCATCTGGACAAATTTTTTCCATATACGCAGGTAGAAATTACAAAATTCCCGGAAGGAAGTATCAAAAATCCGAATAATTTTATAGAGGTGCCGGTTATCAAAGGTTCAGTCCCGACAATGATTAAAAGAACCATGGAAAAGTTACAGGATATGGTAATTGAAGAGAAGGTAACAAAGGTGGACTATCAGATGGAGTCCATTCGCCGTTTCAGCTATCCATACCAGGCATTGGAAGAGGCGGTAGTAAACGCCTTTTATCATCGCGATTACCAGTCCTATCAGGCGATAATCATAGAGATTGAACCGGATTGTGTCCGAATTATCAGCTATCCAGGCATTGACCGTTCCATTTCGCTAAAGACGATTGCTGAAGGAGAACGGTTCAAATCCCGATATTATAGAAATAAACGTTTGGGAGAATTCTTGAAAGAATTAGACTTGACAGAGGGAAAATCCACAGGAATTCCGACGATACAGGAGGAACTTAGGAACAATGGTTCTCCTAAGGCGACATTTGAGACAGATGACGAAAGGAGAGCTGTTACAGTTGAGATACCGATCCATCCGGATTTTTTGACAGAACAGAGATCCGGGCTCCAACATGGACCCCAAAATGGACCTCAAAATGAACCCCAAAATGAACCTGGAAAAGTTGGTGATCTGGAAAAAATATTTTAAAAATGATAAAAATAGACGGACATATAACGCGGGACGAGATGGCCAGCCGACTGAATGTTTCATTAAGTACCGTAAAACGTTCGATTAATAAATTAAAGGCAAATGGTACGATTGAATATGTGGGTTCAAGTAAAGGTGGATACTGGGTTGAAAAGTAATAGAATGGGATTTTAATATGTAATTTACGCACAAAAGAGTGGAGGACAGACGAATGATACAGGACATTGCACCGCATACATACAGCGTGGAATACGATACCAGGGAGCCGCAGGCCGGAGACTACGGACTCTATTTTGAGGGGAAAAACGTGCTTTTGCGCGCGGAGAAGGACGGGTACAGACTGCCGCTTCTGGAGGAGCTTTTAAAAGACGGCGTCACGGTCGGCGGCTGGGAGAGCCCGGAGGAGATGGGGAAACATTCCCATTTCCTGTTTCCGTGGACGGCGCAGGGTACTTTCTTATCGAGGAGAAATTTGTGCCTGGCAGGAGAAATGCAGCCTCCGGCGGGGGGAGCTTCCTGGCGGAGGGCTATGAGCTTGCCCCGACCCAGGTGTTCCGCACGATGCGGCCCATGTACCAGGCGTTTGCGGGCATCACGGCCAGCCAGCTCTGGCGCTGGGAGAAGAGCCGCACCTTCTGCGGCGTCTGCGGCACGAGGATGGAGCGCAGCAAAGCTGAGCGGGCCCTGGTCTGTCCGGTCTGCGGCCAGCTGGAATACCCGAAGATCTCCCCGGCAGTCATCATCGCCATCACCAACGGGGACAAGCTTCTGATGTCGAAGTATGCGGGCCGCGGCGCCTACAAAGGCTATGCCTGATCGCCGGATTCGTGGAGATCGGCGAGACCTTCGAGGACACGGTGCGCCGGGAGGTCATGGAGGAAGTGGGTTTAAAGGTCAAGAACATCCGCTACTACAAGAGCCAGCCCTGGGCGTTCACGGACACGGTGATGATCGGATTCTTCGCCGAGCTGGACGGCGACGACAAAATCACGCTCCAGGAGGACGAGCTTGCCATGGCCGGCTGGTACACACGCGACGAGATCCCGGACGACGCCGGAGAGATCAGTGTGGGAAGCGAGATGAAGAGGGTGTTCAAGGAAGGGAAAGACAGCCTCATTTTTAACAGGGAGGATTCACAATGACACCCAAGACCATTTTATTTGATTTAGACGGCACACTGACAAACCCAAAGACAGGCATCACCCGCTCGGTTCAGTATGCGCTCAGGCATTTTGGCATCGACGAGCCGGATCCGGACAAGCTCTGCCCGTTCATCGGCCCGCCGCTTCGCACCAGCTTCAAGACCTTTTATAATTTTACAGATGAAGAGGCCGCCGAGGGCGTGCAGGCGTACCGCGAGTATTTTGCGGTGAAGGGCATCTGGGAGAATGAGGTTTACGAGGGAATCCCGGAGGTTTTAAAGCGGCTTAAGGAGGCCGGAAACCGGCTGATGGTGGCCACCTCGAAGCCGGAGATATTCGCCGGAAAGATTTTAAAGCATTTTGATCTGGACCAGTGGTTCGAGTTCGTCGGCGGAGCCGATCTGGAGGAGACCCGCGTGGAGAAGGCGGACGTCATAAGATACGTGCTTGAGAGGGAGCATCTGGCGTTTTCCGATCACATCGTCATGGTGGGAGACCGCAGCCACGACGTGCTGGGGGCGAAGGCCAACGGGATCCCGACGGTGGGCGTGCTGTTCGGCTTCGGCTCCGAGGCGGAGCTTAAGGACGCGGCGCCCGCTGGATCGTCAGAGATGTGAGAGAGCTGGGAGAGCTCCTTTACAGGCTTTAAACAGGTCTGCGAAAGCGGATACAGAAAGAGGAGTGAGTATGAGAAACGCAAGACAGACTTTTTTACGGCTGTTTATATACCTGGCGGGCATCATTATCCTGGCGTTTGGAATTGTGCTGAACACGAAGACGAATATGGGAGTGTCGGCGATCATTTCCGTGCCCTTTTCCATTGCCGCGGTGTGGGGGATCAACCTGGGGGTCATGACATTTTTCTTCTATGTGTTCTGTATTTTTATGCAGTGGGTGCTGGACCGGAAGAATTTTGGAATCCGGGAGATGCTGCAGATTGTGGTCAGCTTTATCACCAGCTGGTTCATCAACCTGTTCGACCAGAGCATCCCCATGGCGCCGGATTCCCTGGCCCTTCGTTTCCTGGTGCTTTCCATGGCCATTGTGGCCACGGGCTTCGGTTCCTCCCTCATTGTGATGATGGAGCTGGCGGCAAACCCCGCCGACGGATTCGCCAGAACGCTTGGAAAGCTGGTTGGGCGCGAGTTTGGATTTGGGAAAAATATGATGGATCTCGGATGCGTGGCCATATCCGCCTCCATCGGGCTGCTGTTCGGCGGAAGAATCGTCGGCATCGGCGTGGGGACGGTGTTCTCGGCCATCTTCATCGGGCGCTGCGTGGCCCTTACCAACTGGCTCATAAAGAGCCGGGTGCAGCGGGCGGTGGGGATTTGAAAGGAAAAAACGGACAGAACTTCTGGCTGGTAAAGCAGATGTTCTGTCCGTTATTTAAAATTTATTTACTCCACCGTCACCGATTTCGCCAGGTTCCTCGGCTTATCCACATCGAGCCCTCTTCCCAACGACACATAGTATGCAAAAAGCTGCAGCGGCAGAATGGCCAGCGAGTTCGTGAAGTACGGGTTGGTCTTCGGCACATACAGCGTGTAGTCCGTGTCCTTCTCAATCTCCGTGTGTCCCTCGTTGGTCAGCGACAGCACGAAGGCGCCCCTCGTTTTCACCTCAATGATATTGCTGATCATCTTTAAGTACAGCTCCTCCTGGGTCGTCACGGCCACCACCAGAGTCCCGTCCTCGATCAGCGAGATCGTCCCGTGTTTCAGTTCCCCGGCTGCGTACGCCTCTGAATGGATGTATGAAATCTCCTTTAATTTAAGAGAGCCCTCCAGCGAGATCGCGTAGTCGATGCCGCGCCCGATGAAGAAAATATGGTCGGCGGCCAGATAGCGGTTGGCGAATCTCTGTACCTGCTCCTGACAGCTCCCAAGGATCGTCTCCATCTGTTCCGGCAGCTTTAAAAGATCGTCCAGATATCCCGCAAACGCCGCGTCGTCCAGCTGTCCCCGTACCTTCGCGAATTTTAACGCCAGCAGATAGAAGGCGGCCAGCTGCGCGCTGTAGGCCTTTGTGGTGGCCACGGAAATCTCCGGGCCGGCCCAGGTGTAGATGACATTGTCGGCCTCCCTGGCGATGGAGCTTCCTACCACGTTGACGATGCCGAGAACCTTCTGCCCGTTCTTCTGCGACTCGCGCAGCGCTGCCAGCGAATCGGCGGTCTCGCCCGACTGACTCACCACGATGACCAGGGTGCCCGGCAGGAAGATGGGGTTGCGGTAGCGGTATTCCGAGGCCAGATCCACCTCCACGGGGATCCTGGCGATTCCCTCGAACACGTACTTTGCCGTCACGCCGGTGTGGTAGGCGGAGCCGCAGGCCACGATCTGGATCTTGTGGATGCCGCGGATCTCGTCATCGCTCATGCCCAGCTCCTCGATGACGATGTCGCCGTTCTTAATGCGGGGGGCCAGCGTGTCGCGGACGGCTCTCGGCTCCTCGAAAATTTCCTTTAACATGAAGTGGGGATATCCGCCCTTTTCCGCGGCGTCCACATCCCACTCGATGGTCACCGATTCCTTTTCCACCGGTTCTTTATCCATGTTGAAGAAGGAGATGCTGTCCTTTGAGAGCTCCACAATCTCCTCGTTCTGGATGTAGAACACGGTGCGGGTGTGCTGTAAAATGGCCGGCACGTCGGAGGCGATGAAATTCTCCCCCTGCCCCTCGCCGACGATGAGCGGGCTGTCCTTGCGGGCCGCGAACATCTTCTCCGGGAAATCGGAAAAGAGGATGCCCAGGGCGTAGGAGCCTCCACCGTATACATGACGCGGCTGATGGCGTCCAGCGGATCGCCTTTATAATAGAAGTCCAGAAGGTGCGCCAGCACCTCCGTGTCCGTCTCGGAGCGGAAGACGTAGCCGCGCTTTACAAGCTTCGCTTTTAACGCCGAGTAATTCTCGATGATTCCGTTGTGAACGACGACGATGGAACCCGACTCGTTGAAATGCGGGTGCGCGTTGATGTCGTTGGGGCTTCCGTGAGTCGCCCAGCGGGTGTGCCCGATGCCTAGCGTTCCAGGAAGCGTCCGCCCGTCCTCAGTGGCTTCCTTAAGCTTAACAAGGCGCCCGGAGACCTTCTCCATGCGGATCCCGTTCTCCCCATAGACCGCGATGCCGGCGGAGTCATAGCCCCTGTATTCCAGTTTTGTAAGTCCCTCAAGCAGTATGGGAGCTGCCTGTTTATCCCCTACATATCCAACAATTCCACACATAATGCTGTTCTCCGTTTCTATGCTGTTAAATGTTTACTCTTAGAAGTATAGACGATTCGGCGCGGCTGTCAATGATTTTATATAGAAATTAACACAGAAATTGTGTATAATATCACTGTATAAGTGATACAGACAGATAAAGAGAGGAAGAATATGAGAAGGGGACGCGAAAACAGATACGAGAATTTGAGAATTTACAGCAGGCTTTACGGCAAGGGACGGTATTACATATTTTTGTTTATTATATTTTCACTGATTGTCATAGGCGGATCTCTGGTTAACATGGTGACCATGAATCGGCGCAATGCGAAAAATACCCAGGAATATGTAAATAATATCACAGATCAGATGGCTAATGCGGTCAGTATCCGGCTCCGGGACAAAAGGATTCTGGTGGACAGCATAGGTGATTCCATTGAGTACATGAACGGAGAACAGTACATGGCACTGCAGGATAATTTTCTCGAGCGTAAACGTCTGATAAGCGATATGGATTTCATTGCTTTTTATGACAGCGTGGACAGGGAGTTCTATTTTTCTGGTGAACTGCCTGAGGGGATTGCTGCGGATGGGGAACATCTGATGGAGCTGGAGACAGTCAGGAATGCTGTGGAGACGGGAAAAAGTGCGATCGGTGTGGAGCAGCAATATTTGCTTTATATAAGACCTTTATACCGGAACGGTCAGAGAACAGGCTTTCTTATGGCCGGGGAGGGAGAGGCTTCTATGCGTGACATCATCCGGACAGGCGGTTTTAGCGGCAGAAGCTACAGCTGTATCATTAACAAGGACGGTCAGGTGGTGCTGTCCACCGCCGATGACGGAGCGTTTGTGTATCTGGCCCAGGTGTTTTATGATGGGGAGGATCAGGAGCTCCTGGAAAAAATGCAGGTGATGGAGGATCATATAGATCATGACGAGGGAGGCATTTTTGAGTTTCGCATGGCTAATGGAAATGACGGATACCTCTCCTATACGCCCATGGGAATCAATGACTGGATTATGCTGACCATCGTTCCGAAAAATCTGCTTTCGGTCTATTCGGATTCTTTTGTTCTGCGTTCATTTATTGGTGTTCTGGGCTCCATCGTGGTTTCTCTTGCGTTTGGCATGACTCTGACGGGCACATATAATTATGGTCGGAAAAGCCTGGAATGGCTGGCATTTTACGACGATATTACTGACGGCATCAATAATACGGAATTTAAGCAGAAGTACATGGCTCTGTCGGAGAAAAACGACATGAGCGGCTATGCAGTCGTTTTGCTGGATGCGGTAGATTTTAAGGAGATCAATGAGAAATATGGAGTGGGCGTCGGAAATGAGATGCTCAAATATTTTTACCGCAGTATCGATAAAAATTTAAAAAAGGAACATCTGGAAATTGCGGCCCGCAGCGAGATGGATCACTATTTCCTGCTTTTGAAGGAAACAGATCCGGATGAGATTCAGAAAAGGCTGGATGCGATCGTTTCGGAAATTAATTCTTTCGAAGACACGGATCTGCCGAAAAATGAGTTTGAGTTCTGGGAGGGAGTCAGCTTCATCACCGATCAGAGCATGGATATCATGGTGCTCCAGGATCAGGCACGGATGGCGCTTAAGGATAAAAAAACCAGTGGAAAATGTCTTTTTTACGACGATGATATTGCAGAGCGTATCCGGCAGGCGAGAGAACTGGACCGCACGTTTGAGCAGGCGCTGGTAGATGGAGATTTCAGACTCTACCTTCAGCCGAAGGTAAATATGAGGGCTCGTTCCATTGCCGGTGCGGAGGCGCTGGCCCGATGGTATCATCCAGAGAGGGGGATTGTTCCTCCGGTTCAGTTTATTCCTTATCTGGAGGACAGCGGAAAGATCCGGAAACTGGATCGCTACATATTTGAGCAGACCTGCATCTGGCTGAGCCGCAGGAAGGCGGCGGGAGAGGAGCTGTACCCTGTCTCTGTCAATCTGTCGAGAAATCATTTTATGGAAGAGAATTTCCTGGACTGGTTTGTGGAGACCACAGAAAAATATGGAGTTGACAATCACCTTCTGGAATTTGAACTGACAGAGTCAGTGTTTATGAACGATGCGCATATACGCAAAGTCAGGGACGCCATCTACAAGATGCATGAGCATGGGTTCACCTTGTCTATCGATGATTTCGGTATCGGATATTCGTCTCTGAGTCTTATCAGAGAGTTTGACGTGGATGTGCTGAAGCTGGATCGATCATTTTTCCTGGATCTCGACAGCAGAAAGGCGAGGGAGGTTATAAGCTGTCTCGTAAATCTGGCCAGGGAACTGGATATTCAGATTGTCGTGGAAGGAATTGAGACATACAGACAGATTGAATATCTGAAAATACTGAACTGTGATGTGGTTCAAGGATACTTTTTCTCGAAGCCTTTGCCGGAGGAAGAATTCGGCAAGTGGAGTGATGCATTCGACTTCGAGCAGTATGGAGGTTGATGATAAGGCTATGATTGAGTTGAGAAAGCAAAAAAATGAGGCCGTTTTGAAGGCTCTGGAAAATGAATTTGATTATGTCTGCCAAATCAATGTGAAGGATAACAGCTATGTGCTGTACTCATCGGAGAAGGCGACCCTGGCCCTTCCGCATCGGGTTTCGGATGATTACAATGGGGAGCTGTGGTCGTTTAACCGGAAATATGTAGTCCCGGAGGAGTTTGAGCGGGTCACTGCGTGTATGCAGGTGGAGCATGTGGTGCGGGAGCTGGAGGATAAAAATGAATACATCCTCTATGCTTCAGTGTGCGAGCAGGGGGAAATCTACTATAAGAAGCTCCGGTTTTGCTATCTGGATGAGCGAAAAGAGGAGCTGCTTCTTTCCCGGGTGGATATCAGCGACATCGTTCGGGAGCAGAAGCTGAGGGAGCAGGAGGAGAGAAGACGCAGGGCGTTTCTGGAAAATATGCCAGTGATATGTTTCACCTGTGAAGTACTTTTGGATGAAAAAGGTGAGCCTTACGATTTCATGTTCACTTACTCCAACCGCATACATGCGAAGATGATGAAGATGGACTGCCAGGAGCTGGTGGGCAAGCGGTTTTATGCAGATCTTCATGAGACGGACAGACGCTGGCTCTCGTACTATTATGATACGGCCTGTCTGGGAAATCCGCATGTTCTTAAGGATTACAATTCCAAAACCGGGCGGTACTACCTCGTTCACACGTTTCAGGAGCAGGAAGGCATCTGCGGCTGTATTGCTCTGGATATCACGGAGGGATTTTTCCTGGAGCGGGAGCTGGAAAAGAGCCGGGAAAACATGCGCTACGTGCTAAAAGCCACCACGGATCTGGTATTCCAGTACGATCTGAAACGGAGGAGATTCACATTTTTAAAATGGATAAAGATCGTTCGGATCAGTCTGTGTCAGCCCATGAATTTATCGGCGAGATGGTGAAACGTGGGTATCTGTGCAGGGATTATGAAGCTGAAGTGTGGAAAGCACTGAAAAAATACAGGATGGTTCCCACGAGGTATTCTTAAATATCAAGGCGAGAAAGAGGCTGAAAGAGCCGTTTCAGTGGTATAAGCTGGCGTTTTTTGATTATAAGGAGTTAAAGACCCACGAGCGCTGTGTGCTGGGATACATGCAGAATATTGAGCAGATTCAGACGAGACAGGAGATTCTCAAACGGGAGGCGCAGACCGATCCGCTGACGGGGATTCTGAACGCGAGAGAGGGAAGGCGGCAGGTGAAAAAAGTCTGGAGACGCGCGGTGAGTCTGGCTGCAGTGCCTGTTCATCATGGACATCGATGATTTCAAACGATTCAATGACACGCTGGGGCATCAGGCCGGTGATGAGACGTTAAAAGTGTTTGCCCGGATTTTGAAGAACACTTTCCGGGCAGAGGATATCGTTTACCGGCTGGGAGGGGATGAGTTTGTTGTGTTTGTGAACCATCTTGAGGATCCGGAGCGGATCATAGGGATTATTATGGAGCGATTCTTCCGGAATACCCGCCAGGTGGAGATCGGAGGAATCCGTCTTTCCAGCAGCGTTGGGGTCTATGCCAGCAGCGGGGAGCACGCATTTGAACATTACTATGCCATGGCAGACAAGGCGCTTTATGAGACAAAACACAACGGCAAAAACTGGTATACTCTTATATTGGAAAATTAAGTAAAAAATGTCAAAATCTTCTTGACATTTTCAGGGTTATACCCTACAATAAAAACAGTAACAATTACTAATTTACCACAAGGAGGACAAAACCATGGAATTAAAAGGAAGTAAGACAGAACAGAACTTAATGACAGCGTTTGCAGGGGAGTCCCAGGCAAGGAATAAGTATACATATTTTGCCAGCGTAGCTAAGAAGGAAGGCTACGAGCAGATCGCAGCGATCTTCGAGCAGACCGCCAACAACGAGAAAGAGCACGCGAAGATGTGGTTCAAGGAGCTTCAGGGCATCGGAAACACCATGGAGAACTTAAAGGCAGCCGCAGAGGGCGAGAACTACGAGTGGACCGACATGTACGCACAGTTCGCAAAAGAGGCTGAGGAGGAAGGCTTCACCGCACTCGCAGCCAAGTTCCGCGGCGTGGCAGCCATCGAGAAGACCCACGAGGAGAGATACTTAAAGCTTCTTCACAACGTGGAGATGCAGCAGGTATTCGAGAAAGCCGAGGAGACCATGTGGGAGTGCCGCAACTGCGGACACTTAGTGATCGGCAAGAAGGCGCCGGAAGTTTGTCCGGTATGCGCACATCCCCAGAGCTACTTCGAAGTGAGAAAAGAAAACTACTAATTGTTTCAGCTTGTGAGAACGGCCCCGTTTTCCGTGTGACTGCGGAAAACGGGGCTTTTCCTGTTTTCCTATTTTTTCTAAAAAATTTATCGCCAGATCGCCAAATATGTGGTACAATGTACGAGATAGCAATGGAAGGACAGGAGACTTTTAAGATGAAGAAAAGACGCGTATTTTTAAAGCTGAGCGGAGAGGCTCTGGCAGGTCCTGAGAAGAAAGGCTTCGACGAGGCCACGGTGAAGGAGGTCGCCAGACAGGTGAAGATGGCCGTGGACGAGGGCGTGGAGGTCGGCATCGTCATCGGAGGCGGCAACTTCTGGAGAGGCCGCACCAGCGAGGCCATCGAGCGGACCAAGGCGGACCAGATCGGGATGCTGGCCACAGTGATGAACTGCATCTACGTGTCCGAGATTTTCCGGTACGCGGGGATGAAGACGCAGATTCTGACGCCGTTTGAGTGCGGCTCCATGACAAAGCTCTTTTCAAAGGACAGAGCGAATAAATACTTCGAGAAGGGCATGGTCGTGTTCTTTGCCGGCGGGACGGGACATCCGTATTTCTCCACCGACACGGGGATCGCGCTCCGGGCCATCGAGATGGAGGCGGACTGCATTCTCTTGGCCAAGGCCATCGACGGCGTGTACGACAGCGATCCGAAGATCAACCCGGAGGCGAAGAAGTACGACACCATCAGTATCCAGGAGGTCATCGATAAACAGCTGGCCGTCATCGATCTGACAGCGTCCATCATGTGTATGGAGAATCACATGCCCATGGCAGTATTTGGTTTAAATGAAAAAGACGGCATCGCCAACGCGATGAAAGGAAAAATAAATGGTACGGTAGTTACCGCATAACAGGAGGTCATTATGCAGGAAGAAATCAAAATCTACGAGGAAAAGATGCACAAATCTTACGACGCGCTCATCAACGAGTACAGCACCATCCGCGCAGGCCGTGCGAACCCGAAGGTGCTGGACAAGCTGAGAGTGGATTACTACGGCACGCCGACTCCCATCCAGCAGGTGGCCAACATCTCCGTTCCGGAGCCCCGCATGCTGCAGATCCAGCCGTGGGAGAAGAGCCTCATCAAGGCCATTGAGAAGGCGATCCTCACCTCCGATCTGGGCATCAACCCCAACAACGACGGCAGCGTGATCCGTCTGGTGTTCCCGGAGCTGACGGAGGAGCGCAGAAAAGAGCTGGCGAAGGACATCAAGAAGAAAGGCGAGAACACGAAGGTGGCCGTGCGCAACATCCGCCGCGATGCCAACGATGCGTTTAAGAAAAAGAGAAAGCCGGCGAGATTTCCGAGGACGATCTGGAGCTGGGAATCGAGAAGATCCAGAAGCTGACTGATAAGATGATTGAGCAGATAGACAAGGCTGTGGAAGCCAAATCAAAAGAAATTCTTACCGTTTAGCAGCAGGGGGCAGGGAATCCTGCCCCTTGTTCCGGTATAAGGCGGATGGCCGCCCGGCGGCCGCGCACTGGCGAAAAAGCACGCCGGGGCGTACGCTACCGCCATGGGAGGAACAGATATGGGAGAGTTTTCAGTGCCAAGACATGTGGCAATCATTATGGACGGCAACGGCCGGTGGGCGAAGAGGCGGGGACTCCCGCGGACCATGGGCCACAGGGCCGGCTGTGAGACCGTGGAGCAGACGGTGCGCGACGCGGCGGATTTAGGGATTGAGTATCTGACCGTGTACGGGTTCTCCACGGAGAACTGGAAGCGCTCGTCGGAGGAGGTGGGGGCGCTGATGCAGCTGTTCCGCTTCTATATCCGCAAGCTCTTAAAGGTGGCGAAGGAGAAGAATGTCCGGGTTCTTTCCATCGGGGACCGGACCCGGTTTGACAAAGACCTGATCGAGGGCCTAAACCGCCTGGAGCGGGAGACGAAGGACAACACGAGGATGACGTTCATCCTGGCTTTGAACTACGGCGGGCGGGATGAGATCGTGCGCGCCGCAAAGAAGCTTTTAAAGGCCGGCGAGGCCGGGGAGCTTAGTGCGGACGACGTGACGGAGGAGCTGTTTTCTGGATTCCTGGACACCGCGGGGATCCCGGACCCGGATCTTATGATCCGGACCAGCGGGGAACTGAGGCTTTCCAACTACCTGCTCTGGCAGCTGGCCTACTCGGAGTTCTACGTCACCGACTGCCTGTGGCCGGATTTGACAAAGAGGAACTTAAAAAAGCTATCGCGCAATATAATACCAGAGAGAGACGGTTCGGCGGCGTGATATCGAAATAGGAGGTACGTTATGTTTTTGACCAGACTGCTTAGCGGTATCGTTCTCGTGATACTGGCTCTGGTGATTGTCGGCAAGGGAGGCGCCCTCCTGTTTGTGGTCTCGGCGGCCGTGTCTCTTATCGGCATGTATGAGCTCTGCCGGGTGATGGGAACTGAGAAGAGCATGGTGGGCCTCACCAGCTATGCGGCCGGCATTCTGTACTACGCGCTGCTCTGGATGAACGATAGCAATTACGTGACGCTGATGGCCATTGCGGCGCTGATGGCGCTGATGGCGATTTATGTGTTTACGTTTCCGAAGTACAGTACGGAGCAGGTGACCACCGCGTTTTTCGGCATTTTCTACCTGGCGGTGATGCTCTCCTACGTGTACCAGGTGCGCGCCATGACCGACGGGATCTATCTGGTGTGGCTGATCGTCATCAGCTCCTGGGGCTGCGACACCTGCGCCTACTGCGTGGGCGTGCGCATGGGAAAGCACAAGCTGGCCCCGGTCTTAAGCCCCAAGAAGTCCATCGAGGGAGCCGTGGGAGGCGTGGCCGGAGCGGCCCTTCTGGGCGCCGGGTATGCGCTCCTCTACGGGGATGAGATGCTGGAGGTGGTATCGCCTGTGGTCACCTGCGCGGCGGCCTGCGCCATCGCGGCGGTGATCTCCCAGGTGGGGGATCTGGCGGCCTCGGCCATCAAGAGAAACCACAACGTTAAAGATTACGGACATCTGATACCGGGTCACGGCGGCGTGCTGGACCGTTTTGACAGCATGATCTTCACCGCGCCCGCGATTTACTTTGCGCTGACATTTCTGATGTGAGACGCGAAACTATATGCAGAAAGGAAGTCCCGAAGATGAAAAATATAGGGATTCTGGGTTCTACCGGTTCCATCGGCACCCAGACGCTTGAGGTGGTGCGCGCGAACCCGGAGTTTAAGGTGACAGCACTGGCCGCAGGCGGAAACATAGATTTGCTGGAACGGCAGATCCGCGAGTTTAAGCCGTCCCTGGCGGCGGTCTGGACCGAGGAGAAGGCGAGGGAGCTGGCCCTGCGCGTGGCCGACCTGCCCGTGAAGGTGCTGTGGGGCATGGACGGACTTCTGGAGGTGGCCGTGCAGCCGGAGAGCCGGATTTTAGTGACGGCCATCGTGGGCATGATCGGGATCCGTCCCACCATCGCCGCCATGGAGGCGGGCAAGGACATCGCCCTGGCCAACAAGGAGACGCTGGTCACCGCAGGCATATCATCATGCCGCTGGCGGAGAAGACCGGCGTTCAGATTCTGCCCGTGGACAGCGAGCACAGCGCCATTTTCCAGTGCTTAAACGGCGAAAATAAGAGACAGATCCATAAAATTTTACTGACGGCCTCCGGCGGTCCGTTCCGCGGAAGGACCAGGGAGCAGATGCGGGAGGTCCGGCTGGAGGACGCGCTGAAGCATCCCAACTGGGCCATGGGAAGGAAGATTACCATCGACAGCTCCACCATGGTGAACAAGGGCCTGGAGGTCATGGAGGCGAAATGGCTGTTCGGCGTCGGCCTGGAGCAGGTGCAGGTGGTGGTCCAGCCCCAGAGCGTCATCCACTCCATGGTGGAATTTGACGACGGCGCCGTGATGGCGCAGCTCGGCACGCCGGATATGAAGCTGCCGATCCAGTACGCGCTCTGCTACCCGGACAGAAAATTCTTAGCCGGCGAGCGGTTAGATTTCGCCAGATTGGCGCAGATTACCTTTGAGGACCCGGATATGGAGAATTTCCCGGGACTTCGTCTGGCCTACGAGGCCGGCGCCGCCGGAGGCTCCATGCCCACGGTCTACAACGCGGCCAACGAGCTGGCGGTGAAGAAATTTTTAGAGAGGGCCATCGGGTACCTCACGATCACGGATATTATAGGGGAAGCGATGAGAAGGCACAAGGTACAAAAGAGTCCTTCTGTGGAGGATATTCTTGCCATCGAGAGGGAGACATATGAATTTATAGAGAGCAGGTGGTAGTATTGCTGAGTGTGTTAGCGGCGCTTCTGGTGTTCGGCCTCATTGTGCTGATTCACGAGTTTGGCCATTTCCTGTTTGCGAAGCGGGGCGGCATCACGGTAGATGAGTTTTCCATCGGGATGGGGCCGAGGATTTTTAGCTTCGAGCGGGGCGGAACCAGGTATTCCTTAAAGATTCTCCCCTTCGGGGGCTCCTGCATGATGCGGGGCGAGGACGAGGCCAATTCGGATCCGGGGGCGTTTAATAATAAGCCGTGTGGACCAGGATCAAGGTCATCGCGGCGGGGCCGGTGTTCAACTTTATACTGGCTTTCGTGTTTGCCTGCCTGATCGTGGGCTATACCGGCTATGACCCGGCGGAGGTGATTTCCGTCGTGGACGGCTATCCGGCAAAGGAGGCGGGAATCCGCGAGGGCGACGTCATAAAGAGCTTAAACGGCAGCCGCATCCACGTGTACCGCGAGGTGCAGAATTACACCATGTTCCATCCGGGCGAGACCCTGGAGGTGGTGTATGAGCGAGACGGAAGAGATTATGAGACGGTCATCACTCCCAGATATTCGGAGGAGAACGGCGGATATTTAATGGGCATCACGGGCGGAACCTACCGGCCCACAGAGAATATTTTACAGACGCTTGAGTACGGGGCCTACGAGGTCACCTACTGGATCAAGCTGGTGGTCAAGAGTCTGGGAATGCTGATCCAGGGCCAGGTGGGAAGGGATGACATTGCGGGCCGGTGCGCATCGTGGCCATGATCGACAGCACGGTGGAGATGACGAGACCCTACGGGCTGGCCATTGTGCTTCTGGAGCTTGCCAATCTGACGGTGATGTTAAGCGCCAACTTAGGCGTGATGAATCTGCTTCCGATTCCGGCGCTGGACGGCGGACGGCTGGTGTTCCTTCTCATCGAGGCGCTGCGCGGGAAGCCGGTGGACCCGGAGAAGGAGGGCATGGTGCATCTGACCGGCATGGCGCTCCTCATGACGCTCATGGTATTTATACTGTTCAATGATATAAGCAATCTGTTTTTGTCGTAGGAAGAGGTAAGGTATGATAAGGGACAACACGAAAGTCATTCAGATCGGAGACCGTCAGATCGGTGGCGGAAATCCGGTGCTCATCCAGTCCATGTGCAACACGAAGACCGAGGACGTGAAGGCCACCGTCCAGCAGATTCACCGGCTGGAGGAGGCCGGATGCGATATCATCCGCGTGGCCGTTCCCACCATGGAGGCGGCCATGGCTCTTAAGGAGATTAAGAAGCACATCCATATTCCGCTGGTGGCCGACATCCATTTCGACTACCGTCTGGCCATCGCTTCCATCGAGTGCGGGGCCGACAAAATACGGATCAATCCCGGCAACATTGGTTCTGGGGAGCGGGTGGCCGCCGTGGTGGAGAAGGCGAAGGAGTACGGTGTCCCCATCCGCGTGGGCGTCAACAGCGGCTCCCTGGAAAAGCCACTGATCGAGAAGTACGGCGGCGTCACCGCCGAGGGAATCGTGGAGAGCGCATTGGAGAAGGTGGGCATGATCGAGCGGCTGGGCTACGACAACCTGGTGATCAGCATCAAGTCCTCTGACGTGATGATGTGCATAAAAGCCCACGAGCTGATCGCAAAGAAGACCCGCTATCCCCTGCATGTGGGGATCACGGAGTCAGGCACGGTGCTCTCCGGCAACATCAAGTCTGCCCTGGGCCTGGGCGTCATCCTGTACCAGGGAATCGGCGACACCATCCGCGTGTCCTTAACCGGCGACCCGGTGGAGGAGGTGCGCTCGGCAAAGCTGATTTTAAAGACGCTGGGGCTTAAAAAGGGCGGCGTGGAGGTGGTGTCATGTCCCACCTGCGGCCGCACCCGCATCGATCTCATCGGCCTGGCGGGCCAGGTGGAGGAGATGGTGAAGGATTTCGACCTGGACATTAAAGTGGCGGTCATGGGCTGCGTGGTAAACGGCCCGGGCGAGGCCAGGGAGGCGGATCTGGGGATTGCCGGCGGCGTCGGCGAGGGACTGATTTTCTCCAGAGGACAGATACTCAAGAAGCTTCCCGAGGACCAGCTTCTGGCGGGGCTTAGGGAAGAGCTTATGAAGATGGTGAAATAGATGAAGAAATTTCTGGAAGTATTTCCCGATTTACATATTGCGGATGACTTTAGAGAGCTTTTAAACCTGGTGGAGGTGGAGAAGGTGACCTCCACCAGGGATAGGAGCTCTATTCGCGTTTACATGGTAAGTCCGCGGCTCATCCACAAGAAGATGATCCTGGAGCTGGAGCGGGGGATCCGTGACCAGCTGTTCCCAGGAAAGCAGCTTACCGTCAAGATCATGGAAAAATACAGGCTCTCCGGCCAGTACAACCCGGAGAAGCTTTTGAAGGTATACAGAGAGAGCATCCAGACGGAGCTCAAAAACTACAGCATGCTGGAGTACAACATGTTCCGCAATGCCGACATCACCTTCCCAGAGACCGATCTGATGCGCATGGTCATCGAGGACACCATGATTGCCAGGGACAAGGCCGGGGAGCTTAAGCGCATTCTGGAAAAGATCTTCACCGAGCGCTGCGGGCTTCCCGTGGAGGTGCAGGTGGAGTACAAGGAGGCCAGAAAGCGCCGGCGCGAGGAGGAACCGGTGATCGTGCCGTTTCCCGGGCGCGCAGGACAGGGACAGGCTGCGGATGCCGGGAACGGAGGATATGACCGGGCCGGTGCAGCCGGCGCGGGAGCGGACGGATACTATCAGAGCGACGGCGGCGAGGCGCCGCCCTGGGAGACGGACGGTGTGGCCGGGCCGGGGGCGGTCGGTTATGCGGACGGCGAATCGATGGCTGGCGGAAATGCGCCGGGAAGCGGCTTCGGGGCAGCGGGATATGGCGGCGGAGCCGGAATGGCCGGCGCAGGAGCGGGTGCCGGAGCAGGAATGGCAGCCGGCGTCAGGAACG
>BBZO01000014.1 GCA_001304875.1 Clostridia bacterium UC5.1-2E3
GTATAAAACTTAAATAGCTAAAGTAATTGGTGGTGACGCCGGGGTGTGGCTCAGTTTGGCTAGAGCGCCTGGTTTGGGACCAGGAAGTCGCAGGTTCGAATCCTGTCACCCCGATTATCACATATGCGCGAGTGGCTCAGTTGGTGGAGCACGACCTTGCCAAGGTCGGGGTCGCGGGTTCGAGTCCCGTCTCGCGCTCTTTTTATTTGCAGCGGAAAGCCTTGATTTTACTGGCTTTCCGCTGCTTTTTTAACTCGTTTTCGTAGTGCTATTCTGGGACGAATTGGGACGAATAGAGCGGGCGATGTGATGTCTTCCATCCGCACTCCGCATTATCATTTTCTGTCCAATGTCCACCCAAAATCATCGTGGTAAATCATCTGTTTTGTCATGCCGCCGTCGATGCAGATATTTTCCCCGGTGATAAAACCAGCCTTGTCAGAGCAGAGAAACAGAACCATATTGGCGATGTCCATGGGGGTCCCGACCCGGCCGGCCGGATGCTGCGAGGCATCGGCGCCTGTGTATATTTTGTATGAGGTATCAATCCAGCCGGGAGAGATGGAGTTGACACGGACTTTTCCCGCAAGACTGATAGCCAGAGCGTGGGTCAGTGCGGAAATCCCGCCCTTCGCGGCGGTGTAGCTCTCCGTCTGCGGCTGGCTCATGCGGTCGCGGGAGGAAGATATATTCACGATGGACGCACCCTGGGAAAAATAGGGCAGAAACAGTTTGGCCAGATAAAACGGCGCTGTGACGCCCACGCGCAGAGCGTAGTTAAACTCATTGTAGGAGCAGGTATCGATTCCTTTCATCAGAGGCAGCGCGTTGTTGATCAGAATGTCGGCTTTTCCGTAATCGTCAATTACTTTTTGGGAAAACCGCAGCAGGGCTTCTTCTTCTGCCAGATCTCCGACGAAATAATCATTGGGAAGTCTGTCAATCGTGCATACATTCGCGCGATTTCTTTTAAATTCATCAGCGATACATTTACCGATTCCCTGAGCGCCGCCGGTTATAATTACGACTTTATCTTTGAACATATGAACACCTCCTTTTTTAGAATAGCATATGGCGATGAAATTTACTATTTTTAATTTATCCAAAATCCCCATGTCCAGAGTTCACTGCGAATTTGAGCTCGCAATTAATTAGGAAGAAACTGATTTTCTATCGAAATTTTTTACACTTGCTCATTAACAATTCTGAAACAAAACTCAAACGAAAGCAAAATAAAATACTGCTATCCTTAGGCCATATTCTAAAAGTAAAATGGGGGATGTGCTGGTTCTCATGACAGGAGCAACAGTCTGTGGTATTCTTATTTTGTGGGGGATTTGTATGATATTCCGCGCACAGAGGGAACTGAAAAGGTAAAAGTAAAAATCCGGGAGGGGACGAGATGATTCGTATATTGGTGGTGGACGACGACAAAAAACTGAACCAGGCCATTTGCACCTATCTGAATGACTGTGGGTTCGAGGCGAAGGGGATGACAGATGCGGCTTCTGCGTACGACGCGCTGTACGGCTCCCTGTTCGATCTGATTATTTCGGATATTATGATGCCGGGAATCGACGGTTTTGCATTTGCGGAGAGTGTGAGAAGCGTGAACCGGCATATCCCTATTCTGTTTATTTCGGCGAGAGACGATCTGCCGGCGAAGCAGAAAGGGTTCAAGCTGGGAATCGATGATTACATGGTAAAGCCCATCGAGTTTGCGGAGCTGGAAATGCGTATCCGGGCGCTTCTGCGCCGGGCCAACATCGAGATGGAGCGCAGGCTCACCGTGGGGAATCTGGAGCTGGATGCGGACGGGATGACGGCGACGGTGGACGGGGAGGAGATCCCGGTGACCACCAGGGAATTTAACATTCTATACAAGCTGCTGTCCTATCCGAAGAAGACATTTTCCAGGGCACAGCTGATGGACGAGTTCTGGGGCATGGGGAGCGAGACGGGGCTGCGGGCGGTGGACGTCTACATTACCAGGCTGAGGGATAAATTTTCGGACTGCGACGGCTTTGAGATCAGGACGGTGCGGGGACTGGGATATAAGGCGGTGCTGTTATGAGAAGGCAGAGTGCCCGCGGCGAGGGGAAAATCAGGCAGTCTTTGTTTCCCGCGACTCTGTTCTGGGTGTATTTTGTGACGCTTCTTCTGATGTCCGGGTTCCATGAGGGACTGCTGGTTCTGGCGGAAGCGAGGCAGTGGCCGGACTGGGTGACGGTGAACGTGCCGCTGCTTTACTGGGGGGCGGTGGCGGCGTTTCTCACGCTCTACACCCGGTATAAGGTACGGAAGACCTATGAGGAGCCGGTGCACCGGCTGGCTGACGCCACGCGCAGGGTTGCCGCGGGGGACTTCTCTGTCTACGTGCCCACAGTGCATACCCAGGAAACCTACGACTACCTGGACGTGATGATTCTGGATTTCAACAAAATGGTGGAGGAGCTGGGGAGTATTGAGACGCTGAAAACGGATTTCTTCTCCAACGTGTCCCACGAGATCAAGACGCCGCTGTCTGTGATTCAGAGCAACGTGGAGCTTCTGCAGAGGGAGCGGCTGCCGGAGGAGCAGAGGCGGGAATACGCGGAGAACATTCACCATGCCGTCCGAAGCTGTCGGAGCTCATCAGCAACATGTTAAAGCTCAACAAGCTGGAGAAACAGGCCATTAAGCCGGCTCCCGAGCGCTACGACCTCTGCCGCCAGCTCTGCGACTGCGCCCTGCAGTTTGAGGAAATCTGGGAACGCCGGCAGATTGAGTTTGAGGCGGAGCTGGAGGACCAGGCCTGGATCGGGGCGGACATGGGGCTGATGGAGCTGGTGTGGGCCAATCTTTTGTCCAACGCTTTTAAATTCACGGGTCCCGGGGGAACAGTATACCTGGAGCAGAGGCGCGCCGGCGATCGGATTCAGGTGTCTGTCCGCGACACCGGCTGCGGGATGGACGAGGAGACGAGACGTCATATATTTGATAAATTTTACCAGGGTGACACCTCCCATTCCATGGAGGGAAACGGCCTGGGGCTGGCGCTGGTGAAACGGATTCTGGAATTGTCCGATGCCAGGATCTTTGTGGAGAGTGAGCCGGGGAAGGGGAGCGCTTTTCTTGTGGAGCTGCCTGCGGCGGAATTTCCGAAGATGCGGAGCACGGGGAGGTGACGGAATATGGAACGTGAAGCGGAAAAGAAAGATTACAGAAGCTATGAATATAAGCAGGTGGTTGTTCGGGAAAAGCAGCTTTCCTTCTGCGTGGACTGTTACCGGAATCTGGGCTGGTTTCCGGATGAAAATGCGCCGGTAAAGCAGGCGCACGGCCAGAGTCTGCTGCAGCTGAAACGGGACAGAAGGATCGCCAACAAGATGGAGCTGTCCAGGCTGGAGCATAATTTTGACGCCTGCATGGCGGAGCTGGAGAAGCTGGAGAGCTCGAAGACGGCGGTTCCGACGATTCATACCATGATCTGCGCCTTTTTGGGGACTGCTTCATGGCCGGGTCGGTGTTTGCGGTGACGGCGGATCCGCCCATCGTGTGGCTGTGCGCGCTTCTGGCTGTGCCGGGGTTCCTGGCTGGATTCTTCCGTATTTTATTTACCGCCAGGGCGTGGCGAAGCGGATCGAGAAGATCACGCCCTACATTGAGGCGAAGTACGACGAGATCGACGCGATTTGCAGGAAGGGGTATTCCCTTTTGTAAGCCGGGTTACGTTTAACAATTTCAAACGCATTTCAAGCAGAATGTAAACATTGATTATATTCTGCTTTTCTTTTTGGCCGCAGCGGGAGATTTAACAATTCTCAAACAGAACTCAAACAGACGGCAAATAAAGTTTTTTTATAATGTGGACACAATGAAAAACAAATGCATGACATAGCAGGAGGTTCTTATGGCAAGATCAAAGCTTGTGGAAACAAATGAAAAAATCGCCGCGGGCGTTACGTCCGGATTTCGGAAGATGAGCGACACGGTGGTCGGCGCGTACACCAGAATCGAGGACCGGTTCGTGGACCGGTATCTGCGGCGGGAGGACGAGTCGGTCGAGGAGGCCAAGGCGAGGCTTAAAAAGGAGGATGTAAGATGAAGAAGAGCAACTTTGTGGCATTGATTTTAGGAACGGTCGGAGGCGTGTTTTTCGCGCTGGGCATGTGCATGGCATTGCTGCCCGAGTGGGGAATGTTCCAACAGGGCATTGTCGCCGGCGTCATTGGTATGCTGGTACTTCTGGTGGATCTGGTGATCTGGCGGAAGATGGAGGGCAAGGAGCCGATTAAACTGAGCGGAAAGGTGGTCGGATCGATCGCTGTCGGAGTTGTGGGAGCTGCTGCTGGGCGTTGGCATGTGCCTGACCATGGTGTTTGGAAAGATGATCCTCGGCATCGGGATCGGACTGGTGGGAATCGTGGTGCTTCTGATGCTGATTCCGATGACGGTGGGGATCCGGGAATAGAAAGACGGCGGCTGGATGCCGCCGTTTCTGCATGAATGGTTGATATGAAAAATAAACTGAGGCTTTACAGCATCCCCGCGATCAGCGGGGCCAGCTTCGCGCAGGCGATGAGAATGGAGCCTGCGGCCACGATGGCCTTCAGAACGCTCTGGTTGATCCGCACGGCGTACCGGCTTCCCGCCAGCACCCCGATGCCGTGAAAGAGAAGCACCAGCGGCAGGAGGGACAGCAGCGAGGCCATATCCCGGGCCGCAGCGATGTAGCCGGCGGCGGAGGGAATGGCGATGAAGATGGAGTCGAAGAGGGAGATCCCCACAGCCATGTGGGCGGGAAAGCCCATGGTGGTTAAAAGGGGCATCACCAGCACCGGTCCCCCGGCTCCCGACGCGGCGCAGACCGCGCCGGTGGAGAGACCGAGGAGAAGGTACAGAGCGGCGCTTCTGGCGGTGCCGGCCGCGGGAGCGGGGCGGAGCGCCTGTGTGGTGGCGGCTATGGTGTCAGCGCCGGCTGTGGTGTCGGTACCGGCTGTGGTGTCGGTACCGGCTGCAGTGCCAGCGCCGGGCGTCTTCGATGCACTGCCCACTGCCGCTTTCCCTCTCCGTGCCAGATACTCCCGCACCAGGATCGAAGCGCCCGACAGGAGCACCACCAGATAGAGAAGAAGCCGGATCATCTCCTCGGGGATCAGAAGATTTAAGTTCACTCCCAGGACAGCCCCGATAAAGCTGCCTGCGGAGAGAACAACGGCGGTTTTCAGATCCAGGTTTCCGCTGCGGAAATAGTTCACGGAGCCCAGAGCGCCGGAGATGAAGAAGGCGGCAAAGCTTAAGGCCAGGGATTCCACGGCCGGCATTCCCAGAAAGCCCGTGTAGAACATGGGAAGCAGAAAGCCGGCGATGCCGGTGAGGCCGATGCAGACACCGACAATGAGGTTTACGGCCACAATCAGAAGCATAGTCATGGGCGGGCCGTCCTTTCCATGTATGTTCTGGCTTCAAAGAGAATTTTCTCCTCATCCAGCGTGAGAATCTGCCGGTCTTTCATCAGCAGCCTTCCGTTCACGGCCAGATCGGCCACGTCGCCGGCGGTGACGCACTCCAGCAGGGTGTTCACCGTGTTCCCGGTGGGGAATAGATGGGGGGCGTCCATGCGGATGGTGATGAAATCAGCGGGCGCTCCCTCCTCGATGATTCCGCCCTCCGGCATTCCCATGACGCGCAGCCGTTTCTGGTTGCCATGGCGAGGATCCGGGCGGCGGGCATGACGTTGGGAGTTCCTGTGGATACGCCCCAGGTCACGTTCATCACGGAACGGAAGATTTTCATTTCATTCCAGAGGCTTAAGCCGCCGTGGGCCGCTCCGTCGGTGCCCAGTCCTACGGTGATGCCGCGCTCCAGGAGCTGGGGCGTGTCCGGCGCGCCTTTCCCGCAGTTGCTGAACGGGCAGTGGCAGACCATGCTGCGGCTTGCGGCCAGCAGCGCCTCCTCGCCGGAGGAGAGGAGAATGCTGTGAGCACCCAGAAAGTGCGGCCCCAGAAGGCCGCGGGAGGACAGATATTCCACCGGACGGCAGCCGTGGTTCTGGAGGAAAAAATTCACCTCGTTAGGGTATTCGTTCATATGTGCCTGCAGCAGGGTGCCCCTCGTGACGGCCCGCTCGCCGGCCATATCTATGAGCTTCGGGGAGCAGGAGATCAGAGAGCGCAGGGAGTAGGCCACCTTCAGGAGGCCGTTTTTGTGGAAACCGTCGTACAGCCGGTCGGTCTGTGCGATGGCTTCCTCTGCGTTCTGGGCGATGGAGGGGGGAAGGCCCGGCTGATCCATGGTGGATGCGGACAGGATTCCCCGAAGGCCGGATGATAAATAGACTTCGGCGGCTTCCTCCATGTGATAGCTGCCCGCGTCGATGAAGGCCCCGGTGCCGGAGCGCATCATCTCCAGGGCGGCCAGACCGGCGCTTAGGCGCATGCGCTCCGGGGTCAGCGTGCTCTCGAAGGGCAGCATGATTCTGGTCCAGATCATGGGCAGTTCGTCCAGGATCTGGCCTTTCAGAAGCTGCTGGCCCGTGTGCATGTGGCAGTCTGCCAGCGGCGGCATCACCAGCTTGCCGCGGCCGTCGATCACGCAGCCGTGGGGGGATGCGGCTGTCTGCCGAGCGGCGGCATCGCTGTTGTCGCCTGCCTGAACCGTTACGTTCTCCGCCGCGCCGTGGGGGCGGATGGATTGGAACCGCCCCTCCTCCACGCACACGTCCTGATGCGGGGCCACGGAGCCGTCGGGCCGCAGGACAGAGGTGTCATTTATAAATAAATCAGCCATGGATATTTCTCCTTTTTGTCCGTTTCTTTAAAATCTGACCGGAAAAGTCCTCAGATGACGTTGGTCAGGGAGAGAACCGCCTGGGAGATGAGCGCGGAGCAGAGGAAGGTTCCGGTCATCACGAAGATACCGATCAGGATCATTTTCCAGCCCTGGCGGATAAATGTCTTTATCTGGTCGCTGATGGACATTCCGGCGTAGGCGCCCACCATGGTCAGGGGAGCGGTGAAATTGATCCTGCCTGCGGACTCGATGACAAACTCGCGGACGGGGGAGGCCGGGCAGGCCGCCAGCAGTCCGATGATGGACACGTAAGCCACAATGGGGAGCTTTAAGGGGATCAGTCTGCTGGCTATGAGCCCCAGAAACGCGATGATCAGCAGAACCGCCACGCCGGGCAGGGACTCCATGAAGCCCACCTGAAAGCCCACGAAATTTGCCAGGGCGATGCCCAGGCCGGAAATTACAAATAATACAGCCCACTCAATGTAACGCATTATGCTTCCTCCATGTTCTTTTCTTCTTTTGATTTCAAGGCGAAGGGCCGGAGCTTCGGCTCCAGCACCTTGTACAGCCAGTTGCACAGCGGCAGTCCGATGAAAATGGTCATGTAGATGCCGTCGATTCCGGAGATTGTCTCGCTGGCGCTGGCCAGGGCGGAGATCTGCTCAGCCATTTCCGTAGATGGCGGTCAGGGACGCGGTGGCGCTGGCCATCATGATGCCGGCTCCCACGCCCGAGGACATGGCCAGGGCGAAGGATGAAAGACTCCGAGCGCCGCGATGACGGAGACCATGAATCCGAAATAGATGGTTCCCATCATGCCGCCCACCACGTAGATGGAGAGGCTGCCCCGCGTCTCCGGGGAGTCGGGTCCGTACATGTCGGTGATCAGGGCCAGGTTGGTCTCGCGGTTGATGGAGTGGGTGGCTCCGATGGCCTCTCTCTTAAGTCCCAAAAGCAGTGCCAGCGGCAGGGACAGGAGAATGGTGCCCAGGTTTCCGAACTCCTGGAGAATCAGGGCCGGTCCGGCGGAGAGCACGGTCTCTAAGCTGGCGCCGGCGTTGATGCCCAGCTTGGCGATAAAGGGGCAGATGGCCACGATCACCAGCTTGGACGCCGCTTTTACCTGTCTGCTCTCGATGATTTTCGTGGCCTGCGGGCCCGAGAGCACGCCCAGGATCAAAGAGTAGAAAATGGGGAACAGGATGAAGCGGCCTGCGCCCAGGGGAATGTTGATCTGGCCGATGGAGTCGGCGATGAAAATGAAGACAAAGGCCAGGACGTAGATTTTCCACTCCATGCGGAAACGCTCTCCCGGCGATGAGTATTGGTACTGCTTTTCCATATCTTTCCTCCTATGTAACAGGTGTGTCCCGCAGGGGCTGCGGGCACGGATTCATTCGCTTTTGCATTGTAAATCAAACCGGCGCAGAAAAAAAGGACAAATGTCACTTTTCACAGCATTTTTTTCCATGTATAATGTAGAAAGAGGTGAAAAAGATGACGCTTGACGAATTGGTGCGGGAGGTACCGGAGCTGGAGGAATACCTCCGGAATATGCCGAAGGAGCTGGAAACGCGGCACACCATCCGGGTGTATCCGCCGGGAACCATCATCCATCAGAAGGATTTTAAGCTGGAATATTTCGGGATCGTGGCCAAGGGAGAGCACCGGGTGATCAATGAGTTCCAGAACGGGAACGTCTACATGATCGAGAAGAATGAGCCCATCGACTTTATCGGCGAGGTGACGATTCTGGCGGGCATGGAGCGGACCTCGGTGACCATCGAGACGCTGACGGAGACCACGGTGATTTATTTCAGAAGAAGAGATTTCGAGGACTGGATTGAGAAGGATATCCATTTCCTGCGCCTGGTGGCGGGGAAGGTGGCGCTCAAGCTGTACCGCTCCTCCTACAACCGGGGCGCCAGGCTGTTCTATCCGCCCCAGTTCATCGTCCTGGATTATGTGTTAAAGTACGCGGCGGCGGAGGGGATCGAGGAGAAACGGCAGATCACCGTGCAGAAGACCAGGCAGGCTCTCTATGAGGAGTGCGGTGTCACGGTGAAGACCTTAAACCGCACCATCAAGCGGCTGGAGGAGGACGGACTGGTGACTGTGCGCCATGGAAGATGACCATGAGCCTGGAGCAGTACCGTCTGGCCAGAAAGCAGGTCCATCACTATGTGGAGTATGACGGGAGAAAGCCGGAAAGACTTGAAAATTTGCGATCTGCGGATAATATGGTGAAAAGTAAAGCTCCGGGAGAGAGGCTTCAGATGAAACGCCCTCTCCCGGAGCTTCTTATATAATGTCTTTGCAGCGCTGATGCCGGTCTCTACGCGAGCCCGTCGGCGATCTCGTACAGAAGCCGCTCGGTGTCCGTCCAGCCCAGGCACGGGTCGGTGATGGATTTTCCGTAGCAGTGCTGGCCTACCGGCTGGTTTCCCGGCTCGATGTAGCTCTCGATCATCACGCCCTTGACCAGCTCCTTGATCTCCGCGGAGTGACGGCGGCTGTGAAGCACCTCCTTGGTGATGCGGATCTGCTCCATGTACTGCTTGTTGGAGTTGGAGTGGTTGGCGTCTATGATGCAGGCGGGGTTTTTGAGGCCGCGCTCGCAGTAGAGCTCGTGGAGGAGCTTTAAATCCTCGTAGTGGTAGTTGGGCAGGCACTGGTCGTGCTTGTTGACCGCGCCGCGCAGGATGGTGTGGGCCAGGGGATTTCCCTCGGTCTTCACTTCCCAGCCGCGGTAGATGAACTCATGGCCGTGCTGGGCGGCGTGAACCGCGTTCAGCATGACGGAGAGCGTGCCGCTGGTGGGGTTCTTCATTCCCACGGGCACGTCGATGCCGCTGGACACCAGGCGGTGCTGCTGGTTCTCCACGGAGCGGGCGCCGATGGCGATGTAGGACATCACGTCGTCTAAGTAGGTCAGATTCTCCGGGTAGAGCATCTCGTCGGCGGTGGTGAGCCCGGTCTCCTCGGTCACGCGGATGTGGAGCTTGCGGATGGCGATGATGCCCTCGTAGAGGTTGGGCTTCTTCTCCGGATCCGGCTGGTGCACCATGCCCTTGTAGCCGTCGCCGGTGGTGCGGGGCTTGTTGGTGTAGATTCTGGGGATGAGGATGAGCCTGTCCTTCACCTTTTCCTGTACCTTTGTCAGACGATTCACATAATCACAGACCGAGTCCTCGCGGTCCGCGGAGCAGGGCCCTACGATCACCAGGAACTTGTCGCTGTTTCCCGTAAATACGTCGCGGATCTCCTGGTCTCTCTTTGCTTTCAGTGCCGCCAGCTCCGGGGCCAGAGGGAACTGCTCCTTGATCTCGTCCGGGGTCGGCAGGATGCTTATATACTCAAATCCCATATCTTTTCCTCCTGTATGTAAATATAAACGGAATATTTATTTAAAAATACCTACCCATTATAATATAGAAGTTGAATTTGGGCAATACGGAAAATTGACCATGTGTTTATTCTGTGGTATGGTAGGGGGAGGAAAAAGGAGATGAGAGAATATGGAAAAGTTGAGACTGGGCATCATTGGATGCGGATTTCTGGGAAATATCATCGCGAAGGCGTGGAAGGACGGCCTGCTTCCGGAGTATGAGCTGGTGGGCGTGGTGAGCCGCTCGAAGGAGTCGGCAGAGCAGACGGCCCGGATGGCGGGCTGTGCGGCGTGCGCCGGCGTGAAGGAGCTGCTGGCGCTGAAGCCGGACTATGTGGCGGAGGCGGCCTCCGTCCAGACGGTCCGCGACCATGCGGAGGAGATCCTGGAGGCAGGGGCCAGCTTTGTGGTGCTCTCCATCGGAGCCTTCGCAGACCGGGATTTCTATGAGCGGGTGCGGGGCACGGCACTGCGGACGGGGAGGAAGATTCATATTGCCTCCGGGGCCATCGGCGGCTTCGACGTGCTGCGGACGGTGTTCCTGATGGGGCAGGGAAGCTCCGGGATCGCCACGAGAAAGGGGCCGGCCTCCTTAAAGGGAACGCCGGTGTTTGAGGAGAGCCTGATGACGGACACGGAGGAGAAGGAGGTGTTCTCGGGCTGCGCGAAGGAGGCCATCGGCCTGTTCCCCACCAAGGTGAACGTGGCGGTGGCGGCGTCCCTGGCGACGGCGGGGCCGGAGCATACGGACGTGAGCATCACCAGCGTGCCGGGATTTGTGGGCGACGATCACAGGATAACGGCGCAGACCGACGGCGTGACGGCCGTGGTGGACGTCTATTCCAGCACCAGCGCCATCGCCGGGTGGAGCGTGGTGGCACTGCTGCAGAACCTGGTGTCGCCGGTTATGTTTTGATGGAGACGGAGGAGATTCTATGTTTAGGAAACTTGTTGCGGTGGATCCGGTGAATCTGGTCCCCGAGGCGGAAAAGAAGCTTTATGACTATGCGGAGGAGGTCATTTTATACCAGGATATCCCGTCGGACGACGGGGAGATCATCCGCCGGATCGGCGATGCGGACGCGGTGCTGGTCTGCTATACCACGACCATCAGCCGCCACGTGCTGGAACACTGCCCCAACGTGGTCTACGTGGGCATGTGCTGCAGCCTCTACCAGGAGGAGAGCGCCAACGTGGATATTGCCTACGCCAGGACCAGAGGCATCACGGTGCTGGGAATCCGCGATTACGGCGACCGCGGCGTGGTGGAGTATGCGCTCCATGAGCTGATCGGATTTCTGCACGGCTACGACGGCCGGGCGCCGTGGAAGGGCCTGCCCTATGAGATCACGGATCTGAAGGTGGGCATCGTGGGACTGGGAGTCAGCGGCGGCATGGTGGCCGCGGCGCTGCAGTTCATGGGGCGCGGGTCAGCTACTACAGCCGCAGCCGCAAGCCGGAGTACGAGGAGCGCGGAATCGCCTATCAGCCGCTTCTGGAGCTTCTGCGTGAAAACGAGGTGGTGTTCACCTGCTTAAACAAAAATGTGCTTCTGCTGGGGCCGGAGGAGTTTGAGGCCCTGGGGGAGAACAAGGCGCTCTTTAACACCTCCATCGGGCCGGCGTTTCGCCCGGAGGACCTGCGGGCGTGGCTTCAGAAGCCGGGGACATACTTTTTCTGCGACACGTCCGGAGCCATCGGCGATCCGTCGGGAGAGATCGAAGCGTTTGCCAATGTGACCTGCCGCGGCGTCTCCGCCGGCCGCACAAACAGTGTTTTGACCTCTTAAGTCAGAAGGTGCTGGCGAATATTGAAACATTTTTATTGTAGAACCTGGCTTCATAAGATATAATTAAACCATCAGTGGACAGGAGGAACAGGCATATGACAAGAAGAGAACTGCGGGAGCACTGCTTCAAGATGCTGTTTGGCACCGCATTCTATCCCATAGAGGAGGCTGACGATCAGATCAGCCACTATTTGAGGCGCCGGACGAGGACGAGCAGCAGGAGGACGGCAGCTACCGCGTGATACACAGCGCAGCCTTCGACATCTACGACAGCGACTACGTGCGCGGCAAGGTGGAGAAGATCATCGAGAAGATCCCGGAGCTGGACGAGAGAATCAACGGCGTCGCCGAGGGCTGGAAGACGAAGCGCATGGGACGTGTGGAGCTGGCGATTTTAAGGCTGGCGCTCTACGAGATCAGCTTCGACGACGACATTCCGGAGAAGGTCGCCATCAACGAGGCGGTGGAACTGGCCAGGAAGTTTGGCGGGGACGATTCGCCGGCATTTGTAAACGGGATTCTGGCAAAACTGGTGTAGCCGATGGCAAGCGTATATTCTGTTTCACAGGTCAACACTTATATAAAGAATATGTTTGCCCAGGACTTCGCTCTTAATCGGATACAGGTTAAGGGCGAAGTCTCTAATCTGAAATACCACACGTCCGGACATATCTATTTTACGCTGAAGGATGGAGGCAGCGCGCTGGCGGCGGTGATGTTCGCCGGCCGGAGGGCCGCGGGGCTTAAGTTCCGGATGCAGGAGGGCCAGCAGGTGATCGTGCGCGGCAGCATCGAGGTGTATGAGCGGGACGGAAGGTATCAGCTCTACGCGAAGGAGATCGAGCCCGACGGCACCGGGGATCTGTACCGCCGGTTTGTGGAGCTGCGGGACCGTCTGGAGGAGATGGGCATGTTCGCTGGCGAGTACAAGCAGCCCATTCCCCGCTACGCGAGGACGGTGGGAATCGTGACGGCCAGCACCGGGGCGGCTATCCGGGATATCATGAATATCTCGGCCAGGCGCAACCCCTACGTGCAGCTGGTGCTGTTTCCCGCGCAGGTCCAGGGGGAGGGGGCGGTGCCTTCCATTGTGAAGGGCATCGAGACCCTGGACCGGATGGGGCTGGATGTGATCATCGTGGGACGCGGCGGCGGATCCATCGAGGATCTGTGGGCGTTCAACGAGGAGGCGGTGGCCAGGGCCATTTTCGCCTGCCGGACGCCGGTTATCTCAGCGGTGGGACACGAGACCGACGTGACCATCGCGGACTACGTGGCGGATTTAAGGGCCCCCACCCCGTCCGCGGCGGCGGAGCTGGCAGTGTTCGACTACGCGCAGTTTGAGGGGCAGGTAAGCTATATAAGAAAGCGGCTTGTGTCGGCCATGGAGCGCCGGCTGGACGGAGCGAGACAGAAAAACGAGCGCTTCCGTCTGCGGCTCAGACTCCATGATCCGCAGCGCCGGATCAACGAGAACCGGAAGCGGCTGGCCGACATGGAGGAAACGATCATGCGCCGGATGGAGCAGATACTGACGGACCGGAAGCACCGCCTGGCCCTTTTAAGCGGACGGCTTCACGGACAGTCGCCGCTGCAGAAGCTGAGCCGGGGCTTCGGGTTCGTGACGGATCCGGAGGGAAGGCGGATGGTGAGTGTAGAACAGGCAGAACCGGGGCAGCAGATTGAAGTCCGGCTCACGGACGGAAAGCTGCGCGCGCAGGTTACGGGAAAGGAGCGTTTGTGATGGAGCAGGAAAAGACGCCAGGCGTCGAGGAGACCTTCGAGGCTCTGGAGAAAATCATAGAACAGCTGGAAGGCGGAGACAGTTCGCTGGAGGAATCCTTTAAATATTACGAGACTGGAATGAAACTGGTGAAGCGATGTACGGAACAGATTGACCGTGTAGAAAAACAGATCAGGATACTGGCCGAGGAGGAGATTGAAGATGAATAGCTTTGAGGAAATGTTAAAGACGTATACGACAGAGGTGAACCGGGAGGTGGAGCTGTTTCTTCCCCCCGAGGAGGGCTTCCAGAGCACGGTTGTGGAGGCCATGAATTACAGCGTTATGGCGGGTGGAAAGAGAATCCGTCCGCTTCTGATGCGTGAGACGTACCGCATGTTCGGCGGAGCCGGCAGGGAGGTGGAGCCGTTCATGGCGGCCATCGAGATGATACACACCTTCTCCCTGGTGCACGACGACCTGCCCTGTATGGACAACGACCGCACCCGCAGGGGAAAGGAGACCACCTGGGTGAAATACGGCGAGGACATGGCGGTGCTGGCGGGAGATGCGCTGCTGGCGTATTCGTTTGAGACGGCCTGCCAGGCCTTTGTCTGCAGCCATCACCACGACCGCGTGGGACGCGCCATGCAGATCCTGGCCGAGAAGACCGGTATCTACGGCATGATCGGCGGCAGTCGGTGGATGTGGAGTTTACGGACCAGCCCCTGGACGAGAAGCATCTGCGCTTTGTGTATAAGCTGAAGACAGGAGCGCTCATCGAGGCGGCCATGATGATCGGCGCCATTCTGGCGGGAGCAGGTCTCGACGAGCTGTGGAAGGTGGAGCAGATGGCGGCCATGATCGGCCTGGCGTTCCAGATCCAGGATGATGTCCTGGACGTGGTTGGCGACGAGGAGCTGCTGGGAAAGGATGCCCACAGCGATGAGAAGAACAATAAATTCACCTACGTGACCATCCACGGCCTGGACAAGTCCCGTGTGGACGCGAAGCTGCTGACCGACAAGGCCCTGGAGATTCTGGGCACGCTTCCGGGGGAGAAGGGCTTCCTCGAGGAGTTTATAAAATACCTGGTGAACAGGAACCGATAGGAAAGGCGTCTGCCATGATACTGGAAACGATCAACGGGCCGGAGGACATAAAGCACCTGGACAGGCAGGAGCTGGAGACACTGGCCCAGGAGATACGGGAATTTCTGATTGATAAGATCAGCCGCACCGGGGGGCATCTGGCCTCCAATCTGGGCGTGGTGGAGCTGACGATGGCCCTCTATCTGGCGCTGGATATGCCGAGGGACAAGGTGATCTGGGATGTGGGGCACCAGTCCTACACCCACAAGCTCTTAAGCGGCCGCAGGGACAGCTTTGACTGCCTGCGCCAGCACGGAGGCATGAGCGGGTTCCCGAAGCGCAAGGAGAGCCCGTTCGACGCCTTTGACACGGGCCACAGCTCCACGTCCATCTCGGCGGGGCTGGGCCTGGCCCAGGGGCGGGACCTCCTGGGGGAGGACTATACGGTGGTGGCCGTCATCGGGGACGGCGCGCTGACCGGAGGCATGGCCTACGAGGCGCTCAACAATGCGGCCCGGCTAAAGAAGAATTTTATCATCATATTAAACGACAACGACATGTCCATCTCGGAGAACGTGGGGGAATTTCCACCTACTTAAGCTCCGTGCGCGCCGGCGAGGGCTACAATGACTTAAAGCGGCATGTGGTCAGCGGTCTCTCCCGGATCCCGAAGGTGGGGGACGGGCTGATTCATAAGATCAGCCGCACGAAGAACAGCATCAAGCAGATTCTGATTCCGGGCATGTGGTTTGAGAACATGGGAATCACCTACTGGGGTCCCGTGGACGGCCACAATGTCCGTCAGATGACCCATCTCATAAAGGAGGCCCGCAAGATCGATCACGCGGTACTGATCCACGTGGTGACGAAGAAGGGAAAGGGCTATGCGCCGGCGGAGCAGAACCCGTCCAGGTTCCACGGAGTGGAGCCCTTCGACGTGGCCACCGGAAAGCCCCTGAGGGAGAAGACGCATCCCGGCTACACGGACGTGTTTTCCCGCACGGTCTGTCACCTGGCAAAGGAGAATCCGCGGCTGGTGGCCGTGACTGCGGCCATGCCCGACGGCACCGGACTTAAGCGGTTCGGGAAGCTTTACCCGGACCGGTTCTTTGACGTGGGCATCGCGGAGGAGCATGCGGTGACCTCGGCGGCCGGCATGGCTGCGGCGGGGTTAAAGCCTGTGGTGGCGGTCTACTCCTCGTTTCTTCAGAGGGGCTACGACCAGATCCTGCACGATGTCTGTATCCAGAACCTGCCCGTACTGTTCTGCGTGGACCGGGCCGGGCTGGTGGGCAGCGACGGCGAGACCCACCAGGGGATCTTCGATCTGTCCTACCTGACCTCCATTCCGAACATGAGCGTCATGGCTCCGAAGAATCTCTGGGAGCTCAAGGACATGATCGCGTTCGGGGCGGCCTACGACGGCCCCCTGGCCATCCGCTATCCCAGGGGAGAGGCCTACCGGGGCTTCAAGGAGTTCCGCGCGCCCATCGTGTACGGGAAGAGCGAGACGCTCTGCGAGGAGGATGAGATCGCCATCCTGGCCATCGGAAGCATGGTCAGCACCGGCGACCATGTGAGAAATAAACTGAAGGCACAGGGGCATGGCTGTTCCCTCGTGAATCTGCGGTTCGCAAAGCCCATCGACACGGAGGTTCTGGACCGCATGGCAGAGAAGCACCGCTTCATCGTCACCATGGAGGAAAATGTGCTCCAGGGCGGTGTGGGTCTGGCCATCGCCGACTACGTGCGGGGCCGTTATCCAGGGGTGCGTCTGATGCATATTGCCCTTCCCGACGCTTACGTGGAGCACGGAAATGTGTCCCTGCTCAGGGAGGAGCTGGGAATCGACAGCGGTTCCATTTTAAAGAAGATCAACAGAGAATTTTTGGCGAGGAAAACGGATGAAAGAGCGATTAGACAACATGCTTGTGGCCAGAGGACTGGCAGAATCACGGGAGAAGGCGAAGGCCATCATCATGTCCGGCATCGTCTATGTGGACGATCAGAAGGAGGACAAGGCGGGGACGAAGTTTGAGGAGACCGTGAGGATCGAGGTGCGGGGCCACACGCTCCCCTATGTGAGCCGCGGCGGGCTGAAGCTGGAGAAGGCCATGACCCATTTCGGCGTGAAGCGGAGGGAAAGGTCTGCATGGATGTGGGCGCCTCCACCGGGGGCTTCACCGACTGTATGCTGCAGAACGGGGCCGTGAAGGTCTACGCCGTGGACGTGGGGCAGGGCCAGCTGGCCTGGAAGCTGAGAAATGACCCGCGGGTGGTCTGTATGGAGAAGACCAACATCCGCTACGTGAAGCCGGAGGACATCGGGGACCGGATTGCGCTGGCATCCATCGACGTGTCCTTCATCTCCCTCACGAAGGTGCTGGGGCCTGTGAAGGAGCTTTTAACGCCGGACGGCCAGATCGTGTGCCTCATAAAGCCTCAGTTTGAGGCGGGGCGCGAGAAGGTGGGAAAGAAGGGCGTGGTGCGGGAAAAGAGCGTCCATCTGGAGGTCATCGAAACGATCATGGACTTCGCGCGCGGGCTGGGCTTTTCCCTCTTAAATCTGGAATTTTCCCCGATCAAGGGCCCGAGGCAACATCGAGTACCTGCTCTATCTGGACAACCGGCCGGACGCAGCGCCGGAGGGCGGATTTCCCGCCCCGGAGGCGGTGGTCGGGGAGGCTCACGGGAGCCTGTAGGAGAAGACAATGAGACGTTTTTATATAGTGGCTAACAAGGAAAAGAAAAATGTGGAGTATGACACGGCGTTGATACGCAGCTATCTGGAGGAGAAGGGCTGCGTCTGCGCGGTGAAGGAGACGGTGAAAAAGCCGGGGCCGGCGAAGTACAGGTACACGAACCCGGAGGACGTGCCCAGGGATACGGAGTGCGTCATCGTCCTGGGCGGCGACGGGACGCTTCTGCAGGCGGCCAGGGACCTGTCGGGGATGGACATCCCATGATCGGCGTCAACTTAGGGACGCTGGGATACCTGGCGCAGATCGGGCGGGAGGAGGACATTCTTCCGGCCCTGGACGCGCTGATGGAGGGAAATTACGAGCTGGAGTCCCGGATGATGTTAAAGGGCGTGGTGCGCTACACCGACGGGCGGGTCGAGGAGGACATCGCATTGAACGATATCGTCATCACCCGGTCGGTAGGATTCCATTCCATGCGTTTTAATCTTTATGTCAATGGGGAACGCTTTAACGACTACAAGGCCGACGGCATGATCATCTCCACGCCCACCGGCTCCACGGCTTACAACCTGTCCGCCGGAGGGCCCATCGCGGTGCCGGCGTCCAGCATGTTTATCCTGACGCCCATCTGTCCCCACACCTTAAATTCCAGGAGCATTGTGCTGCCGCCGGATCACCAGGTGATGATCGAATTTTCCGGGGCCTCCGGGAGCATGACCCAGGCGGTGGGCTTCGACGGGGACACGGTCCTGGAGGTGGGCGAGGGCGATACCATCACCGTGGAGCGCTCGGAGCTTAAAACCACCATGGTCAAGATCAACCACGTCTCATTCCTGGATAACTTGAGAGGGAAAATGACACAGATATAGGAGGAATCTATGAAACTGGAGAGACACAGCAAAATCGTGGAGCTGATAGGAAAGTACGAGATTGATACCCAGGAGGAGCTGGCGGCGCGCCTCAATGAGGCCGGTTTCAACGTGACCCAGGCCACGGTTTCCAGGGATATCAGGGAGCTTAAGCTTTCCAAGATACAGGGCGAGGGCGGAAAGCAGAAGTACGCGGTGCTCCATTCCCCGACGCCCATGAGCGACAAGCACATCCGCATCATGAGGGACGGCGTCATGTCCATGGACATGGCCCAGAACATTCTGGTGATCAAGACCTACACCGGCATGGCCATGGCGGTGGCCGCGGCCCTGGACGCCATCAAGCTGGGAGAGATCGTGGGCTGCATCGCCGGCGACGACACCATCATGTGCGCGGTGCGCAGCGTGGACGATACCATCATCGTCATGGACAAGATACGGAAAATGATATCCTAGCGAAGGGGTGACAGGATTGCTTATACATTTACACGTGAAAAATCTGGCTCTGATCGAGTCGGCGGACATCGAGTTCGGCGAGGGCTTAAATATTCTGACCGGAGAGACCGGCGCGGGAAAATCCATTCTCATCGGCTCCGTGAACATTGCCCTGGGCGGCAAGGCCCCGAAGGACATGATCCGCCAGGGCTGTGACCAGGCCTACATAGAGCTGGTGTTCTCTGTGGACAGCGAGGCGAAGGCGGAAGCCTGCGGGCGCTTGATGTGACGCCCGACGGCGACGGCCTGGTGATCGTATCGAAGAAGATCACGCCGGTCCGCAGTATCAGCCGGATTAACGACGAGACGGTCACGGCGGCAAAGCTGCGCCAGGTGACCGGCCTTCTCATCGATATTCACGGCCAGCATGAGCACCAGTCCCTTCTGTATCATGCCAGGCATCTGGAAATTCTGGATGAGTACGCCAAATCCCGTATTCACGGTCTGAAAGAAAATACAGCCGCCCTCTACGGCGAGTATACCCGATTGAACGCGAAGCTTAAGAGCCTTTCCCTGGACGGGGAGAGCCGCATCCGGGAGCAGGATTTCCTGCGCTTCGAGATCGATGAGATTGAGAATGCGGCGGTGCGACCCGGCGAGGAGGAGGAGCTGACCGCAGAGTACCGCAGATTCACCCACAGCCAGAAGATCGTGGAGGCCCTGTCGGCGGCCTACAGCGCCGTGAACGGCGACGCCGTGGGCGCGGCGCTTAAGGAAGTGGAGTCTGTGGCTTCCTACGACGAGGCGCTGGCTCCCATCCGGGATCAGCTCTACGACGTGGACTCCATCATAAGCGATGTGCTGCATGAGATCAACTCCTATATGGACGGGCTCAGCTTTGACGAGGCGCGGTTTAAGGAGATCGGGGACCGCCTGGACGTGATTCACGGCATCCAGTCCAAGTACGGGGCCACGGCGGAGTTAATCGAAAGAAACCTGGAGGAGAAGAAGGCCAGGCTTTCAGAGCTTGAAAATTACGAGGAGCTGAGGACACAGACGGAGCGGGAGCTCTCGGAGGTGACCAGGCGTCTCTCGGAAGTCTGCGGGGAGCTTTCCCGCGAGCGGAAGATGGCGGCGGGGGAGCTGTCGGAAAAGATCCGCGGGGGACTTTCAGATCTCAATTTCCTGGATGTGAAGTTTTCTATGGAGTTCAGACAGCTTCCGCACTTTACCGCGGGGGGCTTTGACGAGGCGGAGTTTATGATCTCCACTAACCCTGGCGAGCCGGTGAAATCCTTAGGGCAGGTGGCCTCGGGAGGCGAGCTTTCCAGGATCATGCTGGCCATCAAGGCGGTTCTGGCCGAGACGGACGATATCCCGACGCTGATTTTCGACGAGATTGACGCGGGGATCAGCGGGCGGACGGCGCAGATGGTCTCCGAAAAGCTGCATCTGATCGCGGGCTCCCACCAGGTTCTCTGCATTACCCATCTGCCGCAGATTGCGGCCATGGCAGACTGTCATTTTGAGATCGTCAAGGAGGCCAAGGACGGGCGGACGACGACCCGGATCCGCCCGCTTGACGAGGAGGATTCGGTGCGGGAGCTGGCGAGGCTTTTAGGCGGCGCGCAGATCACCGACGCGGTGGCGGAGAACGCCAGGGAAATGCGCAGGCTGGCGAAACGGCGCGGCTGAGCGTCTGGCGCACACCTTTTCACATATCGAAAAATCACATGTTGTTTCTTCGTTCTTTTGTTGGCTGTGCGCCGTCTGACGGCGCGCGGCGGTATTCCAGGATATTTTTTTGCGCTGCATCCGGTCAGCGCAGCTGATCAAAAATAAGCACCTCTATTGCATATTATCCGTAATTGGACTATAGTATAAAAAAGGAGGGCACAAATGAGCAAAATAATTACAGTCGTATTTTACGGCGTCTGCTTTTTGTTACTGTTTGGGACGATATATCAACTGATTGTGACTCCGCCTCCGCCTCCGGGCTCGGATTCCTACCGGCTTTACCAGGGGCTCGCTCTCCTCTGTGCGGCATACCTGGCCGGAGTGATTATCACACTTTTTGTGGTGGTGGAGCGGAGGCTTCTGCGGTGACGCGTTCCGGCGCGGTGACGTGTTCCGGTGCGCGGGCGGTGTCCGGTGCGTGGGCGGTATGCCCGGTGCGCGGGCTACTTGCCCCGAAGGGGATTGACGGGAACCGCCTGCCGCGTGTATGATGGATGTGTACGGTTCTCTCCTGTATAAAAACGGTTCTGGCGGGAAATACTACCAGAAAACAACAGGAGGGAAAATTTATGAATGCAGATTTAAAGAACAGCGAGACAATGAAAAACCTGATGCGCGCGTTTGCCGGCGAGAGCCAGGCCAGGAACCGTTATACATTTGCGGCGGGGACGGCGAAGAAGGAGGGACTTCCCGTGGTGGAGGCGGTGTTTAAGTTCACCGCGGACCAGGAGAAGGAGCATGCGGAGGTGTTCTACAAGCTTCTTAAGGAGCTGACAGGGGCCAGTATCCGCGTGGACGGCAGCTATCCGGTGGATACGCATGAGAAGACCATCGATCTTCTGCGTGCGGCCAACCACAATGAGATGGAGGAACACGACGTGGTCTACCGGGCCTTCGGCGACAAGGCGCTGGAGGAGGGCTTTAAGCACATCGGAGACACGTTCCACCGCATTGCAGGGATCGAGAAGATTCACGCGGACCGTTTTGCGATGCTGGCGAAGTATATGGAGGAGAACAAGCTGTTTGTCTCCGACGTGTCCACCGGCTGGATGTGCTTAAACTGCGGCTATGTATTCGAGGGGACGCAGGCGCCGGGGCGCTGCCCGGTCTGCGAGCACGAGCAGGGGTATTTCATTCGTCTGGAGCTGGCTCCGTACACAGCGCGCTGAGTTTGGAGGTGTTGCCGTGAAATGGCAGCTTGGCTTTGCGGGAGCCGCCGGTGTGCTGGCGCTTCTTGCCCGCTCCGGGTATGAGCGGAAGCATTTCAGAGTGGAGACTTATACCATTGAGACGGACAAGATACGGAAGAAGGAGAGAAACCTGGTGTTTCTTTCCGATTTACATAGCAATCATTTCGGCCCGGAAAACGAGGAGCTTCTGGCGGCCATCGACCGCATCGGCCCGGACGCCGTGCTGATCGGCGGAGATATGATGGTCTGCAAGGGCGTGCGGGAGACGGAGACGGCCCTTTTGCTGGCGGAACGGCTGGCAGAGAGATATCCGGTGTTTTACGGAAATGGAAATCACGAGCAGCGGATGCGGCGGGAGCGGGAGGTCTACGGCGATCTGTATCCCAGATATGTGCGGGCGCTGCGGGCCGCCGGCGTCCGGTATTTAAGCGATGCGTCGGAGTATCTCGGGGATGACATACGCATCACGGGCTATGACCTGGACGAGAGATATTACAGGAAATTTTTTGTTCCGCCGATGAAGGCGGAGGAGGTCGAGGCGGCCGTGGGAGCGGCGGACGGGGAGAGATTTCAGATTCTTCTGGCCCACTCGCCTCTGTTTTTTGATGCCTACGGTAAATGGGGGGCCGATCTCGCGCTGGCCGGGCACTATCACGGCGGCACCATCCGCCTGCCTGTTCTGGGCGGGGTGATGACGCCCCAGTATCAGTTCTTCCTGCCGTTCTGCGCCGGGGAGTTTGAGAAGGAGGGCCGCCGCATGATCGTGAGCCGCGGGCTGGGGACCCACTCGATCAATATAAGGATCAACAATCTGCCGCAGCTGGTGGTGGTGCGGCTGGTGCGGCAGGCAGAAGCACCGTGATCGTCAAAGAACGGCCGTCCGCTGTGGCGGCCGATATTTTTCCCTTGTGGGCGTCCACAATGCTCTGGCGATAGACAGGCCAATGCCGTAGCCGCCGGTTTTTGAGTTCCTGGAATGATCCGCACGGTAGAAGCGGTCGAACAGGCGGGGCAGGTCGGAGCTGTCCACGGATTCGGCGGAGTTGGTCAGCTTAAAGAAAAGTTGTTTTCCGCGGATTCCCAGTTCCAGATCGATGGTTCCCTGTGCCGGGCAGTATTTTAGGGCGTTGTCCAGGAGAATAGAGAGCAGACGCGCCAGCATTTTCTCATCCCCGCGGATCATGAGCCTGGGTGATATGCAGGTTAAAGGTCTGCTCCTTCTGGAGAGACATGCCTGGAAGGACTGGGCGGCCTCCTGAACCAGATCGGAGAGGGAGAACTCTGTCATCTGGAGCTCCTCGCCGGCCTCCTCCATGCGGGTCAGACTGATCAGATCGTTGGTCAGGGCGGTGAGGCGGCGGGTCTGGGCCTTGATCTCATCCAGCCACTCGTTTTCCCCCAGGTCCATCCCCAGCACGTCGGCGTCGGCGTTGATGATGGCCAGGGGCGTCTTGATCTCATGGCCGGCGTCGGTGATAAAACGTTTTTTGTTTCTCGTAGCTCTCGGTGATCGGCCGGATGATCCGCTCGGAGAAGAACACAATGAGAATCAGCACCACCGTCATGCCCAGGATGGAGACCAGAACGCTGGTGATAAAAAAGTTTTTGAAATTGTAAAAGCTGCGCCCGCAGTCGAGAAACAGGATCATCGTCCCCTCCGGGGTGTCCTGGACGGAGTAGCGGTAGATTTCGATAAAGCCGCGCTTTTTCCCGGATGCCAGAATTTTTTCGGCGAAGGCGACGGCGGTGTCCTGTTCGATTGCCGCAATCCGTTCCAGATTGGCGGCCAGAAGCTCTCCGTCAGCGGTCAGGCGCACGGAGAAGAAGCGGGACTCGAAGGGCAGCTCGGGGGAGCGCTTGAACGGTTCCCGGCCCTTGGGGAATTTTCCGTCGTTGCGCGCCAGCATATTCAGGGTGCTGTCCGCGGACTGGGCCATCTGAAGGTAGCTGACGGTCGTGCTGACGCTGACGATCAGAAACAGAACGGCAAACAGGGACAGCATGGACACGAGAATCAGTTTTTTTCGGAGCTTTTGGATCATTTTTGTTCCTCCAGACAGTAGCCGGCGTTGCGGGTGGCCTTGATCTGCACGTTGGCCTGGAGCATGGCCAGCTTTTTGCGCAGGTAGGAGATATAGACCCAGACCACGCTGACGTCCGCCTCGCTGTCATAGCCCCAGAGCCGCTCCAGAAAGCGTTCCGAGGAGATGAGCTGGCGGGGGTTGGACATCATCAGCTCCAGCATCTGAAATTCTTTGTTGGCCAGGCAGATGCTGCCGGTGGGGGAGCTGAGCTCAAAGGTGGCCCGGTCCAGCGTGATGTTTCCCACGGAGAGCTGGGAGGAGCCGTGCTCCGTCTGCGCGCGGGTGATGGCCCGCAGGCGCGCCAGAAGCTCTCTGGCGTCGAAGGGCTTGGTCAGATAGTCGTTGGCGCCCAGGTCCAGCCCGGTCACCTTGTCCTCCACCTCGCCCTTGGCGGTCAGCATGAGGACGGGGGGTTAAATCACCTTTCTGCCGGAGGTATTTTAACACCTCCAGCCCGTTTTTCTTTGGCATCATGATATCGAGAATGATGGCGTCGTAAATATCAGATTCTAAATATTCCATGGCCTCCTCCCCGTCATAGACCGCGTCCACGGTGTAGTGGCTGCGCTGCAGGATCGCGGTGACAGCGCGGGAGAGGGGTTTTTCGTCTTCGGCCAGAAGTAGTCTCATGGGAGTGCCTCCTTTTGGATGGTTGGTGAATGGTGTGGTTGGGGTGACAGTATCGGTTTATTGTAGGTATTATAGGTGGGGAGTTAAAACGAACCTTAAAAGGGGGGAGCGCCAGAGGGCGGGGGCGCGGGAAGCATAGGTACCCGGTCCGCTCCGGGAGCGGACCGGGTACCTATGCCTTCCCGTGCTTCGCTGGCTGTGGGGGTGGGAGGGAGAAGTTTGATATTTTGTAGTTGTGGCTTCTTTAAAAGATCTTGTCGAATGCTATTTTTTCGCTGTTGTCGAACTGGATGGTTCCGCAGAAGGTGAAGCCGTTCTTTTTCAGGATGTGCTGCATTTTCTGGTTGCCGGCGTCTGTGTCGATGCGGAAGGAGTGGATGCCGCGGGCGCGGCTCATGTTTTCTACCAGGTGGAAGACCTGATGGCTGATGCCTTTCCCGCGGGCGGAGTCGGAGAGGGCCATCCGGTGGACGACGACGTAAGGTTCGCTGGTGTTCCATTTTCCACGCAGGGTGTCATAGGCGGGTTCTCCGTCGTAGTCGATGCAGAGGTATCCTAAAATGTGCCCGCTTTCCAACGCAAGATATCCTTTTTGGGCCAGAATGTCTTTTTCGATGCAGGCGGAGTCTGGATATCCGTTCTGCCACTGGTCAATTCCCTGGTCTTTTAAGTGCTGTTTGGCAGAAGTTATGATGTTTATGGCGGCGGTAAGGTCGGATGGAGCTGCCGGTATAAGTTTCAACATTTTTATGCCTCCTGGAAAATGGGAATACAAGGCTCGTGGGAGACCTTGCTAAGTGCTCCTATTATACCATGTCTGCTGGGCCTGGGTAAGACTTTTTTCATGCGCAGCACGGTATTTTCTGAATCATGGGCCCGGCGGCGGTTGAAAGAAGCGGAAGTTTTTGGTATACTTAACACAGTGCGCCCTGAAAGGACGGGGCGGTTGGAGAATGATATGGGAATTTCTTATAAGCTGGAGAATTTCGAGGGGCCGCTGGACCTTCTGCTGCATTTGATTGAGAAGAATAAGGTCAGTATTTATGACATCCCCATCGTGACGATCACGGAGCAGTATCTGGAGTATGTCAGGCAGATGGATACGCAGGATCTGAATATTGTCAGTGAGTTTCTCGTTATGGCGGCCACGCTCATTGACATTAAGTCGAAAATGCTTCTGCCCGCCGAGGTGAACGAGGAGGGCGAGGAGGAGGATCCGAGGGCGGAGCTGGTGGAGCGTCTTCTGGAGTACAAGACCTACAAATACATGGCTCAGGAGCTGGGCGAGCGCGAGGGGCTGGCGGAGAGGCATCTGTTCAAGGAGCCGACGATCCCGCGGGAGGTGGCCAGATATGAGCCGCCGGTGGATCTGGACGGGCTTCTGGACGGGCTGACGCTGGCCAAGCTGCAGAGCATTTTCCAGTCGGTGATGCGCCGCAAGGCGGACAAGGTGGATCCGGTGCGGAGCAATTTCGGCAATATCCGCAAGGAGCCGGTGAGCCTGGAACAGAAGATAAGAGGGGTCATGGGCTACGCCCGGAAGCACCGGAAATTCAGCTTCCGCCAGATGCTGGAGCGCCAGGCTGACCGGCTGGAGGTGGTGGTCACGTTTCTGGCCCTTCTGGAGCTGATGAAGATCGGAAAGATCCACCTAACGCAGGAGAATATTTTTGACGACATGTATATAGAGACCCTGGAGCCGGAGGGACAGGAGGAAGAGCTGGACTTAAGCGGCGAGGGGATGGACGACTTTTAGGCGGAGCGTCTGAAGTGAGATCGGATTGAGGAAGAGAGCGAATGGAAGACAGAGAGAAAATGGTACAGCTGAAGATGGAGCTGGGAGCTGAAAACGCGGAGAATGGCGAGGGCAGCGGGAGAGTGGGAGAGGAGACCTCCGAGACGGCTGTCAGCCAGGAGCGGATCGTGGAGGCCGTTCTTTTTACCATGGGAAAATCGGTGGACACGCGCCGGCTGGCCCTGGCCATCGACGGCACGGCGGAGGAGGCGCGGGCTGCGGCCCTTCGCTTGAAGGCGAAATATGAGGCGGAAGAGCGCGGAATGGATATCATCGAGCTGGAGGACAGCTTTCAGATGTGCACCCGGCCCAGTATTATGAGAACCTGATCAAGGTGGCGTCCGCCCCCAAAAACAGGTGCTGACGGACGTGGTGCTGGAGACGCTGTCGATCATCGCCTACAAACAGCCGGTGACGAAGCTGGAGATCGAGAAAATCCGCGGCGTCAAGTCGGATCACGCAGTGAACCGGCTGATCGAGTACAATCTGGTCTATGAAGTGGGCCGTCTGGACGCCCCCGGAAGACCGGCCCTTTTTGCCACCACGGAGGAATTTCTGCGCCGCTTCGGCGTCGGCTCCACGAAGGACCTCCCTGTGATCAACCCGGCGCGGGTGGATGAGTTTAAGCAGGAGGTGGAAGAGGAGCTTAAGTTTGTGGACGAGGCCGCGGCGAGCGGGGAAGAGACGGGAGAGGAGAAAGATTAAGGGAGCCTGAGGGCTCCCTGTTCTGTTATCTGCGGGCAGATTATTTACGGTTCGGTTTTCTTTTGATCGACAGTATTTTCATATAGTCATCAAATTCGGTAGAGTCGGCCGGCTCAAACATGACCCATTTCCCGTCGTGGTAGGTGTCCGCCTCGTCATATTTCCGGCAGACGGCGGGGGAAAGGGCGGATCGTATTTCTTCAAATTTTGCCCGCTCGTCTTTTCCGAGGATGACCATGAAGCCGAGGCAGCTGCCTTTTGCGTACAGGCAGCAGAGCGTTTTGCCGCCCCGGCGGTATTTATATTCGTAGGTCCATTTTTGCCGCCCGTGTTCCATACGCGCTCCATGTCGTATGCTTTATCAATGACGGAACACAGGTTTTGCCAGACCTCAAAGAGAGAGGGGCCGAGCAGGTCGGTTAAGTCTGACTGGGATGGGATTTTTTCAAGCATTGGGTCCTCCTTATATTTTGAGTATCGTTATTTTTGAGCTGCCATCGCGCCTATTATACCTGTTTCAAACAGGGTTTCAAATGTGTTGACTGCGCCGCCATGCTCGACAATCAAACCGTCGGTTATTTTGTCGATGTTGACGCCCGTAAACAGGAGACGTTTGCCGGTCGGCTTGATTCCAAGTCATTCCCCCTGGTGCGTGCCTTCCATAATAAATTCTGAGATGACATAGTCTCCGTCGCAAAACTGTCGGATAATCCTGATTCTGTAATCGGGATAGGTCTGTTTCGTTGCCCTTATGTGTTCTTTCATGCCGTCGATGCCGGATGGAATCAGAGTTTCTCCGGTTTTGATCTGGCATTCCGGTGATATAAATTCTGCGATCCGCTCAATTTGATTCTCAGATATGACCGTCTCGTAAAAATACTTTATTTTTTCTGAGAAATTCATAGAGTATCTCCTTTCCTGTTCGATTTTTTCGCGTATCCATATGTGTTCGCGGCGTTCGTCCTATTCCACAAGCCGCTCCAGCGCTTCCAGGATTGTCTCCTTTTCTCCGCTTCCGTTGGTCTTAAACCGCAGCAGTGGGATTCCGTACTCGTCCAGTATATGGTCTTTTTTCAGATCCCGGGCGGCCTGTCCGGTCGTTTCTCCGTGATAATCATAGCCGTCCACCTCGATGGCCAGCACCGGCTTTTTGCTGATCCGGTTGTAGAGCAGAAAATCCAGATGGGCGGCCGGATTTCTCACGTAGCGGCGCTCTGGTTCGCTCAGCAGGCTGGTGTCACGGATCAGCATATTTAACGGGAAATGACAGACCACATCCAGGCTGGCAAACCGGTCATCCGTCAGAATATCGTTGATTAAAGCGTACATCAGATTCTCCGAATCGTATTCGGAAATCTTTTTATGTTTCCGAAGATAGGCCATCCGCTCCCGGGCATACTGTTTGTAAAGATAATCGAAAACAGAATAAACTTTGCTGTCCGTCACTTCAAAATTCTGATACCGGATGTAGTCCATCAGATCGATGATGTTCCGTTCCCTTACCTGCTGGTTTCCCGTGACCACCAGAATCAGCCGTTTTTTTGCCCTGGATACCGCCACATTGATCAGATAAGGGTCGTCCGCAAAATCCGATATTTCATCGTCCACGGTGGAAATGATGATGGTGTCTTTCTCCTTGCCCTGGAATTTGTGCACTGTGGCGGCGCCGATGTCAGCGATTTCCCGGCCCAGGGCATCTACCTGGTTTTTATAAGGCGTGATGATTCCCGTTTCCTCCGGATCGGCGGCAAGCGTTGGAAGAATTTCTTTCCGGATCACATCGATCTGGCGCTGGCTGTAATGATTTCTGGCATGATTTCCCTTCACGGTCCGTATGGCCGACAGCACGTCCGTTTCCCCGTGATCCTCCGTCATGATAATCAGTTCGCCGCGGTAAATTTCTGGTTGCAGAAATTGATGATCTTCGGGTGGCAGCGGTAGTGCTCCCGCAGCATCGTCTGCGGCACCTGGGGCATGACCTCCAGGACAGACTGCAGGAAACTTCTGGTAAACTGATACCCCTCCGGAAGCTGAAAACCGGAAAAAATCGCGTCGGCTTTCGCCTTCATCTCGCGGGTCAGCACATTGGGAAGCTGCCGGGTGTCCCCCACAATGACGACATTTCTGGCGCAGGATAAGGCCAGCGCGCCGGTTGCGATGTCCACCTGGGAGGCCTCGTCCATGATGAGATAGTCATACACCACGTCCGGGTGTAAGCTGTTCCGGCATGAAAATGTGGTGCTCAGTATGACTGGGTATTCCCTAAGCACCAGCTCCGGCTGCCGCCAGAGATCTTCCTCCGTAAATACGGGACGGCTGTCTTTTCCCTCGTATGTTCGCGCCAGTGCGTCCTTCAGTACGGCCATGGACTCCCGGCAGAGGTCGTCCAGCAGGTTCTGATCCGCGCCGGAGAGATACCGCTCCGTCTCTGCGATTTCCCTGGCCAGCTCCTCTTTTTTTGTCTGATAAAAGCGGGCCTGGAAGGTGGTGATGATCGTCGCCAGCTCCTGTCTGTAAATTTTCCAGTTCGTAAAACCATAGCGGAGCCATGCCTGGAGCTTGAACCAGATCCCGATGGGGCGGTTTTCTTCCGCAAGCTGTCTGCACGCCTGCAGAAACTGCAGCCAGTGTTCCGAGGTAATGCGGCTGTTCCCCTTTATACGCGCGGGACCGACCTCCAGATCGTCCGCAAGCTGTGTAAAATATTCCTGCTCCGTTGCAAGCTGGGCATATTCCTGTTTCAGGCGTGCCAACTGCTCTTTTTTGTCGAAGACCTCCTTCAGCCGGTTTGATTTTCCGGAAATCTGCTCCCTCAGCGTCTCCGGAGCTTCGTCCAGCTTCCAGGAGGAAAAATCCGGATATTGTCCATCCTGCCGTTCCACAAATGCCTGCTTGTTTGCCTGCTTTCCCAGTGCGGCGGCGATAAATCCCAGCCCGTATCTGGGGGACGATAATTTTTCGTACACATTCTCCGTGGCCGAATTGTTATTGGAAACGATCTGAACCGTCTTTCCCGACAGCAGGAGATTGGCGATGATATTTAAAATTGTCTGCGTCTTCCCCGTCCCGGGCGCCCTGGATCACGCTGATCGGATGTTCCAGGCGTTTCTGACCGCCTCATACTGGCTGTTATTGCACCCGAAGGGAAAATGGGCGCGTATCCGGAGTTCCCAGGGCTTGTTTCTTCCTTTTGCAGGGAAACCGGATCCAGATATTTCGCCAGTGCCACGTCCTCCCCCACGAAGCCAATGGTCTCGAACCGCCTGGTAAGCAGCGTCTCGCCTGTTTCCTCATGTTTGAGATCGCTTATCTCGGCGATCTGTCTGAGGTACGCAAACACATCGGTTCCGGCTGGTTTCTGCCGGTCTAGGCAGGATGTTGCCACCGTCAGCTCGCTCTGGCGGTAATCCCGCTCACTGCCGTCCTGAAAGCAGAGATGCCAGAAAGACTCCTGCTTTCCGCGGAATATGTAGATGGCAGTAATATGAAACAGGCGCTTGCCGTTCCGGCTGATCTGGTACAGATTGGGGTCTGGCTGCTCGGGAGAATCCAGCAATTCGATGCTGGAGGATTTGTATGTGTAGGTTTTTCCGCTGGCGAAGGTTACCGCCCATGACTGCGCGTCTTCGCTGGGGGTGCAGGATATGACTTCGGAGGTTTTGATTTCTCCTTTGATGAGGAGGAGAGTTGCTTTGGGGTTCATTTTGGGTGCCGCTTTCTTTGGAAATGTATTATTTCTTTGTGTTTACATTTTAGCAGGCGCGTAAGGGGAAGACAATAGGGATTGTCATTAAAATTTTGTGCTGTTATATGCCATATCTTCTGGTATGTTTTATTTATTTTTTTACTATTATTATTTTTCTTCCATATTTTATGGGCGTATATTAAAATATAAATGTCCCTGGTATTTTTATTTGTTCTGAGAACAGTCGCTTGCTGTAGGAGGATTTTTATGAAAGATTTCAAAAGAGAAGATTTGTCGTTTTCCCTATGCGGCCTGAATTGTGGCTTATGTCCTATGAACCTCAATCAATACTGTCCCGGCTGCGGGGGCGGAGAGGGGAATCAGACATGTTCCATAGCAAAGTGCAGTTTACGGCACGGAAAGGTAGAATATTGTTTTCAATGTGAAAATTATCCCTGCGAAATGTATGATAAAGTGGATGAATTTGACTCTTTTATCACGCACCAGCATCAAAAGCGGGATATGGAAAAATTCAGGGAACTGGGAACGGAAGTTTATTCGGCAGAACAGCAGAGAAAGAAAGTTCTGTTAAATCATCTGTTGAATACTTATAATGACGGACGAAAAAAGACATTGTTCTGCGTTGCGGTCAATTTGTTGGAATTAGAAGATTTGGAAAATATTATATCTGAATTGGATGGGAATACTTCAGATTTTGCGGTAAAAGAAAAAGCGGCTTATGCAGCTGGTTTACTTGAGGAGGTTGCTAAGAGGGAAAATATTTTGTTAAAGTTGCGCAAGAAAAAATAAATAGCCATACTTTAGTGAACTTTAATGATTTTCAAAATTTTATCCTTATCAAAAGCCGGATGGAACCTTATGAAAAGCGGAAAATAGGAGTGAAAATTGGTAAAGAAAAAGAGCAAGAAAGATTTTCGTCTTTCTCGCTCTTCGTTTTATTTTCCTTATTTTAACCGAACCCAAGCCTTATGTGTGGCCGTGTGTTTTTGGTCAGAGGATTGGGTGGGTTTTAATTGGGTGGGAACATTACTATTCAAACTCAATCGTAGCCGGCGGTTTCCCCGTCACATCATACAGAACTCGGTTGACGCCCTTTACCTCATTGACGATCCTGCTGGACACCTTGCCCAGAACTTCCCACGGAAGCTCGGCGGCTTCGGCGGTCATGAAGTCGACGGTGTTTACCGCGCGGAGCGCGATGGCGTAGTCGTAGGTCCGCTCGTCGCCCATGCAGCCTACGGAGCGCATGTTGGTGATGGCGGCGAAATACTGTCCCAGCTTTCTGTCCCATCCGGCCTTCGCGATTTCCTCACGGTAGATCGCGTCGGCATCCTGGACGATGCGCACTTTCTCGGGAGTGACCTCGCCGATGATTCTCACGCCAAGCCCGGCCCGGGAACGGCTGACGGTATACCAGATACTCCGGAATGCCCAGCTCCAGACCAGCTTTGCGGGTCTCGTCCTTAAACAGCATACGCAGCGGCTCGATGATTTCCTTGAAATCGACGCAGTCGGGGAGACCGCCCACGTTGTGGTGGGACTTGATGACCGCGGATTTTCCGAGGCCGGACTCGATGACATCCGGGTAGATGGTGCCCTGTACCAGGAAGTCCACGGCGCCGATCTTTTTCGCTTCCTCCTCGAACACGCGGATGAACTCCTCGCCGATGATTTTGCGTTTCTGCTCCGGCTCGGTTACGCCGGCCAGCTTCTTATAAAATCTCTCCTGTGCGTTTACACGGATGAAGTTTAATTCGTAGGGGCCGTTGGGGCCGAACACGGCTTCCACCTCGTCGCCCTCGTTCTTTCTCATTAAGCCGTGGTCCACGAACACGCAGGTGAGCTGCTTGCCGATGGCCTTTGCCATCATGACAGCCGCCACGGAGGAGTCCACGCCGCCGGAGAGGGCGCAGAGTGCCTTGCCGTTTCCAACCTTCTCGCGGATGGCCTTGATGGAATTTTCAACGAATGCATCCATCTTCCAGTCGCCGGCACAGCCGCAGATCTCCTTCACGAAGTTGGAGAGCATGGTCATTCCCTCCTGGGTGTGAAGAACCTCCGGATGGAACTGTACGCCGTAGCAGTTCTTCTCCTCGCACTCCATGGCCGCCACCGGGCACTCAGAGGTGGTTCCGGTTACGCGGAAACCCTCGGGCATCCTGTCGATGTAGTCCGTGTGGCTCATCCAGCAGATTGTCTTCTCGGAAACATTCTTGAACAGCTTGGATGTCCTGTCCACGGTCACCTCGGCCTTGCCGTACTCGCTGACGGGAGCGGGCTCCACCTTGCCGTCCAGAAGATAGGACATGAGCTGCGCGCCGTAGCAGATTCCCAGAACCGGAATGCCCAGGTCGAAGATCTCTCTGGAACATCTGGGTGCGGTCTCCCCATACACGCTGTTGGGGCCGCCTGTGAAAATGATTCCTTCGGGTTCATCTCCTTAATTTTGTCAATCGGCATCGTGTACGGATGCACTTCACAGTACACGTTGCATTCTCTGACTCGTCTGGCAATCAGCTGATTATACTGGCCGCCAAAGTCGAGTACAATGATCATTTCTCTCTCCACGGGGATTCCTCCTGTATCTCAATTTAATATTCTGTGGTACTTTATTTTTCTATTATATGGTAATGTCAAAATGATGACAAGTCTTATTTTTAAGCAAATCTTTTATAAACACTCTACTGGTGCAGATATTTTTTCACATACTGTCCCGTATAGGAGTTTTCGCATCGGGCGACCTCCTCGGGTGTGCCCTGGGCGATGACGGTTCCGCCGTTGTCGCCGCCCTCCGGGCCGATGTCGATGATGTAGTCCGCCGTCTTGATCACGTCCAGGTTGTGTTCGATGACGACCACGGTGTTGCCGCCCTCCGAGAGACGGCGCAGAATCTCCACCAGCTTGTGCACGTCGGCGAAATGGAGGCCCGTGGTGGGCTCGTCCAGCACGTAGATGGTTTTTCCGGTTCCGCGGCGGCTCAGCTCGGTGGCCAGCTTGATTCTCTGGGCCTCGCCGCCGGACAGGGTCGTGGACGGCTGTCCCAGGCGGATGTAGGAGAGGCCAACGTCGTTCAGTGTCTCGATCTTCCGGTAGATGGACTGCACATTCTCGAAGAAATGCAGCGCTTCCTCCACCGTCATGTTGAGCACATCGTAGATGCTTTTTCCTTTGTATTTGACCTCCAGCGTCTCACGGTTGTAGCGTTTGCCGCCGCAGACCTCGCAGGGCACATAGACGTCGGGGAGGAAGTGCATCTCGATCTTGATGATGCCGTCGCCGCTGCAGGCCTCGCAGCGTCCGCCTTTTTGTTGAAGCTGAAGCGTCCCTTGTTGTAGCCTTTGGCCTTGGCGTCGGTGGTGGACGCGAACAGGTCGCGGATCAGATCAAACGCGCTGTGTAGGTGGCCGGGTTGGAGCGGGGCGTGCGTCCGATGGGAGACTGGTCGATGGCGATGATCTTGTCAAGCTGTTCCACGCCTTCGATGGAGCGGTATTTGCCCGGAATGGTTCTGGCGCGGTTCAGCTTCTTCGCCAGCGTCTTGTAGAGAATCTCGTTGACCAGGGAGCTCTTTCCCGAGCCGGAGACTCCGGTGACGCAGGTCATCACGCCCAGAGGGAATTTTACGTCAATATTTTTCAGATTGTTCTCCGCGGCGCCGCGCACGGTCAGCCAGCCGGTGGGTTTCCTGCGCTCGGAGGGCACGGGGATCACCTTTCTGCCGCTTAAGTACGCGCCGGTGATGGAGCGCTCGCAGGCCATGATCTCCTCGGCGGTTCCGATGGCGACCACCTCGCCGCCGTGTTCGCCCGCGCCAGGACCGATGTCCACGATGCAGTCTGCCGCCCGCATGGTGTCCTCGTCGTGTTCCACCACCAGCACGCTGTTCCCCAGGTCCCTGAGGTGCAGAAGCGTGCTGAGCAGCTTGTCGTTGTCTCTCTGGTGCAGGCCGATGCTGGGCTCATCCAGAATGTAGGCCACGCCCACCAGGCCGGAGCCGATCTGGGTGGCCAGGCGGATGCGCTGGGCCTCGCCGCCGGACAGCGTGCCAGTGGCGCGGGAGAGGCTTAAGTAGTCCAGTCCTACATTGATGAGGAAGCTGACTCTGGCACGGATTTCCTTTAAAATCTGAGCGCCGATGGCCTCCTGCATGGGCGTCAGCGTCAAGGAATCCAGGAACTCCCGGTAGGCCACGATGGACATGTTGGTGGCCTCGTAGATATTTTTGCCGCCCACGGTCACAGCCAGGGCGCTTTTTTTAAGCCTCTGTCCCTTACAGGTAGCGCAGGGGGTGATGTGCATGAAGGTCTCGTACTCCGCCTTCATGGTGTCGGAGAACGTCTCCCGGTAGCGGCGGTTTACGTTGGCGATCAGCCCCTCGAATGCCACGTCGTAGACGCCCTCGCCCCGCTGGCCTTTGTAGTGGACTTTTACCTCTCTGCCTTTGGTTCCGTAGATCAGAACGTCGTGAACCTCCGGGGAATACTGCTCGAAAGGCGTGTCCAGATCGAAGTGGTATTCCTCCGCCAGCGCGTCCAGGATGGCGCGGGTGAAGCTCCCTTTTTCCGCGCAGGACTGCCAGCCCAGCACGGCGATGGCTCCCTGGTTGATGCTTAAGCTCTTGTCGGGAATCATCAGCTCCTCGTCAAACTCCATCTTGTAGCCCAGGCCGAAGCAGTCCGGGCAGGCGCCGAAAGGATTGTTGAAGGAGAAGCTCCTGGGCTCCACCTCGTCCACGCTGATGCCGCAGTCCGGGCAGGCGAAATTCTGGCTGAAATTCACCGGCTCGCCGTCGGTCACGTCCACGATCATCAGACCGTCCGACAGGTTCATGACGGTCTCGATGGAGTCGGTGAGCCGCTTCTCGATGCCCTCGCGCACGATGAGCCGGTCCACGACGATCTCAATATTGTGTTTGATGTTCTTGTCCAGCTTGATCTCCTCGGAGAGCTCGTAGAGGCTGCCGTCGATGCGGACCCGAACGTAGCCGCTTTTTCTGGCCTGCTCCAGCACTTTCACGTGTTCGCCCTTGCGGCCGCGCACGACGGGAGCCAGAAGCTGGAGCTTAGTCCGCTCCGGCATGGCCATGATCTGGTCCACCATCTGATCGACGGTCTGCTTTTTGATCTCCTTGCCGCACTTGGGGCAGTGGGGGATGCCGATGCGTGCGTAGAGCAGGCGCATGTAATCGTAGATCTCCGTCACCGTTCCCACGGTGGATCGGGGGTTGCGGTTGGTGGACTTCTGGTCGATGGAGATGGCCGGGGACAGGCCCTCGATGCTCTCCACGTCGGGCTTCTCCATCTGCCCCAGGAATTGTCTGGCGTAGGAGGACAGGGATTCCATGTAGCGCCTCTGTCCCTCGGCGTAGATCGTGTCGAAGGCCAGGGAGGATTTGCCCGAGCCGCTTAAGCCGGTCAGGACGACCAGCTCATTTCTCGGGATCTCCAGGGAAATATTTTTCAGATTGTGCTCGTTGGCACCGCGTATTTTGATATACTGTTTTGGCATAGGTTCAACTCCGGATAAGGATTGTTTTTAACTATCTTTTGCGTTTCATTATCATACCATACTTAAATAAAATATGCAACCATTTTGCAAACGTTTGTTCGATAAAACACCGCGATCTTTATTCTGTCTGATCTTGTCCTCCGCCTGCTCCATGTGTACAATCGCTTTGTAATCGTACCACGCAAAGATAAAAACACAACGCAGAGGCCGCCGCGCAGGAAACACACCGCCAGGCGCCCTGCAGAGCCGGTAGGTAGTCCGGCCGCACCGGAAGCCGTCCGGTGTAAGTAACCCTCCCTCCTTGGGTCGTCCGTTCTTTGTGCATTACACATTTATTTAAGGAGGAATTGTCATGGACAGAGAGACGGGCAGACTGACGGTATTTTTGAGGAACCATTCTGGGTGGGCGTGTTCGAGCGGATATCCGATGGGAAAATGACGGCGTGCAAAGTCACGTTCGGCGCGGAGCCGAAGGAGTTCGAGGTGTACGAGTTCATTTTGCAGAAATACGGAGGTCTGCGGTTTGGTCCGGCTGTGGCAGCTGTTGTGAAGGAGACCGCCAGGAATCCGAAGCGGATGCAGCGGGAGGCGCGCCGGGAGACGGAGACGGCCGGGATCGGCACGAAATCGCAGCAGGCGCTGAAATTGCAGCAGGAGCAGGGAAAACTGGAACGCCGGCAGAAGAGCCGCAGGGAGCGGGAGGAAGAGCGGGAGAGACAGTTTGAACTGAAACAGCAGAAGAGAAAGGAAAAGCACAGAGGCAGGTGACAGATACCTGTCTCTGTGCTTTTTACATCCGCAGGCACATTCAAAGGCCAGAAGCATGTATTTTTCCGCCGCATCCGCGCCGTAGGCGGCCAGATCCCGGATCTCCCAGCCGTCGGCGCTTAAGCTGTCCGCCCCGTACAGGAACTGGATGAAGGGAATACCGCGGTAGCGGGCGGCGGCCATCATGGAGGCGCACTCCATTTCCACGGCCAGGCAGCCCTCGCTTCGCCGCTCCCCGATGACGGGAACGGTCTCGCGGTAGATGGCGTCTGAGGTCCAGGTTTTCCCCTTTACGTAGGGGCATTTAAGGTCGTTTAAGACCTGCTCCAGGACAGCCACCGACCGCTGGTCCGCCTCGATCTCCGGGGCGGGCGGAGCGTAGTGGTAGCTGGTTCCCTCATCGCGGACGGCGGCTGTGGGGACAATGATGTTCCCGCGGGTTTTCTCATCGTCCAGCACCCCGCAGGAGCCGAAGAGGACAAATTTTTTCGCGCCCATGGCGACGATTTCCTCAAGCCCGCGACGCAGGCGGGCGCTCCGACCAGCGAGAGGTAGAAGGCGATTTCCTGCCCTCTGTGGCGCAGCCGGTAGACGGGGACGGAGCCGTTGGCCGTCCCCAGGGATGCGATGACCTCCGTCTGGTCCAGGGAGGCAAATTTGCGGATGATGGGCTCGGAAAAGGTGGAGACACAGAGCTCTGGAAAATGTTCCACCGGCTTCGTGGTGTCGGCGGGGCCAAACAGCGCGGGCTCCGTGAGCTCCTTCCGGTCAAAGACAGTTTTCAAGGCGATTCCTCCTTACACAAGCGGGAAGAACATGGGGACAAACACCAGTATGCCCAGGTAGGAGACCAGTGTCAGCGGCCAGCAGTATTTCAGATAATCGGAAAATTCGTAGCCGGCCACCTGGGTCATGGTGATCTGTGCCGCGGCCAGCGGCGTGCAGCAGGCGAAGCTGGCTGCGAAGGTGATTCCCACGCAGAAGGACATGGGGTTGAACCCGTAGTATTCGCAGAGCGAGAGCGCGATGGGAAGCGTGATGATGATGGCCGTGGAGTTGGTGATAAACTGACTGATAAACAGCGTCAGAAGCACCAGCGCCGCGAACACCACAAACGGGGAGGAAATGTCCCCCAGCGCCGCGTGCACCACGTTTCCGATCAGCTCCCCGGCGCCCGAGACCGTGAGTGCCTCGGCCAGCCCCAGGCAGGCGGCCAGAAACACGGCCGTCTCCCAGTTGAGCTCCCGCTCGATCTCGGAGACCGTGCACAGCCGGAAGGCGACGCACAGAAGGGCGGCGATGACTGCGGTGAGCGCAGTGGGATTACGCCTACGATGTAGGAGAGAATCATTAACACGGTGATGACCAGCATGAGTTTCACCTTGCGCCTGTCATAATCCGCGTACAGGATGGAGTGGAGCTCTTCTTCATCCACGCCCATTCCCACGGCGTTCCGGTTACCCCAGATGGATTTTCCGTACCGGTGGCCGAAGAACGCGACGTAGAGAAGGAAGAGAATGAAGATTAAAACTCCCGGACCGGTGAGTGTCCACATGGTCATCTCCGTGCCGGTCATCTTAAGCAGCAGGGCGTTGGCCGTGAGCTGCGGCGTGCAGCCGATCAGCGTGCAGGCGCCTCCGAACATGACGGAGCAGGCCAGCGGAAGCACGATGTTCTGCTGCCTGATTTTGGAAGAGGTGCGGCACACACTGTCCACGATGGATATGAAGGCCGCAAGGATGGCGGTGTTCGCGAGAAACATGGAGAGAACGCCGGCCACGATGCAGCTCGCCATGAGAAAGAGCTTTTCATTTCCCTGGGAGAGGTGGATGACCAGGCGGCCGATGATCTGCGCGGCCCCTGTCTTGAACATGGCGAGTCCCACGATCATGGCGCTTGCCATCAGGATGACGATGCTGCTTGAGAAGCCGGAAAACGCTTCTTCAAAGGGGCACACCCCGAGCAGTACCATGAGTACCAGCCGAGGCAGCCCACCGCCGAGGCAGGAATCGGTTTGGTGATAAAAAGTATAATGACCAGCGCCAGAATAAGGAGCGCTGTTACAGATGGAGCGGGCATAGTACCTCCTCGGTTGTTTTATTTGTTTAGACGATGGTCCATCCGCCGTCCACTAAGAGAAGCTGGCCGGTGACATAGCTGGAGGCGTCGGACGCCAGGAACAGCATGGCTCCGTTTAACTCTCCGGGTTTTCCGCGGCGTCCCATGGGACAGTTGTCCGTGATGCCCTTCTCGTACTTGGCGTCCGCCACCTTCTCGGACATCTCGCTGGCGAAGTAGCCGGGGCCTAAGGTGTTCACGGTGATGCCGTTCTTGGCCCACTCGGCGGCCAGCGCCTTGGTCATCATGTAGACCGCACCCTTGGCGGTGGAATAGCCGGAGCGGGGCACGCCGTTCATGGTCACCTGGCAGTGGAAGGAGCCGATGTTGATGATCCGTCCGTAGTTCTGCTTAAGCATCACCTTGCCGACCTCGCGGGCGAAATAGAACACGCCGTTTACGTTGGTGTTCATGACGCGCTCCCAGGTGGCGTCGTCGGTCTCCACGGCGGGGGTGGCGAAGCCGGCGGCCGCGTTGTTGATGAGGATATCGATGCGGCCGAACTCGGCGACGCAGGCCTCCACGGCGTTGCGGATCTGGTTGGAGTCGGTGACGTCGCAGGGGACCACCAGACATCTGACGTCCAGCGCCTCGGCCTCCTTCTTTACCTCCTCAAGCTTCTCCACGCGGCGGGCAACGATGGTGACATTTGCCCCCTGCTCGGCCAGACATAAGGCGAACTGCCGTCCCAGTCCGGAGGAAGCTCCCGTAATCAGCGCGCTTTTTCCTTTTACATCAAAATAGTTTTTCATTGAAATCACCCTCCTGAAAGTTTATTTGACGGGAATGTATCCCATATCTGCGATCTGTTTCTTGCTTGCGAGGCCGGAGGCCAGGTAGAGGACGGCAACCACGCCCATGAGCACGGCGAAAATGATCCAGGCCAGCACGTAGGTGCCTGTCACGTCGAAGACGATGGCCGCGATGGTGGGGCCGACGATCTGTCCCACGTTGCCCGCAATGTTCATCCAGCCGCTCATAACGCCGTACTCCTTGTCACCGAAGTTGTAGGAGGTGACGAGGAAGGGAATGACGGAAGGAACGGCACCGCCGATCATGTAAAGCGGGATCAGCACCGTCGCGAACATCATGTTCTGGGAGGAGAGCGCCATGCACGCGAACACGCCCGTGTAGAATAGCGGAGCGATCACGGAGGTTCTTCTCACGTGGAGCACATCGGAGAACACGCCCAGAAGGAATTTTCCGAGAATCAGTGTGCCCAGCGCGGCGGAGTAGATGGTGGTGGCCTGGTCGCTGGAGCCGGTCACACCCGTGTAGTAGTCCACGAACTGGGCCGAGAATGCGGCTGCGCCGATCATGGTGGTCATGCCGGCCAGCCACTGAAGCCACCAGCGGGAGGTCTTTAAGGCCTGCTGTCCGGTGATGCCGGATTTCTGCGCGGACACCATATGGGCCTTCTCCATCTCCTCGGGGGTGGGATCGCCTACGCGGGTCTCAAAGCCCTTGTCTGTGGGCATGCTGACCACCAGGAAAATGGAAATGGGGATCATGATTGCCAGGCAGGCGGCCATGGCCAGGTATCCCGATCGCCAGCCGTAGTCGGAGATCACGGAGTTGATGAGCTTGATCCACACCAGTGCGCCCGCGCCGCTTCCCAGCATTCCGATGGACATGGCCGTGCCTTTGATTTTGGGGCCGAACCAGTTGCTCACCATGATGGTCACGGGGAGGTTGGTGGCTCCCGCCCAGCCGATGCCCTGGATGGCGCCGAGAATCCACAGCTGCCACATGGCGGTGGAAAACGACATGAGCACATAGCAGACGGCCGCAAGGGAAACGCAGCCTGTGAGCACCCATTTCATGGGATATTTTTTGTAGATCTTGCCGATAAAGGCGGAACCGATCATCATGGTCGCTGTCATCGCCGTATTCACCTGCGTGAACGCCGTGCGGGATACCCCAAACTCCTCACACACCGGACTGTAGAACAGCGAGGTGCAGTTAACCTTGATGACGTAGCAGATGAACATGGACATGAATCCGCAGAACAGCATGACCCATCCATAGTAAAATCTGCCGTCAATTTTGAAAATGTTGTGTTGTTTCACGATTTCATACCTTCTCCTTTCCTGTAATATGTGCAGAAGTAATAAACACTCTTTTATTATAGAAGATTTTTTGTGATTTTTCAATATATAATAAAAGAAATTATTACTATTATCCGCGGAGAAATTTCCAGAAATAAAACCTATTGCACGAACGTACGTTCTGATGTATAATGAAGAAAAACGAGAGGGGAGGCCGTCGTCATGCCGGAGAGAAAACGCACATATATTGCCATCGATCTGAAATCCTTCTACGCGTCCGTGGAGTGCCGGGAGCGGGGCCTCGATCCGCTGACCACGAATCTGGTGGTGGCGGACAGGGGGAGGACGGATAAGACCATCTGTCTGGCCGTGACCCCGTCCCTCAAGGCCCACGGGATTCCGGGCAGGCCCAGGCTCTTTGAGGTGGTGCAGAAGGTGAGGGAGGCCAACGCCAGGCGGCTTGCGGCTGTTCCGGGCGGAGAGTTTTCCGGTACTTCCTCCGATGCGCGGGAGCTTGCGGCGCATCCGGAGCTTGCCATCGACTATATCGTTGCGCCGCCCCGGATGGCCTATTATATGGAATATAGCATGAAGGTGTACGACATATATCTGAAATATATCGCCCCGGAGGATATTCACGTCTACTCCATCGACGAGGTGTTCATGGACGTGACAGAGTATCTGGGGACCTACGGGCTGACGGCCAGGCAGCTGGCCATGAAGATCATTCTGGACGTTCTGAATACCACAGGCATCACATCCACGGCGGGCATCGGGCCCAATATGTACCTTTGCAAGATCGCGCTGGATATCATGTCCAAGCACATCCAGCCGGACCGGAACGGCGTGCGCATCGCGCACCTGGATGAGATGGCTTACCGCAGGCTGCTGTGGACGCATCAGCATCACAGATTTCTGGCGGGTGGGGCGCGGTTACGCGAAGAAGCTGGCGGAGTACGGCATGTATACCATGGGCGACGTGGCCCGCTGTTCCCTGGGCGGGCCGGGGGATTTCTACAATGAAGATCTGCTCTATAAGCTGTTCGGCGTCAACGCGGAGCTCCTCATCGATCACGCCTGGGGCTGGGAGCCCTGTACCATCGCGGATATCAAGGCCTACGTGCCGGAGGACCGCAGCATGGGCTCGGGGCAGGTGCTCACCTGTCCCTACGATTATGAGAAGGCCGCGCTGGTGGTGCGGGAGATGGCGGACATGCTGGCACTGGATCTGGTGGATAAGGGGATGGTGGCGGATCAGGTGGTTCTGACCGTGGGCTACGATATCGAGAATCTGACGGATCCGGAGCGGAGGAAGGCCTATAAGGGCGAGGTGACGGTGGACCGGTACGGCCGCCGCATCCCGAAGCACGCCCACGGCTCCATCCATCTGGAGCGGCAGACCTCGTCGGGGCGGATCATCACCGAGGCCGCCATGCGGCTCTACCGGCAGATCGTGGACGAGAAGCTGCTCATAAGAAGGCTCAATCTGGTGGCCGCCCATGTGGTTCCCATAAGCCGGATGAAGGAGCCGGAGCCTTTTGAGCAGATGGATCTGTTCACGGACTATGCGGCGCGGGACGCCGAGCGGGAGCGGGAGCAGACGGAGCTGCTGCGGGAGAATAAGATGCAGCAGGCCATGCTGGATATCAAGAAAAAATTTGGAAAGAATGCGATTCTGAAGGGATTCAATCTGGAGGAGGGCGCCACGGCCAGGGACAGGAACGGCCAGATCGGCGGCCACCGTGCGTAGATACAGGTGCAGGAGGAGGATACCGGGATGACAGAGCGGAAAACGCCGGAAACGGAAAAAAGAGGAAGCTTGTCCCAGCGCGGCGGCTTTATGCTGGACAGCGATGACAGGAAGCGCTATAATGACATGCTGGAATTGCCGCATCACGTGTCCCGGACGCATCCGCACATGTCCCGCCATGACCGCGCGGCCCAGTTTGCGCCGTTTGCGGCGCTGAGCGGCCACAAGGAAGCGGTGGCGGAGACGGAGCGGGTGACGGAGGCCTTTGCGGTGCTGGACGAGAGCCGGAAGGAAGAACTGGACGGCCGGTTTGCGCTCATTCTCGCGGGCATGGAGAAGCCCTTAAGCGAGCGGCCGCAGGTGGAGATCACGTATTTTAAAGCGGACGAAAAAAAGGCCGGAGGGGAGTATCTGACGGCCGTGGGGAGAGTCAGAAAGGTGGACGGGATGGGAAGAGGTCTCGTCATGGAGAGCGGGGAGTTCATAAGGGCGGAGGACGTGGCTGATATCGTCCTGCCCGGAGGGAGGATATGAAATGAGTCGTTCTAAGACATCTGGATCGAATCAGATCGACATGTTAAACGGTCCCCTTTTGGGGAAACTGTGGGTGTTTGCGCTGCCGCTGGCGCTCAGCAGCATTCTGCAGCAGCTTTTCAACTCGGTGGATGTGGCCGTGGTGGGACACTTTGCCAGCAGCCAGGCCCAGGCAGCCGTGGGCTGCAACGGCCCGGTCATCAACCTGTTAATCAATCTGTTCGTGGGAATTTCCGTGGGAACCAACGTGGTGATCGCCACATTTATTGGAAAACAGCGGTTTGACAAGGTGAGGACAGCCGTTCACACCTCCATCATGCTGGCGGTGATCTGCGGGTTTGCCCTTCTGGTGCTCGGCATGGTCATCGCCAGACCCATTCTGACGTTTATGGACACGCCGGCGGACGTGATGGAGTATGCGGTTTTGTATCTGCGCATCTACTTCCTGGGAACGCCGTTCATCATGCTTTACAATTTCGGAGCGGCGGTGCTGCGCAGCGTGGGGGACACGAGACGGCCTCTGATCTGCCTGATTCTCGCGGGTGTGATCAACACGGTCTTAAACCTGGTTCTGGTCATTGTGTTCCATCTGGGCGTGGCAGGAGTGGCCATCGGTACGGTGATGTCCAACGTGGTCAGCTCCGGCATGGTCATGTATTTTCTGATGCATGAGGAGGGGCCGCTGCGCTTCTCTGTCAAGGAGTGCAGGATCGCAAAGCTGCATCTTTTGCGGATCATGCGCGTGGGACTGCCGGCGGGACTCCAGAGTATGGTGTTCTCCCTGTCCAACGTGTTCATCCAGACGGCGCTCAACGGGTTCGGTTCCGATGCCGTGGCGGGCTCCGCGGTGGCGTTAAACTATGAATATTTTACATATTTTGTGATCGCGGCGTTTAACCAGACCACGGTCACATTTACCAGCCAGAATTTCGGCGCCAGGCGGTATGACCGCTGCAGGCAGATATTCAGGCTCAGCATGATCTCCGCGTTTCTGTGTTCGGGGCTTCTGGGACTTCTGTTTGCGTCGGATAAGCTGTTTTTTGCTTCCCTGTTTACCTCGGAGGCGGCGGTGGCGGAGTACGCCGTGGAAAGGATGACGGTGGTGCTGGTGTTCTGCTGCATCGAGTCCTCCTACGAGATCAGCGGCGCGGCGCTGCGCGGTATGGGATTTTCCATGATCCCTGCGATTCTTACGGTATTTGGAACCTGTGTGTTCAGAATCGTCTGGATTTATACGGTGTGCCGGATGGCGCCCGGCTTCGATACGCTGATGCGGGCGTATCCGATCTCCTGGGTGCTGACAGGCGCGGCGGTGCTTATTGTATATTTTGTCATACGGCGAAAGGTCTTTAAGACGGCGGTCCGTGCGGCGTGATTCATCGATGGTTCCAATCGACAAAAGCTAACAAAATTTTTACAGCCCTTTGCAGATGATCAGGTATATAATACTACGTTGGAATAGAGGTATCGTGACTTATATGCAAGAGGAAAGCAGGAGGCAGACGGTTGGAACAGATGGAAAACAGGTGTGCAGGCGGGGAGCATGGGAAAGAGATTTTAGCGGGCATCGACGTGGGATCGACGACGACAAAGATTGTGGCCTGGGACGATGCGGAGAAAAAGATCATTTTTTCCAGCTATGAGCGCCATCACGCGGATCAGCTTCAGAGCATTATCGACCGGCTGAACGAGTTTTATGACCGGTTTCCGGGATGCCGCGTGCGGCTCTGTCTCACCGGCTCCGGAGCCAGTACGGCGGCGGAGCTTCTCGGCATTCCTTTTGTCCAGGAGGTGACGGCCAATGCCATCGCCCTGCAGAGCCGTTATGCCCGTGTGGGCACGGCCATTGAGCTGGGCGGACAGGATGCGAAGATGATCTTTTTCCGCGAGGCGGATGAAAACAGCGTTCAGAGCGTGGCGGACATGCGGATGAACGGGAGCTGCGCCGGGGGAACCGGGGCTTTCATCGATGAGATCGCCGCGGTTTTAAAGGTGCCGGTGGAGGAGTTCAATGCGCTGGCGGAGCGCGGCGGGCATGTCTATGACATTTCCGGAAGGTGCGGCGTCTACGCGAAGACGGATATTCAGCCGCTCTTAAACCAGGGGGCGGCGAAGGAGGATCTGGCATTGTCGGCGTTCCACGCCATCGCCAAGCAGACCATCGGAGGCCTGGCCCAGGGACTGGAGATCCTGCGGCCGGTGGCCTTTGAGGGCGGCCCGCTGACCTTCAACCCGGTGCTGGTCCGGGTGTTTGCGGAGCGCCTGGGGCTTGGGGAGGCGGATATGATCGTGCCGGAAAACGCGGAGCTCATGGTGGCGCTGGGGGCGGCTCTGGCGCTTAAGACCATGTTCCCGGACAGCGAACCGGCAGACCGCGCGGAGATTGCCGGGAAGCTGGCGGAGGCGAAGCGGAGAAGGGACGAGACGGAGTCCGGGGACGGCAGGCCGTTTTTCTGCTCGGAGGAGGAGAAGGAGACGTTTCTGCGGGCCCACGAGAAGAAATGCATCCGGTGGAACCGGCCGGAGCCGGGGCAGACGGTGAGAGGATATCTGGGCATCGACGCGGGAAGCACGACCACAAAATTTGTGTTGATTGGCGAGGACGAGGAGATTCTGGACTCTTTCTATGCGGCCAACGAGGGCGATCCGCTGCAGGTGGCGAAGCGGGCGCTCGTCGGGATGCGGGAGCGATACCGCGCAGCCGGGGCCAGCCTTGAGATCCTGGCGGCCGGCACTACGGGGTACGGGGGAGATGCTGTTTGCGAAGGCCTTCGGGATTCCGTATCACACCGTGGAGACGGTGGCCCACGCCAGGGCGGCCGACAAGTACGTGAAGGACGCGTCGTTTATTCTGGATATCGGCGGCCAGGACATGAAGGCTATCTGGCTGGAGCACGGCGTCATCACGAACATTCTGCTCAACGAGGCCTGCTCGTCGGGGTGCGGGTCGTTTCTGGAAAATTTCGCCGCCTCCTTACATATTCCGACGGAAAAAATCGGTGAGACTGCGTTTGCGTCGAAAAAACCGGCGGTGCTGGGAAGCCGCTGCACGGTGTTCATGAACAGCAGCATTATCACGGAGCAGAGAAACGGGCGGACCGCGGAGGACATCATGGCGGGCCTGTGCCGTTCCATTGTTGAGAACGTATTCACGAAGGTGATCCGCGTGTCGAACCTGGATTCTCTGGGAGAGAAGATCGTGGTCCAGGGCGGCACCTTTGAGAATGACGCGGTGCTTCGCGCCATGGAGGAGTATGTGGGACGGCCTGTGGTGCGCGCGCCTTATCCCGGCGTTATGGGAGCCATCGGCGCGGCGCTGATCGCGAAAGAGAAGCATGCGAAGAGCCGGGAGGAGGAGAAGTCCTGGACGCTGGAAGATCTGGACCGGTTTTCCTATGAGCAGCGGGCGGACTCGCCGTGTCCGTTCTGCACCAATCACTGCCGCCGGACCATTGTGAAATTTTCCAACGGAAATTCCTGGGTGACCAACAACCGCTGCGAGAAGGGCGAGGTTGTGGGGGATCCGCGGGATGCGGCGGTAAACCGGGCGCTTAAGGAGAAGCAGTCGCAGACAGCTTCGGTGCCGGATCTGTTCGATCTCAGGGCGAAGCTTCTGTTCAGACAGTATGATTTCCCGGCGCCGAAGACGGACAGGGGGCTGACCATCGGCCTTCCGCGGGTGCTGGCTTTCTGGGATACGATGCCGTTCTGGAATACGTTCTGGCGGGCGCTGGGGTACAGGGTGCGCATTTCCGACCGCAGCAGCGGGAACTGTACGAGAACGGGCTTTCGGCGGTGACCTCAGACACGGTGTGTTTCCCTGCCAAGCTGGTGCACGGGCACATCCGGAATCTGGCGAAGCACGGGGTGGACCGGATTTTTATGCCATCCGTCACCACGGTTCCCACGGAGAACGGCGAGGAGACCAGCGAATCCATGTGTGCGGTGGTGAAGGGCTATCCCATTGTCATCCGGAACTCCGATGATCCGGAAAAGCGGTGGGGGATTCCCTTCGATGCGCCGCTGTTTCACTGGTACACGAAGGAGGACAGAAACCGTCAGCTCTCCCATTATATGGAGGAGACCTTCGGCGTTTGGAGGAGGAGACGCTGGCGGCCATCGGGGCGGGCGATGCGGCCCAGGAGACCTTTGAGAGAGTATTGAAGCGGGGCGGCGAGGCGGTGCTGGATATGGTAAGGCGTGAGGGGAAATTTGCGGTTGTGCTGGCCTCGCGCCCGTACCAGAACGATGTGCTGGTGAGCCACGACCTTCCGAAGCTGTTTACGAGGGCGGGGATTCCTGTGCTGACGGCGGATTCCCTGCCGGAGGTGAACGAGACGGATTTAAAGAAAAGCCGCCTGGATATCGTGAACAATTTCCACGCCCGGATGCTCTCGTCGGCCATTCTGGCGGCCAGGGACGACCATCTGGAGTACGTGCAGATGGTGAGCTTCGGCTGCGGCCACGACGCCTATCTGTCGGATGAGATTGTGCGTCTGATGAAGGAGATTTCCGGGAAAACGCCGTTGATTTTAAAGCTGGACGAGAGCGATGTGCAGGGGCCTCTGGGCATCCGCGTGCGGTCGTTTCTGGAGACGGTGTCCATGCGGCGGGAGAAGGGCGGACACCGCGAGATCTGCGAGCTGGGCGAGCCCTATCCGGTGAAGTATACGAAGGAGAGCAGAAAGGAGCGGGTGGTGCTGGTTCCCAACACTTCCCACGCGTTCTGCCGCGTCATGTCGGCGGCCCTGTGCACCCAGCGTCCGCGCGGTTCCGCTGGAGGTGGGCGGCGAGGAGGCCATCCGTCTGGGAAAGCAGTATGTGCACAACGATATCTGTTTCCCGGCGCAGGTGGTGATCGGCGAGGCGCTGGCGGCCCTAAGAAGCGGAAAGTATGACGAGAACGAGACGGCCATCGGCATGGGAAAATACGTGGGCGACTGCCGTCTGACCCACTACGGCGCGCTGCTTCGCAAGGCGCTGGACGACGCGGGGTATTCCCATGTGCCGATTCTGACCAACGATGACGCGGACAGCCATGGCCTGCATCCCGGATTTAAGATGAACATGCTGTCGGCGGCCAGGATCGCTTTTGCTCTGCCTATGATCGATGCGCTGGAGGAGCTTCTCAGGAAGATCCGGCCTTATGAGCTGGCGGAGGGAAGCGCCAACGCGGCGTTCGAGAGGGCCATGGATCTGGTGGTTGACGGGCTTAAAACCGGAGGCATTTCCGGGGCGGGGAAAGGATTTAAGAGGGCTGTCGAGGTGATGAAGACAGTGCCCTACGACCGCTCGCAGCTTAAGCCGCGGGTGCTGATCGTGGGGGAATATCTGCTGAATTTCCATCCGGGAGCCAACCACTACATAGAGGATTATCTGGAGAAAAACGGGTTTGAGGTCATCGAGGCGCGGATGACGGATGTGCTGAGAAAGACGTATTTTTATCAGGATGCGCAGATCCGGGAATATCATCTGAAACAGAATTTTGGGAAAAAGCTCTGGTACCGGACGGCCAACTGGCTGTTTGACCGGGCCCACGACGTGACGGACCGGATCGCCAGGGCGCATCCGCTCTACGAGCGGGCCTGCCGCATGGAGGAACTGGTGAAGGGCAGTGATCCGATCATCCATCACACCTTTGACGCGGGCGAGGGCGTGCTGATTCCGGGGGAGATCGTGCATCACGCAAAGCACGGATGTCAGTTTTTCCTGATTCTTCAGCCCTTCGGCTGTCTGCCGAACCACGTGGTGGGGCGCGGGATCACCAGGAAGCTAAAGGAGTGGTACCCGGATGTGCAGATTCTTCCGCTGGATTACGACCCGGATATGAGCTTTGCGAATATTGAAAACCGTCTGCAGATGCTGGTGATGAATGCGAAAAAGGCGCAGGGAATGGCATAAGCGAACCGCTTTCTTTCCCGCAGACAGCGAGGCAGAGTTCAGACTGCCCGCTGTCTGCGAATAGAAAATTCTATTTATGATTTATTTTCGTGTCACTGCCTTTTCTGTGGTTTTTTGCGGCTTTTTTGCGACGTTTTCCCCTTGTTTTGCCTTCACCTCCGTTTCTTTCGTGTTGGCAGAATGGTTTTCCTTGTCTGCAGGCTTGTCCGGCCGATACTCAAAAACATCCTCCACCCGGCATTCCAGAATATCGCAGAGCATTTCGATGGTGTGGGTGGAAACATAGTTATTTTTCTTCAGACGCCCCAACTGGCCGGCGCTGACGCCGTAGTAGGAGATCATCCGGTATTGGGTGACCTGTTTCTTTTTCATGGTTTCCCACAGCTTGTCATATGTAATCATAAATTTTTACCTCCTGTCTCTATTAAAAGGCAGGAGGTAATTTTTGAATATTCGCCTTAAGTGAAATTTTCTGCTAAAAGAATTACTGCACAAAATCTCCGCCGCTTTTGCCGCTTGCCGCGTTCGTTTCCTTTTCTTTCGTGTCGTCAGAATCCGTTTCCTTGTCGGCAGGCTTGTCCGGCCGATACTCGAGAACATCCTCCACCCGGCATTCCAGAATATCGCAGAGCATTTCGACGGTGTGAGTGGAGACGTACATATTTTTCTTAAGTCTCCCCAGCTGTCCGGCACTGACGCCGTAATAACGGATCAGCCTGTATTGGGAGATCTGCTTCTCCTTCATAGTTTCCCATAATTTGTCGTATGTGATCATAGATTTTTACCTCCTATATCTATTAAAAAACAGAATGCGAATTTTGGATATTATCCATAAATAGATAATGAGTTATACGAGAAGTTTTATGCGAAAATTCATGTTGTTTTTTTCAGAGGAAACGGACTATATGCGAAAAATTTTTAAGTTAGTTTTGAAATGCCGTCTTGACATTTGACCGGCGTTCATATATTATAAAAAACAACAGTTCTAAGTTCTGTTTCGGCGGTGATTCGAGTCCGCCGGTTTCTTGCATTTTTTAGTTTTTATCTTTTATTTTAGCTTATCAAATGATTTTCCATGGAAGTTTAAGCTGAGAGTTTTTTAGGCGGAGGTGTTTTGTTTTATGCTGTGATACGTTTTTTAGTTCGGCGGATTATTTTTATCTATTATTGTCTTTTGAAATCTTTTTTGATGTTTCTGTTATCTTGATTTTTCCCTTGTTTTCAGTTTTTTAATGTGGGCTTTTAAGACGTTCGGGATGAAAGAACCGTAGGAAAAGAAAGGCGGGGTATATGGTTGAATAAAATGTTTCAGAAAATTGCGGGAGCACTGACGGCTTGCCTGCTGTTTTCCGCGCTGCCGGCGGAGGTGGTTTCTGCGGCCGGATGGATCCGGAGCGGGACGCCGGGAACAGAGGACGGGCGAAATTCCGGGTGGTGGTATTCGCTCAGCGACGACGATTCCCAGTGGTATGCGGCGTCCGGGGAGGAGACCGTGGCATGGCACTGGATTGACGGGAACCGGGACGGCGCTGCGGAGTGCTATGCCTTCGACGCGTCGGGCTGGATGTACGCGGACACGGTGACGCCAGACGGGTATACGGTGGACCGAAACGGAGCCTGGACGGTGGACGGAGCGGTGCAGGTGAGAAATGTGCCGGTGGCCGGGGGGCGCTCCGGCGGGAATGTTTCACGGAAATCGGGCGGAAGTCCTGGGAGTGGAGATTCTGGGGGCGGAAGTGCCGGGAGCTGCGGTTCTGGAAACGGTAATCACAGCGGCTCCGAAGAACACCCGGATCCCAGTGGACCCCAGGCGGCACAGGTCACATACACGGTAATTCTGGCAGATGAATCGGGCCATGCACTTAAGGAAATCCGTGCAAACGGCATGATCGGGGAAACGGTTTCTTTCAGCGAGTACACGGTTCCCGGCTATGAACTGAAGAGCGGACAGCCGCTTTCGGCGGTGCTTGAGCGGGAGGAAATGGTCTTCCGGGTCTATTTTGAGAAGCTGGAACAGGAAACGGCTTCGGGTTCGGATGCAGCAAGGCTCTTAAGCTACAGGATAGAATACATCGATATCGACACGAAAACTGTCCTGGCGGCAGAGGTGGGGCAGGCAGAAAAGGGAACCGTGATCGAGATACCGGCGGCTGATATCGAGGGGTATGCGGTCTGTCCGGACCAGCGGGAGGAGTTTAAGCTTCTCTCCGACAAAACGGTGCAGAAAATTTATTACGAGTACATTGCAATTGCATCACCTTCAGAGACTCAGAAGGTAAAATGGCAGGTCCATTTTGTTGACCGGGAGGATCGTGCGATGAGGCTGTGGCCGTCCCAGTCGGGAACGATACAGGACGAGGGAATACTGACCATCAATTTCCCGGAAACTATCCGGACGGATGATTCCGTCTGGGAGAGCACGGAGACGCCGCCGGTGGAACGGGTGATTTATGGTCCGGGGCAGGCCATCGAATACATTGAGTTCGTGAGAGCCGGGGATCTTCCGGAGGAGACCGATCCGGAGGAAGGAATGAAGGAACTTCTTCAGTCGTATCTGGAACAGGCCCGGCAGTACGAGGCGGAAATCACCGGGGAGGAGCCGGAAAAAATCCCGGACAGCCGTTTTATTGTGACGGACCAGGAAAAGAATGACGTGCGCGTGCGAAGCATCGCGAACCAGATAAACGACACCAGACCGCGGACCTTCTATGTGGTCGGGAAAAATTTCGTCCCCAACGGGAAGACACTGGCAGAATGGTTCGGCGACGGGGCGGGATATTCCAATCTCCTCGAGGAGGTCATACACATCGGGACAGACACCTACTATGTCGCCCGGATGGGAGTCTGGAGAAAATTTTCCAGGGAAGGCTGCACCCACAGCTGGGATATAGAGAGGGAAAATGGTGCGTCATGCCTGGGAAAGGGAGCCGTGCTGTACGTATGTGAAAGATGCGGCGATGAACGGGAAGTGACGACGGCCCCGCTGGGGCATACGGACCAGAACCGGGATTCCATCTGTGACCGCTGCGGGCGGCGGGCGTTTCTGCAGCACGCGGGCGACGGGATCCGGGCAGAGCTTAATGGAAAGGAGCTTACATTTACCTGCATCAGCGAGGAGTATGGCGGCGGGATGCTGTACCTGGCGGATCAGACGGTATCGCTGGAAATGTTTGGCGGATATGGCGGGACAGAATACGGGGACAGCAACGTGTTCAGATATTTCCGTGACGGATTCCAGAACGGGTTTTCCATCAAAACCGGAATACTGGGAACGGAAATCACCGGAACCAGCGGAACCGCCTATGCGTTCAGCCTTTCCAGGGAGGAGTATGACCAGTATCGGGAGCGCGTGACAGGGGCAGATTTCCTGCTTCGCGATAGTGAAAATGGGCAGGTGCTGGGCGTATCGGCGGATGGCTCGTATTCCTGGCAGGATGCGCCGGCAACAGACTACGGGATCCGTCCGGCCATCGTGCTGGAGATTCCGGACACTGGCCAGCCCGACCGGATCCACTGGAACACCGGGGATGTCCAGGCCAGGGAGATCGATGGAGAAACTTATATGTTCCGCTGCATCGATCAGAACTACTCGGACGGAGACGCGAACCACCGGCAGGCGGCGCTGTTTCTGGCGGAAACGGTGATCCCGGCCAACTACGGCTCGGACTATGAGCTGGAGGAGACGGATGACGGGAGCCACCAGTACATATTCACCCCCGGACCTGTTGTGAGTTTCGGGGACAGCAACGATTACAAGTATTCCAGGATCCGGCAGTGGCTGGGGGAATCGGAGGAAAATTTCTTCAACACGGAGCCTATCCGCATCGGCGTGGACTACGCTTTATGGGAAGCACGGCGGAGAAGGAGTATTCCGGCTTTGACAGCAACGATATCCGTGCCTGCTACATCGGGGACCAGCAGCTGACAGAGCGGGTGTTCATCCTCTCGGTGGATGAAGCCATGGAATACCGGGAATATCTCTGGAAATTTGACGGTTCGGAGGAAGAAAACCCGGACTCACAGTATTCGGCGTACTCGAAGGGGTACTGGCTCAGGAGTCCCATGGGAAACCGGGACGATTATGACACGGGCTATGCGTATGTGGTGGATCTGGTCAACGGAAACATCCATCCCGCCGCGGTAAAGCCAGAAGGCGTGACCGGGGAGGAGGAACTGGATACCACATCCGTGTATGGTATAAGACTGGCATTTACCATGCCGCAGGATTAAGGAGGAAACAATGATTAAGAGAAAGCTGCAAAAGGCAAAGAAACCAGTGATCTGGGCGCTGATTGCCGTCATGGCACTGGGAAATGCGGTTCCGGCATTCGCAGATGACCGGACCGGCGATGAAACGGGCATATCTTCCGGCGGGAAGGTACCCAGGGCAACATCCAATGATGCAGAGAAGGGAGCGGATCCCGTAAGAACATCGACATCCAACGACGCCGACAAAGAGTTCGATCTGGAGGACATGCCGGAGATCGGGAGCAACGGGTTCACGAAGTGGTTCTTTGACCATGTGGAGTTTGAGGAATTATGGGAGCTGGTGTCTGAGCTTTTGTCAGATGTGGAGAGTGAGGACGGAAAAGCCTTCTTTGCATGGATGGAGGCCAATGAGGAACGGTTTTTAAGGGCCTATGAGAAGTATGCCGGTTTCTCCATCGCTCTTCTCAGCGCGGCGACCGGGGATCTCTGGGATGAATGGTCCGGTGCCAAGATGGACTGGGACGGCGACGGGAGCGAGGAAAGCCCCTATGCGATCACGTCACTGGCGGAGCTGATGGGACTCTCGGAAGCAGTGGCCCAGGGAGAAAGCTTCGACGGCGAATATTTTGAGCTCCGGGCCGACATTGATATCAGGGATCTGGTCCTGAACGGCGGCAACTGGAACCCGATCGGATGGTATAAAAACAAGGCGGATTTAAGCGGGGCTCCGAAAACGGCCTTTAAGGGGACGTTTGACGGCGCAGGGAACACAATCTCCGGACTTAAATTTACAAAAAATGATTATGACTACTCCTATCTGGGGCTGTTCGGATTCATTGAGGATGCTACGATAAAGAACTTAAATCTGGAAGCGGACGAGGTGTCCGGTACGGATAATATCGGACTGCTGGCCGGCTGTATGGAAGGAAATTCCATTATATACAACGTGACCGTAAGCGGGCCGGTCTATGCTGAAGGTGACGCCGGGGGAATCGCCGGCGAGATCACCGGCGGATCTTCCCGGGCGGTGATCGAGAACTGCATTGCGGACGGTGTGACGGTCAATTCCGAGGGCGTCCAGGCTTTGCCGGCGGGATTGGCGGAAATGTCCAGAAGGCAGACCTGGTGGATGTCACCGTGCTGACTTACGACGGCGACAGCAATCGGATCCAGGGCAAGGGCTACGTGGGAGGCATTGCCGGACGGCAGAACAACGCGGATATTTATAACTCCTATGTGTCGGGAACCATCGGGGGCAACCGGACGAAGGCAGTCGGAGGAATTACCGGCCTGTATGAATCGGGGGACATTGTCGTGGCGCGGATGGCCGGTGAGATCAGCCGGACCAACAACGGGGCGGCCTCCCATGAGGGAAGCGTGATCGGAACCAGGGAGGCGAGGAACGGCTTCAGTTACGGGACGGAAAAGAATGACAGCCTCTCCTACCTGTATGTGGGGGACGATGCCAGGCGAAAACGCTGGTCGGCTCCGGAATTGCGGACGATAATACATGGACCATGGATGCCCATATCGGCTACTACACGGATTATGAAAAAAAATATGTCCAGGTGGCAGGCTCCAGGGAGGAGGACTGCGGCGGGCGGTATTTCTACGAGGAGCTGGAGGATGGAATCCAGTACATCATCACCCAGAAGCTGGGCAAGACCCTGACCATTGACTATGCAGAAGGCGAGGATTTCAAGATCGACCATTTCGCACCGGGAAACCAGGGGGAACCGGTCCGCGGCTATCTGGTGTCCATCCCCCGGATCGACACGAAAAACGCTAACGGGACCTATGACACGGACGTGGCCACTCTCACGGCCCTCTCCGTGACCAACAACTCCTATTACCGGCAGATCGATAAGGACAACCCGTCCGCCATCGCTCCCGGATGCACGGTGACGGTGACGACCGCGGCGAAAAATACAGGCGGGAACCGCTATCAGATGGTCTACGATGAAAATGAGGACGGGAAGGTGAAGCCGCCCACGTACACGGGTGAGGACAGCGACCCGCAGCCCATGACCTACATAAACGGGGGAACCTACTCGTTTGAGATGCCGGAGGCGGACACGGAGCTCAACGTGGAGTACGTGAAAGTGACGACGGAGCTTTCCATGGAGCCGGCACAGACGAGGATTTCTGTGACACAGACCCGAACCGGGGACCGGAAACATCCGCAGATCAAGACGGAGGTAAGGGATGAAAAGGGAACGCTGATTGCCAGGTACATAAACGGAAAGCAGGATGTGTCGGTGCAGGTTCTCCCGGTGTCTATCCATGCGGAACATAACGGAGAAGGTTCGTCAGCGGATAAAACAGTGGTCTGGTCCATCGATGATACGGACCTGCTGCATTTTGAGGACGGCTGGGCCGGCGGTTACACGACAAAGGATGCAAAGGTGATTCCCAACCTGGGCTCCAGCTTCATCCAGGAGATCATAAACCGGGAAGTAAAGGCCCAGGCGGACGGAAACTATGAGCAGGCCATCCGGAATACGGTCTATACGGATACCGCAGTGGTTACCGCGGCGACGAATCCTTCCACCAGCGTGGACAATAAGGCGGTTACAGGTACCTGTAAGGTGGATGTGACTTTCCAGATCCTGGACCAGACAACGGTCCGGGTGGAGGGCCTGGTGCTCAACCAGAACCAGATCACCTTCGATGTGGTGCGAAAACTGACCGGTGACCGGAAGAACCCGGAGGAAACCTACATTGTCACGAAGCCCGTCAGCCTGGATGCCAGCTTAAACCCGTCCCAGCCGTTTTATAAAAATGTGACATGGGCGGATACAGAGGCCGGAAAGATCATCACACTGACGCCCGCGGGGACGAATAAGCAGAGCTGCGCGGTGGAGGTTGTGTATGACGCAGCGGGAAAGAATAACCCGGCATGGCTGCAGAACATCATCAATGCGGACAACACGAAAAAACGGCGGACGGCGGATATCTGAAGCTGGAGGGGGCCGGCAGTGTCACAGAGACCGTGACGGCGACCTCGGAGGACCAGACCCATGGTGTCGTCAGCGCAAAGTGTGAGGTGACGATCAATTTCCGGACGGACGACCAGACCGTTATTCATCCGGAAGGGATTGCGTTAAACAGGCCCGCACTTGACTACGATCTGGTTTACAGCTTTACCGGGGATACTGACTCGGAGCTCAAATCCAAAACCGGCTTTGGCCGCAGGGATACACTGACGGCCACCGTGCTCCCGGACATCGCGGAAAACGACGGACATAAGCCCTATGACCGCACCGTGGTGTGGTCCAGCTCGGATGAGGACGCCCTCACGGTGGAAAACGGTGTTCTGACAGTGAACGAAAACGCTGCATGGATCAGGGACGCTTTAAAACAGGCCCCTTACCAGGCTGAAAAGACAGTGACGGTAACCGCAGAGACCAGGGACGGAGGAAAGCGGGCATCCTGCCAGGTGACACTGGCATTCCATGCCAACGCCATCGAGGCGGACCGGGAGACAGAGACCTTTGACCTGGTGCTTACAAAAACCGGCCGCAGATCCAGCCCGGTACTCACCTGGACAGGCAATGAGCCGGAGAAGTTCCAGGCAGCGATCTATTCGGACAAGGAGGGGCTGGCGAAGAAATGGGCAAGCAGTGACCCGTCTGTTCTCACAGTGGCTGCGGACGGAACGGTGACGCCGGTTATTACCGGTCAGGACGGGACTATTATTGCGGAGTGGATTAAAAAGGCCATGGAGAAATCGCCTTACGAGGGCGAGGCAGAAGCCGTGATCTCCGTCTCCGCTTCTGATGGAAGCATGACTGACCGGATCCCTGTAAAGCTGGCATTTAAGCTGGTGGACAACACCTATTCCGGCGGCAGTTCCGGAGGCGGAGGCTCATCCGGAGGCGGCGGTGGCGGCGGAAGCTCCAGCAGCGGAGTGACACCGGGCGGAAGCACCTCTTCGTTTGTTGCCGGCGGACCTGCCGGATCCGTGACCGGAACCTGGATCCAGGATGGCGCGGGGAAATGGCTGTTTACCGGCCAGGGGCGCACCTACGCCAATGAGTGGGCCTACATTCACAATCCGTATGCAGCGGGTGGCCAGCCCTCCACCGACTGGTTCCGCTTCGACGAGAGCGGCTACATGGTGACAGGATGGTTCACGGATGCCAATGGGGATATGTTCTATCTCTGGCCGGTATCTGACGGAACCCTGGGCCATATGCTGACGGACTGGCACTGGATCGCAGGCGCGGACGGGCTGTACCGCTGCTACTACTTTGGTGAAGTATCCGATGGAACCAGAGGAAGGCTCTATAAAAACGCCGTGACGCCGGACGGCTTTACGGTGAATGCAAATGGCGAGTGGGTTGTTGACGGAGCTGTCCAGGTAAAGACAGCCATGACCCCATAAGTCTTTCATGTAAGCATGAGATGCCGGGATAAAACATTCCGGCGGATGCACCTTGACAACTGAATAGAAAAAAGGAGAGCTCAAGTTGATATGGCTTCTATTGGGGCGGCTGATCACCGCCCCAATAGAGATAATAAGCTTTAGGTGTGCTTTCTGGAGGCAGAAGGCAGACGTAAGGCTTATTTTAGGAGTTACATATATTATAAAATAAATCATTTATCATAATTTCAACAGTCGTTTACAAACAGAAAATAAAACATGAGGGGGAATATGAATGGAAAAGCAAAGAGTAAAACAACGGTTGCCGGTTATTCTGGCCGGAATTTTTTCCGCGGCTGTTTTCAATGACCGCACTGGCAGACAATAATGGTGTGAATGGAGGAACCTGGACAGACGGGGAAAATCTGACATGGGAGACCAATGATGGCACAGTTACAACGTTCGGCCGCGGCCCGGTGTTCGCAGACGAGCATCCGGAGATCACCGATCCGGAATACTTTTTAAAGGAGCCGATCACATATCCGGTGGAGGTTTTGCAGGAACTTAGGAAATTTGTCAGCAGCTTTGACTGGATACATTCAGACGAGCTTACCAGGGTGCAGATGGTACATGACAGGATTTCAAATGGCTGCGGTCCGGATAACCGGAACAGGTATGAGCTGGATATTGATACTCCACATTTCAGTGTATTGTTAAACGGAAAGGGAATATGTAAAGATTTTGCAGCTGAATTTGCGAATCTTTGTAAATATGTCGGTGTGGAGTGTGTAACGTACGAACCGTCATTCCTGCACGAAGCCTGCCTGGTCAAAATCGGAGATCAGTGGTTGGCAACGGATCCGACTGATTCAACTCCATTTTTCTTATCCAATGGGAAAACATACCCTGTAGATTTTGAGACAGAATATAATCGTTATGCAAATGAGGTTCAGACGGAGATTGACGAGGCAGATGCGGGGCTTACGGATGATCGGCAATCATTGGGTCTTGCATTGACATTTAAGATGACGTCGGGTGAGATCACTGCGGAGGAGTACGAACGGGAAATGCAAAAATTGTTTGGAAATTAAATGAAAAGCCTTCAACTGGCATCTGAAAGGAATGTTAGTCGGAGGCTTTTCTTATGGGAAAGGAAGGAGAAAGGGAGATGAACAGCTTGTTAAAAAGATTGAGGGGAGGAGCAAAACGGCTTATCTCGTTTTCAATGGCTGTGATGCTGGGAGTAATGACAATCGTCCCCTATTTACCAGTCTCAGACGTATGGGCGGCAGATGGAACGACGGCAGTTCTGACATCAGCCTATGGCGACACGAACCTGGGACATAAGCTTTACTGTATAGACCATGGCGGTCTGGCTTATTATGGTATCGCTGCAGAGGGGGACATGTATGAAGCTCACAGACCGTCAACGGCTGGAATCTATGTCCCAGAACAAGATAGAAGATATATTTTCTGGGCAATGCTGACGATAAAAGCATCATTGGGTGACGTAAAAGCTAATTCAGTGCTTTTCAATATTAATAATGCGGCAGTAGCCAGGGAAAGAGGCAGATCAGTTCAATGGTCAGCGAGGAAGATCTGAAATCCTTGATTTACCTGGAAAGTACACGGGCAAAATATCCCTGGCTTGAGACTGTAGCTGCCAACAGTGAGGAATACATGCGGATGGGCGGTCTCCTCTCTGCTGGCGGCGGCGGTTCCTCTGTCAGCGGAAAGCCGATTCCTTCTATTCTGGCCAATGCTACGGGGCCGGCGACAGCGGTTCAGGTGGATAGAAATACGATGACGCTGCAGTTTGATCCAAATGGTGCGGATGCAGATTTTATTCGGACCGTGCCGATTGAGTTTTCCAATGATAATGGGATTTCGTATAGCCCGGCACCGACAGATGGCTGGACATATACGAAAACAGATACAAGTATTGTATTTTCTAACCCGGATCCTCAGCCACCCCAAGCACTTGTACGATTTAACGTGGACGGAACGCCCTATGCGTCAGGGGGAGCGGTTATACATCGGAGCTGGAGCTGATTGAGGATTGCCTTCAGATCTGGGAGTGTGTGCAGTGTTCCGGTACCCATACGGGAGGAACGCCGGCGACCAGCAATACCTGGGTGCACCAGCGGCTGGTATGGCTGGAGCTGGAAGGTCTGCCATTACGCTATTTTGCCGCGCTGGCCGGTACCCCTACTCCCATCGCCGGGAATGCGGGCATCACCTTCCAGGTATTCCGCCATGAGGAGGAATTTACAAGCAATTATAACGTCCAGCTTTATAAATACGACCATGAGACCGGGGAACCGCTGGAGGCTCCAGGTTTGCCCTGTTTGAGCGTTTCGATGACAAGGATGAAGTCAACCAGGAGCGCGACGGCGCGGTGCAGCTTTATGAAGGCGGGGAGCCGTATGCCGGCGGTTACATGGACAATCCCGTGCTCTGGGATGGGTTCCGCAAAGTCGGATCTTTTGTGACCGATGAAAACGGGTACGGTTCCCAGACCATCCAGCACAGGTATCATTACGATAAGACCTTCTGTGACGGCCATCCAGCTCCGGTTTTTGTCCCGGTGCCGGAACCGGAGGAGGACGAGGAGACCGGCGAGGTGTTAAACCAAGGCGAGATCGATGCGGCCCAGGCGGAAAACCGGGAAATGGCGAAAACCTGGCTGGCCTGTGCGGCCGCCTGTGAAGAGAAAGCCGGCGGCGATTTTGAAGGCGTGCATTTCCACTGGCTGATGCCCGATGTGGACCAGGGAGCCATCGAGGAGATTGCCGGCACGGGCGGCAATGAAGGCGAAACCCCGTCCGGCGGCAACACGGTGGAACCGGACGGCGCCACGTCCTACCGGGAGTCCGGATGCCAGGCAGACTGCCAGGCCACGTATGATAAATTCATCGCCATGAAATACAGTTATGCATTCAGCGAGTACCAGGCGCGCGATGGCTATATCCGCCATGATGTCCATGCAGATGATCTCCCAATTGAGATTATCACGACAGATTCCTCAGAGAACGGTGCGAATGCTGCTTTTTCCGGGGAATACAGCGACAAAGAGTCCCTGGAGGCCGGAGTAACGACGGCATTTAACCGGGCGATGGAAGGTGCTGTGAAATACATGCAGTCCGCACTGGAAACAGCTGGCGAACCGGCTGCTGCTGCGACAGCCCGTGTGATCCCGGAAAAGATGTTCAAGAAATCAAGGGTGGTTCTGCAGGAGATCGTCTCCGCCGCGGGAATCCCGGTAAAGACGGCCAGCGATTCCGAGGCAGAAATGGAAGAACTGGTGGAGTATGAGGAAATCGAGGAGGAGCTGGGAATTTCCGGACTGGAGGAGGATGCTCTGAATGGCCCTGGTACTTCCGACGGAAAAGGCCAGGGACCTGCCGGTACAGAAAACAGCGGTTCCGGGCCGGAGGAGTTTCCCGGAAGTCCGGAAACCGGTTCCGGTCTTAAGCTTCCCGATTTGCTGCCCGGAAAAGCGGACATTTCGGACTATGAGCTCCCGTTATTAAAGTCCTCTCCTGCAACGGCAAGCACATCAGACGCCGGCAAAGACGATGGAAACCATGCACCGGGAGGAAATGAAGGAAAGAAGGACGAAGGGCCGAAAGATAGCCAGAACGAGGATGACGAGGATGAAGAAGACGATGAAGACAGGGAAATCCTCCTGCGTCCGCATCGGAGCTCCGTTTCCAGTGGAGCCGGAAAGCATCGGCGTTCCGCAGCCCGGATGGACGCAGAGATAATGACGGCCTGACCCAGGATCTTTTCACCCCGGCATATGAGGCGTCCCTTGTGTCCGCCAGTGTGGGTGAAACCATCACGCCGGGTCCAGGTGATAACTACAGCCACTGCAACGATGCCGACGGCGAGGGAAATGCCTGGAGGGTCTACGATCACCGCACCGAGGGCGAAATCCACATCAACAAAAAGGACCTGGACCTTGCAGAGGGGGAGAATGATGGGTTTGACGCCTACGGCGAGACCCAGGGCGACACCACCCTGGAGGGCGCGGTCTACGGGCTGTTCGCTGCAGCGGATCTGGTGCACCCGGATGGAAAAACGGGGACCGTCTATAAGGCCAATGACCTGGTCGCCGTGGCAGCCACTGACCGGGACGGAAACGCCTCCTTCATGGTGAACACGGAGGCCCCCGGCCATGAGTATGACTATACAGCGGGGACGATCATTGAAAACGCCTGGGCTGCCCAGGCACCGGGCAACCTCTACACGGAGGACATTACCTGTGACGATTACACGGAGGACGGCCAGTATGAGCGCACCTACTATGACAATGAATCCAAAAACGGAAACTGCTGGATCGGCCGCCCCCTTCTCATGGGCGATTACTACATAAAGGAGTTAAGCCGTTCGGAAGGCTATGAGCTTTCAGTAAACAACCGGCAGAATGATCTCACCAACTCAGGCCAGGATCTGGAGGCAAAGGCCCCGGAAAACGGCGAAGGGTACGCCGTGATCGAGCGCCAGATGTTTGCCGATGAACAGACCTCCGATGACGGGGACGGCGCGCGTTCCAATGAGATCTTCTTCTCTGCAAAGTCAAGGGATACGAAGGACCAGACCTACGATATCGTCCTGACCGGGCTTCCGGAGGGGGTTACCGTTTACCGGAAAGATACCGGGACAAAGCAGATCGAGGTCGAGGCAGGGACCGGCGTGTATGACCGGGTCCCTGTCATAAATCCGGACGGCACGCCGAAGTACGTGACTGCGGAACATGATTACCAGTACCCGAAATACAACGCAGACGGAACCATGATGACGCAGGAGGTCCCCATCAATTACGTGGCGAACCGGTTCCTGCAGGTGCCGGTGCGCCAGCTGGATGAGGAAAAGGTCCTGGAGGTATTGAACGCAGCCGAGGGGACGATGACGGAGGAGGAAAACCGGGAAATGCTGGATGAGGCATTTTCCGGGGCGCAGCTTGCCTATGTAAAGGGCAAGGTCGAGACAGCCTCCGAAAAAACGGCAAGGCAACGCCCCGTTCCGAGGTTTCCGGCGGCTATGATTATTCCAGCATTTACGTCGGGGTGTTTGACAGCGGCATCCGTGAGGGCGATCCGGACCTCTACGGCCTGTCCGGTGTGACGCCGGGCGAGCCGGCGGCGTTTACCGTGTATGGCACTCCGGTCCAGAAGATCGAGGTTGCGAAGCAGAAATCGGACGGCAGTCCGTTAAAAGTAAGTGACGCGATCCTCTCCCTTCTGGATTACTACGACCAGAATGCCTTTTACAGCTACGGCGGAGTTGACGCGGTGGAGGAAACGGGCGACTCTTACGTGTTCTCCGTCTATGCCGGCGTGTCCGGAAATCCGGAAAATTTCATGGTGCTGGGAAGCGATCCGGTGGACGACAGCGTGATCTATCATGCGGTTCCGTATATTCCGGCGGATACAAGCCAGCCGCCGCGCTACATATATGCCGATTACTCCAATAACCCGGCGTACAATGCATTCGGAACCTATGAGGACTATAAAGAGGGCGTCAGCGGCTCTTCCGTGATCGGGAGTGCGACGCTCATCACAGATGCCGCCGCAGATGAGGACGGCAACCTCATGTCCAGAACCGTCACCGAGAACGTGTACTACAAAACCGGCGAGCTGGTCTATGACAGCCAGGGCCGCCCCATCCAGGCGTATGAATACCGGGAAATCACCCAGACCCAGATCCAGGATGTGGAGGATGTGAAATGGGTGAAGGTTGAGGCCATAAGGCAGGAGGACGGGACATACGTGATTCCGGTGGAGGCTGCCTATACAGATTCGTTCGGCGCGGCGCAGACCAATGACGGAAAAGAACAGACCATCGAGTTTAAAGCCGTGCTGAAGGAGAAAAAGGTCACCCTTTCCGCGGAGGATGCCGAAGTGATGGGTGCGGGCTTTTCTGCCGGCGACGTGATGAACAGCGCCAGCTACTACGTCCACGTGAAGAAGGCCCGGGCGAAGGCGTACCTTGACTATCTGAACATGAACCTGGTGGGGGACGATACCTACATCGCGCTGGTTTCCCTGAATTATCCGGGCCAGGAACAGATCTATCAAGATGATATGACCAGAGAAAAGGCGGTACAGGTTACGAGCGCGCGATCCGTCAGAAAATCAAGGTGGTTAAGGATATCCAGACCAGCCCGGACGGAAGCTACGCCCACAACACCTACGGCTATGAGGAGACAGATAAGGCCCCGGACTTCCGGTTCAAGGCGTATTTAAAGAGCAACCTGGAGCGCCTGTACCGGGATGAGGAAGGAACCGTCATCTGGCTGGACCGCAATGGGAATGAGATCCCATACGAGGAGCTGCTGCACGCTTCCTTCCCGGCGGTCATGACCGGGGATGACAAGGATGTTTTAAAGGTCAACGTGCCGAAGATCTTCACGAAGGTCCGGCATGACACCGCCTCCACGCTGACCAGCATAAACGGAAACAACATCCTGGCAGATTATAAGGACCCGGAGACGTTCGACCAGAACGTGGCCCAGCGCATTCCGTTCCGCACGGATATCGCATCGGGCGGTGTCGGCGTCCTGGTGAATGCCGCGCTTTACAGTTACCGCGGCACCAACATCAACGTTTCCCGGAGCGACACCATCCGCGCAGAAGCCAACAAGGGCTATACCCGCATCCTGGAGCTGAACGAAAAGCAGGTGGAAAGCGGGAAAGATCTGATCACGGTCCAGGACTATAACTATGACAAGTTTTTTGACGCCCTCCTGGTAGCCGACACGGATAAATGGGACGATAAAAACCAGACCTATACCTCCTGGCGTCCGCTGGGCAATGAGAAAAAGCGCACCGATCATGCAGTCAGCAATGCAAAAGCCTCTGACATGGTGCGCCAGTTTGCCATCACCTGGTACCTGGATGACGAGGCGGCGAAGCTGGTGAGCCACAACGGCCAGAACGAGGACGAGGCAAAGAAGGAGGAAACCGAAAACAATACCACAGAGGACATCTATGACGAGGCACTGCACGAGGCGCTTAAAAAGGCCTATGATTACCTGACGCCGTTCTTTGCCTACGATCTGGATGAGATTTATGCAATCCCGTGGGATGATGCGGCGGACGGCGGTGAGGATTCGGACCCGGCGACTCTGAATGCCAGTGATGAGAACGGGACGTACTTTTATGGAGTGTCCGCATACCTGCCCTACGGGACCTACGTGGTCGCAGAACAACAGCCGACAAAGGAGCTTGCGAATAAACATTATAAGACAGACCGGCCGAAGGAAATCCAGGTTCCCTCCGTCTACGAAGCCGGAACGAACACCAATCCGGTGGCAACACTGGATCCCCACTATCAGTACGACGCCGGCATGGCGCTGACGGACCAGGCAAAGGCGGAAAACTATCTGATCCGTTTCGGTGAGGAATGGGACAAAAACGGCGGGGACCAGCGTCAGTATGTCATCCGCGCCCACAACCACGACGGAAATTTCGAGGTCTACAAGTACGGCCTGGAGCCGGATAAGCTGACCGGGACGATCCGGTACAGCGGCGGGAGCTATGAATACGATGGCTTTTCCATCACCCAGGATACGTTTGACCCGTTAAAGGATTATTACAACCCCATCCATAAAGCAGACGGCGGGCCGCTGACGCCCGAACAGGGGGCAAACGGGAACAGCCACTACTTTGCAGATGACGAAAACCAGGAGATTACCGCGGACGGAGGCGGATCGTACCGGAAAGATGCCATTGAGGAACGGTACCACTATGCTTCCGTCTCCGAGCAGGCCGGAGAAGCGGAAAACATCCGTTTTGAGCACGCCGCCGCGGCGACGCCGGACAACGGGGCAGGAGCGGTTTATAAGGATGTCCCGGCCATGCAGGGCGTCCAGACTGCATACGACGGCCTGTATGCACCGGTGCTTGTGCCGTATACAGTTACAGAGCCCGAGCAGGAACTGATCTACGACAAGGACGGATTCAAGGGCTATGCGGACGGAAAATTCCGCAACACCTTCTACACCGCAAAGCTGCGCATTGAAAAGTTGGACAGCGAGACCCACGAAAACCTCCTGCATGACGGGGCCCTGTTCATGATCTATAAGGCCTCCCGTGATGAAACGACCGGGGACGTCCTCTTTTATGAGACAGATACCCTTCTGACCGGCAGTGAGGAGTTTTTAAAGGCCATGGGCGCGGAGAACATCACACCGTTAAAGAGAGGCGGCGTGGGGACCAGATATTCCGGCACCGTCAAGGCAGGAACCCCGGTCTGCCGGGAGGAGGACAAGATCGTGCTGCCGGATGTCCATGGAAATGACGTCGGCCAGTTTGAGGCATTCTCAACGATCAATGATGTGTCCATGAAGCAGGAAGACACCAACATGGCTCCCAATGAGTACCGCCTGCAGACCACCGGCTATCTTACAACGCCCCAGCCGCTGGGTGCCGGTGTGTACGTGCTCTGCGAGGTGCCGCCGAGGGGCTACGTGCGGACGGCCCCGGTTGCCATTGAGATTTACTCCGACAAGGTAACCTACTATAAGGAGGGGAACCGGGATGAACGCGTCCACGCGGCCATTTATGAGGACCGGCCGGACGGCGTGAAGGGAAATGGGAACAAACCGCAGGATCGGGCGGATACCGCGCAGATTTACGTGGAAAACGTTCCGATCAAGCTGCAGGTGGAGAAACTGAAAAAAGAGGGAACCGTCACGTTCCGGATCGGCGACCGGATCGAAGGAACGCTCACGGAAATCGGCGGAAACCCGTCTCTCCAGTACGCCTACGACAATAACGGCCAGTACCTTGCTATGCCTATCCGAAGGGAACGCTGGAGAAACTGGTGGCGCTCAAAGAAGCCGGCGAACAGGTGGAGATCGTTTACGACGGAACCCACTTCGCGGGATACGGCTATGTGGCGCGGACGCGGGAAACGGATGACGACGCCAATCCCTACGTGGCCGGGGCAAAGATGACGCTGTTTGACGCCATCGAGCTGACGCCCTCGGGCGACCGCGAGGACTTTGCCTATGAGGGGCTGGTGATTGAGCGAAACGGCACAAACAATATAACTTCCATGTTTATTAAACAGGCTACGCCGGCAAAAAGACGGAGCTTGTGAAGGAAACAGACGGGGACGGAAACGCCATTCTCACCGACTACGTGACAGGAATCGACGAAAACGGAACTCCGGTCACAGAGAAGGGCTATGTCTGGACGGAGGGAACCGTGGACCGCCCCGATACCGACATCCTGTACTACGACCTGGATTCCCTGTCCTTAACCTGGACGGAAAATGTTTCCGGCAGAAAGATTCTTTACGGCTGGAACAGGAACCACCAGAAGATTTCCGTTGCCCAGCTGATGGCTGACCAGGAAAACCATGGTAAATCCGACCGTGAGCTGTCCCTGTATGCATTCAGGGGCGGCCAGCCCTATCTGGAGTTTGCCGGCGGAGATCTGGAGAAACTTTCCTATGACCAGACGAATAAGATTCTGAAGGGTGATTTCGCGGAGCTCACTTTCAACCATCGCAGCCAGGAATGGGCAATGGGCGAGGGAACCGTCGTATACCATCTGGGTCATGACGGTGAGCGCGATGCCATGGTGGATCCCTACACAGGCATGGCCTATGTCCTGGAACCGAAGCTTGACGAGGCTGTCGGACGTATTGGCGACCGCGTCCTGGTGTGGCCGGTGGAGGTGGCAAAGGATGAAAACGGAAACGTGATCGCCCGCGACAAGATCACCACTTCCCGCATCGCCACGGTCGGCGAAAACGCGGACGGCTATCTGGAGGAGGCGGTGATTGAACCGAACAACCAGACGGACCAGGTGATCACGGATGCCGGGAAGCCCTCTTATTCCCACCGGGAATCCGGGTACATCAACGGCACCTGGGAGCCCGACGAAGCGGAGAAAAGCCATAAAGAGGCTACCGTCAACACCAACAAACAGGGCCAGAACATGAATGAGGAAATCCTCGAGGATATAAACAATGGCGATTTTCTGAGCTATATGAGTCCGGTCTACGATGCGCACGGCCTGGTGCTCTACTATCAGAGAAGCGCGTCCACGTATGACAAGGGAACGGAGCTTTACGACCGCAACGGGGATTTTGTCCGGTACAAGGATTCCGACAACCTGGAGGAATACAACCGCGCGGCCTACGCGCTGGATGCCCACGGGGATCTGTATGACGGCGTCCAGGACAAAGAGCACCAGACGCAGGACAGGCTGTATCACCGCCGGGGCGAGAGCTACATCCTGGAAAATACCTGGATGACCTCAGACAAGACCCCGAATGATCCGTTTACGGACACCGAGACTGCGGGCCAGCCGGATCTCTTAAAACGCCTTCCGGCAGGAACCTACATCCTGGAGGAGCTTGAGGTCCCGGAGGGAGAAGGGTACACGAAATCCTTCCCGGCCGGGGTGACAGTGGACGAGGACGCCGGGGTGAAGACCGTCCAGGTGACGGACGACACCACAAAGGAATATTTGGAGAAAATCGACGGAAGCGGTGAAACAGATGGAACCGTGGACCTTTTAGATATGTCTGCAAAAGATAAAAAAGGTGGTTACACCGTTGTTGGCCAGTCCGAGAACAGGGCCGCCTACTACTCCAACGCGCAGCTTTCCGGTGCAGAGCTGGCACTCTACCCGGCGCGGTATATCTTTGATGCTGCCGCGCCCGAGGGCTACCGGCTGGAAAAGACTTCGGATACCCCATACCGCCTGGAGACCACCAACAGCCGGACCGGCGCACCGGAGTATGAGGAAATGACCTGGACCACCGGGCCTCTCCCGCTCTACGTGGAAGGACTGCCGGAGGGGTACTACATCCTGGAAGAGGTTTCCGTCCCCGAGGGCTTTGTAAAAGCAGAGCCCATGAATATCGTGGTGGAGAATACGGAGGAACTGCAGGAGTACCAGCTGTTCAACGACCATACAAAGGTCGCGTTCCTCAAATACATGCTGGAAGGGACGGAAAAGAATGTCCTTCCCGGTGCCGCCTTCACGCTGTATGAGGCGGTCACCGGAGACAACGGGGACGTCCTTTATGATGAAAACGGCCATCCCCAGTATGACGAGGACAAAGTGATCGATTCCTGGATCACGGACGATGCCACCGATTACACGGAAACCATTGATCTTAAAGATTATCCCAATGTAAGCGGAAAGCGGGGACAGACCGGATTTTCCAGTGAATTTGAGTCCATGTATGAAAAATATGGAATAAATGGAACGGGCTTTACCTGGTCCGCCGAGCGCACAGCCATCCGCACCGGCAAAGACTCCAATATCTGGCTCCTGGAGGACGGAACCCGCGTTGTCACAGGAGACGGAACCGTCACCTTCCCGCCGTCCATGAGCCGCGAGGACCGTGACGGGTTCAAAGCCGCTTACGCGGATATGCTGGGAGAAAAACTGACCCTCCGGTGGGCGGTTACCCGTACCGCAGCGGTCACGGATGTGGAGACTATTGATGCCAGTATAGCAGGCGGCACGGCCCAGAAATATCCCGATATCGCGAAAGTGACGATGACCGTAGAGGAGACCGGAAAAACCATCCTGGCCGATGTCCGGTACAACGGCTCTGGGCTGGAGTACACCTACAAATTCGATTACGTCCGTCTGGACCATGTCAATGACCATGCCAATGCCTGGCTGACCGCGGACGGAAGCCGCCGCATGGACTACTTACCCGTGGGCACAGCTTACGTTCTGGTCGAGACAAAAGCCCCGGAGGGCTTTGCGCTGGCCGATCCTGTCGCGGTTAGGGTGGAGGAATTAAGCGGGATCCAGCTTCACGACGTGCTGAACGAGCGGAGCTCCCTGGTTATTTCCAAACGTTCTTCCGAAACCGGGAAGGAACTCCCGGGAGCGAATCTGGCCCTGTACCGGGCCGATGGGACGGGAGCCTTTAACCAGGCGGATGAATACCTGGTGGATTCCTGGATTTCCGGAACGGACGGGGTATACACGGAGACCGACCGGATCAACGGTCTGGTCCCGGATGGCTTCTCGGAAGGAGATTTAAAGCCCCATTACCTATACGATCTTCCGGCGGGAACGTATTACCTGGCGGAAGTAAAAGCCCCGGCATACTACCGGGCCGCCAAACCGCTTAAAATCGAGTACACGGGAACCGAACGGATCCAGATCGAGCGGATGACCGATGAACCGGTGACAGGGGAGCTGGTTGTCCATAAGACGGATGAGGAGGGAAATGCTCTCGCCGGCGTTGTGTTTGAGCTGAGCGCCTACACGGAGGAGGGAAAGATGGTGGATGGCTTTCCAAGGAAGGTTTCCGATATCAACGGAACCGTCCGGATAGAAAATCTTCCGGTCGGAATGATCGCCCCGGAGAACGGAGGTATCACGCCCTACACCTACAAACTCAAGGAGATTGTGCCGCCCGACGGCTTTGCCGTGAATCCGGTTGTCTACACGTTCCAGTTTGACGCTGATGGCGGGTATACGGAACATCCGGAAACAGAAACCATTGTCCATGAGCTGGGGATAGAGAACAAGCCTACCAGAATCTACCTGGAGAAAAAAGATCTGTCCCATTTGAACGACGCGGGAACCGACGGAGCTTTTGTGGAAGGGGCAGAGCTTGTAGTCTATAAGGCGCACATCGGAGCGGACGGCGGATACATCTACGGAGAAGATGATCTGATGGAGACATGGATCACTTCCAAAGAGGAAAAAGGCCACCTCCTCGAGGGGCTGACTGCCGGGCAGACCTACGTATGGGTGGAGCTTGAGGCTCCTGCCGGCTATCTTCTGATGAAGCCGGTGCTGTTTACCGTCTCGGAGGATGGACGTTCCATCGTAAGTATTTCCAACAACCTGTCCGCCATCAGGGTGGACACGGTGAAGGGGAGCCCCGGAAACCCGGACAGCGGTTCTATCACTGCGGTGACGGTGAAGGGGCGCACGGTCACCCGGACCGAGGTGGAGGTCCAGGATGAGCACGGAAAAGAAATCCTGCGCTTTACCGCCACCGGCGCGGACCGCGTCATCCATGAGGAGGACGGCTTAAAGGACGGCGCGCTCTACACCTTTACGGAGCACACCATTTACTCAGACGGCAGTGATACGGTGACGGCCAGGATGACGCGCCGCGTCCATTTCGAGGACGCTGGTTTTATCTACCACAGCCGGGACGCCGTGGAAACGACCGTGGAGATAACAGACGCAGAGGGAAATATGATCTCTTCCTTTACTCCGTCCACCGAGGCACAGGAGCACACAATAGACAACGGCCTCAGCCCGGAGAACCCCATCGTCTCCGTGCGGAGCCGGAACCAGGAACCGGGGGAGCCGTTAAACCCGTCCCAGCCGGTGATCACCACGATCACCTACTATAATCCGGAACCGGTGACACAGCCGGTGACGGTGACTGCTGTGCTGGGGGACGGTGCTTCGGTGCTGGATCCTACAGTGGCAGTCAGACCGGTGAGACGGCCGTGACATGGACCATTCCGGACGTTCAGCCCTACACCCAGGGACGGGTGTCGTTTGCGGCCAGTGTGTCGGATCAGACGGCGGGGAGCATTAGGATCACGGTCGGGACGGAGGTGGATGGAGCCTCTTATCAGACGGAAAAGACTGTCCCGGTTTTACAGAAAAACCGGCTGACCATCTACAACGAGCTGACCGGATCCGGAAAAGAGCTGTACGAAAACGAAGAGTCCGTTTTTCTCGTCCGCCTCTGGGATGAGCGCGGAAATGAGCTGGCCGGTACCTATTCCTACAGCGGAAGCCGCGAGGGAACCATGCGAAGCGGCGACCGGCTGTCCTTAGCCGGAAACGAGTTCATCACCATCGATCCGGCAGACTTTAAAAACTGCGCCTATGAGGTGACCCGTATTGAGGATGGAAACCAGGCCGCCGGCCATGGGCAGAGCGGAACCATACAGGAACGGGGAAGCGGGGCCTGGTTCACCCGTTCCGTGCAGGACGATTCCGGGCGTCAGATCTTTGGGAAAGGAGAAACGTATCTTCTGACAGAGACAACCAGGTACTCTGATGCGGGCTCTGATGCTGGCGAACGAATCAGCAGCAGGTTCAGTTTTACGCTGGATGAAAATTCATCTGTTTCCGCCATCGGGGCCTATGACCAGGAGACAGAGACACAGATTGAAAAGCGGGATCTTCTGACCGGTGAGGCGGTTGCAGGCGTCACGCTGCAGCTGGCAGATGAAAACGGAACGGTCATCGCCGAATGGGAGACGGACGGCGAACCGTATGACCTTTCCGGCCTCACACCGGGACAGAGGTACCGGGTAACAGAGGTGGAGCCCGCGCCGGGCTATGGCTGCGCGCTGGACATGACATTCACGGTCAATGAGGACGGCGCGCCGGAGCAGCTGGTCATGGAGGACCGCCAGACCCATGTGGCGATTTCCAAAAAGGACATCACTAACGGGGAAGAGCTTCCGGGGAGCACATCTGGAGGTGATCGATTCAGACGGCACAGTGGTTGAGGAGTGGATTTCCAGTGAGGAGCCCCACGAGATTGTCGGAGTGCTGAGAGCCGGCGAGACCTACACCCTCAGGGAGACGATCCCCGCCGATGGTTTTGTCATCGCCAATGAGATTGAGTTTACTGTCAGTCATGACGGGACAGTGGATTATGTGGAGATGATCGATGACACCACCAAGGTGAGAATCGAGAAAAACAAATATGTGGAGACCGCCACAGACTCGGATGCGGTGAAGGGCGATCCGCTTAAGGGAGCCGTCCTCCAGATCCTCAACGAGGACAAAACACCGGCGCTCCACAATGGAAAGGAGATCATTTTTACCACGGGCGAAACCTTCACTTTTCTGGAAAAGACGCTGACTGCCGGAAAAACCTACTGGCTGCACGAGGTGGAACCGGCCCCCGGCTATGCCTATGCGGAGGATATAAAATTTACGGTCAGCGAGGACGGCGGGGTTGATGTGGTTGTCATGGAGGACAAGCCCACGAAGGCTGTCCTTTCCAAGAAAGCCATCACCGGGGAGGACGAGCTTCCCGGCTGTGAGATGCAGCTGGTGGATGAAAATGGCCTGGTGATCGATCAGTGGATTTCCGGGGATGAACCCCATGAGATCACCGGTGTCCTGGAGGCCGGCAAGCAGTATACGCTGATCGAGTCCAATCCGGCGCCTGGCTACGCCTATTCAAAGGATGTGACCTTCACGGTCAACCTTGACGGTACCGTCAACCACGTGGAAATGCGCGACGATGTGACCCGGGTGGAAGTAACCAAGACCGACCGGGGAGACCGGCCGCTTGCCGGCGCGCAGTTCGAGATCCTTGATAAGGACGGAACCGTCGCGGAAAGCTGGATTTCCACGGAAAAACCGCACCGGATCGAGGGAAAGCTGGTGGCCGGGGAGACCTACATCCTTCACGAGAAGAAAGCTCCGGATGGTTACCGCCCCATGGAGGACATCGAATTTACGGTGAATACCAGCGGAGAGGTGCTGGGGATTGCTGCGCAGAACATCAAAACCGGCGGTGGCGGCGGGGATGGCGACACCTATACCATTTACATCAAGAAGACCGATGAAGAAGGAAATCCCCTTGCCGGAGCCGCATTTGAAGTGTGCGATGCAGGCGGAAACCGGCTGTCGCTGATGAGGGAGAGTGCATCGACGTTTAAACTGACTCTTTCTCACCCGCAGACCGTCACGGTTCGGGAAATTGCAGCTCCGGATGGATACGTTTTGCTAAATCGTGAGTATGAAATAAAAATTCCTAAAACAGGTGATGCGGAGCTTTTAAACGGTGACGATGCATTTTATCAGGATTCAAAAAACAGCTACGCCTTCTACGCGGTCAACCACAGACTGGAAAATCCCCCGGAGATTCCCGTCATTGATTCGGATAAAGGGAAAATTATTGCGGAGTATGATTCCGGACTCTATGGCAGGGGGCGCGTGCGCCTTGCGCTGGACAGCGCAGAATTTCAGTTTGCAAAGACCGGAGATGATTTCCCGGCTGGATGTCTCGCCCTTCTTCTGGGGATTTCTCTGGCCGGACTGACAGGAGTGATATATATGCAGAAAAAAGGAAGTAAAAATACAGGAAGAGGCCGGAAACATAACGACAAAGACCGGAACCGAGGAAACAGGGGCGGGACATACGCCGCGTCGGTTATTCTGGCCCTGATTATGTGCATGGCGGAATGTGAGACCGCGCAGGCGGCTGAAAAATCCGCTGAATCCACGGAAAAGTATGTGGAGAAAACCTACACAGCCGACACGGATGATCCTGCCCGGCAGTCCGCCTATTTTGAGGAGATGACAGAGATGGACGGGCAGTCCTGGGTTCTGGATGACATAAATTACGAGGTCATTTCCAGAAAGGAGGAGCCGGCCGCGAACGGGAACATGAAAATCCGATATTCTGCTCCGTTCACGGATGAGGAGGAAAACCATGTGCCGGAACGGGAGTTTACGGAGCATGGCATCACCTGGCAGCTGGCCTCCTACGAGGTGGTGGAAACCACCTTAAATGCCAGGGAGGAGCCTGTTTCCGATGTCATCGTATACGAGGCGGTTCCCGTCGGGACAGAAATTCCAGAAAGCGCCACGCTGAAGGTAACGGATGATGTGACGGGGGAGGAGATGGGGGTCCAGGTGCCGTTAAGAGACAAATGGTACAGCCGGACCCGCTGGATCAGTGAATTTGAGTTTCCGATCACTGTGACCAATTACAGTGCCGATACCTTTGACTTAAATGGCCGGGAGATTTCTCTCTCCCAGGCTGATCCTCTTAAGGGGTATGAGAATGAACTGCTGGAGATGATCGGAGTTTCCGCAGAAGATTACCGGATTCAGCAGATCCGCTGGGACGGAGAGCCTTACACAGACAATGGAGTTCTGTGCCGGAAGCTGTCTGCTTCCGGTGAGATGCGTGTGGCAGACTGCCATGCCGAGTACGCGGGCGTGGCAAATCTGCCTCCGTGGAGGCGAAGACTGTTCAGGCTGTTTACACAGACCAGCCGCCCGCCAGAGCGGGAGAGCAGAAGAGTAAATACACGTATGTCATAAAAGCGACCGCCAGATATATTCCTGCTGCGGAGCCCCTGGCCGTCGGAACCAGAATGCCGGAAATGGTTGTCCGCACCGTCGCAGTCGCCGTGTCCATACTGGTATTGATTGTGCTGGCAGCGGTCTTCGGACTTTTAAAGCGGCGCAGAAAAAACGGCTTCATCCGGCCGGGAGGCGCATATGAGGCGGCTGACGAGCGTTTTGTTTATCCTGTTTTCCCTTATAGCGGCGGGCTGTATTCTGATTTTTTCACTCAGAATCCACGAAGAGATAAAAGGCGCCAGAGAGTACGCCGATATTTGCCGGATTGCCATGACAGCGGGAGAGGAGAAAGACAGCCCGATGAAACCGCGCTGAAGGAGATAAATCCGGAGTACGCCGCCTGGCTGTATATTCCCGGCACAGCGGTCAACTATCCGGTGGTATTTCCGCAGGATAATCAGACCTATTTAGAGAAAACCTTTGCAGGCAGCAGAAATTCCTGCGGAACCCTGTTTTTCGACTGTTCATCCGTCCCGTTTGTATCCTTAAACACCGTGATTCACGGGCATAATATGCGCTCGGGCGCGATGTTCGGCGGGTTGAAGGAGTATCTCTCCGGGGAGTATGCAGGCGCGCACCGCAAGCTCTGCCTGTTTCACCAGGGGAGGTGGGAGAAATACGAGCTTCTTTCCGTTTATCTGACTCCGGACACGGACACGGCTCCTTACCGGTACATGTTTGCGTCTGCGGAGGACTATAAAATCTATGTGGAAAAGTGCAGCGAAAGAGACATGAGTGCTTTGCAGGCCGTGCCGGTGGATAAGACGCAGGGAAAACACCCCGCTCTCCTTACGCTGACCACCTGTCACGGGCCCTCACAGAAGCTGATACTCCATTTTGCCGGACCAATGAGAGGTTCTCTGTAATTTCACCGGCCCGGCAGATAAAGCTCTGCAAAAGAGAAGATCAAATGTCCGTAAGCTCCACGTAGGCCTTTAGATAATCGATGCGCCGTCCCGTGACCGTTTCGCTGAATAGAAAATTTAGAAGCAGCACATTTTAGCCGGACACCTGGATATCTAAGGGTGAATCTGGCTTTAGGAAGGGACAGCGACTTCACTCTTAGGCCGCAACATGCGCTTGAATAATTCCCTTATCTATGATACTTTATATAAAGCGATAAGGAGGACGAACGACATGCAGAACAACATGAAAGATTCCGCCAGCTGTACCCTGATGACCAGAGACATGGCGCTCTGCGGCCTGTTTGCGGCGCTGATTGCCGCGGGGGCGTTCATAAAAATCAGTATCCCGGTGCAGCCGGTGCCCATGCACTTCACCCTGCAGTGGTTCTTCGTCCTGCTGGCGGGGCTCCTTCTGGGGCCAGGATGGGAGCGCTCAGCGTCTGCACCTATGTGGTGATCGGACTGGTCGGCGTGCCTGTGTTTGCATCGGGCGGCGGTCCTGCCTATCTTTTGAAGCCCACGTTCGGGTATCTCCTGGGATTTATCGCGGCAGCCTGGGCGGCGGGAGCGCTCAGCAGCCGGATAAGGCCGGCGGGAATGGCGGGACATCTGGCACCGGCATTTGCGGGGCTTTTTATCTATTATGCGGTGGGAGCGGTATATTTTTATTTTGTGGTCAATTTCGTTTACCGGGTGCAGGTGGGATGGCAGCTCTGGCTTGTCAACTGCGTGCTTCTCACCATAGCCGGGGATATGGTCCTGTGTTTCCTGGCGGCCGCCATGGCGGCGCGGATCCGGCGTTTCCTGTGACCGGATTCCGGCCGGTGTTACGTAATTGAAAAGATTTTGTGAGAGATCTTGACAGCATTTTGGATCGGTCATAGTATTCTATATGGGTGTATGTATTTATAGAAATGAGAGAGCATAGTCTGTGCCAGGTGGGATGCAGGACCGTGCTCTTTATTTTTTACTGGAAGAACCAGACAGGGGGATATATGGATTATGGATTATGAGAAACGAAAAAGACTGATTGTGAATACTGCGTACGGGGCGGTTATCTTTTTCCTGGTTTACGTGACTGTCCAGTATGGGCTGAAGCTCATCATGCCCTTTCTTCTGGGCTTCATTATCGCGGCGGGCCTGCGCCGTCCGGCCCTGTGGATTTCGGGAAAGTGGAAGCTCCCGGTGAAGCCGGTGGCGCTGGCGCTGGCGGCGGTGTTCTACTGCACGGCGGGGCTTCTGGCGGCATTTGCGGGCTTAAGATACTCTCCGCGCTGGTGGATCTTTTGCCGAAGCTTCCCGAGCTCTACACCAATACCGTGGAGCCGACGCTGGCCGGCGCCTTCGCGGTGATCGAGGACGAGATCAGCCGGATGGATCCGGAGCTCATGAAGGAGCTGCAGACGCTGTTTAACCAGTTCAATCAGTCGGTGGGAGAGATGATCACCGGCATGTCCGTGCAGGCGCTGGGAGCCATCTCCGCCTCCGCCACCTCGCTGCCGGGCCTGTTCATCAAGGCGCTGCTCATGATTATCTCCACATTTTTCATCGCTGCCGACTACGATCTGCTGGCCGGTTTTGCGGCGCGGCAGTTCACGGGGCAGACCGGGCGTTTTATGGTGCGCATCCGGCAGTATGTGGTGGGGACGCTGTTCGTCTGCATCCGGTCCTACGCCATCATCATGAGCATCACATTTTTTGAACTCTCCCTCGGGCTAAGCCTGATCGGAATAAAGAATGCGGTTCTCATCGCGTTCTGCATTGCGGTCTTCGATATCCTGCCTGTTCTGGGAACCGGCGGCATCATGATCCCATGGGTGATTCTGGAGGCGGTGCAGGGAAACCTGGCTCTGGCCGTGAAGCTTTTAGCTGTCTATCTCATCATCACCGTGGTGAGAAATATTATCGAACCCAAGATCGTGGGGAGCCAGCTGGGCCTGCACCCGGTGGTGACGCTCTCCAGCATGTTTGTGGGCGCGCAGCTCTTCGGCGTGGTGGGGCTTTTTGGCTTCCCGATCCTGCTCTCGCTTCTCAAAAATTTAAACGATACGGGCACCATCCGCCTGTTCAGATAGCGGCGGCGGAGGGCCACCGCAATTTGCTGGATTTTCTTTCGTGTTTCGTCGTCATATTGTCAGTAATGTCTATTGATGCAGCGGCGCATTTACTATATAATACTCAAAGTTTTTAAAACCAGATCAGAGTGTTAAAGGATAGATAGTATGGAAAAAGATATGACGACGGGAAGCCCGGCCTGGGCCATCTTTCATTTTGTTCTTCCCGTGTTTCTGGGAAATGTATTCCAGCAGTTTTACAGCATGGCGGACACGATCATCGTCGGAAAGTTTGTGGGAAATAAGGCGCTGGCGGCGGTGGGTTCCACCGGAACCATCATGTTTCTCATCATCACCAGCCTGATCGGCATGACTGTGGGCTTTACGGTGCTGACCTCCCAGCGCTTCGGCGCCGGGACATGGACGGGATGCGGAAGACCGTGGGCTGCGCGGCCATTCTCTCGGTCATCGTCTCCGTCGTGGCCACGGCGGTCAGTATGCTGGGAATGCGCTCGCTCTTAACGATTATGAACACGCCGGCGGACATTTTTGACGACGCCTACGCCTACATCATGATCATATGCGGCGGTATTTTCGCGCAGGTGCTCTATAATTACCTGGCCAGCGTCCTGAGAGCCCTGGGAAACAGCCGGACGCCGCTGTACTTCCTCATACTGGCGGCGCTTTTAAATATCGTGCTGGATCTGGTGTTCATCATCCAGTTTCATGCCGGGGCGGCGGGAGCGGCCTACGCGACGGTGATTTCCCAGGCGTCTCCGGCGTCCTCTGTCTTCTGTATATCTGGAAGAAGGTTCCGGTGCTGCACTTAAAGCGGAGCGACTGGAGGCTGGACTGGCACATCGCGAAGCTGCAGCTGGGGCTGGGCCTTCCCATGGCGCTCCAGTATTCCATCACGGCCATCGGAACCATCATGGTGCAGTCGGCTTGAACAGTCTTGGCTCCACGCTGGTGGCGGCGTTCACGGCGGCCTCCAAGATCGAGCAGGTGGTGACGCAGGCCTATGTGGCGCTGGGAACGGCCATGGCCACGTTCTGCGCCCAGAACATGGGCGCCGGAAAGATCAGCCGGATCCGCAGGGGCTTCAGGGACGCGACGCTCATGGGCATTGTCTACTCGCTGTTCGCGGCGCTTCTGGTGGTGACGGTGGGAAAATACATGACCTATCTGTTTATCTCCGAGGAGATCGAAACGATTCTTCCGTCGGTGGACATTTACCTCAAATGTGTGGCGGCGTTTTTCATTCCGCTTACCGTCGTGAACCTGTACCGCAACGGCCTCCAGGGGATGGGCTTTGGTTTCCTTCCGATGATGGCCGGCGTGGCCGAGCTGGTGGGGCGCGGCGTGACTGCGGTGATTGCGGCGGGCTACGGGAGCTATTTCGGCATTTGTATGGCCAGTCCCATGGCCTGGGTGCTGGCCGGCGGACTGCTCATCCTCATGTACTTCTATATCATGAAGCAGTACCCCGGTGATCTGACGCAGATCACGGAATAAAATTTTACAAAATGTGAAAGAATAGGCAGGAAAGGAAAATCCTTTCCCGCCTTTTTTGATTCACGGGAAGAGAGGAGATGTCTGTAAAATGAAAAAGAGAGGAAAAGCTGCGGGAATCGTTCTGGCGGTGTGCCTGCTTCTCGCCGGCTGTGCAGACGCCGGCCCCGGCGCTGGCTCCAGGCGCATCGTGCGCATCGGTCACAATCAGTCGTCCGGTCACCCCATCCATCTGGCGCTGACGGCGTTTAAGGATTATATCAATGAGAAGCTGGGAGACCGCTATGTGGTGGAGGTCTACCCCAGCGAGCTGCTGGGCTCCCAGACCGATATGGTCCAGCTCACCCAGACCGGGGCCATCGATTACTGCGTGGCCAGCAATGCGATTCTCGAGACCTTTAGCCGGAACTATGAGATATTCAATCTCCCGTACTTATTTGCCAGCACCGGGGCCTACCATCACGTGATGGATGATGAGGCGGTGACCGGCCCCATCTTCGAGTCCACCAGGCAGGCCGGTTTCACGGCGGTCACCTGGCTGGACGCGGGAACCAGAAATTTCTACACGGTGAACCGGCCTATCGAAAGCCCGAAGGATCTGCGGGGCTTAAAAATCCGCGTGCAGCAGTCTCCCACCAACATCGGGATGATGCGGCTCCTTGGCGGATCCGCCACGCCCATGGGCTTCGGGGATGTCTACACGGCGCTCCAGTCGGGCATCATCGACGGCGCGGAAAATAATGAGCTGGCGCTGACGGACAACGGCCACGGCGATGTCTGCAAATTTTATTCCTACGACATGCATCAGATGGTTCCAGACATCCTGATCGGGAACAATGCCTTTATCGAGGGGCTGACGCCGGAGGAGCGGGCCATTTTCGAGGAAGGCTATGAAATTGTCAACCGGGTGGAGCGGGAGCAGTGGGGGCGTGCCGTGGATGCGGCGAAGGAGAAGGCGGAGAATGTCCAGGGAGTGCAGTTTATTTACCCGGACAAAGAGCCGTTTTCCAGGGCCTGCCTGCCTCTGCATCAGCAGGTGCTGGAAAATAATCCCGGACTGGAACCGATTTACGAGGCGATTCAGGCCTACAACCGGGAGTATCCGGCCGGGGAGGAGCCCGGAGCAGGAGGACAGATATGAGAACACTGAGAAATTATATGAATTATATATTAAACGCCCTCGCCGGCGCAAGCTTCATCGCCATGGTGATTCTCACCTGCTGGCAGGTATTTACCCGCTACATTCTGAAACATCCGTCCTCCTGGTCGGAGGAGCTGGTGTCCTATCTGTTTGCCTGGATGGCGCTTTTGGGGGCCTCGGTGGTGGTGGGAGAGCGGGGGCATATGAATATCTCCATCGCCGTGGAGCGGATGGGCGCAGGTGCGCAGAACGCGTTCGCGGTATTCGCGGAGTGCATTGCCTGCCTGTTTGCCGGAGTCATCCTGCTCTATGGCGGCGTGCAGATCACCAGCCTGGCCATGGGACAGATGACCTCGTCCCTGGGGGTACCCGTGGGCATTTTTTATGTGGTGCTTCCGCTGGCGGGAGTGCTGAATATTGTATACACGTTGCTCAACATCGCGGACATCCTGAGAGGACGCGCGGCAGAGGAGAGGGAGGGATAGAAACATGGCAATGCAGTCGTTACTCATCATTTTGCTTGTTCTGGCGGCGCTCCTTGTGGCGGGCGTCCCCATTTCCTATGCCATCGGAATTTCTTCGCTGGCGGCGATTCTGCAGACGGTGCCGCTGGAGGTGTCGGTGCTGACCGCGGCGCAGAGAATCTTTGTGGGAATGAGCAAGTTCAGCCTGACGGCCATCCCGTTTTTTGTGCTGGCGGGAAATCTGATGAACCAGGGCGGTATCGCCGGCCGCCTGGTGGATTTTGTGCTGGCGCTGTTTGGAAAGCTGCCGGGCGCGCTCCTGGTGACCAATGTGGGGGCCAACGCGCTGTTCGGCGCCATCTCCGGCTCTGCATCGGCGGCGGCCGCCGCGGTGGGAACGATGGTGCAGGAGGGGGAGGAAAAGCAGGGGTATGACAGGGCGGTCTGTGCGGCCACCAACGGGGCAAGCGCCCCGTCGGGACTTCTGATTCCACCGTCCAACGCTCTTATCACGTATTCGCTGGTATCCGGCGGCACCTCGGTGGCGGCGCTGTTTCTGGCCGGTTATATTCCCGGCATGATCTGGGCGGCCTGCTGTATGGCGGTGGCCGTGATCATCGCCCGGAGGAAGGGCTACCGGGGAACGCCGGGAAAATTTGACTGGCGGGCGCTTCTTGCGGCAACCCTCCGCGCGGTTCCGGCGCTGTCCCTCATCGTTGTAGTCATCGGCGGCATCGTGGGCGGGGTGTTCACAGCCACGGAGGGCTCGGCGGTGGCCGTGATCTACGCCCTGGCGCTGGGGATTATTTACAGAAATATCAGCGTGCGTTCCTTCTGGCGCATCGTGGTGGACAGCGCAAAAATGAGCGGAATCATCGTGTTTCTCATCGGCGTTTCCAATATCATGGGCTGGGTCATGGCTTTCACCCAGATCCCGCAGGCCATTTCCGGCCTTCTGCTGGGAGTGACTGACAGCCCGGTGGTGATTCTTCTTATTATGAACGTGATTCTGCTGATCGCCGGGACGTTCATGGACGTGACGCCCGCGATCCTCATTTTCACACCCCTGTTTCTGCCGGTGGTGGAGACCTTCGGCATGAGCCCCATCCAGTTTGGCCTGATTCTGGTCTATAACCTGTGTATCGGAAACATCACGCCGCCTGTGGGAAACACCCTGTTTGTGGCCATCAAGGTGGGGAAAACCTCACTCTCGCAGGTGATGCCCTACATGCTGGCTTACTATGCCGCCATCCTGGCGGGCCTTCTTTTGGTGACCTATGTTCCGGCCGTCAGCTGGGGCTTCCGTCGGCGGCGGGGATGATGTAGGCGGCGCCCTATTCCCCGATTGTCTCCTTTCCACAAAAATGCTATAATATTTTCATCGCATACAGAAAGGAGAACACTATGGAAGAAATGGAAATGAACCGCCTGCCGCTGATCGGCGATCCGGCTCCGGCCTTCAAGGCCCTTACGACAAAAGGAACCGTCAATTTCCCGGAGGATTACAAGGGCAAATGGGTGCTCTTTTTTCACATCCGTCCGATTTCACGCCCGTGTGCACCACAGAATTTATGACGGTTGCCTCCATGGAGGAGGAATTTAGAGCGCTTAACACAGAACTGCTCGGCTTATCCGTCGATTCCCTGTATTCCCATATTGCCTGGATCCGCAGGATTGAGGAACTGTCCTGGAATGGCATGGAGCATGTGCAGGTGAATTTCCCTGTGATTGCGGATCTCAACATGAAGGTTGCCCACAAATACGGGATGCTCCAGCCAAATGTTTCCAGCACCCAGGCCGTCCGTGCCGTGTTCATTATCGATCCCCAGTCCGTCATCCGGGCGATCGTCTACTACCCGCTGAATCTGGGCCGCAATTTTGACGAGATCAAGAGGACGATCCAGGCGCTGCAGAAGGCGGACGAGGACCATTGTTCCACTCCTGCCAACTGGCGTCCCGGCGGTGATGTGCTCATTCCGTCCCCGGTCACCTGTGACGAGGCGAAGGAGCGAATGGCGCGCGAGGCGGAGGACGAATATGCCCTCGACTGGTTCCTTAACTTTAAGAGGGAGAAATAAAATGTCAGAAGAAAACACAGCGCCCCGGAAACCAAACGCCATCCTCCGCCGCGACGCCCAGGAAATCATCTCCCGCGCAATCGCTGCCGTCCAGCCCGACGAGGCTGTGGCGCGGGCGCTGGCGGGGAAGGAATTTCCCGGCCGCGTGTTCCTGGCCGCCGTGGGGAAAGCCGCCTGGCAGATGGCAAAGACCGCCTGCGGCTGTCTGGACGGCCGGATTGAGAAGGGAATCGTGCTGACAAAGTACGGCCATGTGAAGGCCCCTTAGATAAAATAAAATGCATCGAGGCCGGACATCCCGTCCCGGATGAAAATTCCTTTGCGGGGACGGAGGAGGTGCTCGAGCTGGTGAGCGGCCTTAAAGAGACGGATACCGTGCTGTTTCTCCTCTCCGGCGGCGGAAGCGCCTTGTTTGAAAAACCGCTCATCGACTGGCAGGAGCTGAAAGACATCACGGAGAAACTTCTGGCCGGCGGCGCAGATATCGTGGAGATGAACACCGTCCGCAAGCGCCTGTCCGCGGTCAAGGGCGGGCGGTTCGCAAAACAGTGCGAGCCCGCGCAGGTGTTTTCCATCGTGCTGAGCGACATTCTGGGGGACCCGCTGGACATGATCGCCTCTGGCCCCGCCTGTGCCGACCGTTCCACCTGCGCCCAGGCTCTCGCCGTGGCGGAAAAATACGGCCTGCACCTTTCTGACGAGGCGCGGCGGATCCTCGGGGAGGAGACGCCGAAGGAGATCGCCAATGTGGAAACGCAGGTGAGCGGGAGTGTCCGTGAGCTCTGCCTTGCGGCCGCAGACGCCTGCCGCCGTCTGGGATACGAGCCGTTTATACTGACCGACCGGCTCAGCTGCCAGGCCAGGGAAGCAGGTTCCTTCCTGGCGTCCGTCGCGGTGAGCCACGAAAAAACGGACCGGCCGCTGGCATTCTTGGCGGGCGGCGAGACGGTGGTGCGCCTTACCGGCACGGGAAAAGGCGGCCGCAACCAGGAACTGGCTCTCGCGGCCGCCGCAGGCATCGACGGGCATGAAAATATACTGATCTTTTCTCTCGGCTCCGACGGGACCGACGGCCCCACCGACGCGGCCGGCGGAATCGTGGACGGAGAGACCGCCGGAATTTTGCGGGAAAAAGGTCTCTCCATCGAAGAAATTCTCGCCCGGAACGACGCCTACCACGGTCTTGCCCAGGCCGGAGGCCTTCTGATGACCGGCCCCACGGGCACCAACGTGAACGATGTGGCCGTGGTTCTGATTGCGGGAAAGCTTTCGTAATATCCGGGTTTACCGGGCCACCACGGAGATTCTCTGGCGGATGTGGTCTCCGTCGGCGGCCTCATCGATCATGGCCACCGCGTAGTCGGCGTAGCTGATCACGCTCTCCCCGCGCGTTTAAGGTCAGCTCCTCGCCGCCGAGAATGTATTCTCCTGTCCGTGCGCCCTCCGCCTGGAAATCTCCGGCCGGGCTCACGTAGGTCCATCTCACGTCGTCCCTGGCGCGAAGCTCATCCAGCGCCTTCCCCATATGGGAGGCCAGGGGCTTGAAGATCTCCGGGAAATCGGCCCCGTCCATGACCTGGGCCGTGTGCTCCGGGTTCACGTACAGGCTGCCCGCGCCGCCCACAACCAGAAGGCGCGTGTTTGTTCCGCTTAAAATGTCGCAGAGATGCTTTAATGAGGTGCTGTGCTGCGGCAGCGTCTCCGGCGTCCAGGCGCCAAACGCGTCGATCACCACGTCAAATCCCTCCAGGTCGTTTGAAGTGAGCTCAAACAGATCCTTCACAATCGCCTTTCCGGCTCCGGAGCGGTTCTCCCCGCGCACCACAGCAGTGACGTCGAGTCCCCTTGCCAGCGCCTCCTCTACAATCAGTTTTCCTTCTTTTCCATTTGCACAAACAACTGCAAGCTTCATAAAATGTACCTCCATATCGATTGTTTTTATTTGCGGCTTGTTTCTTTCCGCTTACAGGTTTATAATACTTCTGTAGGGATGAAACGTAAAGTAAGCACTTTATTGTGCTGTAGTTACCAGATAGAAACTATTGAGAGGAGATAAAGAAATGGAAGCAGCAAAAGAACTCCCCGCCTGCCCGGTGGAAACCACGCTCATGCTCATCAGCGATAAATGGAAGGTTCTCATCCTCCGCGATCTGATGCCCGGAACCAGGCGCTTCGGGGAGCTGAAAAAATCCATCGGAACCGTTTCCCAGAAGGTGCTGACTGCCCAGCTTAGGGACATGGAGGCCAAGGGCCTGGTGACCCGCCGCGTCTACGCCGAGGTTCCCCGCGGGTGGAGTACAGCCTGACTGACCTGGGCAGAAGCTTAAAACCGATCCTGGACGCCATGTGGAGCTGGGGCGAGGAGTACAAGGCAAAAAACGAGGCGAATTAAAATTATGGAAGCAGACGGCCGGTTTACGACAGCCTGCCCGGCTCCCCGGCCAGATCGCTTAAGCGCCCGAAGCGGTAGCCCATCTCTTCCCAGCGGGTCAGCAGCTCGTCGAGAATCTCGCCGTTGGTTTTCGAGGTGCTGTGCAGAAGCACCACGGCGCCCGGGTGAATGCGGGAGGTCAGCTTGTTTAGCGCCTCCTCATGGCCCGGCTGTCTGTCCTCGTACCAGTCCACGTAGCCAGACTCCAGAAAAACGTGTGGTATCCCAGATCCTTCGCCATCTGCAGGTTGGCTTCGCTGTATTTTCCCTGCGGCGGCCGGTAGTATTTTTCCATGGGCTGCCCTGTGATCTGTAAAACAGGTCCTCCAGATCTGTGAGCTCTTTAGAAAATGTCTCCGGCGTGGAGATTTTCGACATGTCCGGGTGGTGGTAGGTGTGATTTCCCACGGTGTGCCCCTCGGCCACCATCCGTTTCACCAGCTCCGGGCTGGTTTCCAGGTAATTTCCCACCAGGAAAAACGCGGCGGGGGCGCTGTGTTTTTTCAGCGCGTCCAGGATGGCAGGGGTATTGCCGTTTTCATACCCCGCGTCAAAAGTCAGATAAATAACCTTGTCGTCTGTGTCCTGGGCGTAGTAGGCGTCAAACTGCTTTAAGTAGTCGGCGGAGGCGTTGGCCACGGGAGGCTTTCCCTCCTCCTGAAAGCTTAAGCCCCAGTTTCCCTCGGCGGAAACTGGAAGGGCGCTCTCCGGGTGAAGAAATTCCGCCAGCTTGTAGCCCGACAAAAAGCACAGTGCAAACAGGACGGCCACGGCGGCCGCCTTTTTCATATGCGGGAGAGAAATTTTTTTAAACATACTGAAAACCCTGTAATGCAATTTATTTAATTTATATGGCAGGGATAGCAGTCCCATGAAAAAAGTGGTATACTTTACCATGAAAGTCCCGGCACATTGGCCGGACAAAAAGGGAGGAAATGCGATGAAAAACATGCATATCAGAGGCCTGCTTTTCGCGGCCTCATATTGGCGATGACCGTGCTTGCCGGCTGCAGCAGGAAGCCGGAGGCGGCCCCGGACCAGGTGGCGGAGGCGCTGTTTGAGCTTCTGTTTAAGGATGATACGGCTCCGATGCAGGAGATTCTCGGCGGCGCGTCCGAGGAGGACGTGCGGAGGGATTTCTTCGGCGGGGACGGCGGGGCATCCGTGGCCAGACAGATCCAGTCGGAGATGGAAGCTCTGGGGCCGGTGCTCACGGAGGAAGAGGCCAGAAACCTCTACGACGGGATCCGGGAGGTTCTGGGCAGGCTTGATTTTTCCGCGTCTCTCGTCTCCGAGGAGGACGGCCGCGCGGTGGTGAGCGCCAGATCGGCTATTACGGCATGGATGCGGTCACCGACGTTCTGACGGAGGCGGTCGGGGAGGCGCTCAATGAGTACGGGCAGGAAAACCTGGTAAGCGACGAGGCGTACAATGAGTTCATGAAACTCTATTTTAATAAGTTCGTGGAGTCTCTGGGGACGCTTACGCCCGCCGACGGAACCAGGGAGGTGACCGTCGAATTTGAGATCGTGGACGTGGAAATAAACGGAGAGAGAATCGCGGCCTGGATGCCGGTGGACGCCCAGAAATTCGGCACCGACTTAACTGCCGCGGCCCTGGCCTTCGGCGATATTAAAGAAGAATAGAAGTTCTTAAGAAATGTAAGAGATTAGAAAGAATTGGGAGAAATTTGTCAGTATTTATAAGGTCTTTTTAAAGTCTTAAAGGGCACTGCTGTGGTAGAATGACAGCATAAGGAAGAGAAAGGAGCGGCAGTGTGATGAAGCTTTTAAGACTTGTTAAATATGTATGCGGCATAACGATGGCCCTTTGTCTGGCGGCTGGCGGGGCTGTGGCCCATGAAGGCTACGTCATGTACCGGAACGCCATTGAGGCGCAGCCGCTTGACGAGCTGGTGGAGGAGATAAGAGACCGAGACACCTACACCACGTTCGACGAACTTCCGTCCACCTATGTGGACGCGGTGATTTCCGTGGAGGATCACAGATTTTACAGACATTCCGGTCTGGATTACATCGCCATCGCCAGGGCGGTGTTCAACGATATAAAGGCCATGGCTTACGTGGAGGGCGGCAGCACCATCACCCAGCAGCTGGCCAAGAATCTCTACTTCACCCAGGAGAAGGAGCTGACCAGAAAGGCGGCCGAGGTGTTCATGGCGTTTGAGCTGGAGAGGAATTACTCGAAGGAGGAGATCCTGGAGCTCTACGTCAACAGCATTTATTTCGGCGACGGCTATTACGATGTGGCCAGCGCCAGCGAGGGATATTTCGGCAAGACGCCGGAGGAGCTCAACGACTACGAGGCCACGCTTCTGGCCGGCGTTCCCAACGCCCCGTCCGTGTACGCACCCACGAAGAATCCGGATAAGGCGGAACAGAGGCGTCTCCAGGTGGTGAACCGCATGATCGCCTGCGGGTACATCACGGTGGCGGAGTCGGAGACCTACGCGGCTCTGGCGGCAGATTATTGATGGAGAATACATACACAGCACAGGGAGAGCTTCGGGGCTCTCCCCTTTTGCGGTTTATAAAATCCGCACCTTATAATTCTTAAGCCAGAAATCCACCTGTATCACATACGCCATCATCTGCGGCGCTGCCATCAGCTGCCCGTACCAGGGCCGCCCGTAGTCCGACGGGCTCTCTAAAAATCGGAGCGTCTTTTCCCGGTCTAAAAATGCGTTTGCAGGCGAGGACGAATCGTCCAGAATCTCCCGCACCCGGCCGGCCAGCAGCTTTTCATAGTGCGGCACGTAGGTTTTGGGGTACGGCGATTTCCTGCGGAAGAGAATTTCCCTGGGGAGAAGCCTTTTCCGCTCTCGCGCAGGAGGTGTTTGACCACGCCGTCCCGCGCCTTCATCTCCCATGGGATGTTCCACATATACTCGATGATGCGGTGGTCGGCGAAGGGCACCCGGGCCGTCAGGCCGGAGACGCTGCTGGTGCGGTCCATGCGGTTTAGGAGAGTTACCATGAACCATTTCAGGTTGAGCCAGGCGATTTCCCGCCGCCTGGCTGTCACGGCGTCGTCCTCCGGGCAGGCGGGCATCTGGGCCAGGGATTCGCGGCAGCGTTTCTGCACGTACGCATCCATGGACAGCGAGTCGGAAAACTCATCCTTTAGAAGCACTTTTCTGGCCTCCAGATCTTTCGTCCACGGGAAGGTATCCGCCTCGAGAAGCTCCTGTTTGTGATACCAGGGATAACCACAGAAAATCTCGTCGGCGCACTCGCCGGTGAGCGCCACGCTGTTATAGTCTGCCACCTGCGAGCAGAAATGTAAAAGCGACGAGTCGATGTCCGCCATCACAGGCAGGTCGGCGGCCAGCACCGAGTCGGAGAGCAGCCGCACCTGCGTCTCGCTGTCGCATTCCAGATAGTGATGGTCGGAGTCCAGATACTTCACCATAGCGTCCACGTAGGGGCGGTCCATGGAAGGCTGGAAATCGTTTGCCTTAAAATATTTGTCGTTGTCCTTGAAGTCGAAGGAGAAGGTGGTCAGCCGTTTCCCCTGCTTTTTCAGAAGCCCTGCGCATACCGAGGAGACCAGGCTGCTGTCCAGCCCGCCGGAGAGAAGCGCGCACACCGGCGTCTCCGCCTGTGCCTGGCGGGTGATGGCGTCCAGCACCAGCTCCGTCACGGTTTCCACGGTTTTTGCATAGCTGTCCTCGTGGGGGCGGCTCTCAAGGGCCCAGTAGGTCTCCGTGCGGATCCCGGCGGGGGAGCACACCATAAAATGAGCCGGCTCCAGCTCCGAGATCCCTCTGAACACACCGTTCCCCGGCGTCCGGGCCGGGCCGATGCTGAAAATTTCGTTGAGTCCCTGGCCGTCGATTTCTGCCTCGACGCCCGGGCAGGCGAGAAGGCCCTTTATGAGGGAGGCAAAGAAAACCGTGTCTCCCCGCCGGGCGTAAAACAGCGGCTTTGCGCCGATGCGGTCCCGGTATAGGATGAGCCTGCGGTTTTCCGTGTCGGCGATGGCCATGGAGAACACGCCGTTTATCCGTTTTACAAAGTCCGGGCCCAGGCAGAGATAGAGCTTTAACGCCAGATCCTCGTCGCAGAGGCAGGGGACGTCCTGCTCTCCTCTGGCAGCGAGAAGATCCTTAAGCTCCGGCCGGTTATAAAATTCCCCGTCCAGCGCCACCGCGTACAAGCGATCGCCGGCCCGCCAGGTGAACGGCTTGCGGCGCGCGTCCGGCTCCGGGGCCAGGAGCATCCGTCCGGGGACGTTCTTTCCGGGCCTGGTTCCTCCGGCCGCGACGCCGGTGGAGCCGGAGAGAAAGAACCCTGCCCCCGCCGGGCCGCGCTTTTTCTGCACCCGGTTTATGCTGTCCAGAAGTGTTTCCTTTTCCTCGTGGGAACCGTCAAAGCCGTAAAATCCTCCGATACTGCTCATAATCATTTACCTCCTATAAAAATATACATGCCGCCGCAAAGGTGCACAGGAACCCCACCATGACGGGGGCAAAATTCTTCCGCGCCAGCTCCAGCGGATCCACGCCGCAGATGGCCGCCACGGGGATCAGCCCCCAGGGCACCAGGTTCCTCCGCCCACGAAGACGGCGGTAATCTGTCCGACCGCGGCCAGCACGGGGATGGACGCGCCCGTCGCCAGGCCGAAGGTTCTGGCCAGCGCGCCGGTCAGCGGAAGTCCGGAGAAGCCGGAGCCGTCCAGCCCGGTGAGCCCGCCCACGACCATCTGGATGAACAGGGTGATATATTTGTTTAAGGGCGCGTGGGCCGCCAGCCAGAGGGCCCAGTCGTTCATCAGCCCGTCGCTGATCTCACGGCCCATGACCGCGTTAAGTCCCGACCCGCCCAGGAAGAAGAAGGCGCCGATGACGATGACCGGGGCGAAAATGCGGATGGCAAAGAGAAATCCCTCGGTCACGTAGCCGGTGATTTTTCCAGCGAGTGCCGCCCGAAGCCCAGGGCTGCGCAGACGCACATGACCACCAGCGCGGTGCCGGAGACCAGGCTGGTGGCGTCCCCGCCGGTCAGGTTAAGCGCAACCATGGCGATGATGTCCGCCGCGAACGCCGCCGGCGTCAGAATGGCCGCCGCCCAGGCCGCGCGGTTTAAGCGGGGCGG
>BBZO01000015.1 GCA_001304875.1 Clostridia bacterium UC5.1-2E3
CCGCAGAGAGTGCTGCGGGAAGCAGCGCCGGAGACTCCCTGTCCGCAGGTCCGGGAGCAGCCGCAGATTTGTCCGGCGCTGCCGGCGCTCCGGCGGTCACGCCGGCATCCCCCGACAGCCAGGACACGGCCTCCGGCCAGGGAAAAACAGGATCCGGATCCCGCTCCGCAAAAAGCCGCTCCGGCCGGACGGCCGGAACATCCGTCAGAAGTGCGTCCGCGCAGGACCAGGATGCGGCTTCGGAGGAGACGTCCGGCGAGGAAGCCGGTACCGGTGACAGCGGGACAGCGGCCGTCCCGGAGAATCAGCCGGCTGCCCTGGCAGCGGAGATCACGGAGAGTCCGGCGGCGGATGAGAGCACGGCTGCGGCCAGCCGCTCCAGACAGCAGCGGTCGGCGCCTGTGGTTATCTCCCCCTTAAGCGGCAGTCTGGAGAGCCTGGAGGGAGAGACCGAAGAAAACCGAGTGACCAGCGCCGAGCTTGAGGAGCGTCTTAAGAAGCTGGATGCCAAGATTGCGAAGGCCAGGGACGAGGAGGTGGACAGCAGCACCAGCGCGGTGCTGGCAGCCTATTCCAACGAGCTGCGCATGTGGGAGAGCGAGCTGAATCTGATCTACACGAGCATCCTGGATGTGCTCACCGAGGAGGAGGCCCAGAAGCTTAAGGACGACGAGAAGACCTGGCTCAGGACGAGGGAGAAGACCTCCCAGGAAGCCGCGGCCCAGTACAGCGGCGGCACCATGGAGACAGTGGAGTACACGGCCTCCATGTCCACGCTTACCAGAGAGCGGGCCTACGCGCTGCTTGACACCTACGGGGAAGAGCTGGACGGATAGGAATTGAATGCGTGTTGCGGGAAGGACGTTTAGGGACGGCCGGCATTTTCTGCCGGCTGTCTTTTTTGCGGCTTTTTCATGCCAAAGAAAGCCGCCGGCGGCCCAGAAACCTCTTGATTATTAAAAACTCCTATGCTAATATACAAAGAATGAGGCTTTCAAACAAAAATAGAAAAATATACAAGTAACCAGGAGGACGACAACGTGAAAAAGTACGGTGTGAACGAACTTAGAAGAATGTTTCTCGAGTTCTTTGAGAGCAAGGGACATCTGGCCATGAAGAGCTTTTCCCTTGTTCCCCACAATGACAACAGCCTTTTATTAATCAACTCGGGCATGGCGCCCTTAAAGCCCTATTTCACCGGACAGGAGATTCCGCCGAGAAAGCGCGTGACCACCTGCCAGAAATGTATCCGCACCGGCGATATCGAGAACATCGGTAAGACCGCCCGCCACGGCACATTCTTTGAGATGTTGGGCAACTTCTCCTTCGGAGACTACTTTAAGGACGAGGCCATCGCATGGTCCTGGGAGTTTTTAACCGAGGTCATCGGCCTGGATCCCGAGCGCCTGTATCCGTCCGTGTATCTGGACGACGACGAGGCCTTCGACATCTGGAACAAGAAGATCGGTATCCCGGCGGAGAAGATTTTCCGTTTCGGAAAAGAGGACAACTTCTGGGAGCACGGCGCAGGTCCCTGCGGCCCCTGTTCCGAGATCTACTACGACAGAGGCGAGAAGTACGGCTGCGGCAAGCCCGGATGCACCGTGGGCTGCGACTGCGACCGTTTTATCGAGGTGTGGAACAACGTGTTCACCCAGTTTGACAACGACGGACACGGCCACTACACCGAGCTGGAGCACAAAAACATCGACACCGGCATGGGCTTAGAGCGTCTGGCCGTGGTGGTGCAGGACGTGGATTCCCTGTTCACCGTGGACACCAACAAGGCGCTTTTAGACAGAGTCTGCGAGCTGGCCCACGCCGAGTACCAGAAGGATCACGAGACCGACGTTTCCCTGCGCATCGTGACCGACCATATTAAATCCTGTACCTTCATGATCTCCGACGGCATCATGCCCTCCAACGAGGGCCGCGGCTACGTGCTGCGCCGTCTTCTTCGCCGCGCGGCCAGACACGGGCGCAAGCTGGGCATCGAGGGACGTTTCCTGGCGGGACTTTCCGAAACCGTCATCGCCCTCTCCAGGGACGGCTATCCGGAGTTGGAGGAGAAGAAGGCCATGATCTTCAAGGTTCTCACCGAGGAGGAGGACAAGTTCAACAAGACCATCGACCAGGGACTTTCCATTCTGGCCGACATGGAGGAGAAGATGACCGCAGGCGGGGAGAAGACCCTCTCCGGCGAGGACGCCTTCAAGCTCTATGACACCTACGGCTTCCCCTTCGATCTGACGAAGGAGATCCTGGAGGAGAAGAATCTCTCCATCGACGAGGAGGGCTTTAAGAAGGCCATGGACGAGCAGAGAAGCAAGGCCAGAGCCGCCAGAAAGACCACCAACTACATGGGCGCCGACGTGACCGTCTACCAGTCCATCGACGCGGCCATCACCACGGAATTTGTGGGCTATGACCGTCTGACCCACGACTCCGAGATCACGGTGCTGACCACCGAGGAGGAGCTGGTGGAGGCCTTGACCGACGGCCAGAACGGCACCGTCATCGTGAAGGAGACTCCGTTCTACGCCACCATGGGCGGACAGCAGGCGGATATCGGCTATATTACCTCTGAAAAGGGAAGCTTTAAGGTGCTGGATACCATCAAGCTGCAGGGCGGCAAGGTGGGCCACGTGGGCGTCGTGGAGAGCGGCATGTTCCAGGTGGGCGACCGCGTCACCTTAAAGGTGGACGCCGACAACCGTCAGCTCACCTGCAAGAACCACAGCGCGACCCATCTGCTTCACAAGGCGCTGCGCCAGGTGTTAGGCACCCACGTGGAGCAGGCCGGTTCCCTGGTGACCGCAGACAGACTCCGTTTCGACTTCACCCATTTCTCCGCCATGACGCCGGAGGAGATCGCGCAGGTGGAGGAGATTGTAAATAAAGAGATCCGCGAGGACTTAGCCGTCCGCACGGACATCATGGGCATCGAGGAGGCCAAGAAGACCGGAGCCATGGCTCTGTTCGGAGAAAAGTACGGCGAGACCGTGCGCGTGGTGCGCATGGGAGACTTCTCCACGGAGCTGTGCGGCGGAACCCACGTGGCCAACACAGGAGCCATCGCTTCCTTCAAGATTATCTCCGAGGCAGGCATCGCCGCCGGCGTGAGACGTATCGAGGCGCTGACCTCCCAGGGGCTTATGAACTACTATAAGGAGCTTGAGGACGAGCTTCACAGCGCGGCGAAGGCGGCGAAGACCACCCCGGCGGCGCTGACCTCCAGAATCGAGACGCTGCTGGACGAGATCAAGCGCTCCACTCCGAGAACGAGAAGCTGAAGAGCCGTCTGGCCAACGATTCCGTGAAGGACGTCTTAAGCCAGGTGATCGACGTGAAGGGCGTCAAGGTTCTGGCGGTCAAGGTGGACGACGTGGATATGAACGGACTCCGCAACTTAGGCGACCAGCTGAAGGAGAAGCTGGGAGAGGGCGTCGTGGTTCTGGCATCCGCCACCGACGGAAAGGTGAACCTGATGGCATCCGCCACCGAGGAGGCCATGAAGAAGGGCGCACACGCCGGAAACCTCATCAAAGCCATCGCGGGCTTTGTGGGAGGAGGCGGCGGCGGACGGCCGAACATGGCCCAGGCCGGCGGTAAAAATCCCGCAGGAATCCCGGATTCTTTGGCAAAAGTTGCCGAAGTTGTGGCAGAACAGATAAAATAATTAAAAATCCTGTTGACGAATGGAAAAAATGTGATATAATCATAGCAGTGCTATGAAAATACCAAACAGTTGTATCAATATGCACTTATTACACAACTGGAGGGAGGTTAGGTGTGAGCTATGTCGAATGTAATCGTTAAAGATAACGAAAGTTTAGATAGTGCTTTACGCAGATTCAAAAGAAACTGTGCAAAGGCTGGCATTCAGCAGGAGATTCGTAAAAGAGAGCATTACGAGAAACCCAGCGTAAGACGCAAAAAGAAATCCGAAGCTGCCAGAAAACGCAAATACAACTAAGTATTGAATCAGAAAATCCCCGGTTTATTGGCCGGGGATTTTTCGTGCCCTCCGGCATATACTTTTAGGAAGAAAGGTGCGAAGGAGCAGCCACATGCTCTCAGAACAGCCGAAGGAAGCCATCTGCGAGACCCTGAAGCTGCCGCGCGACGTGCTGCTGGGAGAGATGCTCATCTCCTTTGTGGGACGCCGCCAGATGGTGGTCGAAAACTACAGAAACCTGATTCTATACACCGACACCTGCATCCGCCTGCAGGGAAAGAGCGGGCGGCTGTCCGTGGCGGGAAGCCGCCTTGTCATCGACTATTACAACAGCGAGGAGATGAAGATCTCCGGCCAGATCAAGAGCGTGGAGTTTGAGTAGGAGGTGAGGGCTTGGCAGGCAGATGGGAAGGCTTTCTGCGGGGGGAGCTGAAGGTCCGGGCATCCGGCTACAACCCGGAGCGTTTTTTTAATCTCTTAAAATCGGGAGGCATCGAGGTGAAGGCGCTTTCCTGCGCCGGGGATTCCTACGTGTTCGAGATGAGGGCGGAGGATTTTAAGCGCCTTAAACCCTATGTGAGAAAGTCGGGCGTGCGCGTGAGGATCCTCGAGAAATACGGCTTTGCTTTCTGGGCGAGGAGGCACCGGCGGCGTTTTTTCTATCCGCTTGGCTGCCTGCTGTTTTTTCTTTTCATCTACAGCCTGTCCTTCTTCATCTGGAGAATCGATTTTGAGGGAAACGAGAAATTTACGGACGAGTATCTGACGAGATATCTGGCCGGCATCGGCGTGCAGGCGGGAATGCCGGCCAGGCGTGTCTTCTGCGAGCAGATCGAGGCTTCCATCCGGGAAGATTTCCAGGACATCACCTGGGTGTCGGCCCAGGTGTCCGGCACCTGCCTCACGGTGCACGTGAAGGAGAATGAGGTGCTCCTCTACGTGCCGGAAAGGACGGCACTCCCAGAGATTTAACAGCGAAAAAGGACGGGGTGATCACCCGCATGGTGGTGCGAAACGGCGTGCCGTTGGTAAAGGCCGGCGACCAGGTGAGCGCCGGGCAGCCGCTGGTCAGCGGGCGCATTCCCATCACCGACGACGCAGAGCAGGTGGTGGCGGAGCATCTGACTGCGGCGGACGCGGATATTTTCGCGCGGACGGAGACGGAGCTTTCCCGCACGGTTTCAAGGCGCTGTCCGGCGGAGAGTGCCACGGGGCGGAGGCGGTACGGGTTTTACTTTGACGTTTTCGGAAACCGCTTCGCCTACCTCCTTCCGGCGGACGGGGAGAACGTCTGGAAGACCGTCCGGGAGGAGCATCAGCTGCGCCTGACGGAGGATTTCTACCTGCCGGTGCACTTCGGCTCCGTGGTGAGCCGCGAGTACGAGACCTACGAGCGGATCCGTTCGGAACAGGAGCTTAAGGCCATGGCCGCGCAGTGGATGGCGGAGGAAGTAGAAAAATTAGAGGAAAAAGGTATACAAATACTGGCAAATAATGTTACAATAAAAGTTAATGATTCCGAGTGCCGGATGACTCTTCATCTGGTGACGGAGGAACCGATCGCCGAACCGGCGGCCATCACAGAGGTTGAGAAGACAGGAGAGACGGATGAGCGTAATTGAGACCATAATCGACATACCCGTGGAGCACGCGAAAAACGTGTGCGGGCAGTTTGACAGCTACCTGAAAAAATAGAGAAGACGCTTCACGTGACCATGATCCTAAGGGACGGTTCCCTAAAGATCATCGGCCCGGAGCAGACCATACGCCAGGCCAAGAGCGTGTTCGACAATCTGATCGAGCTCTCGAAGCGGGGGAACCAGATCACGGACCAGAACGTGGACTACGCGCTGGCCCTGTCGTTTACGGAGAGCGACGGGCGGATCCTGGAGATCGATAAGGACATCATCTGCCGGACCATCAACGGGAAACCGGTGAAGCCCAAGACTCTGGGCCAGAAGCAGTACGTGGACTTAATCCGCGAGAAGATGATCGTCTTCGGCGTGGGCCCGGCGGGCACCGGCAAGACCTACCTGGCCATGGCCATGGCGATCCAGGCGTTTAAAAGCGGGGACGTGGGCCGCATCATCCTGACCCGCCCGGCCATCGAGGCGGGGGAGAAGCTGGGCTTCCTCCCGGGAGACTTACAGAGCAAGATCGACCCGTACCTGCGGCCGCTCTACGACGCCTCTACCAGATCATGGGCGCGGAGAGCTACCTGCACAACTCGGAGAAAGGACTCATCGAGGTGGCTCCCTTAGCTACATGAGAGGGCGCACCCTGGACAACGCGTTCATCATCCTGGACGAGGCGCAGAACACCACGCCGGCCCAGATGAAGATGTTCCTCACCAGAATCGGCTTCGGCTCCAAGGTCATCGTCACCGGCGACCAGTCCCAGAAGGACCTGCCGGCGGGCGCGGTGTCCGGCCTGGACGTGGCTGCGGGTCCTTAAGAAAATCGACGATATCGGCGTCTGCTACCTCACCAGCACCGACGTGGTGCGGCATCCGTTGGTGCAGAAAATCGTGCAGGCCTACGACGACTATGAGCTGCGAAATAAAAAGAGCGCGGAGCGCGAACCAAAGAGAGAGGGCCTTCGCGCCGTCAGGGGGAGGCGGGTAAGACATGACAGTCAGCATTGAGTACGAGGCGGAGAGGAAGCTTTCGCTGCCTTATGAGGAGATTATAGAGGAGATCGTCCTGGAGTCCCTGGACTATGAGAAATGTCCCTACGAGGCCGAGGTGAACGTGATTCTGACGGACAACGAGGCCATCCGGGAGATCAACCGGGAGCACCGGGGGATTGATGCGCCCACGGACGTGCTGTCCTTCCCCATGGTGGACTACGAACGGCCATCGGACTTCGACCACGTGGAGAACGCGGCGGAGGACTATTTCAATCCCGAGACCGGGGAGCTGATGCTGGGGGACATCGTCATTTCCGTGGACAAGGTCACGGAGCAGGCGGAGAAGTACGGCCATTCCGAACGGCGGGAGTTAGCGTTTCTGGTGGCCCACAGCATGCTTCACCTGTGCGGCTACGACCACATGGAGGACGGGGAGCGCCTGGTGATGGAGGAAAAGCAGGAGGAGATTCTGAAGCGGAAGGGGTATGAGCGGTGAAAAAGTATTGTGTATGGGCGGGGTTAATGATGTCGGTTCTGGTTCTTTCCGGGTGTTCCCGGAAGGCGGAGAAGGTGGCCGTGACGGCGGCTCCCACCACAGAGCGCGTGGTGGTGACCACGGAGGCGGAGACGGAACCCGCGGAGAGTGAACCGGAATCCACGGAGCGCGTGGCAGTGGACGGGATGATACGAAGCTATTTGACCGGAGAGATGGTTCCGGTGGAGCAGGGGGACCGGCGTCCCCTGGCCGTGATGATCAGCAATGACAAGGCGGCCATGCCCCACTACGGCATGAACAATGCCGGGGTCATCTACGAGGCGCCGGTGGAGGGCGGCATCAACCGCTACATGGCCATCATCGAGGACTATGACGATTTAGAGCGCATCGGCTCCGTGCGGAGCTGCCGCACCTACTATACATACTTTGCCAAAGAGTTCGAGGCGGTCTACGCCCACTTCGGACAGAGCGTTTTTGCGCTTCCGTACCTGGAGAACGTGGACAACATCAACGGCATCGAGGGCCTCGGGGGACGGGCCTTTTACCGCACCAGCGATAAAAAGGCGCCCCACAACGCCTACACCAGCGGTGAGCGCGTGAAGAAGGCCATGGAGGAGATGGGCTACGACAGCGCCTACCCGGAGAGCTACGAAGGGCATTTCCTCTTTGCGGACAAGCCCAATCTCCTGGAGGATGAGCGGGACGCCACCTACGTGGCGCCGGGGTATCCCATAAACGCCCCCTGGTTCGAGTACCGGCCGGACGACGGGCTCTACTACCGCTACCAGTACGGCGGCCCCCACAATGGGACAAGGGCCAGTTTGCGGTCAAAAATATTATTTTCCAGTATTGCGGCTGGGACTACTACAACCTGACGGAATATCTGGACATCAACGAGCACACCTCCGAGCGGGGATATTTTTTCACCAACGGGAAATGTCAGAACATCACCTGGCGCAAGGACGGGGAGTTCGGCGTGACCCACTACTATGACGAGGACGGTCAGGAGATCGAGCTGAATCCGGGAAAGACCTGGATCTGCATCATACAGTCTGACCGTTATGATAAGGCGGTTTTCCATGGCGACAACGAGGACAACGAATAGAAGACGGACAGGAGGAACGAACTTTGTCATCCAGGGCAGCATCCTGGCGGCGGCGGGCATTATCGTCCGGCTGATCGGACTTCTGTACCGCGTTCCCATGACAAATATCATCGGGGACGAGGGAATGGGACACTATTCCATCGCATTCAATGTATACAATATCGTTCTGATTCTATCCTCCTACAGCATGCCGCTGGCGGTATCCAAGATGGTGGCGGCCAGGCTGGCGGTGGGGGAGTATAAAATTCCGTCCGGGTACTTAAGACGGCCCTCTTTTACGGAACCGTCGTGGGCGGGGCCGGCTGTCTGGTCACCTGGTTCATGGCGGACTACTTTGCCGCGGAGCTTTCAAGGCGCCGCTGGCGGCCTACGCGCTCCGGACCCTGGCCCCCACCATCTGGGTGATGGCCTACCTAGGCGTCATGCGCGGCTATTTCCAGGGACAGGGAACCATGATCCCCACGGCTGTCTCGCAGATTTTAGAGCAGATTGTGAACGCCATTATCAGCGTGGTCGCGGCCGGCTACCTGTTCCAGCTGGGCTTTAAGGCCACGCTTATCTACGACGAGAGCGGCTACGCCGAGGCCTACGGCGCGGCGGGCGGCACCCTGGGAACCGGGATGGGAGCGGCGGCGGCCCTCCTGTTCGTACTGTTTTTATACCTGATGTACCGGCCTGCCCTACGGCGGCGCGTCCGCAGGGATAAGACGAGACGCAGGGAATCCTACGGCTCGCTCACCGGTATTTTCATCTGTACCGTGATCCCGGTGATTTTAAGCACCACCATCTACAATGTGAACGCGGTCATTGACAACGGCATTGTGGCCTACGGCATGGACAAGCTGGGGCAGGGGGAAGAATACCTGGCTCTCTGGGGCATCTACAACAACAAGTACCTGCTCCTGGTGCACGTTCCCCTGGCCATGGCCAACTCCCTGGCTTCCTCGCTGATTCCCTCGCTCTCCAGCGCGGTGGCGGCGAAGGAGCGGCGGGAGGTCTTAAAAAAGACGGCCACGGTCATCCGCTGCGCCATGATTATCGCCATCCCGTCGGCGGTGGGGATGACCGTGCTGGCGGCGCCGATCATGCATCTTCTGTTCGGCGAGAGCGGGGACAGCGAGGCCGTGAAGATGCTCTTAACCGGCTCCGTGGCCGTGGTGTTTCTGTCGCTCTCCACGGTCACCAACGCGATTCTGCAGGGCATCAACCACATGAAGACGCCCATCCGCAATGCGCTCATCTCCCTGGTGCTCCACGTGATTGCGCTCTACATTCTTCTGATGTATGGAAAGATGGGAATTTACAGCGTGCTGATCGCGAACATCCTGTTTTCGGTGTTCATGTGCATGTTAAACGCCAGCTCCATCCGCCGGTATCTGCGGTACAGGCAGGAGATCCGGCGGACGTTTCTGCTCCCGGCGGCGGCCTCCGCCGTCATGGGCGCGGTGGCCTTCGCCGTCTACAAGGCTTCATGGCGGTGCTTGACCGCAATGTGATCGCCACCGCCGCCTCCATCGCCGTCGCCATGGCGGTCTACGGCGTGCTGCTTATCCGGCTTCGCGCCATCGATGAGACGGAGCTTCGCACCATGCCGGGCGGTACCAGGCTCCTGGGGCTTGCGAGAAAATTTCATCTTTTCTGATTAAACGGTAAAAGAAAGCAAATACTATACTTTGAGGAGGGATTTCCCCATGAAAAGGTATATATCGTGCTTTCTTTTATTTTCGGGTGCGGCCGCGCTCTGTTTTCTCCTGGCGTTCTGGGTTATGGGAAACAGCAGCCGGAGCGCTCTTAAGACTCCCGGCAGCCAGGCGGATGCCGCGCAGGAATCTACGGCAGAGGGGGCGGACGGGGGTGTCACTGAGCCGCAGGCGTTTGCGGCGGCGGGCCAGCGGGGCGTGTCCCATGTCCCGGCGGACGGGCGGTATTTTCTGATCGCGGAGCAGGGAATGCTCATGGTCTACGAGGCCGGCGCGTCGGAGGGAACCTCCATGCACATGCCGCTGTCGGAGATCGCGCCGGAGGAGCAGGAAAAATTGAGGGACGGGCTCTGGTTTTCCACGTGATGGAGGTCTACAGCTATCTGGAGTCCTGCACCAGTTAAAAACATCTTGAAACTTCCCGCGCAGTTGGGCTATACTAAATGAGACTGCCCGGCAGACGGGCGGGATGGGAGTGACTATGAAAAAACAGATACTTGTCATCGGCGGCGGCGCCTCCGGCATGACCGCGGCCATCTTTGCGGCCCGTGCCGGGGCGTCGGTGACCATCTTGGAGCACGGCCCCAGGCTGGGGAAGAAGATTCTTTCCACCGGGAACGGGCGGTGCAATCTGACAAATTTACATATGGGCGCGGAGTATTTCCGCGGCGGCGAGGGCGGCCGGGCGGCCGCCGGCTTCGTATCCCAGGCGCTGGAGCGGTTCGGTGTTCCGGAGACGCTGGCCTTTTTCAGCGGACTGGGACTGGTGACCAAGGATAAAAACGGATACGTCTATCCCCGCTCCGAGCAGGCCTCCGCGGTGCTGGATCTGCTTCTCACGGAGGTGCGCCGGCTGGCATCCGCGTCGTGACGGACTGCGGGCCGGAGACGATTCTTGCCCGTCCCGGAACGGCGGGATTTAACGTAAAAACACCGGACGGCTCCTTTGCCTGCGACCGGCTGATTCTGGCCGCCGGCTCCAAGGCTGCCCCCGTGACGGGCTCCGACGGCAGCGGCTACGCGCTTGCCGGGGCGCTGGGCTACCGCATCGTGAAGCCGCTGCCTGCGCTGGTGCAGCTTAGGTGCAGGGAGAAGTATTATAAGCGTTTGCAGGGAATCCGCACCGACGGGGCCGTGATTCTTAAAGTGGATGGAAAAGAGGCGGCCAGGGACGCGGGGGAAATCCAGCTTACGGACTACGGAATCTCCGGCATCCCGGTGTTCCAGGTGAGCCGCTTTGCGGCGGTGGCTCTGGATCAGGGACGCCGCGTGGAGGCGGTCCTGGATCTCTGCCCGGAGTTCTCCTTCGGGGAAGTCTGCGGGATGCTTGAGGAGAGGAGTCAGCGGGACGGCCTCACCTGCGGGGAGATGCTAAACGGGTGGTTTAACAAAAAGCTGATCCCGGTTCTCCTCACCCAGGCGGGGATCGCCCCGGAGCTTGCGGCGCGCAGCCTTAAGCCTGCGCAGATCAAGTTGCTGGCGTCCTGGATCAAGGGATGGACGACCCAGGTTCTCGCGGTCAATCCGTTCGCAAACGCCCAGGTCTGCTGCGGCGGCGTGGACGTAAGACAGGTACATCCGCGGACCATGGAGGGAAGGCTCCACCGCGGTCTCTACTTCGCCGGAGAACTTCTGGACGTGGACGGCATCTGCGGCGGCTACAATCTCCAGTGGGCCTGGACATCCGGCGCGCTGGCGGGAATGAATGCGGGAGGGAACGGATGATACGGATCAGACAGCTGAAGCTCCCGGTGGAGCACAGCCGGGAGGAGCTTACAAAGAAGGCGGCGAAGGCCCTGCGCGTAAAGCCGGAGGACATAAGCCGCATACATATAGAAAGACAGTCGCTGGACGCCAGGAAAAAGCCGGAGCTTTTCTACACCTACACCGTGGACGTGGAGGTGAAACATGAAACGCAGGTTTTAAAGCGCGCGGCGGGACCGCAGATTTTAAAGGCCCCTGAGGAGCGGTACCAGTTTCCCCAGATGGGCGAGGAGACGCTAAGCCATCGCCCGGTTATCGTCGGCATGGGGCCGGCGGGACTGTTCTGCGGGCTGATGCTGGCCCGGGCCGGATTTAAACCGCTGATTCTGGAGCGCGGCGGCCCGGTGGAGGAGCGGCGCGTGAAAGTGGAGCGCTTCTGGGCCGGCGGCGGGCTGGATCTGAAGTCCAACGTGCAGTTCGGCGAGGGCGGCGCGGGCACATTTTCGGATGGGAAATTAAACACCCTGGTGAAGGATGTGACGGGGCGGAACCGGAAGGTCATGGAGCTTCTGGTGGAGGCAGGGGCGGACAGTGAGATTCTGTACCAGCAGAAGCCCCACATCGGGACGGACCGTCTGTCCCAGGTGGTCGCCTGCATCCGGGAGGAGATTCTGGCGCTGGGCGGCGAGGTGCGTTTCAACACCCAGGTCACGGACTTTATCATGGAGCAGGGGCGGATCACCGGGCTTGTGGCCGGCGGGACGGAGCAGATGGAAGCGGAGGCCGTGGTGCTGGCCGTGGGCCACAGCGCCAGGGATACCTTTGAGACGCTGCTTGCGAGAAATATATGGATGGAACAGAAGGCGTTTGCGGTGGGACTTAGAATCCAGCACCCGCAGACCATGATCAATAAGAGCCAGTACGGCCGGGAGGAGCATCCCCTTCTGGGGGCTGCCAGCTACAAGGTGACACACCAGGCATCCACGGGGCGGGGCGTCTACTCGTTCTGTATGTGCCCCGGCGGCTACGTGGTCAACGCGTCGTCGGAGGACGGCCGCCTGGCGGTCAACGGCATGAGCAACCACGCCAGGGACGGGGAGAACGCCAACAGCGCACTTATCGTCACCGTGACGCCGGAGGATTTCGTTGGAGACTCCCCCTTGGCCGGGATCGCCTTTCAGCGGAGGCTGGAGGAGCTGGCCTTTAAGGCCGGCGGAGGCCGGATCCCGGTGCAGCTCTTTTGCGATTTTAAGGAAAACAGAGAGAGCCGTCAGCCCGGCGATGTGAACCCCCAGTTTAAGGGCGGCTGGCAGTTCGGGAATTTGAGAGAGGTGCTCCCGGAGGAGCTTAGCCGGACGCTCATCGAGGGCGTGGAGCGGTTTGACCGGATGATTCCGGGCTTTGGCCGCCCGGACGCGCTCTTGGCCGGCGTGGAGAGCCGCACCTCGTCGCCGCTTCGCATCGTCCGCGGCGAGAGCCTGGAGAGCTCTGTGAAAGGCTGTATCCCTGCGGCGAGGGCGCGGGCTACGCGGGAGGCATCACCTCCGCGGCCATGGACGGACTGAAAATTGCCGAGGCCATCGCAAAGCGGTACAGGCCCGGATATTAATCGGATATTTATATAAAGGAGAAATAGCTATGGATCAGGAAAAGATCGACCGCATCAACACACTCTACCACAAATCCAAATCGGTGGGGCTCACCGAGGAGGAGAAGGCGGAGCAGGCGAAGCTGAGAAAAGAGTACATCGAGCCATCCGCCGGAATATGAGAAGCAGCTTAAATAACATTTCCATCCAGGAGAAGGACGGCACCATCACCGACCTGGGAAAGAAGTACGGCAATGTGGGAAAACTGGAAAGCTGACGCCCGGAGACGCATCCTGGCCATGCGGCGGGAGCTCCCGGCGGACCGGGCGCGCGGGATGAATGAAATGCTCGCTGCCCGCGTCCTGGCATTTCCCTGGATCGCGGACGCCCGCACCGTCTATCTCTACGCCAGCGTGCGCGGGGAGGCGGACACATGGGGACTGCTGGAGTATTTCCTGTCCGCAGGGATCCGCGCGGCGCTGCCGCGGGTGGAGGGGCGGGAGATGTCCTTTTTCTATGTGGAGCGCTCCGAGGACCTGGAGCCGGGGGCCTACGGGATCCCGGAGCCGCGCGCAGGCTGTGTGCGGGCGGACGAGGTGAAGGCCGTGATGCTGGTTCCCGGCGTCGCCTTTTCGCCGGACGGAGGCCGTCTGGGATACGGCGGCGGATTCTACGACCGGTTTCTGGCGCGGGAGCCGGAGCATTTTACCGTCGGGCTGGGATATGGGTTTCAGATCCTGGAGCATATGAAAACGGAGCCCTTTGACATCAGCATGGATCTGGTGGCGACGCCGGAGCAGGTGTACGACTGCCATGAAATGAGGAACGACAGAAATGACATACAAAAGACCGTATAGAACGACGAAACGGAAAAACAAAAAAATGACAAAGAGGGAGACGCGGGCCGTTATAAAGCTGATAACGGCCATTCTCGTGCTGGCCGCCGGCGCATTTTCGGCGGGCACGCTGAGGGACCGCAGCCCCAAGACGCTCTCCGGCGAGCACATCGAAGCGCCGGGGCTGGCGGTGCGCTTTCTGGACGTGGGGCAGGCCGACAGCATTCTCATCACCTGCGGCGGCGAGAGCATTCTCGTGGACGCGGGAAACGAGGGGGATGGGGAGTACCTGGTGCAGGCGCTTTATGACTACGGGGTGGACTCCCTGGAAGCCGTCATCTTCACCCATCCTCACGAGGATCACATGGGCGGCGGGGCAAAAGTGCTTGAGAGTATCCCTGTGGACATGGTTTACCGGGAGAGTCTGGACTACGACCGCAATTCCATCTGCCGGGAGCTCACGGATACCGAGGCGCGGGCCGGCATTCCGCAGACCGACCGGATCCGGGCGATACCATGCAGGTGGGAGAGGCCGGGATCACCTTTTTAGGCCCGGTCTCCTACGACGAGGAAAACCCCAACAACAATTCCGTCGCCTTCCGCCTGGATTACGGCGACACCTCCTTTGTGTTCTCCGGCGACGCGGAGTGGGAGGAGGAGCACGAGATTCTGGAGAGCGGGGCGGAGCTTGCCTGCGACGTCCTCAAGCTGGGGCATCACGGCAGCAGCAACGCCTCCTCCTACCGGTTCCTGCGCGAAACCAACCCGGAGGCCGTGGTCATAAGCTGCGGGTACGACAATTCCTACGGCCATCCCCACAGGGAGACCCTGGAACGGATCGAGGATCTGGGCGCGGCGCTCTACCGCACCGACACGCAGGGAACCATCGCGGTATTTTCCGACGGCGAGCATCTGGAGTTCGCCCAGGAGCCATCCGTGCACAGCGACGGCCCTGCCCCGTGAGTACCGCGCGCGCGGATGCCGTCATCCTCATGAGAGTTGAATCTGCCTCCGTTCTGTGGTAAGATAGCCATAGGTTAAAAACCACAGAACGGAGGTATTTTTATGGATCAGAATGTAAAAGACTACGTCATCGAAAAGACCAATGAACTCATCGCTGCATTTTCATGCAGCCCGGAGACAAAGGAGGCCGCCGAGCGCTGGCTGGCCGCCGTGGACACCGAGGGCGAAGCCGCCGAGACCGCGAAGTACATCGCCGAGCTGGAGGCCGACATCATGCCCATCGACCAGCTCATCGCCTTCGCCGGCACCGAGGCCGGCGCCAAAGTCTTCGGCGAGGAGAAGGCCAAAGAAGTAAAATCCCACGCCGAGGAGATCAAAGCCGCCGGAGCAAAATACTGCGACTGCCCCGCCTGCGCCGCCGTGGAGGCGATTTTGGCGAGAAAAGAGGAGATTCTAAAATAATATTTGAAACTTTCAAAATCGGCCCGCGAAGCATGGGGAGACACGAAGAAGCTGACAGCGACTAGAGGCCCGATTCGGTAGAACCTGGGCGGGCGGGATGGAGAGCGCCGGGGTTGTGTTTGGCGCACAACGCCAAACGCAAAGGGAACCTTGAGATCAAAATTTTATCAAAAAATTTTGGTCGAATGTTCCCGGTCCCCGAGTGCGAACCGTCCCGCGCGTCCTGGTTCTACCCATCGGGTCTCCCGGAGCAGTCAGCTTCTTCGTGTCTCCCCATGCCCCCGCCCTGTGCGAATCCATTTCCGTAAACCTTTCGTAAACATCCCGTAACCCTTTCTTCCTTGACGCCTCCCCCTCAAAGCTTTATAATATCCTAAGACTTTTGACAAAAAACGCGAGGAACAGCTATGCTATTCAACTCCATGAGCTTTTTGATATTTTTCCCCGCCGTCCTGGCCGTCTACTTCCTGCTCCCGGCTTCCCTGTGGCAGGGCGGCGCCAGGCGGTACTGGCTTCTGGTGGCCAGCTACTATTTCTACATGAGCTGGAACCCCAGATACGCCCTTTTAATGGCCTTCTCCACCCTGGTGACCTATGTAAGCGGTCTGGCGCTGGCGGCCTGGGGCCGGATGCACCTGCGGGGAGGAGAAAGCTGGTGGTCGCCGCCAGCTTCATCATCAACATCGGCATTCTGATCGGATTTAAATACTTCGATTTCCTGCTGGACAATGTGAACGCCGCCCTGGGCGTCTTCGGCATCCAGGCGGTGGAAAAGCCCTTCGACGTGATTCTGCCGGTGGGCATTTCCTTCTATACGTTCCAGGCCTTAAGCTACACCGTGGACGTGTACCGCGGGGACGTGCAGGCGGAGCGGAATGTGTTCAACTACGCTCTGTTCGTATCCTTCTTCCCGCAGCTGGTGGCGGGCCCCATCGAGCGCTCGGGAAACCTTTTAAAACAGCTCAATACCGTCCCGCAGACCGTGAAGCTGGATTACCGCCGCATCACGAACGGGCTCACCATCATGCTCTGGGGATTTTCCTCAAAATGGTCATCGCCGACCGGCTGGCCGTCATGGTGGACCGGATCTTCGGGGAGTATTATCTCTACCAGTCCACAGCCCTCGTCGCGGCGGCGGTGGGCTTCGCGTTTCAGATTTACTGTGATTTTGCCAGCTACTCCACCATCGCCATCGGCGCGGCCCAGGTCATGGGCTTTACGCTGATGGAGAACTTCAATACGCCTTATTTTGCGGTGAGCATTAAGGATTTCTGGAGACGGTGGCATATTTCCTTAAGCACCTGGTTCAGGGACTACCTCTACATTCCCATGGGCGGAAACCGGTGCCCGAAGCTTAGGCAGAAGTTCAATCTGATGGTGACGTTTTTAGTCAGCGGCCTCTGGCACGGGGCCAGCTGGAACTACGTGGCCTGGGGCTTTATCCACGGGTTCTACCAGCTTGTCGGCGCGTGGACAGGGCCTTTCAAGGAAAGCTTCAACCGCAGGTTTGCCGTGAAGACAGAGAGCTTCAGCTACCGGCTGGGACAGATTCTCGTAACGTTTATTCTGACGGATATCGCCTGGGTGTTTTTCCGGGCGGAGACCCTGGGGGACGCGGTCAGATATCTGCGCCGCATCGTGACGCAGGTGGACTGGTGGTCCTTCATGGACGGCTCCTGGTATATCTGGGGTATGGACCGGGGGGACACGGCGGTGCTTTTGTTCGGGCTTTTCTGCCTGTTTCTCACGGATCTGGTGCGGTACCGGTTAAAGCTCCGGCTGGACGGCTTTCTGGAGGAGCAGTGCCTGTGGTTCAGGTGGACGGTGCTGCTTACGCTTCTGTTCGCTACGCTGATCTTCGGCGTGTACGGCATCGATGTGACCCAGATCCAGTTTCTGTATTTCCAGTTTTAGGCAGGAGGAAGACGATTGAAAACAGGGACATTTTTCCGCCAGGCGGCGAAGATCCTCGCGTTTCTGGTGCTTGTCACAGGGATCGGCGTGACCGCCGGACATATTTTAAATACCAACGTGCGCTCCTTTGACCGGACGGACACGAAAAAGGCTGACGGGGCGCAGGTTCTGTTCTTCGGCACCAGCCAGGGGGCCAACGGGGTCAACCCGCTGATGCTCTGGGACGAGGCCGGGATCCCCGCCTACAATTTCTGCGGCGTGGGGCAGTACATCGGCACCACCTACTATGTGATGAAGGATGTGCTGGACCGGCGAAGCCCCGAAGTGGCGGTGCTGGACATGGAGAGCCTCATCCGTCCCGACGATTTTCTGACCATCAGCAATAAGCTCTACAGCCTGCCGGTGATTGCGGACCTGGGGATCCGTTTTGAGATGTACCGGGATATCATCGGCGAGGAGCCGGTGTATATGATCCCGTTTTTCCGGTATCACAACCGCTGGAAGGAGATCACCCGCAACGATTCCCGCCGGGAATACTACGTGCTGGGGGTGCAGCTACCGCGCGGAGGTGCAGTCGGACTTCGGTGCGCTGCCGGAGGAATTTCTTCCGGAGGCGGAGCCCGTCGGCGAACGGGAGGCCGCCTATCTGGAGGACATTCTGGCGCTGGCGGGGGAGCGTGGCGTGACGCTGGCGCTTTTAGACATGCCCTGCTACAGCTCTGAGGAGAACGAGGCGAAGACCAGTGGGTGAGAGAGTGGGCAGAGGAACATGGCGTCCCCATCTTCGAGGGGAACCGCCCGGAGGCCTATGAGGCGTGCGGACTCACCCCGGCGGACTTCTGCGACGACATGCACTTAAACGTGAGCGGGCAGGAGAAATTTTCCGCCAGCCTGGCCCGGTGGCTTTCCGGCACCTTCGGCCTTGACGACCTGCGCGGCACACAGGCCGGGCTTTGTGGGAGGAGAATATAAAAACCGACCGGGCCCTGCAGGCCGACCGGCACGTGCTGACGGCCTCCACGCTGGACGGGCTTCTGGCGGCCCTGACGGACGGCGACTACACGGTGGCCATCAGCCTGCAGGGGGAGTACCGCCAGGGAGACTCCGCATTTTTCCCCGCCCTGGAGCGGTTCGGCATGAGCCGGGAGCCTACGAGGCCGGAGGCAGCTTCGTGTGGCGGCGTCCGGGAGAGTGGCAGTTTGCCTCCCAGGGTTCCCTGTCCTACCTCTGGACGGAGCAGCTGGATCACGACGACCTGGTGCTGCGGGGAACGGCCCGGAGAGACGAAAACGGGGCGCTCATTCCCCACGCGGAGCTCATCATGGACCGCTCCGACCAGAGCAAAACCTCCGACGGCGTCAATTTCCTCATCTACAGCCACAGCCAGAAAACCATGCTGCGGGCCGTGGGATTTGATGTGCAGGGGGATCTCCAATATTAGCCAAATGGTAAGTTTTAGTTTGCATTCCCTGGGTTTTGTGCTATAATAGCCAAAGATTTTGGCCGCAAGAGGAGATATTTGAATGACCAAAGAGACCAGTTTCCAGCTGTCAGACGCTGAAACCATAAAAAAGAACGCCCCGGCCGCCGAGCCGGAGCGCCAGTATTACTTTATACAGAAGGTCCGCGAGATTTTAAGAGCCCGGTTCGAGGCGGACGTGGCCTCGGGGGAGGCGCTTAAGCGATACGGACAGGAGCAGCTTGACCGGCTGCTTGAGAGCGGGAGCTTTGGAACCTTCTGCATCACCACCTTCGGCTGTCAGATGAACGCCAGGGACTCCGAGAAGCTCCAGGGCATTCTGGAGGAGTGCGGATTTCTGGAGGCTCCCTCCGAGGACGCGGACTTCGTGCTCTACAACACATGCACGGTCCGGGAGAACGCCAATCTGAAGGTTTACGGGCGTCTGGGCTATTTAAACAGCCAGAAAAAGAAGCACCCGTCCATGATGATCGCCCTCTGCGGCTGCATGATGCAGGAGGAGCAGGTGGTGGAGAAGATACGAAAGAGCTACCGCTTCGTGGACGTTATCTTCGGGACCCACAACATTTTCAAGCTGGCGGAGCTGATCTTCGACCGGCTGAGTAAAAAGGGCATGGTGGTGGACGTGTGGAAGGGCACGGACCAGATCGTGGAGGACCTTCCCACGGACCGGAAGTACCCGTTCAAATCCGGCGTCAACATCATGTTCGGCTGCAATAACTTCTGCAGCTACTGCATCGTCCCCTACGTGCGGGGGCGGGAGCGGAGCCGGGAATCGGAGGAGATTATAAAGGAGATCGAGAGCCTGGTGGCCGACGGCGTCATCGAGGTCATGCTCCTGGGACAGAATGTCAATTCCTACGGAAAGACGCTTGAAACCCCCATCACCTTCGCCGGGCTTTTAAGGCGGGTGGAGAAAATCGAGGGCCTTCGGCGCATCCGCTTTATGACCTCCCACCCCAAGGATCTGTCGGACGAGCTCATTGAGGTGATGAGAGATTCAAAGAAAATCTGCCGCCACCTGCATCTTCCCCTGCAGTCCGGGAGCAGCCGGATTTTAAAGGAGATGAACCGCAGGTATACGAAGGAGCAGTATCTTTCGCTGGTGGATAAGATAAAGACAGCCATTCCCGATATTTCTCTGACCACGGACATCATCGTGGGCTTCCCCGGGGAGACCGAAGAGGACTTCGAGGAGACCATGGACGTGGTGAGAAAGGTGCGGTACGACAGCGCGTTCACTTTCATCTATTCCAGACGGACCGGGACGCCGGCGGCGTCCATGGAGAACCAGGTTCCGGAGGACGTGGTGAAGCGGCGCTTCGACCGGCTTCTGGAGGAGGTGCAGGCCATCTCCGCCGAGGTGTGCGGCAGGGACACGGGCACGGTGCAGGAGGTCCTGGCGGAGGAAGTAAACGACCACGCCGAAGGGTTTCTCACCGGGCGCCTGGGCAACAACACCGTCGTGCATTTCGAGGGAGGCCCGGAGCTTCTCGGAACACTCGTGGATGTGCACCTGGACGAATCCAGAGGATTTTATTATATGGGTACATTAGTAAAAAAAGAAAACCAAGGAGGTAATGATAATGAGAAAGCTTAACAGGCTGGCCGCCGTGATGATGGCGGCGGCACTGGCGGGTGCAAACTGCCAGACAGCATACGCATTTTACGTGGATTCCGGTCCCGGACACGTGGAGGCCCAGGGCGGCGATTCCGGCGTGAGTGGCCCGTCCCAGGACGGCCCCGGCACCGATGAGGGCGCAGGAGAGAGCAGTCAGCCCTCCGGCTCCGGGCAGGAGAACCAGACGTCTGAGCAGACCCAGACGCAGGAGGCTTCCACGGCTCCCGGCGTCACCGTTTCCTACGAGAACGGCCCTGGAAACAAGAAGATCAACGTGAGCATGACGCTCAACAACGTTCCCGGCACCATCGCCTACAAAACCTTTGTAAACCACGGCGTTGAGCTTCGCTACACCGCCGACGGCGCTCCCAACGGCGGCACCGAGGACTCCACCTACATCGAGGCGCTGCAGGTGCAGCTCACCGGCGAGGCCGGCAGACTCTACGACGTGTACTATTCCTGTACTGTCGAGGGCTTCGGTAAAATGGCTACGCCATGAACGGCCAGTGGGCCGGCAGCAAAGGCTACGGCTACCCCATCACCGACGTGGAGGTAAAGCTGGTTCCCAAGGGAAGCCAGGGCCCGACAGGCACCATGGCAAGATACATAACCCCCGACACCAGCCGCATCAATATCTCCGACGAGGGAACCACCTACTTCTTTGAGGACGGCACTCCCTACAGCGGATGGCTGGATTACGACGGCGCCCGCTTCTACTTCCAGAACGGCGCGGCAGTGACCGGCTGGCAGTACATCGACGGACTCAAGTTCTACTTCGGTCCCCAGGGCGTCCTGGTCCAGGATCTGGATCCTGTTCTCGGCATCCAGCCCAGCTACCAGCTGCGCGTCAACAAGGCGCTCAACTGTCTGACGGTCTACGCCAAGGACGGAGACAACGGCTACATCATCCCGGTGAAGGCCATGCTGACCTCCGTGGGCGACGACACGCCGCTGGGCACCTTCTACACGCCGGAGAAATACCGCTGGAGACTGATGGTGAACGACACCTACACCCAGTACGCCACCAGACTGACGGCGGGACAGGGCTTTCTGTTCCACTCCATCACCTACGCGTCTCCCAACGAGATGGATCTTCTCACCGTGGGCTACAACGGCCTGGGCGTGAGCCGTTCCCTCGGCTGCATCCGTCTGACCTGCGAGAACGCAAAATGGGTCTACGACAACTGTAAGATCGGAACCGAGTGCGTCGTCTACGAGGACGCCGTGACTCCCTCCCCGTTCTACAAGCCGGATCTGGTGCCGATTCCTCTGGATCAGACCTGGGATCCCACAGACCCCAACGTAAACCGGTAAGATACACCGCTCCCCGAAGGCTTTTCGCGAGCCGCCGGGGAGCTTTTTTTCTTGCGTTCCGGCCCAAATTTTGGTATGATACAATGTAAACGTTTTTGACAGATTACGAATTTTTATAGAAGTGAGGTACAGCAGTGACTCAGTTATCACCGATGATGACACAGTATCTGGAGACAAAAAAGCAGTACCCGGACTGCATTTTATTTTACCGGTTAGGTGATTTTTACGAGATGTTTTTCGAGGATGCCCTGACGGCGTCCAAGGCCCTTGAGATTACGCTGACGGGGAAGGAGTGCGGCCTGGAAGAGAGGGCTCCCATGTGCGGCGTCCCCTATCACGCGGTGGACAACTACTTGAGCCGTCTGGTGCAGCAGGGCTACAAGGTGGCCATCGCCGAGCAGATGGAGGACCCGAAGCAGGCCAAGGGGCTTGTGAAGCGCGAGGTCATCCGTGTGGTGACGCCGGGCACCCTGTTAAGCGGCCAGTCGCTGGAGGACTCTAAAACAACTATCTGATGGGCATCGTCTACATGGACGGTGTGTTTGGCATATCCGCCGCCGACATAAGCACTGGCGATTATCTGGTCACGGAGGTGAAGAGCGAGCGGGCTCTGATTGACGAGATCTATAAATACGCGCCCTCGGAGCTCATCTGCAACGAGGCGTTTTACATGTCCGGCGTGGACTTGGAGGAAATGAAGGAACGGCTGCATCTGACAGTCTCCTCCCTGGACAGCCGGTTTTTCTCTGACGAATACTGCCGCAAGCTTCTGCGGGAGCATTTTCACGTGAATACGCTGGAGGGTCTGGGGCTTGCCGACTACGAGGCGGGAACCATCGCAGCCGGGGCCGTGCTCCAGTACCTCTATGAGACGCAGAAGACCTCCCTGGCCCACATGACGGCCATCCGCCCCTACACCACGGGACAGTACATGATGCTTGACACCTCCACCAGGCGGAACCTGGAGCTGGTGGAGACGCTCAGGGAAAAGCAGAAGAGGGGATCCCTCCTGTGGGTGCTGGACCGCACCAGGACCGCCATGGGCGCGCGGATGCTCCGAAGCTGGATCGAGCAGCCGCTCATCGACCGGGCGGCCATCCTGGAACGCCAGGACGCGGTGGAGGAGCTGAATATGAACTTTATCTCCCGGGAGGAGATCTGTGAGTATTTAAATCCCATCTACGACCTGGAGCGGCTCATGGGCCGCATCAGCTACAAGACGGCAAACCCGCGGGATCTCATCTCGTTTAAAAATTCCATCGAGATGCTGCCGCACATCAAGCGCCTGTTAGACGATTTCTCCGCGGAGCTTCTAAAGACTACGAACCGGGAGATGGACGGGCTTTCGGACCTGGCAGATCTGATCGAGCGGGCCATCGAGCCGGATCCGCCGGTGTCCGTGCGGGACGGCGGCATCATCCGCGACGGCTTCGACGAGGAGGCCGATAAGCTCCGCCACGCCAAGACCGAGGGAAAGACCTGGCTTGCAGAGCTGGAGCAGGAGGAAAAGGAAAAGACGGGCATCAAAAACTTGAGAATCAAGTTCAACAAGGTGTTCGGCTACTATTTCGAGGTGACCAACTCCTTCAAGGATCTGGTGCCCGACTACTTCGTGCGCAAGCAGACCCTGGCCAACGCGGAGCGCTACACCACCGACCGGCTTAAGGAGCTGGAGGACATCATTCTGGGCGCGGAGGACCGGCTGTTCTCTCTGGAATATGACCTGTTCTGCCAGGTGCGGGACCAGATCGCCGGGGAAGTGGAGCGGATCCAGCGCACGGCCAAGGCCGTGGCCCGTCTGGACGTGTTCGCCTCCCTGTCCTCGGTGGCGACGAGAAACAACTACATAAAGCCGCAGATCAACGAGAAGGGCGTCATCCAGATTAAGAACGGCCGCCATCCGGTGGTGGAGAAGATGATGCGCGACGATCTGTTCGTGGCCAACGATACGTATTTAGACAATGGGAAGAACCGGATTTCCGTGATCACCGGCCCCAACATGGCGGGAAAATCCACCTACATGCGGCAGACGGCCTCATCACGCTGATGGCGCAGATCGGAAGCTTTGTGCCCGCAGGGGAGGCCAACATCGGCATCTGCGACCGCATTTTCACCCGCGTGGGCGCCTCCGACGACCTGGCCTCCGGCCAGAGCACCTTCATGGTGGAGATGACCGAGGTGGCCAACATTTTGAGAAACGCCACCCGCAACAGCCTGCTGATCCTGGACGAGATCGGCCGCGGAACCAGCACCTTTGACGGTTTAAGCATCGCCTGGGCGGTCATCGAGCACATCAGTAACACCAAGCTCCTGGGCGCGAAGACCCTCTTTGCCACCCACTACCACGAGCTGACGGAGCTGGAGGGCACCATGAGCGGCGTCAACAACTACTGCATCGCCGTGAAGGAGCAGGGCGACGACATCGTGTTCCTGCGGAAGATTGTGAAGGGCGGCGCAGATAAGAGCTACGGCATCCAGGTGGCCAAGCTGGCCGGGGTTCCGGACAGCGTCATCGAGCGGGCCAAGGAGCTGGTGGAGGAGTTAAGCCACGCGGACATCACCGTGCGGGCCCGCGAGATTGCGGAAAACAGCGCAAACAGCCAGCCCCAGCGCAGATCCGTCCCCAGACCGGATGAGGTGGACATGCTTCAGATGTCCATCTTCGACACCGTGAAGGACGACGACATCGTGAAGGAATTAAAGGAGCTGGAGCTGTCCACCATGACGCCCATCGACGCGCTGAACACGCTGTACCGGCTGCAGAACAAGCTGAAAAACAGGTGGTAGGGAAGAAAAGAGGATTGAGAGCAAATGCCGAACATCACTGTGCTTGATCAGAATACCATAAATAAGATTGCCGCCGGCGAGGTCATCGAGCGCCCCGCCTCAGTGGTGAAGGAGCTTCTGGAAAATGCCATCGACGCCAGAGCCACCGCTGTCACCGTGGAAATCAAGGACGGGGGCATCGCCTTCATCCGGGTTACCGACAACGGCTGCGGAATCGCAAAGGAGGAGCTTCCGCTGGCGTTTTTAAGACACTCCACCAGCAAGATCAAATCGGTGGAGGATCTGATGACCATTTCCTCCCTGGGCTTTCGCGGCGAGGCGCTTTCCAGCATCGCGGCGGTGTCCCAGGTGGAGGTCATCACCCAGACCGCAGGGAGTCTGACCGGCGCCCGCTATCAGATCGAGGGCGGGCAGGAAAAGTCCCTGGAGGAGGTGGGCGCCCCGGAGGCACCACGTTCATTTCCAGGAATCTTTTTTACAACACCCCGGCCAGACGGAAGTTTTTAAAGACGCCCCAGACTGAGGGCGCACACGTGGCGGAGCTGGTGGAGAAGATGGCCCTCTCCCGGCCGGACATCTCCATCCGCCTGATCCAGAACAACCAGAATAAGCTCCACACCTCGGGAAACAGCAACTTAAAGGACGTGATCTACACCGTGTTTGGCCGGGAGATCACCGCCAATCTGATTCCCCTGGAAACCGGCGCGCCGCCGGTGTGCATAAGCGGCTTCATCGGAAAGCCGGTGATCGCCAGGAGCAACCGCAACTATGAAAATTACTACATTAACGGAAGATATATAAAGAGCGGCCTGATCGCGAAGGCCATCGAGGAGGCCTACAAGCCGTTCATGATGCAGCATAAATACCCGTTCACGCTGCTGCATTTCACCATCGACCCCGGTTTCCTGGACGTGAACGTGCACCCCACGAAGATGGAGCTGCGGTTCAAGGACCAGGAGCTGATCTACAAGACGGTCTTTCACGCCATCTCTGCGGCCCTGTCCCATAAGGAGCTGATCCCCGAGGTGGAGCTGGGAGAGAAGCAGGCGGAGAAAAATATCCCGCAGCTGAAGCCTGTCCGCATCCGGGAGCCGGAGCCTTTCGAGGTGAACCGCGCCGCGGAGCGCGTGGCCCAGCCTGCGGCTCCCTACGGGGCGCCGGCGCAGAGAGATGCGGCCGGAAGCGGTGCGGGAGCCGGTGAACGAAACGGCATCACTGCCATCGACAAGTCGGGACAGTTCGGCGGGCGAGCAGCACCTGCGCGGAATGTGCCGGCAGACGGAGTGCCTTTGCCTGCGGCTCCTGCTTCCGGGACTGACAAGGCAGCCAAAGCTTCAGATGCCGCGGCCGGCATCCCGAAAGCCGCAGACAAGATTCCGCTCCCGGCAGACGCCGCCCCGGAGACACCGCCCGCTGCGGGTACGCCAGCGCCGGAGCAGATGACCATGTTTGAGGAGAAGCTTCTGACGCCGAAGGCCCGCGCGTCCCACCGGCTCATCGGCCAGCTGTTCGACACCTACTGGCTCATCGAGTACCAGGACCAGCTCTACATCATCGACCAGCACGCAGCCCACGAGAAGGTGCTCTACGAGAAGACCATGGCTACTTTAAAATCCAGGGAGTACACCTCCCAGCTTTTAAATCCGCCCATCATCTTAAGCCTCTCCCGCAGCGAGGAGGTCCTGCTCCTTAGGTACATCGACCATTTCCGGGCGATCGGCTTTGAGCTGGAGCATTTCGGCGGGAGAGAGTACGCCGTGCGCGGCGTGCCGGCCAACCTGTTTCCATCGCGAAGAAGGAGCTTCTGATGGAGATGATCGACGATCTGTCCGACGAACAGTTCACGGACAGAAACCCGGATATCATCTATGAGCGCATCGCCTCCATGTCCTGCAAGGCGGCGGTGAAGGGCAATCACCGCCTGTCGGAGGCGGAGGCCAACCATCTGATCGATCAGCTTCTGGATCTGGAGAACCCCTACGCCTGCCCCCACGGGCGGCCCACCATCATTTCCATGAGCAAACGGGAGCTGGAAAAGAAATTCAAGCGCATCGTCTAGGAGGTTTTATGAGACAGCCACTCATCATTCTGACCGGCCCCACGGCCGTGGGAAAAACCGACCTCTCCATCCGGCTGGCGAAGGCCGTGGGAGGGGAGATCATCAGCGCCGACTCATGCAGGTCTACCGGCGCATGGACATAGGCTCGGCCAAGATACGGGCGGAGGAGATGGAGGGCGTCCCCCATCATCTGATCGACATTCTGGAGCCGGAGGAAGCCTTTCACGTGGCGCGTTTCAAGGAGCTGGCCGCGGAGGCAGTCTCAGAGATCGCCGGACGCGGCACATCCCCATTGTCACCGGCGGGACAGGATTTTACATCCAGGCCCTCCTCTACGACATCGACTTCACGGAAAACGACGGGAAAACCGCGATCCGGGAGGAGTTAGAGAGGCTGGCGGCTGAGAAAGGGCCCCATTTCCTCCACCAGATGCTTGAGGAAATCGACCCGGCATCCGCCGAGGCCATTCACGAGAACAATATAAAGCGGGTCATCCGGGCCATCGAGTTTTACCGCCAGACCGGCGGGCCCATTTCCCTGCACAACCAGACGGAACGGGAGAAAGAGTCCCCCTACAATTTCCTCTACTACGTGCTGACCACCGAGCGGGCCGAGCTCTACGCGCGCATCGACCGCCGCGTGGACCAGATGCTTGAGGAGGGGCTGGTGGACGAGGTGCGCGCCCTGAAGGCGTCCGGCTGCCACCAGGGCATGGTGTCCATGCAGGGCCTGGGCTACAAGGAAATCCTGCGCTTCCTGGACGGGGAAATCTCCCTGGAGGAGGCAATTTACATCTTAAAACGGGACACCCGGCATTTTGCCAAGCGCCAGCTCACCTGGTTTAAGCGGGAGCGGGATGTCACCTGGCTGAACCTGCCGGACTACAATAATGACCGCACAAAGGTCCTGGAGAAGATTCTCTCGGACGTTAAAAATAAATTTGAAATGGAGTTTTAGACATGACAGTGGAAAATATCTACCGGGAGCTGGGAGTGAGCGACCAGGTTTACGCCTACGGAGAGCGGATCCTTGCTTCCTTAAAAGAACGTTTTGAGGCCATCGACCAGGTGGCGGAGTACAACCAGATGAAGGTCATAAAGGCCATGCAGGAGAACCGCGTCAGCGACATCCACTTTGCGGCCACCACGGGCTACGGCTACAACGACCTGGGACGCGACACGCTGGAGAGCGTCTACGCCAGCGCCTTCCACGGCGAGGCTGCCCTGGTCCGCCCGCAGCTCACCAGCGGCACCCACGCGCTCTGTGTGGCTTTATCCGGCAATCTGCGCCCGGGGGATGAGCTTCTCTCCCCGGTGGGAAAGCCCTACGACACGCTGGAGGAGGTTATCGGCATCCGCGAGTCCGTCGGCTCCCTGAAAGAGTACGGCGTCAGCTACCGCCAGGTGGATCTGCTCCCCGACGGCTCCTTCGATTTTGACGGCATCCGCAGGGCCTTAAACGAAAAGACGAAGCTGGTGACGATCCAGCGCTCCAAGGGGTACGCCACCCGCCCGACGCTGTCGGTGGAGCGGATCGGCGAGCTGATTCGTTTTATAAAGGAGATAAAGCCGGAGGTCATCTGCATGGTGGACAACTGCTACGGCGAGTTTGTGGAGACCGTGGAGCCCCTGGATGTGGGCGCAGACATGATCGTCGGCTCCCTCATCAAGAACCCCGGCGGCGGCCTGGCCCCCATCGGCGGCTACATCGTCGGCAAAAAGGAGTGCGTGGACCGTGCGGCCTACCGTCTGACGGCCCCCGGCCTGGGGAAAGAGGTGGGCGCGACGCTGGGCGTGACCCAGTCCCTGTTCCAGGGCTTTTTCCTGGCTCCCACCGTGGTGGCCGGCGCGTTAAAGGGCGCCATCTTTGCGGCGAATATCTATGAAAACCTGGGCTTTCCCGTGGTGCCGGATGGTACCGAGTCCCGCCACGACATCATCCAGGCCGTGACCTTCGGAACGCCGGAGGGCGTCATCGCCTTCTGCCAGGGCATCCAGGCGGCGGCCCCGGTGGACAGCTTTGTGACCCCGGAACCCTGGGATATGCCGGGCTACGACGCCCCGGTCATCATGGCCGCCGGCGCGTTCGTGCAGGGCTCCTCCATCGAGCTCTCCGCCGACGGCCCCATCAAGCCCCCCTACGCGGTGTACTTCCAGGGCGGGCTCACCTGGTACCACGCAAAGCTCGGAGTTTTGATGTCCTTGCAGAAACTCGTCGAACAAGGGCTTACGGTTATAAAAAATTAAGAGTTGAAAATCTATACATGCGGAAAAAGTTATGCTACAATAAACTGAATTGAATGGAAGTGTTGAACGTATGAGAAGAACGAAGAATTTCTGGGTTTTACTGCTGCTTTTGCTGGCAGGAGTCGTTTTGGGAGGATTCATAGGATCACTGGCGGAGGGGATCTCGTGGCTCAGCTGGCTGAATTTCGGCGAAGCCTTCGGCCTTAAGGATCCCATCGTGCTGAACCTGGGGATCCTGGTGATCACGTTCGGCCTTTCCATTAAGATCACCATGGCCAGCATCATCGGCATGATCATCGCCATCATCACCTTCCGCTGGCTGTAACGAAAACACCGATAAGGAATCACCCTTGCAGGAGAGCACTTGGAGAGCGACTGAAAGGGGATTTATATGGACAAACTGACAATGAAGGAACTTCCGGCAGAGGACAGGCCTTACGAGCGCTGCCTCGCCGTGGGACCGGAGGGATTGACGGACGCGGAGCTTCTGTCGATCATCATACGCACAGGGGCAAAGGGGGAGAGCTCCCTCGCGCTTGCCCGCAGAATCTTGGCCTTAAACTATCCGCAGGGTATTTTAGGGCTTTTGCATCTTACGCTGCCGGAGCTCATGGAGATTAAAGGCATCGGCAAGGTGAAGGCGATCCAGCTGCAGTGCATCGGAGAGCTGTCGCGCCGCATCTGGCGGACCGCGGCCGTGCAGGAAAAGCCTGCTTTTTTCCAGCCGGAGGAGATCGCCGGATATTATATGGAGCATTTAAGGCATGCGGAGCACGAGGAGCTCTACGTTCTGATGCTCGACACAAAGAACCGGATGATACGGGACCAGCTCATGTCCCGCGGCACCGTGAACCACACGGCGGCCGCCCCCAGGGAGCTCTTTATCGAGGCTCTCCGGTATCATGCGGTCAATGTTGTGCTCGTACACAACCATCCAAGCGGAGATCCCACGCCCAGCCAGGAGGACAAGAACCTAACGCTCAGGATCAGACAGGGCGGAGCCCTCATCGGCATCGGGCTTCTGGATCACATAATCATCGGAGACAACACCTATTTCAGTTTCAAAGAACGGGGAATTATATAGAATGAAGAACAGCAAATATGTTTTACTGGGGCTCAGCGTGTTCTGCCTGCTTCTCATCGCAGTCACGTCCTTTAACAACGGGATCCTGGCCCCTCTGCGGACCGGCGTGGGCTATTTTCTCATCCCCATCCAGTCCGGCGTCAACGTGGTGGGAGAGAGCGTCTACAATAATTTAAAGGACATGGCCACCATGAAGGACGCCCTGGCGGAAAACGAGGAGTTAAAGTCCCGCGTGGCGGAGCTGATGGAGGAGAACAACCGCCTGCAGGAGGAGCAGTTTGAGCTGGCGCGCCTCAGGGAGCTCTACGAGCTGGACCAGGAGTATTTAGAGTACGAGAAGGTGGGCGCCAGGGTCATCGCCAAGGACACCGGCAACTGGTTCCAGGTGTTCCGCATCGACAAGGGCTCCGACGACGGCATTGAGGTGAACATGAACGTCATGGCCGGCGGCGGCCTGGTGGGCATCGTCACCGACGTGGGCGCCAACTACGCCACGGTCCGCTCCATCATCGACGACTCCAGCAATGTGAGCGCCATGTCGGCCAGGACCGGGGAGAACTGCATCGTCACCGGGGATCTTATGCTCTTTAAGGAAGGGCGCCTAAGCCTTTCCCACATACGAAAGGACGCGGATATCCAGGAGGGGGACAAGATCGTCACCTCCAACATCAGCGATATTTTCCTGCCGGGCATCCTGATCGGTTACGCCACGGATCTGACCGTGGACTCCAACAACATGACGAAATCCGGCTACATCCTCCCCGTGGCAGAGTTTGATGACCTTAAGGAGGTGCTAGTCATCACCAGAGTAAAAGAAACCGGGGATGTGGAAGAATGATACGACGTATAGCGGTCAACCTTATAATGATTATCGCGGCATTTATCATACAGACCTGCGTGTTCCCCAAATTTGACTTCCTGTCCGCGACCCCCAACCTGCTTCTGATCCTTATTTTTACCCAGGGCTTCATCCGCGGGAAGGAGGCGGGGATGTTTTACGGTCTGCTGGCCGGTCTTCTCATGGACTTATTTGTCAGCGGCCCCTTTGGCTTCTACACGCTTTTCTATATCAATATGGGCTATTTAAACGGCATATGCACGAAATACTACTACGAGGACTACATCACGCTGCCTCTGATCTTAAGTATTTTCAACAGCCTGGCCTACAACATGTATATTTACATCTTCCGGTTCCTGTTGAGGCGAAGCTTGACCTTCTGTTCTATTTTAAGGAGATCATGCTGCCGGAGATTATTTTTACCACCGTTGTCACCCTTTGCATGTACCGCCTGTTCCTCAAGCTGGACCGGTGGCTTTCGGAGATGGAAAAAAGGAGAGACACAAATATTGTTTAACGACTTACGGGAAGTGCTCAGAGAATTTTTAAAAAACTGGTTACCTCCAGACTGTTCGCCCTGACGATGGCGTTCGGACTTCTGTTCGCCATCCTGGTCGTGCGGCTCTTTCAGCTGCAGATCGTGGAAGGGCAGAGCTATCTGGATGAATATATGGTGCTCACCAAAAAGGATTTAAAAACCAACAGCACCAGAGGTAATATCTACGACAGAAACGGGTATGTGCTGGCGAGCAACGAGCTGGCCTACAACGTGACCGTACAGGACATCGGCGCGCTGGGCGACAACAATGACTGGAACCTTATGCTGAAGGAGATGGTCGAAATTCTAAAAAAGCACGGCGAATCGGTGCAGGGATCCTTTGAGATCGGACTGGATTTTGACGGAAATGTGGTCTTTACCTCCGCCTCGGAGGCGGCCAGAAAGCGTTTCCTCAGAGATTATTACGGTCTCACAAGTGTGGATTTACTGACAGACAGAGACGGCGATTATCCCGCGGACATCACCGCCAGGAAGCTTTTGGACCACGCCATGAAAAGCTACAAGCTGGATGAGGTGAAGGACGAGGATGGGAACCTGGTGGAGATCACGGACCAGATGGCCATCGACATCATAAACATCCGTTATGCCATGCGTTTCATCGCCTACCAGAAGTACGAAAAGACCACGGTCGCCACGCAGGTCAGCGACGAGACCGTGGCAGATATACTGGAGCATTCCGCCGACCTCCCCGGCGTGGGAGTGGAGGAGAGCAACGTCCGCGTCTACAACGACAGCATCTATTTCTCCCACATTGTGGGGTATACGGGAAAGATCACCGAGGAGCGGATGGAGGAGCTCAATGAGACCGGCGGAGACTATACCTTAAACGACACGGTGGGGCGCACCGGCGTGGAATACTCCATGGAGACGGAGCTCCAGGGAAAGAAGGGCTCCATGACCGCCTACGTGGACAACATGGGACGCATCCTGGAGACCAGCGACGTGGTGGAGCCCACCGCCGGAAATGATGTGTACCTAACCATTGACCGGGATCTGCAGGTGGGCATCTATCACCTGCTGGAGCGGCAGCTGGCCGGCATCCTGGTGAGCAAGATCGTGGACCGGGAGGTGGATCCGTCAGAATTTGCCAAGCATCGCAGATCCTGATTCCCATCAACGACGTCTACTTCCAGCTCATCAACAATAATGTGCTGTCCATGGACGACTTCGCGTCGCCGGAGGCGTCGGACACGGAGCGGGGCATCCATAACAAGTTCACCGCGGCCCAGTCGGATATCCTCGGGCAGATCCGCGGTGAGCTTGAGAGCTCCCGCTCCACAGCCATGAAGGATCTGACGCCCGAGATGGCCTCCTACATGCAGTACATCTACTCCTACTTGTCGGGCTCCGATGTGGGGATCATCATAAGCTCCGCCATCGACCGGGACAGCGCGGAGTATGCGGCCTGGACGGCGGGGGAGCTGAGCCTCAGGGATTTCCTCTACTATGGCATCGCCAACAGCTGGATCGACACCACGAAGTTAAACATCGAGAGCCGCTATTCCGACGCGGACGACGTGTTCGGCGCGCTGACGGACTACCTGTTTGAGAAGCTTCCGGAGAACCGGGCCTTCTCCAAGAAAATTTATGAGAATCTGATCAACGGCGGCGTCATCACGGGAAAGGAGCTGTGTCTGGCCCTCTACGACCAGAACATTCTGGCCTACGATGAGAACGAGGTCCGCATGCTGCGGGACAACGGGCCGGCTTACGCGTTCAATTTCATGGTAAATAAGATCTCCAACGTTGAGATCACACCGGCGCAGCTGGCGCTGGATCCATGTATGGCCAGCTGTGTGGTCACCGACGTGAATACCGGCCAGGTTCTGGCCCTGGTTTCCTATCCGGGCTACGACACCAACCGCATCTCCGACCCGGAGTATTTAAGCCGGCTGAATGCGGATCTTTCCTATCCGCTGAGAAACAATGCGACCCAGACCAAGAAGGCGCCCGGCTCCACGTTCAAGCCCATCACGGCCATCGCCGCGCTGGAGGAGGGAGTCGTGGGGCTTGATGAGCTCATCACCTGTACGGGCCAGTACGAGGAGGTGGCCCTCCCCATCAAGTGCTGGATCTACCCGGGACACCACGGCCCCTTAAATGTGGTGGGCGGTCTGGGAAACTCCTGCAACTACTTTATGTCGGAGGTAGCCCACCGCATGTCCACGGACGAGCAGGGAAACTACGTCCCCAGCAAAGGGCTGGAGACCATCGGAAAATACGCGGCCATGTTTGGCCTGGATCACACCTCGGGCATCGAGATTTCGGAGTCCGAGCCGGAAATCACAAAGGACGACCCGGAGCGTTCCTCCATCGGACAGGGAACCAACTCCTTCACCAATGTGCAGCTGTCCAGATATATTGCGGCCGTCGCCAACCGGGGAACCGTGTTCGAGTTAAGCCTCATCAGCCAGGTGACCGACTCCAGGGGCGGACTTGTAAAGGGGTATACGCCCAGAGTCTCTTCCCGGCTGGATTTCGCCGATTCCACATGGAATGCGGTGCAGGAGGGTATGAGACAGGTAATTGCAACCGGTTCCGCGAAGAACATTTTCGACGGGCTGGAGGTGGACGTGGCCGGCAAGACGGGTACGGCCGAGGAGGTAAAGACCCGCGGAAACCATGCGTTTTTCGTGTCCTTCGCCCCCTACCAGAACCCGGAGATTGCAGTCACCGTCAACATCCCCTACGGATATTCGTCGGGAAATGCGGCGACCGTCGCAAAGAGCGTGTACCGGTTCTACTACGGCTACACCACGTTGGATGACATCATCAGCCAGGGCGCTCTGAGCGCATCCAACGATTTAATTCAGGATTAAAAAAGAGGTGGTCATATGCGAGAGACGGTGGTGATCAAGGGGAACAAATCCGGCATGACAGTCATTCTGGACGACCAGGTCCCCTTCGATGAACTGCTTTTACATGTGGCGAAGAAATTTCGCGAGAGCGCCCGGTTCTGGGGCTCCGTACAGATGACACTCTCGCTGGAGGGGCGGCCTTTAAGCGCCAGGGAAGAGCTCATGATCGTCGATCAGATATCGGAAAATTCCGGTATCGAGATTCTGTGTCTCTTAGACAGGGATTTATCCCGCATCGAGCGGTGCGAGAAGGCGTTGAACGAGCGGCTGATGGAGCTCTCCTCGCGCACGGGCCAGTTCTATAAAGGGAATTTAAAGCGGGGCGAGACGCTGGAGTCCGAGGCCAGCATCGTGATCATCGGCGACGTGGGACACGGCGCCAAGGTCATGGCCAGGGGAAACATCATCGTCCTGGGACTCTTAAACGGCACCGCCTGCGCCGGGGCGGCGGGGGATTCCTCCTGCGTCATCACGGCGCTGGAGATGGCTCCCATGCAGCTCCGGATCGCCGGCTACGCGTCCGCGCTCAAGGAAAAAGGGAAGCGTCTGGGACGCGGTCCCATGATCGCCTGCGTGGAACAGGAGAAAGTGAGTGTAAAGACGTTAAAAAAGAATTTATTTTCGGCATTTTAGTGAAAAAACTGGAAAAAATACAAATAGTAAGGTAAAATAAATAAGGGTAATCGATCAGGAGGATATTCATTATGAGTGAAGTCATTGTGATTACATCCGGAAAAGGCGGTGTAGGCAAGACGACTACCTCCGCAAACGTTGGTACCGGCCTGGCCATGCTGGGAAAAAGCGTGGTTCTCATCGACACGGACATCGGTCTTCGGAACCTGGACGTGGTGATGGGCCTGGAAACCGGATTGTCTACAATCTGGTGGACGTTGTGGAAGGGAACTGCCGCATGAAGCAGGCCTTGATAAAAGACAAAAGATATCCCAACCTGTATTTGCTTCCCTCCGCGCAGACGCGGGACAAGTCCTCCGTGAATCCGGAGCAGATGAGGAAGCTGGTCGATGACTTAAGAGAAGATTTTGATTACATACTGTTAGATTGTCCGGCGGGCATCGAGCAGGGCTTTAAGAACGCCGTTGCCGGGGCCGACCGGGCGCTTATTGTAACTACGCCGGAGGTTTCCGCCATCCGGGATGCGGACCGCATCATCGGTCTTCTGGAGGCGGGCGCCGGGGAACTGGAGCGAATGGATCTGATTGTAAACAGGATACGCATGGATATGGTGCGGCGGGGCGATATGATGTCCATCGACGATGTGATGGATATTCTGGCCATCCCCATCATCGGGCCGTCCCCGACGACGAGGACATCGTCGTCTCCACCAATCAGGGGGAACCTCTGGTGGGCCTAAACGGCTTTGCCGGACAGGCCTACTTAAATATATGCAAGCGCATCCTGGGAGAGCACGTACCTTTGATGAACCTGGATTCCGGGCAGAACCTGTGGTCCAAGATCACCTGCTTTTTAAAGCGGGCATGAGGTGGAAGCCATGAATCTGCTGGAACTGTTTCTTAAGAAAAATTCCGGCGAGATCGCCAGGAACCGCTTGAAACTCCTTCTTGTTTCCGAGCGGGCCGGCTGTTCACCGGAGCTTTTGGAGATGATAAAGAACGATCTCATCCGTGTGGTGTCCCGATATATGGAGGTGGACACGCAGGGGCTGGAGATCAAGGTGACGCAGGTGGACATAAAGGAACAGGGCGGGAAGGCGCCCGCGCTCTTTGCCAGCATACCAATTCGTGACTTACAGAAGTAAGGGGTCACTTTCATAATGTTATTTGACTATAATTTCCGCAATTACAACTACAGAGTTGTGATATACATGCTTATTCTGAGCATCATCGGCGTGCTCATCATACGGAGCGCCAGCCCCGACGACGGGCTTGCGCAGAAGCAGATCGTGGGTCTGGGCGTTTCCCTGACGGCGGCGCTTGTGCTGTCGCTCATCGACTATCACCGGATCCTGCGCTGCAATATCCTGATCTACGCCGGATGCGTGCTCCTTCTGCTTGCCGTGCTCCTGTTCGGCAAAAATGTAAATGGAGCGACCAGGTGGCTGGAGATCTGGAAGGTCCAGATCCAGCCGTCGGAGTTTGTAAAGATCGGTCTGATCATGATATTTGCCAACTTTCTTGGCAAATACCACGATCAGATCAACCGGGTGAAGATCCTTGGGATGGCGGCGGCGCTGGCCCTGGTCCCCATCGGACTGATTTACAAACAGCCGAACCTCTCCACCAGCCTGGTGACCATCGTGGTAGTCGCCTCCATGGTGTACGTGGCGGGCCTAAGCTACCGCTGGATCGGCGGCGCACTGGCCGTGGGCATTCCCGCGGGCGGACTGATGCTCTATCTGGCACAGTTTGAGATTATCCCATTCATCGAGAAATACCAGGCGCAGAGAATCCTTGCCAAGCTGTTCAACGATTCCAGCAAGTATGCGGACTTAAACCGCCAGCAGAACGTCTCGATGATGGCCATCGGCTCCGGACAGCTCTGGGGCAAGGGACTTAACACTGATACACTCTCCTCGGTGAAGAACGGAAACTTCCTCTCGGAGGAGCAGACCGACTTTATCTTCGCCGTCATCGGGGAGGAGCTGGGCTTTGTCCGCTGTGTGGCGATTATCGCCCTCTTTGCCCTTCTGGTCTGGGAGTGTATCTGGATGGCCAACCGGGCGAAGGATACCGAGGGAAAGCTGATCTGCATCGGCATGGCGACGCTCATCGCGTTCCAGTCCTTTGCAAACATCGCGGTTGCCACGGGCATATTTCCCAACACCGGCCTGCCGCTTCCATTTATCAGCTCGGGACTCAGCTCGCTGCTGAGTATATATATAGGCATGGGCATCGTGCTGAATGTCGGTTTACAGAGAAAAATAAGCAGTCATTAAGGAGGAGTTATAGATGAATATCGGTTTAATTGCGCACGACGCAAAGAAGAAGCTGATGCAGAATTTCTGCATCGCCTACAGGGGTATCCTGAGCAAGAACGATCTCTACGCCACCGGAACCACCGGAAGGCTGATTGAAGAGGTAACCAATTTATCGGTACACAAGTACCTTCCAGGCCATTTAGGCGGCTCTCAGCAGGTGCAGGCCCAGATCGAGAACAATGAGATGGATCTGCTCATCTTCCTGCGGGATCCGCTTTCCGCCAAATCCCACGAGCCCAGCATCAGCGACATCGTGCGGATGTGCGACTCCTACAATGTCCCGGTAGCCACCAATCTGGCCACCGCCGAGCTCCTCATCAAGGCGCTGGACCGCGGCGATCTGGAGTGGCGCGAGGCGTACAGATAGGAGCAGGGAACATGAGACTTAGAACGATTTTTCTGCTCGGGCTGACAGCCGCGGGGCTTATGCTCCTTTCCGGCTGCGGGAACGGCATGGAGGCGGATTCCGTCTATTCCTTCGAGGCGAGAGAGCAGGTGCTCGCCGCCGCGGAGGCGGGGAGCGACCGGGCCGAGGCCTTCGCCGCCAGGCTCTGCGTGGTGGAGGACGAGGGACGCTTCGACAGTTCGGAGGTGGATGCGGAGGCGGCCGCCGTGTTCTCCATCGACGACCAGATGGTCATTTACAGCAAGAATGCCTACGAGCAGCTCTATCCGGCCAGCACCACCAAGGTGATGACCGCCATCCTCGCACTGAAATATGGAAATCTGTCGGATGTGGTGACGGTGACCGACGCCGCCGTGATCACCGAGGCCGGCGCATCCCTGGCAAATATTAAGCCGGGCGATCAGCTGACGCTGGAACAGCTTCTCTACGGCTCATGCTTCCGTCGGGAAACGACGCGGCCAACGCCATCGCGGTTCATCTGGCGGGCAGCGTGGACGCCTTCGCCGATAGGATGAACGAGGAGGCGGAGAGGATCGGAGCCACCGGGACCCATTTTGTGAATCCCAGCGGCCTCAACGATCCGGACCATTACACCACGGCCTACGACCTGTATCTGATGTTCAACGAGGCTCTCACCTACCGAAGTTCCGGGAAGTGATATCGACCTCCTCCTACACGGCAAATTATCTGGACGGGACCGGCGCATCCGTCTCCCAGACCTGGATGGTCAGCAATAAGTACATAAACGGCGAGGAGGAGACTCCCGCGGGACTGACGGTTCTGGGCGGAAAGACAGGCACGACGCAGGCTGCCGGAAACTGTCTCGTGATGGCCAGCACCGCCGAAAATGGGGACGAATATATCTCCGTCGTCATGAAAGCCGGAAGCCGTCCGGCGCTGTATGAAAATATGACAAATATAATACGTAAAATTGTGGAATAGCCATTGCCTTTTTTATAAATTTATTATATAATTGGACGTATAATAAAAGATTTTTTATACAAATTCTATAAACCCAAGGAGGAGATTGTTATGGTTCAGATTATTGCAGGGAATAAGGGTAAAGGAAAGACGAAACATCTACTGGATATGGCAAACTCAGCAGTCAAAGAAGCGCGCGGCTCCATCGTTTATCTCGATAAGAGCGCAAAACATATGTATGAATTGAGCAACAAGATCCGCTTGATCAATGTAAATGAATTTCCCATCGAATCCAGCGAAGGATTCATCGGTTTCATCTGCGGCATTATTTCCCAGGATCACGATCTGGAGCAGATGTATCTGGACAGCTTTTTAAAGCTTGCATGCCTTGAGGGCGAGGACATCAAGATGACCCTCGACACCTTGAGAACGATCGGCGAAAAATATCACATTACCTTCGTGCTCAGCATCTCCAGAGATGCCCACGAGCTCCCGGAGAATGCGAAGGCAGAAGTGGTTGTTTCTTTATAAAATTTATATGGAATTACATAGGGCTCCGGCATCCGCTGGGGCTCTTTTTCGGCTCTTTTTCCGGTCTAAAAACCTTGCACTTTCCACCGATAGCCTATATAATGGAAAGGATGGGAAAGGAGTGCGGTCCCTTGGCAAAAAAGAAGAAGAACAAGAAGATCGTCCATTACAGAAAGCCGCTGAATCTGAATGTGGGAATGATCATTTTTGCGATCATTTTCATCTATTTGTCATTCAGCGTCTACACATATATCCGCCGCGACAAGATCCAGTTTTACGAGGTCGTGGAGGGAGGCATCGTCAACGACAGCACATTCACGGGCATCATCCTGCGGGAGGAGATCGTGAAGAACGCGCCCGTCAGCGGCTATGTGAACTACTACGTGCGGGAGGGGAAACGGGCGTCCGTTGGAAGCCGCATCTACTCCATCGACGAGAGCGGCCAGATGACCGCGTTTCTGGAGAGCCGGCAGGGGGATGAGGTGGAGATTTCCGCGGAAACCTAAGCGAGCTGAAAAAGCAGCTCTCCTCCACGGTGTCAAACTACGACGATACCAGCTTCAGTTCCATCTACGACGCAAAGGTGACGCTTAACGCCGCCATGATGGAGTACACGAACCTGGACAGCTTAAGCAGTCTGGATTCGGAGATGGAACAGATGGGGATTCATTTCCGGCAGGTGACCACCGACCAGGCGGGCGTGGTGTCCTACGCCATCGATTCCTACGAGTCGTTAAAGCCGGAGCAGATTACGGCGGAGCATTTCAACAAAGCCGGGTACGAGAGATCCATGGGAAATTCCGGAAAACTGGTGGAGAATGGAAGCCCCGTATACAAGATTATCCCCGATGACCGGTGGACCGTGGTGTTCCAGCTGACCGAGGAACAGGCGGCCTCCTACAGCGGGCAGGAGAGCCTGAACGTAAACTTCAACAACGGCGAGCTGGAGACCTCTGGAACCTACACCCAGTTTACCGGCGCGGACGGCGGGCTTTACGGACGTCTGGATTTTGACAGATACATGGTTCAGTTTGTGTCCGACCGGTTTGTAAACTTCGAGATTCTCTCGGAGCGGGAGACGGGTTTAAAAATCCCCATCAGCGCGGTGACCACCAAGAATTTTTACACGGTTCCGGTGGACTTTCTGACGGAGGGCGGCAACGATTCCGGAAAGGGCTTTATAAAGGAGGTCTACTCCGAGAGCGGCGAGGCGTCCGCAGTGTTCACCCCACCACCATCTACAATTCGACCGATGAATATTATTACATAGATACCAGCGAGAACAGCGAGTTCAAGAGCGGGGACTATATTTTAAAACCCGACTCCAATGAGCGGTACCAGGTGGGCCCCGTGGCCACCCTGGAGGGCGCCTACAATATCAACAAGGGCTACGCAGTGTTCAAGCAGATTGAGGTTCTCTCCACCAACGGGGAGTATTACACCGTGAAGAAAAATATGGACTACGGACTCTCCGTGTACGACCACATCGTGCTGGATGCCGATACGGTCACGGAGGGACAGATCATCTATTAGACAGACAGGAGGGTGCATCTTATGATACGGGAAAATCTGGATGAAGTCAGGGCAAGGGTTGCCGCAGCCGCCGTCAGAAGCGGGAGGGATCCAAAGGACATCACCCTGATCGCAGTGAGCAAGACAAAGCCGGTTCCCATGCTTTTGGAGGCCTACGGGGCCGGAGCCAGGGATTTCGGTGAAAATAAGGTGCAGGAGATTCTGGACAAGCATCCGCAGATGCCCCAGGACGTGCGCTGGCACATGATCGGCCACCTGCAGCGCAACAAGGTGCGCCAGGTGCTGGGAAAGGCCGTCCTCATTCACTCGGTGGATTCCATACGGCTCGCCGAACAGATCGAGGCCGAGGCGGCGAAGCAGAATCTGACGGCAGATATCCTTCTGGAGGTCAACGTGGCCAGGGAGGAGAGCAAGTACGGCTTTATGACGGAGGAGGTCATGGACGCTGTTCTCACGGTCAGCCGGTTCCCCACGTGCGCATTAAAGGCTGATGACCATTGCACCTTTTGTGGAAAATTCTGAAGAAAATCGAAAAATTTTTAAAAGAATTATTTCAATTATCTGTTGACATCAAAAGTAAAAACATTGATAATGTTAATATGAGTGTGCTCTCAATGGGTATGACCGGCGACTACGAGGTTGCCGTCGAGGAGGGCGCAACCATGATCAGAGTGGGCACCGGCATCTTCGGTGTCAGATAACGAAGGGAATGGAGAGAGTTAAAGTATGAGTTTCTGACGAAAATTATGGATACGATGCGTTTAAACGAGGAAGACGACGACTACTTCCTGGACGACGAAGAGTACGAAGACGATAAAATAGAGAAAAAGAGCATTTTCACCAGCAAGAAGAACGACGACTATTACGACGATGAAGACGCGGAGCCGAAGCCACGGTTCTTCCCGCGTTCCTCCTCGAAGGTCGTTCCGATGAAGCGGAGCATGGAGGTTTCCCTTGTGAAGCCCACTTCCATCGAGGATTCCAGAGAGATCTGTGATTACCTGCTGGCGGGCAAGGCTGTCGTTCTTAACATGGAGGGCATACATACGGAGGTTGCGCAGCGGATCATCGATTTCACCTCCGGCGCCACCTACTCCATGAACGGAAACCTTCAGAAGATTTCCAATTATATTTTCATCGCCACCCCCGAGACGGTGGAGCTTTCCGGCGACTTCCAGGATCTTTTGTCCAACGGAGCGTTCGACAGCATCTCCGGTCTCAACATTCATCTGTAAATTAAATAGCGGATCATAAGGGAGAACAAACGATTTTCCGCGAGGAGGGTTGTTTGTTTTCTTCCGTATATACATTGGTGCCTGGGGCGTGTGTCCCCTTGCCCGCTGATGGTACGTACCACCAGCAGCTAAACATTTTTGCAGAGCAATAATATTTAAGAAAGGAAAACCAGTATGTCCCATCGAATGACGGTCCATATGGACCAGGTTCCCATATACGATATTGTCATGGAAGATTCCTTCGCAAAGCTTCCGGAGGAGCTAAAGAGGTTTGAGCTGTCCAGCCGGCGCATCTGTATTGTCACCGACTCCAACGTCGCCCCCCTCTATCTGGAGGCGGTGGAGTCGGTCATAAACCCTGCTGCCGCCAGGTGATTTCCTATGTATTCCCGGCGGGAGAGGAGCACAAGACGCTGGATACGGTGCGAAAGCTCTACGAGACGCTGATTCTGGCCAGATTTGACCGCAACGATTATCTCGTCGCCCTGGGCGGCGGCGTGGTCGGAGACCTCTGCGGCTTTGCGGCGGCCACCTATCTGCGCGGCGTCTCCTTCATACAGATCCCGACGACCCTGCTTTCCCAGGTGGACAGCAGCATCGGGGGCAAAACCGGGGTGGACTTCGACTCCTACAAGAACATGGTCGGAGCGTTCCATATGCCCAGGCTGGTTTACGAAAACATTTCCACGCTGCTGACGCTGCCGGACGAGCAGTTCTCCGCCGGAATGGGTGAGGTCATCAAGCATGGTCTCATCAAGGACCGGGCGTACTACCGCTGGATCCTGGAAAACAAGGCGGGCATATGGGGCAGGGACACGGCTCTCATCGAGAAGCTGGTGCTCATAAGCAACCGCATCAAGCGGGACGTGGTGGAGGACGATCCGAAGGAACAGGGGCAGAGGGCGCATCTGAATTTCGGACACACGCTGGGGCATGCCATCGAAAAGCTTAAGGATTTCGAGCTGCTTCACGGGCAGTGCGTCGCCATCGGCGCTCTGGCGGCCATGTACCTCTCCTGCAGACGCGGAATGCTTTCCATGGAAGAGGTGGAAGAGTATAAAAACAGCCTGGCCGCTTTCCAGATCCCCTCATCGGTCTCCGGACTCAGCCGGGAGGACGTGATTGCGGCCACAAAGAACGATAAGAAGATGGACTCTGGCGTCATCAAATTTATCCTTCTCCACAGCATCGGCGACGCCTACACGGACCGAACGGTCACCGACGAGGAGATGGGAGAGGCGCTGGAGTATGTGCTGGCACGGTAGCGTGTGACGTCCGGAGCACGCAGTGCGGAGCAATCCGGTATCAAAGGGGTCAAAATACCTTTTGCCCCCAACATCATATTATATACTGGCAGGTAATAAAATGAATTTTAAAATAAAACAGATTATTTGGTTTGTGACCGGTGTGCTGGCCTGCATCGGTCTGGATCAGTGGACCAAGGCGCTGGCCGTCAGCCGCTTGAAGGGGCAGCCGCCTTTCGTCATCCTGGACGGCGTGTTCGAGTTCTTCTACTCGGAGAACCGGGGCGCAGCCTTTGGAATGCTGCAGGGGAGACAGGGATTTTTCTTTGTCATCGGCCTGGTTGTCATCGCCGCTGTCATCTATTATCTCTGCAGGGTTCCCGCGGATCGCAGGTACTGGCCGCTGACCTTCTGCGTCCTTCTGATCGCCTCCGGCGCCGTGGGAAACATGATCGACCGGGTCACCCAGGGATATGTGGTGGATTTCCTCTATTTTAAGCTGATCAATTTCCCCATCTTTAACGTGGCGGACTGCTACGTGACGGTGGCCACGGCGGTTATCATTGTATTATTTTTGTTCCACTACAGGGATGAGGACCTGGCGGTCTTTTCCCTGCGGGGGCACGATTTCCTTCAAAACCGCGACAAGGAGGAGTAAAATTTGACGATTCAGTGCACGGCAGGTGAGGAGAGCAGAGGAGAGCGGATTGACAAATACCTCTCTGAGCAGTATCCTGACCTGTCGCGGTCTTTTATACAGAAGCTTTTGAAATCGGAGGCTGTAACCATCAAAAACCGCCCGGTGAAGAGCAATTATAAATTAAGCGGCGGCGAGGAAATCACGCTGTGCATCCCCGATGCCGTGGAGCCGGAGATACTGGCCGAGCCCATGGATCTGGATATCATATACGAAGACCGGGACATCATTCTCATTAACAAACCCAAAGGGATGGTGGTGCACCCGGCCGCAGGGCATTACAGCGGCACGCTGGTAAATGGGCTGATGGACCACTGCCGGGACGAGCTCTCCGGCATCAACGGTGTTCTCCGCCCGGGCATCGTCCACCGCATCGATATGGATACCACCGGCGTCATCATCGCCTGCAAGAATGATTTCGCCCACAATCACATCGCAGAGCAGCTTAAGGAGCATTCCATCAGCCGCAGATATATCGCAATCGTCCACGGCAATCTAAAGGAGGACGAGGGAACTGTAAATGCCCCCATCGGCCGCCATCCCACAGACCGGAAGAAAATGGCCGTCAACTATAAGAACGGCAAAGAGGCTGTCACCCATTATCATGTACTTTCAAGGTATGGAAATTATACGTACATCGAATGCCGACTGGAAACCGGGCGAACCCACCAGATCCGCGTCCATATGGCAAGCCTGGGACATCCGCTTTTGGGGGATCGCGTCTACGGCCCGGCCAGATGTCCGTTTCCTTCGCTCCAGGGACAGACGCTCCACGCCGAGCTCCTGGGCATTGTCCATCCGCGAACCGGGGAATACATGGAGTTTCACGCGCCCATTCCGCCATATTTTGAGGAATTACTGAAGCGCTTTGAGCGGGAATTGCTTTGAATGTAACGTGCTGCGTAAGGTAATGCAGGTGTGCAGGAAACGCGGGCGGCAAAGGGAGCTGCAAAGTGATCGGCGAAGAGAGCAGTAAAATAAACAGTAAAGCGGGATATAAGTTTACATAAAATATTTATGTAAATTAAAGTGGCAAACTTAAAGTATCTAATACGTATTGCAAAAAGAAGGGTGCCATTGCAAATTTAAGAATTGCATGGATTAAAATTGTAAAAATAGGAATCCCAGAGCAGGAATTGTAAAATAAAAAATGTAAAACTTGCGAAATAATAGTGACTTTTCTGACAGATTGCAGTATAATAACAATATAATTCGTATAGTGAATGACTGCAAGGTGAGAGGAGCGATTAGTATGAGTGGAAATTTAGTAATCACCATAGGACGAGAGTGCGGAAGCGGCGGAAGACGGATCGGGCAGATGCTGGCTGAAAAGCTGGGAATCAAATGCTACGATAAAGAACTTCTTGCACTGGCTGCGAAGAACAGCGGACTTTGCAAGGAGCTGTTCGAGACCCACGACGAGAAGCCTACCAGCAGTTTTTATATTCCCTGGTCATGGATACGTATTCCATCGGATATTCCGGTTCCGCCTACATGGATATGCCCATCAACCACAAGGTCTTCCTGGCACAGTTTGATACCATCAAGAAGCTGGCCGATGAGGAGTCCTGCGTGATCGTAGGCCGCTGCGCCGACTACGCATTGGCCGAGTATCCCAATCGTGTCTCCGTATTTATCTGCGGCAACGAGGAGGACAAGATACGGCATCTGGCTGAAAAGCACGAAGTCAACGAAGCCAAGGCTCGCGACATCATGATAAAAACCGATAAAAAGAGAGCAAGCTATTACAATTATTATTCCAGCAAGCGCTGGGGAGACACCAAGAGCTATGATCTGTGCATAAACAGCAGCATCATCGGCTACGAGGGCGTGGTTGAGCTGATACTTGAATATATTCGGATAAAGAAAGAACATACAAAATAAAGTAAAACTAAATGTAAAGGAAGCAGATAGTTTACCGCCAGGTTTTTTGCAGTTTTGAGATTAAAATTGAAAGAGACCTGGCGGTCTTTATATGTTGTCTGCGAGGTATGTGCCGTCTGATTGATTTATTATATAAATGAACCCCAAAACACCTGCAGGAACAATGGACCGGTTCAGCCGGCAAATCTCTGTGGGTGTTTTTTATAAAAATTTTTTAACCCTTCAAAGATTTTTACCGTTATCCTGTTTACAAACCCAAGTAAATGCGATAGAATAGTGACGTACAACTATTCGTGAAAGAATAGTTTATCGAAAAGTTACACCCAAAATCTACGAACAGGAGTTATAATTCCGTATGAAGCTTCAACGCCTTCTAAGCCTGACCCGCCAGGCAATCGACGACTATCAGATGATTCAGACCGGCGATCATATTATGCTGGGAATCTCCGGCGGAAAAGACAGTTTGACACTGTTGTATGCGCTGAGCAGTCTGAAAAATTTTATCCCAATAAATTTGAATTATCAGCGATTACAGTGGATCTGGGATTCGAGGGATTCGACCTCTCTCCTATCAAAGCCCTCTGTGAGGCTTTAAACGTGCCATTTACAGCCGTTCACACAGAAATAGGTAAAATATTGTTTGAGGCACGAAAAGAGGCAAATCCATGTGCTCTGTGCGCCAAGATGCGCAAAGGCGCGTTAAACAGCGCCGCAAAGGAATTGGGCTGCAATAAAATCGCCTATGCCCATCACCGCGATGATCTGATTGAGACCATGCTTTTGTCTCTGATCTTTGAGGGACGTTTTTACAGTTTTTCGCCGGTCACATATCTGGACCGCACGGATCTGACGCTTATCCGTCCCATGATCTATGTGACGGAGGCGGATGTGATCGGGTTTAAAAATAAATATCAGCTCCCTGTGTGCAAAAATCCCTGCCCGGTGGATGGAAAAACCAAGCGGGAATATGTTAAAAATTTAACTAAAACTTTAAATCAGGAAAATCCCGGCGTCAAAGAACGGCTGTTCCACGCAATTATTGAAGGAAATATCGATGGATGGCCGCCCAGGATTGAAAAAAGGAGGGGTCTGTGATGGCCAAATTAACGTATCACGAACAGAAAGACCTGGATAACACAAAGAAGCTTCGCGCTCTGATCAAAGAACTTCCCCCGTTCTGTTCTGATTTTTTCCGAGGAATTGAACCCCGCACCTCCACCCGTACGAGGATTGCCTATGCCTATGATCTGCGGATATTCTTTGATTTTTTGAGAGAAAATAATCCTCAATTTTCAAAACTGGCCCCCCGTGATATCACTCTTTCCATGCTGGAACAGCTGGGATCGATGGATATAGAAGAATATATGGATTTCCTGCACGCATATTCCCGCGAGAACCGCGGAGAGATGGTCAATACTGAGCGCGGCCTCACACGGAAGCTGGCCTCTCTGAAGAGCTTCTACAACTATTTTTTCCGGATGGAGCGAATCTCCACCAACCCGGCCGCCCTGGTGCAGCTTCCCAAAATACATGAAAAGGAAATCATCCGTCTCGAGATCGATGAAGTCGCCCGTCTTCTCGACGAGGTTGAGGGCGGCGAGAAGCTGACAGAAAAACAGAAAGCTTACCATGAAAAGACAAAGGTCCGGGATCTGGCAATCATGACGCTCCTGTTAGGTACGGGGCTTCGTGTCTCCGAATGTGTGGGCTTAAATATCACGGATATTGACTTTGGTGTGGACGGCCTGCGTGTTCACCGAAAAGGCGGAAAGGAGGTCATCGTTTATTTCGGCGAGGAGGTCGAACAGGCGCTCAGAGAGTATCTCCGGGAACGAAAAGAAATCGTAACGGCTGAGGGCGACGAAGATGCGCTGTTCCTCTCGATGCAGAGAAAACGAATCAATGTGCGAAGCGTGGAAAATCTCGTAAAAAATACGCAAAAACCGTCACGCCTCTAAAAAAATCACCCCTCATAAGCTGCGAAGCACCTACGGAACAAACCTTTATCATGAGACAAACGATATCTATCTGGTGGCGGATGTGCTTGGACACTCCGATGTCAATACCACCAAAAAGCACTATGCGGCGCAGGCGGACGAGCGCAGACGCAGCGCAAGGAATGCGGTAAAGCTACGGAATGAATGAATTACATGAATAGTGAATACATCATTTGACTTCATCCGAGTAATAGCACACGGTCAGATGCCTGCCGGCATACAGTATTTCATCGCCGCTCAATCCGTTCATTCTTTTTAATTCTTCCATATAACAGGCGGTGTCTATCCCTGCTTCTTTTCCGTACCGGTCTGCGATACTCCACAAAGTCTCGCCGTCCTCGATACGGATGCTGGTATAATACTTCTGCTGAGGGGCCCGGTCCGGCTCCTCAGCCATGGCGCTCATGATGTTTTTCCCGAAGAAAGAGGAAGAAAACACCAGGAATGCCGAGATAACAATTAAAATCTTTTTCATATGTAACGCCCCTTTGCAGTAAAAATCAAGCAGCGAACATATATTCCGGAACATTTGTTCTTGTTATGTTTGCATTATAGTATCTGAACAGATGTTTGTCAATAGATTTTTCAAAAATTATCGAACAAAGGTTTGCATTTTTCTCGAACATATGTTAGTATAGTAGTATCAAAACTCCACCAAATACGAGACACGACAGGAGGTCCCTTATGACACAGGCAAAATCACATCAAAGCAGACAGAGATTTTAGAATATATTAAGGAATGCATTTTGAAAAAAGGATATCCGCCGGCAGTGCGCGAGATCTGCGCAGCCGTTCATTTAAAGTCCACCTCTTCGGTTCACTCCCATCTGGAGACGCTGGAAAGGAATGGATACATACGCCGCGATCCCACGAAGCCCAGAACCATCGAGATCATCGATGACAGCTTCAATCTGACCCGGCGCGAGGTTGTCAATGTTCCCCTGGTTGGAACCGTGGCCGCCGGTCTCCCGCTTCTGGCTGAGGAAAACATCGAGAACTACTTTCCCATTCCGGTTGAGATGCTTCCGAACAAGGAGGTTTTTATGCTGCGCGTAAAGGGTGACAGCATGATTGAGGCCGGTATCTATGACGGAGACCAGGTGATTGTCGAGAGATCGGCTACCGCCGCCAACGGGGAGAAGGTTGTGGCCCTGGTGGAGGATTCCGCCACAGTGAAGACTTTTTATAAGGAAAAGGGACACTACCGTTTACAGCCGGAAAACAGCTCGATGGAACCGATCATTGTGGACGAGGTGACGATTCTCGGTAAAGTCATCGGTTTAATCCGCATGATGCGCCCGGTGAATCTGAGAGCATAGACGTGTCGGTCAGTGTTTTGCATATGCCTGATAGGTTTATCCACTGCATGAGTTTACATAAAAATATTATGTAAACTCATGCAGTATCAAATAGCTATATGACAGATCAGCTCCTCTTCTCCCCCACTCACGGAAGCCCATTTATCTCGTGATTTAGCGATGAAAAAGGAAGAAAGGGATTTTTCTGATGAACGGATGGCTGCTATTGCTCCCGTTTTTTGCTGTACGTTTTCTTCTGCCCGCAGGTTTAAACAGTCATGCGCTGCAGTGCGCTGCCTATTTTGCTCCGATGCAGGGAAAAGAACGGATGGCTTATTACATGTACCAGATATCAAACGCAGGCCTGTTTTTCTATCTGTTTTTTCTTAATGTGAAGGTCAGCGTTTCCAGTTGTTTTTTCCTGGGTGTTTTTTTCTATCTGGCCGGTCTTTTCATATGTGCGGCTTCCGTCGCAGCTTACTGTTTTCCCGACAGAAAAGGTCTTAACACAAATGGTATTTACAGGTTCTCCCGCAATCCCATGTATGTGGCTTATTTTATTTGCTTTGCAGGAATGGCCCTTTTGACGCAGTCGGGCCTGCTGTTTGGGATTCTGATGATTTTCCAGATCTCCGCCCATTGGATCGTTCTCGCGGAGGAACGATGGTGTATACAGAATTTTGGAGAGGAATACGGGCAATATATGGAGAAAGTGCGTCGTTACATCTGAGAGTCTGAGGCAGAAAAAATAGATTGTAAAACAGGCCGTACGGAGGCGATTCTATGATTGAGTTCATGCAGTTAGCAAATTCCGATAATGAAATTGGGAATGTTTATCGGGAAGGAAACGAATATATAGTCGAAGTCAATCTTTGGAATGGAAATGTGATAAAACTGAGGACGACAGGCTGCAATCGGATCACTCATAACATAAACTTAGTGGATGAATTTGGAGATATATTGATAAAAGATGGTATCTATCGATTTATGACTGTTGACAATGAAGATATTATTTTAGAAATCGCTGCATGTGATTTATGCCCGGTTTGATAAAGAACGGCTATTATAAAGAACGGCTACTGCAGTTAAGAACAGCTGAAAGATATGAAGATAAAGGTATGAAGACACATCCGGCCGCATCCTTCGCCGATGTCTGATGCTTGATGCTTCTGCCATCCGCACATATCTCCATACCTCTCATTCCGGTATTCCGGTATCATTTTCTGCTTCTACGGCATTTAACATGCCGTGTATCTGCCGTACCTTCCATATTGCTGAATACGTCGTATGTCTTTTGCCCGTCTCCTGGAGATCTTAGAGATTCCAGAGCTCATAGAGCTCCTACAGTTCCTACAGTTCCTACAGCTCCTCCAGATTCTCCACGGTCTTTCCGTCGCGCCAGATTCTCTCCAGATCGTAGAACAGACGGTCCTCCTGGGAGAACACGTGGACGATGATATCGCCGTAGTCCATCAGGATCCAGTTGGCGGTCTGGTAGCCCTCGATCTGCTTCACATCGCAGCCTGCCTTGTGGAGCTCTTCCTCCACGTTGTCCACCATGGCCTGCACCTGGTTGGAGTTGCTTCCGCTGCTGATGATGAAGTAGTCTGCCAGCACAGATACGTTCTGGATATCGATGATCCGGATATCCTGCCCCTTTTTGTCCTCCAGCGCCTTCACGGCGATTCTGGTCATCTCTTTTGATGATAATTGCTCCATAATTGCCTATATCCCTTCCATTTAGTGTTTGGTCTTAGTGTCTCTCTCCCTGTAATACTCGTACGCTTCCCGCGTCATGTGATCGATGAAGGCGTGCTTTCCCTCCAGGTACTCAAGCGTCCCGCCCATGATCCGGCACAGGGCCTGGTCCAGATCGATGAACGCCAGACGTCTCATTTCGTCCAGATTTTCGGCTTTGTACCGCCTGGCCTCTATATAGTCGGCCACGTACAGAATCTTGTCCAGAAGGCCCATTTCCGGCTTTCCTGTGGTGTGGCAGGCGATGGCCGAGAGGATTTCCGGGTCGCTTATGCCGAACTTGTGCTCAGCCATCCAGCGCCCAGCCTGGCGTGAATGGTTGCCGGAGCGCCCAGCTCGTCCTCGGTCAGGGAAATTCCTTTCTTCCGGCACTTTTCAATGATCGTCTGATCGTTGTAGCGCTTGGCGCAGTCGTGGAGAAGGCCCGCCAGCTCCGCCTTGTTCAGATCATATCCGTAGCGCATCGCCAGTGCGACGCAGGTAAAGGATACGCTCAGCGAGTGCTCGTAGCGCATGGGATCCAGTTTTGATTTTAAACGCTTGCGAATGGTAAATATCTCTGTATTCATTGGTTATTTCCGCCTTTCGTCGCCTCGTCTGTGTAGAGTCCGCGCTCCGCAATATAGTCGGCCACCGCCCGCGGAAGAAGATCCCCGGGAAGCCGGTTTTCCCCGGCCATTTTCCGTATATCCTCGGAGGCGATTGCCAGCTCCGGACAGTGCAGAAGAAGGATATCTGCCCCGTATTTCTTCCGCAGATACTCGGCGTGGCGCTCCAGGGAGGTGACCGCCTCGCCGTACTCACGGTGGGCCGCCATTAAAGTGGCGCGCGCCATCACCTCCTCGGGATGATACCATTTTCGATCTCGAAGAGAGAATCGGCGCCGACGATAAAATAAAAGTGGACATCCGGGTATTTCTCCCCCAGAAGCGCAAGCGTCTCCGCCGTGTAGGTGTTCTTTCCGGTTCTTCGCACCTCAAAATCTGAAAATACAAAGTACGGGATGTCCTGGATGGCCAGCTTCACCATATGACAGCGCTCTGCGCTCTCCGTCACATGCCGGCCCTTCTTGTGGGGCGGCTGCCCGGAAGGCATGTACCAGACCTCATCCAGATTGTACTCCGCATACGCCTGCCTGCCCAGCATGATATGGCCGTTGTGTATGGGGTCGAATGTTCCGCCCATAATGCCGATTTTTCTCATGATTGAGACCTCCGATAAACGTTCCGGAATTTGTCCCGCCGGGTTTACGGCAGAACAATCTTTCTCTTTGCCTCGTCCTTTGCCGGCTTGTAGAGCACGATCTTGCGCCCGATCACCTGCACCACCTCGGAGCGGGTGCGCTCGGCCAGGACGGCGGCCACGGAATTGCCCTCATCCAGGCAGTTCTTTAAAATATTGATCTTGATGAGCTCTCTGGCCTCCAGAGCCTCCGCGATGGCCTCGGTGAGCTCCGGGGTGACGCTGGATTTTCCGATCTGGAAGATCGGATCGATCTTCATGGCCAGTCCCTTCAGATAGGCCTCTGTTTGCTTGTCATTGTCTGCTCCTTTATTGTCTGCTCTTCTATTTGTAGTAGTCAAATTCCAATCCGTACATGCGGACCGTGTCGCCCTCCTGGATGCCGGCCTCCTCCAGCTCGTCGAGAATCCCGTTGTCCTTTAAGAAACGCTGGAAGAAGGTGAAGCCCTTCTCGGAATCCAGATTGGTGTAGCCCAACATCTTCTCGATCTTCGGGCCTTCCACCACGTAGACGCCTTCGTCGTTACACTCCACGGTGTAGGGAGATTTTCGCCCTGGTACACGTACTCGAACTCCTTCTCGAAGATGACCGGCGTGCGGTCCACGGTCTTTAAAAGATCGCTCACGTGGTACAGAAGCTCGTTTACTCCCTGACCGCTGACTGCGGAGATGGCAAATACCCTGATTCCCTGGGGCTCAAAGGCCTCCTTCAGCAGGCGGATGGGATCGCCGTCTGTCTCTCCGTCGCCCTCCTCCTGGCCGTCCGGCATGTAAACCGCGTCCACCTTGTTGGCCGCGATGACCTGCGGGCGCTTTAAAAGCTCCGGGTTATAGGCTTCCAGCTCCGCATTGATGGTGCGGATGTCCTCGATGGGGTCGCGCCCCTCCGTGGAGGCCACATCCACCACGTGGATCAGGACCTTGGTTCTCTCGATATGCTTTAAAAACGCGTGGCCCAGGCCGATTCCCTGGGAAGCGCCCTCGATGAGCCCCGGAATGTCGGCCATGACAAAGCCCTCGGCCCCGTCTAAATCCACCACGCCCAGGTGGGGATTTAAGGTCGTGAAATGATAGTTGGCGATCTTCGGCTTCGCGTTGGACACTCGGGAAAGCAGGGTGGATTTGCCCACGTTGGGGAACCCTACCAGGCCCACGTCGGCGATGACCTTGAGCTCCAGCTGCACCCACAGCTCCTGGGACGGCTGTCCCGGCTGGGCGTATTTGGGCACCTGCATCTTGGCCGTGGCGAAATGCATATTTCCCAGGCCGCCCTTGCCGCCCTTTAATATGACCTCGCGGTCGTTGCCTCCGGACATGTCGGCGATGACCTTGCCGGATTCAAAATCCTTGATAACCGTTCCCTCGGGCACCCGGATGATAAGATCTGCGCCGTCTTTTCCGTGGCAGCGGCGCTTGCCGCCCTCTTCTCCGTCCTTCGCGATATATTTGCGGACGTGACGGAAATCTGTCAGCGTGTTGAGGCCCTTGTCCACCTGGAAAATGATGTCGCCGCCTCTCCCTCCGTCGCCGCCGTCCGGGCCGCCGTTGGCCACATAGAGCTCCCGGCGGAAGCTCACATGCCCGTCGCCGCCTTTACCGGATTTTATGAATATCTTTGCACTGTCGGCAAACATGTTTCACCTGTTCCTTTCAAATGGCGGAGAGACCGCCTGACAGATCTCCCCTTGGATAAAAATAGCTCCATACCAGGATGTATGGAGCTAAATGAATTACTCGTTAATTGTTCTGGGGTAGACAGAAACCTGCTTCTTGTCTCTTCCCTTTCTCTCGAATCTGACAACGCCGTCAACCTTAGCGAATAATGTGTCGTCTCCACCGCGGCCTACGTTGATACCCGGATGGATCTTTGTACCGCGCTGTCTGTAAAGGATGTTGCCAGCTAACACGAACTGTCCATCTGCTCTTTTCGCACCTAATCTCTTGGCTTCGGAATCTCTACCGTTCTTAGTAGAACCTACACCCTTTTTATGAGCGAATAACTGAAGGTTCATCTTAAACATTTGTTACACCTCCTTGAATCGGATCTTGATATATTCGTCCCCGTAGGCATCTGCAATGTTCTGGAGGCCCAGAACCAGAGATTCCATGAGGAGACTGGATTTTGAACTCATCGCGGAGCTGAAGAAGATCATGAGCTTTCCGCTCTCCTCGTTCACCTCCCCCAGAAAGTCGTCCTTCGTGAACGCCTCCAGGGAGTTGAGCGTGTTTAACGTCAGCGCGGACACCGCGGCACAGATGATGTCGCTCCCTGCCTCCGCATATCCGGCGTGGCCCTTGACCTCGATTCCCCTCTTCGCCTGTTCAGAATCCTTGAAAATCGTAACTGTAATCATCTCGAATTATGCGTTGATCTTGTCGATCTTAACTTCGGTATAAGCCTGTCTGTGACCATTTTTCTTATGGTATCCAGTTTTTCTCTTATACTTGTAAACGATGATCTTCTTGCCTCTTCCCTCACCCATAACGGTTGCGGAAACGGTTGCACCGGCTACAGTCGGGCATCCAACAGCTAACTCTCCGTTGTTCACAGCGAGAACCTGGTCAAATGTGATGGCCTGTCCAGCCTCCACGCCAAGCTTCTCAACACGGATCACGTCGCCCTCGGCTACTTTGTACTGCTTACCACCTGTTGCAATAATCGCGTACATATGGCACCTCCTATTCAACATTACTCGCCAACTTCGGTGTCCGGAAAATCTGTCCCGGCACTTATCAACCTCATTGTGCGGCATACTTATGTATAATAACATTGAAGCGTTCTCTTGTCAATGCCTTTCCGCCAAAAAACTGGATAAAATTGTATTGTAAAACTCCGGAAGAATCAGTATAATTGGAACCAGATGCGTACCAGACAGGTACGTGCCAGGGAGGTATAACTGCACATGAGTATTAATATAACGAAAAGCAACCGTCTGTTTCTCCGCTGCTGCTACAGCTATATCGTCAGCGGCATGGCAACCCTCGTCATCGGCTCCATCCTGCCGTCCATCATCGAGGAGGCAGGTCTCAGCTTCTCGGCCGCCGGCGGACTGATCTCCGTCCTGGCCATCGGCAATTTCCTGGCCAGCTTCCTGTTCCCGGTGATCGTATCGTTTCTGGGGAAGCAGGCCGCCATCGCCATCACCACGGCCATGGTGCCGCTGTGCCTTGTGGGCCTCACGTTCCTGCCGCCGCTGTCCGTCATGTACGTGCTGATTCTGGGCGCCGGGATCGGCCGCGGAAGCATCACGATTTTAAACAATGAGGTGGTCAACGACACCAGCGAGAACCCGGCGAAGATGCTCAACTATCTCCACGGCAGCTACGCCATCGGCGCGTTCACGGCCCCGTTCATGACGGCGCTGTTTATCAGTGCCGGCTGGGGATGGAGGACATTTCTCCTTCTTCTGTCCGTGTTCTGCATCTCCTCCTGCATCTCCTACGCGACGATCGACTACAGCTATGGGAAATCCAGGGCGTCGGATGCTCCGGCTCTCCGGCGGAGGTCAAAAAAGGCGCAGGCGGTTCCGGCTGGTCCTGCCTGCGCAACATCGATTTCTGCTGCATCGCCTTCGCCCTCTTCTTCTACACGGGCTTTGAAAACTGTGTCAACGGCTGGTTTGTCACCTACCTCCAGGGGACAGGCATCATGAGCGACGCCTTCGCCGCCATGCTGGTATCCCTCACCTGGGTCATCATCATGGTGGGCCGGCTCTTCTGCGCGGCCATGGCCCAGAGATACGCAAGAAGCCGGATCATATTCTTGAACTGCACGGGAAGCGCAGTGTTCTTCTTCCTGTTAGTCAATGCGAAGACTCTGCGCTTGTGACCTTCGCGCTGGTTGGCCTGGGCTTCTGCCTGGCCGGGATCTATCCCACCAGCGTGGCGGACGCCGGACGCTTCATCCACGGTTCCACCGCCGGCATGTCCGTGCTGACAGCCATCGCCGGCCTTGGCGGGATCCTGACGCCCCAGCTGGTGGGCGGGATCGCCGACCGCAGCGGAATCGTCCAGGCCATCGGCCTTCTGGCTGTCAACGCCATTATGATGTTTCTCCTCTCCCTGTTCAACCTCTACCGCAACCGGAGAAGCCTATGACTTTCTCCAGGTGGAGGGATTTAACAGGAGCAGCATCGGGAACAGCTCCATGCGGCCGAACAGCATGTTGAGCATCATCACGTACTTGGACAGCGGGGAGAACTCTGAAAAATTGCTCAGGGGTCCCACCTGCCCCAGGCCCGGTCCGATGTTGTTAAATGTGGACGCTGCCGCGGAAAAATGTGTGATAAAATCAAATTTATCCAGGCTTATGATCAGAAACGATATGGTAAAAAGCAGGATATAGGTGATAAAGAACACATTTACCGACCGCAGCACCTCATGTTCGATGGGTCTGCCCTCGATCTTTAAAATCTTCACATATCTCGGATGCAGAAGCGTTGACAGCTCTTTCTTTATCGTCTTTCCCATAATTAACACTCTGGAAATCTTGATTCCGCAGCCTGTACTGCCGGCACAGGCCCCAGAAACATCAGTATCAGCAAATGACCTGGGAGAACTGGGGCCAGAGGCTGAAGTCCTGCGTGCAGAAGCCCGTACTGGTGATGATGGAGCCCACCTGGAAGGACGCATGGTGAAACGCCACCAGAAAGCTGGAAAAATCATCCCGTATATTGAAGGCAATCAGCACGGAGGACGCCAGAATGATGCCGATATACCAGCGCATCTCCTCGCATTTAAACGCCTGCAGCGGTTTCCTCAGAATAAACATCAGATAGAACACGTTGAAATTGACGCCGAACAGGATCATGAACACCGTGGTGACCGCCTGCAGATAATAGCTGTTGTAAAAGATCATGCTGTCGTTTTTTATGCAGAAGCCGCCGGTTCCGGCCGTACTGAAGCCCAGTGTGACCGCATCGTAGAGCGGCATGCCTCCCACCAGCAGGAGAAACATGTAAACCAGGGTCATCCCTATATAGAGGCCGTACAGGATCTTCGCGTTTCCCTTCACCCGCGGCATGGTTCCCCCGATTTTGGGGCCGGGCAGCTCCACCTTCATGATATGGGTGTTGTGCCCTTGGCCAGCGGCAGGATCGCGATCAGGAACAAAAGAACTCCCATTCCGCCGATCCAGTGGGTGAAGCCGCGCCACAGATTGCTGGCGCGGGACAGGGCCTCGATATCTTTAAGAATCGTTCCTCCGGTGGTGGTGAACCCGGACACGGATTCAAACAGCGCATCCTCAAATACGGGAATTTCCCCGCTTAAGTAAAAAGGGAGCATCCCCGTCACGCTCAGCAGAATCCAGCTTGCCGCCACGCATATGAAGCCCTCCCTCGCAAAAAAGGTGCTGTCCGCCGGTTTTTTCTCGCAAATATATATCCCACAAGCAGGCATCCCAACGCAGTGGAAAAATAATAGAACGCAACGCTCTCGCCGTAGATCAATCCCACCGCAAAGGGAACCATCAGAAATAAGGCCTGGAAATACAGCGTATGTCCCAGATAATACGTTATGATCTTTTTATTCATACTTTCCCCTCAGTATCTTACGCTTAGTTTTTCTTCCACGTGCCCGGTGCGAACAGAACAAGCATCGGGAATAATTCCAGACGTCCCGCCAGCATGTCAAAAATCATCACCAGCTTGGACAGCGGGGAGTACATGGAAAAGTTGGACAGCGGCCCCACCTCATTCAGTCCCGGTCCCACGTTGTTGAACGTGGTCGCCACGGCGGTGAAATTGGTCGTAAAGTCAAAGCGGTCCAGGCTGACAATGAGCATCGATCCCAGAAATACAAAAAAGTACATGAACACATAGGTGGTCAGCGCGTTCATCACATCGTCCCCCACTCTCTTGCCGTCCATCTGGATCACGCGCACTCCCCGCGGGTGAATCATGGAGAACAGTCCCTGTTTCACATTCTTTGCCATCAGCAGGATGCGGGAAACCTTCATGCCGCCGCCGGTGCTGCCCGCGCAGGCGCCGACGAATATGAGCGCCACCAGAATGAACCTGGAAAACTCCGGCCACAGGTTAAAGTCCACCGTGGAAAATCCCGTCGTGGTGATGATGGACGCCACCTGGAAGGCCGCATGATGGAAGGCAGGAAACAGCCCGCCAAACCCGTCCCTTATGTCAAAGGTGATGAGAAGGGTGGCCGCCAGAATGATGATGAGGTACCAGCGCACCTCCTCCAGCCTGAAGCTTTCCTTCACATGCCCCACCAGAATCAGGTAGTAGGCGTTGAAATTTATGCCGAACAGGATCATAAACACCGTGATGACGCCCTGCAGGTAGTAGCTGTCATAGTAGGCAATACTGTTGTTCTTGATGCCGAAGCCGCCGGTGCCGGCTGTTCCGAAGGTGTGGAGCAGCGAGTCAAAGAGCGGCATCCCTCCCGCCAGCAGCAGGAAAATCTGGATAATCGTCATCACGAAATATATCTTATAGAGAATCTTGGCGGTGGTGCTTACCTTGGGAACCAGCTTGTCCACGGAAGGCCCGGGGCTCTCCGCCTTCATCACGTGTATGTTGTAGCCGCCGGCCATGGGAAGCACCGCCAGGATAAACACCAGAACGCCCATTCCGCCGATCCAGTGGGAGAAGCTTCTCCAGAACAGCATGCAGTTTGGAAGCGCTTCCACATCCGTCAGAATGCTGGCCCCCGTGGTGGTAAACCCGGAAACCATCTCGAACATGGCGTCCACATAGCTGGGGATGCATCCGCTTAAGTAAAACGGCAGCGCGCCCAGAAGACTCATGATGATCCAGCTTAGGGAAACCACCACGAAGCCCTCCTTGGCGTAAAACGCCGAGTTTGCAGGCTTTTACGCGCCGCAAAGAAACTGGCGAGCAGGCAGAGTCCTCCGATGAGCAGAAACCAGTATCCGCTCGTCTCCCGGTAGATCATTCCGCACAGGAAGGAGCACAGCATAAACAGGCCTTCCCAGCGGAGCACCAGTCCGAGAAAATATATAATGATCCGCATATTCATTTTTACCGCCTCCGCCTATGCCAGAATATCCTTCAGATCTTTGAAGCCGACATTCGTCGTGACGATGATGACCGCGTCGCCGCTCTCCATGGTGTCCTGCCCCGTCGGGGTGAAAATCTTCCCCTTACGGTTGACACAGGCCACGATCAGATTGGGCTTTAAGGACAGCTTTTCCAGCGGAATGCCGATCACAGGGGAATTTGAGCTGACCCTGAACTCCAGCGCCTCGGCTTTGTTTCCGGCGATCTTGTAGAGCGTCGTGACATTGCTGCCCAGGGAGTTCTGCATGGCGCGCACGTAGCGCAGGATATAATCCGCTACCAGCAGCTTGGGGTAGATGACGCTTCCCAGATTCATGCTGTTTATGATGTCCTCAAAGGAAATCTTGTTGACCTTGGTAATCAGCTTGGCCTTTGACTGGGTGCCCACGTAGAGGGAAAGCATGATGTTCTCCTCGTCGAAGCCGGTCAGCGCCACGAAGGCCTCCGTCTGCTGGATGCCTTCCTCCATCAGAAGCTGCTGATCGGTGGCGTCCCCGTGGATGATGGTTGTCTTCGGGAGCTTCTCGCTGAGCTCCATGCAGATATCCTTGTCCCGCTCGATGATCTTCACGCGGATTCCGGAATTTTCCAGAATCTGCGCCAGATAGTAGGATGTGCGCCCGCCTCCGATGATCATGACATTCTGTACCGCATTGTTGACGATTCCCACCTGACGGAAGAATCGGCGGCTCTCCTTGCCGGTGCCGATGAAGGACAGCTTGTCGCCTGCCAGAATCTGCGTCAGTCCGTTGGGGATGATGACCTCTGTCTTTCCCTCCGTCTTTCTCTCGATGGCGCAGATGAGCACCCGGCAGTGCAGCTTTGCGGAAATTTCCATGACCTGCATGTTGTGGAGGACTGAGCCCTCCGGGACGATGAATTTGAGGATCTCCACCCGCCCTTTGGAGAAGGTGTCGATCTTGATCGCCGAGGGGAAACGGATCAGCCGGGAAATCTCCCTGGCCGCCGTGAAATCCGGGTTGATGGCCATGGACAGGTTCAGCTCCTCACGGATAAAGTTTACCTCCCTGGCGTACTCCGGATTTCTCACTCTGGCGATGGTGTGACAGTTTCCCGCCTTCTTCGCGATCAGACAGCAGAGCATGTTTACCTCGTCCGAGTTGGTGGTCGCGATCAGAAGATCCGCCTCCTCGATCCCGGCCTCAATCTGCACCTGGGAGATGGCGCCGTTGCCCACAACCCCCATGACGTCCAGCGTCTCCGTCACCGACTGGAGCAGCGGCCCGTCCGAATCGATCAGCGTAATGTCGTGATTCTCGCTGTTTAACTGCTCAGCCAGTGTAAATCCAACTTTACCGCAGCCAACAATTATGATCTTCATTTTACAAAATCTCCTTTTGCCTCATTCATTTGTTCGTAGAAGGGACGGCGCACCTTTTTTCTGGTGAGCTCCACCAGATTCAGCTTCGTCATCTCCACCACCGTGGTCTTCACCGGATCCGCACTCACGATCTTTCGAAGACTGTCCATCAGACACTCCCTGTCCTTTGCCCGCTCCATGTCGATGAAATCGATGATGATGATTCCCGACAGGTTTCTGAGACGGAGCTGACGGCCGATTTCCTCCGCCGCCTCGAGATTGATTTTTAAAATTGTATCGTCAATCTTTTTCCTGCCCGCATATTTTCCGGAGTTCACATCGATCACGGCCAGCGCCTCCGTGGGCTCGATGACCAGATAGGCCCCCGACTTCAGCCATACCTTTCTGGCCAGCGCATGGCTGATGGCCGTCTCCAGGCTGTAGAGCTTCTGGAGCGGAAGGAGCGGGTCGTCGTAGAGAACCAGCTTTGGAAGCTCTTCCGGGCGGGACTCCTCGAGATAGCGTGTGAGCTCCTCAAAAATGTCCCCGTCGTCGGTGAGAATCTCCTCAAGCTCCTCCGGACGCGCGTCGCGGACGCCGTTTATGTAGGAGGGCATCTCACGGCACAGGCAGGAGTAGCAGGTTCTCATGGTTCCCTCCTTAAGCGTCTGCTCCATGCGTTTTTTCAGGAGGGAAAGCTCCTCCTCCAGCACCTCCTCCGGAACGCCTGCCGCGTTGGTGCGGAGAATGGCGCCGCAGGAATCCCCGGACCATCGCCCGGCGATTTCCTTCAGCCGCTGGCGCTCGCCTGCATCCTTAATCTTCGCGGAGACGCCGGCGGCGGTCTTTCCCACGGTCAGCACCGAATAGCGCCCGGGAAAATTCAGATTGGAGGTGAGGACCGGCGCCTTGGTCTTCACCGCGTCGCGGCTCACCTGCACCAGGATCTCGTCCCCCTCCCTGAGGCTCCCGTCCGCCCCGGCTGGGTGAACAGATGGCTCTCATTGTCGCTTAAGCTGTAATACCCCATCTGCCCGCCGCCCAGATCGACAAAGGCGGCGTTTATATTTTTGACGATATTTTTAACTTTTTCCGATATAGATATTGCCCAGCCGCCCGGAGGCCTCCGACGGCTCTAAATCCATCTGGATCACTTTCCCATTCTGGATCCTGGCCGTCAGCACGCGGCCCTCGTAGCGGGTGATCAAAAGCTTACTCAATGTCCTCACCAAACTCCTCCAGCGGAACCATCCCCTCGCCGTAGACTTCCTCCCGCTGCACCTGGAAGGCAAAGGGAGAAAACGTCTCGCCGGTCTGCTCTGAGTAGGCGGCGATGACCAGCTCCGGCTTTATGTTGGCGCTGCTTCCTGCGGCCAAACGGATGAAAAGAGAATCGTCCCCGGCGCGGTATTCATAGATATGGGGCTTTATATCCACCAGGGCCTCCCCCTTCTTCGTAGTCTTTATGATCTCGATGGAGGAACGCTCCAGAAATTCCGCCAGCCTCTCCCAGAACGCCTTCTGGTCCTCCGGCCCGTAGCCCGGGCGGAAACGCAGCGTGTAGTCGGCTGCCGCCACCATGGACATGGCGTTTTTGGCGTTGTCGGGGAGCTTTCGATAGCTCAGCACCTCAATCCCCTCCACCATGGCGGCGTTTAAGCGCTCCACCATGACCGCGGAGGACGGCGAGGCGGTCTCGTCGTCAGTCACCTCGATGTCCAGATACTCACCATTGCTGGTGAGGCCCACGCCTAAGGGGGCCGCAAAGGACATGATCTGGTGGGGGCTGAAGCCCTCGCTGTAGCGGATATTTACCTCCGCGCGGCGCATGACCTTCTGAAAGAAACGCATCACGTCCAGATGACCGATGAACTTCATGGGGCCCTGCTTGGAAAACTTAATTCTTACTTTCAAAACAGACACCTCCTCCGAATTTCATTGCGCCGCAGGCGGAACATCTGGCGCGGCAGTTGGGAGTCACCTCGCCGGCCATGGCGCGGTTCCACTCCCGTTTTAAAAAGTCTTTGCTGACGCCGGCATCGATGAAGTCCCAGGGGAACAGCTCATCCAGGCTCCGCTCCCTGGTGGTGTAGAAATCGATGTCCACGCCGCAGGTCTCAAAGGCCTTCATCCAGATCTCGTTGTGGAAATGCTCGGACCAGGAATCATAGAGGGCCCCGTTTCTGTAGGCCTCCTCCACCACGGCCGCCACTCTCCTGTCCCCGCGGGCCAAGACGCCCTCCAGAACCGTCAGATCGGCCTCGTGCCAGTTGTATTTTAAGCTCTTGTGGTTGACCATCTCCTTCATCTTGTGGTTGACCACGTACGCCCGGTGTAAAATTCATCCTTCGTGCACATCCGTGCCCACTGGAACGGCGTGAACGGCTTGGGGACAAAGAACGAGGAGCTGGCCGTCACCTGGACGCGCCCCACTCTCTCCTCCTTGGGAATCTTGTAATACTCCTCGGCCACCTTCTGGCTTAAGAGCGCGATGCCCTCCATGTCCTCCTCGGTCTCCGTGGGAAGCCCCAGCATGAAGTAGAGCTTCACCCGGTTCCATCCGCCCTTAAAGGCCTCGGCGGAGCCGTGGAGAATGTCCTCCTCGGTCAGTCCCTTGTTGATGACGTCCCTGAGGCGCTGGGAGCCGGCCTCCGGCGCGAAGGTGAGGCTGCTCTTTTTCACGTCCTGCACCTTGCTCATCACGTCCAGGGAGAAGGCGTCGATTCTTAAGGACGGCAGGGAGACGTTGACTCCTTTGCCGTCAAACTCGTCGATCAGGAAATTTACGATGCCCTCCAGCTCGGAATAATCGCTGGAGCTTAAGGAGCTTAAGGAAATCTCCTCGTGGCCTGTGCTCTTTAGCATCTTGTAGGCCAGCTCCTTCAGATGCTCAAGGCCTCTCTCCCGCACCGGGCGGTACACCATGCCCGCCTGGCAGAACCGGCAGCCGCGGATGCAGCCGCGCTGGATCTCCAGCACCACGCGGTCCTGGGTGGCCTTGATAAACGGCACCACCGGCTTCTCCGGATAGTACGCGCCGTCCATCTCCATCACCAGCTGCTTCGTCACCGTGGCGGGGGCGTGAGGGTTGTTGGGCGTAAAGCTCTTAAGCCGCCCGTCCTCATAATATTCGGCGTCGTAGAACGCGGGCACATAGATGCCGGGAATCTGCGCCGCCATCTCCAAGAACTCCAGACGGCTCTTTCCCGCCGCCTTCGCTTCCTTGTAGCGGTCCATCAGATCGAAGTACACAGTCTCGCCCTCGCCGATGTAAAAGAGGTCGAAAAACGGCGCCAGCGGCTCCGGGTTGTAGGCGCAGGGGCCGCCGCCGATGACGATGGGATCCGCCTCTGTCCGGTTTGCGGCGTGGAGCGGGATCTGCCCCAAATCCAGTACCTGCAGAATATTGGTGTAGCACATCTCATACTGCAGCGTGATTCCCAGGAAGTCAAAGTCCTTTATGGGATCCTGGGACTCGATGGCAAACAGCGGGATCTGTTGTTCCCGCATGATCTTGTCTAAGTCGGTCCACGGGGAGTACACCCGCTCACAGTAAATGTCCTCCCGCCGGTTGAACATGTCGTAGAGAATCTGGATGCCAGATGGGACATGCCGATCTCGTACACGTCCGGGAAACACATGGCGAAACGGATGTCCACCTGGGACGGATCCTTTACCACCATGTTGACCTCGCCGCCGATGTAGCGGGCGGGCTGCTGGATGGACAGCAGTATTTCATCACTTAACGCTAATTTTCTCATTCTTAAAATCCTTCTGATTTAATTTCTATCCTTCTAACCCAGACTAATTATAATGGATTCTTTTCGTTTAAGCAACTGGTCTTTGCAAGATTAAATCAATTATTATATTGATCAGAAAAACGGAAAAAGATCTGCTCTGCAGCAAACCTTTTTCCATACAAAATGCCATTATTTTGCAAAATAGCAAACCAGCCTCTTTAAGATCTCCACCACCGTTTCCATCGACTGCACGCATATAAACTCATACTTTCCATGAAAGTTATGTCCGCCGGTGCAGAGATTGGGGCAGGGAAGACCCATATAGGAGAGGCGGGCGCCGTCGGTTCCGCCGCGGATCGGCGAGATTACGGGCGTCACGCCCTCGGCCTCCATGGCCGCCTTCGCATTGTCGATGAGGAACATGGCTGGCCCGATCTTCTCCCGCATGTTGTAGTAGGAATCCGTGATCTCCGCTTCCACTGTGCCCTCGCCGTACTTTTGATTGAGGAAGCGCGCCGCCTCCAGAGCCAGCTTCTTGCGGCGCTCAAACAGCGCCCGGTCGTGGTCGCGGATGATGTAATCGAGCTGTGCCTTCTCCACCGAACCGCTCATACCGGTCAGATGGAAAAATCCCTCGTACCCTTCCGTATACATGGGATTGTCAAATGCAGGCAGCAGGGACTGAAACTCCATGCCGATGAGCAGGGCGTTTTTCATTCTTCCTTGGCGGAGCCGGGGTGGATGCTCCGGCCGTTGACTGTAAGCCGCAGCGAGGCCGCATTGAAGTTCTCATACTCCAGCTCGCCCAGCGCGCCGCCGTCCACAGTGTAGGCCACGTCGGCCCCGAAACCCGCCACGTCAAAGAGATCCGCGCCGCGGCCGATCTCCTCGTCCGGCGTGAACCCGATCAGGATATCCCCATGGGGGACCTCCGGATGCGCGAGGAAGTACGCGGCCATTTCCATGATTTCCGCCACGCCCGCCTTGTCGTCGGCGCCTAAAAGCGTGGTTCCGTCAGTGGTGATAAGATCCTTTCCCAGATAATGCAAAAGCTCTGGAAAGTCGGCCGTTTGAAGCATCACGGCTGCATCCTGCGACAGCGCGATGTCCCTTCCGTCATACGCCCGCACCAGCTGAGGGCGTACACCTGCGCCGGACAGGGCGTCGGAGGTGTCCATGTGCGCGATGAAGCCCACCGCCGGGATGCGTTTTTCCCGCCGTCAGCCGTCTCCACATTGGCGGGAATCTTTGCGTACACGTATCCGTGATCGCTGACCCGCACCTGGGAAGCACCCATCGCGGTGAGCTCCCGTTCAAGCATCCAGGCAAGCGTCCACTGTCCCGGCGTGCTGGGACACCCCCTGCTGGTCTCGTCTGACTGCGTGTCCACCGCCGCGTAGCGGAGGAAACGCTCCGCCACCGGCGGCAGACTCTCCGATGTCTCTGTTAAGTCAACCGGTTTTATCCATGCTTCTTCCATATCAAGCCCTCGCTTATTTTCTATCTCTTTATATTTTCCTACCGGTTCGCCAGCTCCTCCATGATCTCCTCCCAGCTTAAGCCCTTCACCGCCATCAGCACCATCATATGGTAGAGGAAATCGGAGATCTCGTACTTGACCTCCTCCGGGTTGGGATTCTTGGCGGCGATGACGATCTCCGTGGCCTCCTCGCCCACCTTCTTTAAAATCTTGTCGATGCCCTTGTCGAACAGGTAGTTGGTGTAGGAGCCTCCTTGGGGTTGGCCTTGCGGTCCAGGATCACGCCATAGACGTCCTCGAACACCTTGAGCGGGTTGGTCTCCCGGTACTCCTTCTGAACCAGGGGCTTAAAGAAACAGGATCTGGCCCCCGTGTGGCAGGCCGGTCCCACCTGGCGCACCTTCGCCAGCAGCGTGTCGTTGTCGCAGTCCAGCGTCAGGGATTTCACATACTGGAAATGGCCGGAGGTCTCCCCCTTCACCCAGAGGCACTTCCGGCTGCGGCTGTAATAGGTCATCCGGCCGGTCTTCACGGTGGTCTCATAGGCCTCCTGGTTCATGTATGCCAGCATCAGCACCTCGCCGGTCTTATAGTCCTGCACGATGGCAGGAATCATCCCGTCGGAATTAAGCTTGAACTCTGAAAAGTCCATGGCGCTCTCGAAGGTGTCCACCGGGATCTCCCGCTCCTTTAACCAATGCTTTACCTCCATCACCGTGCCCTCCGGCTCGCAGGCAGAATAAGTCCCGCGGCGTATGGCTTCGTCATGCGCAGAAGCATCTGTTTCTTTGACGGAGCGGTGATCAGATAGCAGGGAAGCTCCTGCCCTGCGAGCATCTTTGACTCCTCCTCCGTAAGGCCCTCCGGCCGGTCCACGATGAGAAGGGACGCTCCCAGCTGGGCGAACTCCTCCAGCCGCCCCATGGACGCCGCGCTCTCCACGCGGACATATATCTTTTCACTTCCGAAGCGGTCTGCCGCCTCCTTGATAATGTCGATGTTCTCCTCCGACTCCCCGTCCAGGAAGACGGCCCTTGCGCCGGCGTAGAGGTATTTTTTACATCCTCCAGGCGCTTTACGTTTCCGCCGGCAATCACGGAGCTGTCGGAAATTCTGGCGATCTCCTTGATGATGCCGATGGCCTCCTCGTGCTCCGCATCTGTCTCAGACAGGTCGCGGATATACAGGTGATCGGCCCCCTGGTCGCTGTAATGCTGGGCCAGCGCCGCCGGATCGTCCATGACGGTCAACTGATCGCCGTTTTCCAGAATGGCCTGCCCGCATTTTAGGCGAAAGCCCATGATTATCTTCTTTTTGTCGTTCATCTCACACCTCTATTCATACCTGCGGACGGCTTCCTCCAGATCCACAGTTCCCTCATATAAAGCTTTTCCAATGATGGCTCCCTTAATCCCCTCGCGGCAGAGCGTATCTAAATCCTCCATGGATGAAACGCCGCCGGAGGCGATGATATCCATTTCCGTCTCCCTCGTGAGGTGCTTCGTGTACTCCACGTTGGGGCCGGACATCATTCCGTCCCTGGCAATATCCGTGTAGACCACATGCCGGATGCCGAAGGCCTTCATCTGCAGGCACAGATCCAGGGCGGAAATGTCGCTCAGTTTCCCCCAGCCCTCGATGGCCACCTGGCCGTTTTTAGCATCCACGCCGGCCACGATGCGCTCCGGACCGAAGCGTTCAACCAGCTCCCGCATAAATTCCGGGCGCTCCACGGCCTTGGTGCCGATGATCACCCGGGCGATGCCGTTTAATAGCATCCGCTCCACGGTCTCGGCGGAACGGATTCCGCCGCCCAGCTGGACGGGAATATCCACGGCCCGCACAATCTCCTTTATGACCTCCTCGTTGACGGATCTTCCGGCCAGCGCGCCGTCCAAATCCACCAGATGTAAATAGCTGGCCTTCTTATCCTGCCAGCGAAGAGCCATGTCCGCAGGGGAATTGGAATATACCTTCACATTGTCAAAAAGCCCCTGCGTCAGACGGACGCACTGGCCGTTCTTAATATCAATCGCCGGATAAAGCTGCATGGCGTTTCCTCCTAGTATAATAATGTATGTCCGGGCGCACGCCCGCGCCGGAGCGCGGCTGCATCGGCAGCCCTGTTACAGGCTTCCCTTGGTGGAGAGCACGCCCTTCACCCGCGGGTCCTCTGACACCGCGTCGGCGAGGGCCCGGCCAGGGCCTTGAACATTCCCTCGATCACGTGATGATTGTTGTCTCCGGAAAGCTTTTTAAAGTGCAGGTTCATGCCCGCGCTGTAGGACAGGGCGTAGAAAAACTCCCGCACGGTCTCCGTCTCCAGCTTTCCCACCCGCTCCACGGTAAATTCCGTGTCACAGGAAAAATAGGGCCTGCCGGAGAGATCCACGGCGCAGAGAACCAGCGCGTCGTCCATGGGAAGGATGCAGGAGCCGAAGCGGCGGATGGATTTCTTATCGCCCAGCGCCTCTTTAAGCGCGGTTCCAAGAACGATTCCCACGTCTTCCACGGTATGGTGGGTGTCCACATTAAGATCCCCGTCGGCCTGCACCTTTAAATCAAAAAAGCCGTGGCGGGCGAAGCTTCCCAGCATGTGATCGAAAAATCCGATGCCGGTGGCGATGTCGCCCTTCCCCTCCCCGTCCAGGTTCAGTGTCAGTTTTATCTTTGTCTCCTTCGTCGTGCGTTCGACGTCTCCGATGCGGCTCATTGTTTTTCCTCCTCAAAACGCACGCGGATGGAGTTGGCGTGGGCCGTCAGCCGCTCGCTCTCCGCAAATGCGATGATATCCTTGTGTATGGGCTCCAGGGCCTCCTTTGAATAATATATGATGCTGGATTTTTTGATAAAATCGTCCACGCCCAGCGGGGAGAAAAATTTCGCGGTGCCGTTGGTGGGCAGCACGTGGTTGGGCCCCGCGAAGTAATCGCCAAGCGGCTCGGAGCTGTACTCCCCGATGAAAATGGCGCCGGCGTTCTTCACCCGCATCATCACCTCGAAGGGATTCTTCGTCACGATTTCCAGGTGCTCCGAGGCAATCTCGTTGGCCGTCTCGATGGCGTCCTCCAGCGTGTCCACCACTAAAATGTATCCGTAATTATCTAGGGATTTTCTTAAGATCTCCTTCCGGGAGAGCCGCTCCACGAACTGCTCCGCCTCCGCGGAGACCTGTTCTGCCAGCTCCCTGCTGGTGGTCACCAGGATGGCGCTGGCCAGCTCGTCGTGCTCCGCCTGGGATAACAGATCCGCCGCCACGAACCGAGGGTTGGCGGTCTCGTCGGCGATGACCATGATCTCGCTGGGGCCGGCGATGCTGTCGATGCTCACGTGGCCGTACACCGCTTTTTCGCCAGGGCCACGAAAATGTTTCCCGGACCGGTGATCTTATGGACTCTGGGGATGGAGCCGGTGCCGAAAGCCAGGGCGGCGATGGCCTGGGCCCCGCCCACCTTGTAGACTTCCGTGGCTCCCGCCAGATGGGCGGCCACCAGCGTCACCGGATGTACCTTCCCGTTCTTTTCCGGCGGCGTCACCATGACGATGCGGGGCACGCCCGCCACCTTCGCCGGCAGAATATTCATCAGCACGGAGGACGGGTAGGCCGCCTTCCCGCCGGGCACGTAGACGCCGGCGCTCTCCAAGGGCGTCACCTTCTGTCCCAGAAGCGTCCCGTCGGGGCGGCTGTCGAACCAGCTGTACTGCCTCTGCTTTTCATGGTACTCCCGTATGTTCTTCGCCGAGCGCTCCATCACGCCCACCAGCTCTTTGTCCACCAGCCCGTAGGCCTCCTCGATCTCGGCCTCCGTCACACGGATGGTCTCCGGGGTGATCCGGACTCCGTCGAATTTTTCTGTGTATGCGGACACGGCCTCGTCGCCGCGCTCCCGCACGTCGTCCACGATCTGGCGGACCGTGGCCTCATACTTCTGGTAGTTATTGGGATCGCGCTTTAAGAGGCCGGACAGGATATTTTCCCTGGCCTCGCGGTTTAACTCCACTATCCTCATCTGTTTTCCTCCTGTATCAGAGCCTTCAGCTTCCCGATCAGACCGGCGATGCGCTCGTGCTCCATCTTCATGCTTACCTGGTTTACCACCATGCGGGCCGAGAGGTCGCAGACCTCCTCCAGCACCGTGAGGCCGTTTTCCCGCAGCGTGGAGCCGGTCTCCACGATATCCACGATGACCTCGGAGAGGCCCACGATGGGAGCCAGCTCGATGGAGCCGTTTAACTTGATGATCTCCACGGTCTGATGCTTGATATTCTTAAAGTAATCTTTGGCGATATTGGGGTATTTGGTGGCCACGCGGATCAGCTCGTGGTGTTTGAGCCGTTCCTCCGCCTCCTTCGGCCCGCAGACGCACATGCGGCAGCGGCCCATCTTTAGATCCAGAACCTCGAAGAGCTTCCGCCCCTCCTCCAGAATCGTGTCCTTCCCCACCACGCCGATGTCGGCGGCCCCGTACTCCACGTAGGTGGGCACGTCGCTGGCTTTCGCGAGGAAGAACCGAAGGCCCAGCTCCTCGTTGGTGAAAATGAGTTTTCTGGAGCCCTTGTCCTTCATCTCCTCGCAGGTGATTCCGATTTTCTCAAACATGGCCAGGGTCTTGTCAGCCAGACGCCCCTTGGCCAGTGCAAAGGTCAGATATCTCATGCCTGCACCTCCTTCTGGGGCTCCACGAGCACGGGGAGACCGGTTTTCCTGTCGAAATAAATCAGTGCGTTCGCGCCCCTGGCGGCCGCAAAAGCCTCGCACGCTCTCATGGAGCGCATGGACGTCTGCTTTAAAAGCTGGACGTTCTTTCCCTGGGCCCGCAGCTCCTGCGCCATGGGGATGGCCCGTCTCTCTTCTCCCTCCCAGTAGACGATGACGGAGTCGGTCATCCGCGCGGGGACGTCGATCTTCTGCCTGCTTAAAGCCATCAGAAGATTGTCCACGCCGATGGCGAAGCCACGGCCGGGGCATCCTTTCCAAACTGCACCAGGAGCTTGTCGTAGCGGCCCCCGTTGACAATGTAATCGCCGGTGCCGTAGGTGTAGCCTTTAAAAATAATTCCGGTGTAATACTGGTATTTGCTCAGCATTCCCAGGTCGAAGGTGACGTAGGAGGAAAGCCCGTAGATCTCAAGGATCCCGTAGACATTCTCCAGCCGGTCGATGGCCGCCAGCGCCCGCTGATTGTCAGTGAGCGCCCGGGCCTCCCCAAGGATCTCGGTGCTTCCGAACAGCTCGGGAAGTTTTAAAAACGCCGCCTTAAGACGGTCGGAAATGTTCTGCTCCCCGATGAGCTCCGCCACGCCGAAATGGTTCTTGCTCTCGATGAGCTCCCGCAGCCGGTCCTCGGTCTCCCGGTCCATGCCGGCCTCCTCCACCAGCCCGCGGAAGAAATCCACCTGCCCCAGCTCCACCTGGAACTCGGTGAGCCCCACGGACTTTAAGGAGTCGATCACCATGCGATCATCTCGCCGTCGGCCTCCGGGGAATCGTCCCCGATGAGCTCCGCGCCGGTCTGGGTGGTCTCCTTGAGCCGTCCCTGGTAGCCCAGGCTGTTTATGTAGGTCCGCTCCAGATAGCAGAGCCTGAGGGGCATGGTCTCGTCCAGGAAATACTTGGCCACGCAGCGGGAAATGGCCGGCGTCATATCCGGCTTTAACACCAGCGTCTCGTTGTCGCGGTCGAAGAATTTGAACATCTCGCGGGAGCTCACGCTCCCACGCTCCTTGTTGAATATATCAAAATACTCGAATGCGGCGTCTCGATCTGGCTGTAGCCGTAGGAGTGGAGAACGCCGGTGATTTTCTTCTGTACCTCCAGCTTTCTCGCGCACTCTGCGTCGTAGACATCCCGCACTCCCTCCGGTGTGTGCAGTAAATTATTCATGTCGCTCTCCTTCTTGTCCTTCGCTTTCACATGGTAGAGTGCTACCATACTGATGTGCCAATTATAGGCGAAAAGACACCTCGTTGTCAATCACTTTTTTAAACGCCTCCGGCAGCGGCGCCGTAATTCCCGCCCGCTCAGATACGCCAGAGGCTCCTTAAGCTTTGCGGGAAACACAAGCCGGCAGGAGTGAAGCATCTGGGCGGTGATCCCGTAGCGCTCCTTTACATAGCGGTTTACACTGCTGTCCCCGTACTTATGATCCCCGGCGATGGGGTGTCCGATGGACGCTAGGTGCGCCCGGATCTGGTGGGAGCGGCCGGTGAGTAGTGTGACCGAGAGAAGTGTGAACCGCTCACCCACGGCCAGCGGCTCATACTCTGTCTCGATGAACACGCTGCCTGCCCTCTCCCGCTCCGAGACCGTGACCCGGTTGGTCCGCTCATCTTTCCAAAGCCAGCCGCGGATCCGCTTTTTCTCCCGCACCTGGCCGGCCGCCACGCACTGATAGTATTTGTGGAGGCTCCTGTCCTTAAATACCTCCGCCATGATCTGCAGTCCCGGCAGCGAACGGCCGCAGACCACGATCCCGCTGGTGTTGCGGTCCAGGCGGTTGCAGACGGAGGGACGGAAGCTCCTTAACTCCTCCTTCATGAGCGCCCCGCTGTCAAGCAGATAGTCTATGACGTACTCCACCAGGGACTCGTCGTCCTCCTTCGCCTTCTGCGAGAGCATCCCGGCGGGCTTGTTGACGAGGAGAATATGTTCGTCCTCGTAGAGGATATCAAGGTTTACCTTTTTTACCTTCTGGATCTCCACCTGGGAAAATTTTGCGAGCGTCTCGTCGGAGAAAAAAAGTTTAATCTCGTCGCCTTCCGAAAGCAGCTCCGTGCCGTCGCATTTTTTCCCGTTGAGCGTGATATTCTTCTTCCGCATCATCTTGTAGATGAAGCTTTTTGGCGCCTGGTTTAAATATTTGGCCAGCAGCTTGTGAAGCTTCTGGCCGGCGTCATTTTTTCCAACCGTGATTGCCTGCATGAGACGTTTTCCCTCCCGTTTACATGGAAATGGCTTTAAGAAGCTTTATGCCGTACTCCACGCTGCCGTCGTCCTCATACTGGGAGGCGGGCTTTAAGCTCTCTAAGCGGCGCTCGAAGGCGGCCTCACTGGGGATCAGCTTCACAGTGGGGTCCAGATGGCCGTCCACGAAAATCTGGTTCAGGGCCTTCTCGGCCTTTCCGTAATCCAGCTTCTCCCGCGTACAGTAGCAGTACACGCCCGTGGGGTGCACGACCGCCACATCCATGGGAATCATGTACTCCTTCGTGGTGACGATCAGATCGTAGAGAACCGCAAACTGATTCTCGTAGGCGGCGTACTTCTCATATTTCTCCCGGTCCATGGTTTTGTAGGGAAACGACGCCAGAAACGGGGACGCGATGTTGGCCATGGGAAGCACTGTCAGGACTGCCATGACCGTCAGCACGTTTTTCGCCGCCTCGCTGTCGGTGAACCCGCGGGCAGCCAGCTGTATGATAATCAGAACTGCAAACAGGGCGATAATCATTACCTGCATCCTCCGGTGCTTTCTCCGGTAGCCCCAGCAGCCTTTAGTAATTTTCTCTTTTGCCATAATCTTCTCTCCTGGTAATGGGCGGCCTAATTTCTGGCCGTGTTCATGATTTTAAAAATGATTTCCGGCGGGCAGATGCGGCTCACCGCGTGAAACGCCTTCATAAGAAGTCCGTACACGGACACCGGCCGGCCCATGAAGCTGTCGCGGAGGGCCGTTCGCACCACCTTTCCGGCCTTGCCATAGCCAGATACTTGTAGAACGGGATCTTTCCCTTTGTCTCGGCGATGCCGAAGAACTCCGTCTTCACCGGGCCCGGGCAGACCGCCGTCACCGCGATGTTTCTGCCCTTAAGCTCCTCGCCCAGCGCGCGGCTGAAGCTGAGCACAAAGGCCTTGGTCGCCGCGTAGACCGCGAAATCCGGCTGTGGGCAGAAGGCCGCCGCCGAGGCGTACTGGATGATCCGGCTGTTGTCCGGCATGTAGGGAAGAGCATGTGGGTGATGGCCACCAGCGCCTGGCAGTTGACGGCCACCATGCCGGTCTCCTCCTCCATGCAGTGGCTTCCCACCGGGCCGATCTTCCCGTAGCCGGCGGCGTTCACAAGGATGCGCACCTGGGGGCGCTCCGCCTCAAGCGCCTGTCTTAAAATTTCAAGCTGCGCTTCATCGGTCACGTCCAGCGCAAATTTCCTCAGACGGACCGGAATCTCCTCCTCAAGCTCCTCGAGACGGTTCTCCCGGCGGGCCACTGCCCAGATCTCGTCCAGGCCTCCGAAGCGGTCGGCCAGCTGAATCACCGTCTCGCGCCCCATCCCCGACGAGGCGCCTGTCACCAGCGCGATTTTCATAAATATGTCATCCTTTCTTTTTATGGACGTTGCGAATCGTTTTCTTTGGCCGGGAGGCTTCGGTCTGGAGACAACCTGGGGCTTTCCGGTCTTTGGGCTGCCGCCCTTTTGTATCTCATTCTTCCCGCCTCTGGGACGGATCAGACATTTTTTGTCGTAGCCGATCAGATCGGTTCTCCCGGCGCGCCGCAGGGCCTCCTCCACCAGCTCGTAGTTTTTCGGATTGCGGTACTGGATGAGGGCGCGCTGCATGGCCTTCTCGTGGGGATTCACCGGCACGTAGACCGGCTCCATGGTCCGCGGATCCAGCCCGGTGTAGTACATGCAGGTGGATATGGTGGACGGCGTCGGGTAGAAATCCTGCACCTGCTCCGGCATGTAGCCCAGATCCCGCAGGTACTCCGCCAGCTCGATGGCCTCCTTAAGCGTGGAACCGGATGGGAGGACATTAAGTAGGGAACCAGATACTGCTTCATTCCCAGGCGCTCGTTCATCTGCTTATATTCCTTCACAAACTGGCGGTACACGCTGTTTTCCGGCTTTCCCATGCGCGTGAGCACGTTGTCGGAGACATGCTCCGGCGCCACCTTAAGCTGTCCGCTCACGTGGTATTTGCAGAGCTCCTTTAAAAAATACCGGTTTTTATCCGCCAGCAGGTAGTCGAACCGGATGCCAGAGCGGATGAACACCTTCTTTACTTTCGGGAGATCCCGCAGTTTTCTCAAAAGGTCGATGTAGTCCTGGTGATCCGCCCGCAGATTTTTACAGGGCTTCGGGAACAGGCACTGCCTGTCGGGGCAGGCTCCCCGGGTCAGCTGCTTTTCGCAGGCCGGGAACCGGAAATTGGCCGTCGGCCCGCCCACGTCGTGGATGTAGCCCTTGAACTCCGGATCCTCCGTCAAAAGCTTCGCCTCCTCCACGATGGACTCGTGGCTTCTGGCCTGGATGATCCGCCCCTGGTGGAAGGTCAGCGCGCAGAAGCTGCAGCCGCCGAAGCAGCCGCGGTTGCTGATCAGGCTGAACTTCACCTCCCGGATGGCCGGGACGCCGCCCGCCTCCTCGTAGGACGGATGGTAGCTGCGCATATAGGGGAGCGCGTAGATGTCGTCCATCTCCATCTGGCTCAGGGGTTTTGCCGGCGGATTCTGGACCACGTACAGGTTATCCTTGTACTTTTCTGTCAGCCGCTTTCCCGAGAATGGGTCCGTATTGCTGTACTGGATATAAAAGCTCTTCGCATACTCCCGCTTGTCCGCCGCCAGCGCGTCATAGTCCGGCAGGTGCAGCGCGTCGTAGACGTTCTCCAGGCTGCCGGTTTTGTAGACGGTGCCGTCCACGAAGGTGATGTCCTTCACGTCCATGCCGCTGTCCAGCGCTTCCGCGATCTCCACCATGGAGCGCTCGCCCATGCCGTAGGACAGAAGATCCGCCTGGGAGTCAATGAGAATCGAGTGTTTTAATTTGTTGGACCAGTAGTCGTAGTGCGCCAGGCGGCGCAGGCTGGCCTCGATGCCGCCGATGATGATGGGTTTCTTTTTGTAGACCGACCGGATCAGGTTGCAGTAGACCACGGTGGCGTAGTCGGGCCGCTTTCCCATGACCCCGCCGGGGGTGAAGGAATCCTGACTCCGGCGTTTTTTCGACACGGAATAATGGTTCACCATGGAATCCATGTTTCCGGCGCTGACTAAGAATCCCAGCCGCGGCTCTCCTAAGACCGTGATGCTTTTCGCGTCCTTCCAGTCCGGCTGGGCGATGATTCCCACCTTGAAGCCCCGGCTCTCCAGCAGACGGCTGATGATCGCGTGGCCGAAGGACGGGTGATCCACGTAGGCGTCGCCGCAGACGTAGACGAAGTCGCACTGCTTCCACCCCCGCAGGCTCATGTCCCGGCGGCTGATGGGCAAATAGTCATGTATCATCTCAGTTCTCCATTCAAAAGTTCAAAATAGTCCGTAATAAAGTAGTCGGCGAGACGCCGCTTCTCCCCGGCAAATTCGCGGGAAAACGCATCCTCCACGGCGCAGACCTCCATGCCCGCCCGCTTTCCGGCCAGGATCCCCGCCGGCACGTCCTCAAACACCAGACAGTTCTCCGGGCGGACGCCCAGGAGTCCTGCCACGTGCAGGTAAATGTCCGGGGCCGGCTTCCCGTTTGCCACCTCGCAGCCCACGGTCACGTTGTCGAACAGCGCCTCGATTCCCAGGGAGCCTAACACAGCGTCCACCATGTCGCGGCCGTTGCTGGTGGCGATTCCCAGGCTACGCCCCGCTCTTTTAAACGGTGTAAAAACTCTCCCGCCCCCGGCTTTAGGGGGACTTCGTTTCTGTATTTGTCGATGGACATCTCCGTCCAGATGCGTTTGATCTCGTCCAGCTCTATGGGAAGGGCGAACCGTTCCTTAAAATATACGGCGGTCTCCGAAAAGCTCATGCCCTCGATGGCCTTCTGCAAATCCTCCGGGCACTCATACCCGTAGCGGGCCAGAAATTCGATGTCGATATCCTTCCACATCCACATGGAATCCACCAGCGTCCCGTCTAAATCGAAGATCACCGCCTGTTTTCCGTCTAACATATTATCGTTCCTTTACTGCCTGTATTTCCTGCTCCGTGAGCGGTCTCGCCGCGCCGCAGGGAAGCTCCGGATCCAGGGCGAGAGGGCCCATGGAAAGCCGTTTTAAGTAGGTGACGCGGCAGCCGAGGGCCTCGAACATCCGCTTCACCTGGTGAAATTTCCCCTCGCGGATCGTAAGGCGCACCAGCGTCTCATCCCCGTCCGTCCCGTCGATCGCGAGTTCGGCCGGGAGCACCGGCGTCCCGTCCCGCAGGGTCATCCCCTCCGCCATGCGCTGCGCCGCGTCCTCGGGGAGCGCGCCGGCAACCCTGGCAAAATAGACCTTGTCCACGTGCTTTTTCGGGGACAGAAGCTGATGAGCCAGCTCCCCGTCGTTGGTGATGAGAAGAAGCCCCTCGGTGTCGATGTCCAGCCGTCCCACGGGAAACAGATCCTTTCGCGCGGTTTTAAGAAGATCCATGACCGTGCGGTGCAGGTTGTCCTCTGTGGCTGTCACCACCCCTGCCGGCTTGTGAAGCATGTAGTATTCGTGGGTGACGTAGGCGACCGGCTGCCCGTCCACAGCGACGGCGTCGCGCTCCGGATCCACCTTCAGATCCGTCTTTTTCACCGGCTGTCCGTTTATAGAAATACGGCCCTTCTTCGCCATCTCCCGGATCTGGCTCCGGGTTCCCCGGCCCATGTCGGCCAGAAATTTGTCCAGTCTGATTTCCTTTCCCATCACTGCCACCGCCATCCCGGATAGTATTTGTTTTTAAGCGTCGCGCCGTTTCCTTTGGCAAAGCCCAGCGGAAAGCCGTCCACGCAGACGAAGTACCAGCCCTTTGCCGGGGCGTCTGCGGCGATGGTCTCGCCCTTTAAGTAGCGGATCACCCGCCCGTCATCCAGGGAAAGATTAAACACCTGGTCAAACTCCTCCGGCTTAAGCGCCATGGCTAATGCCTGCGACGGCTCGAAGCGCCCCTTCTTCACGGTGCCCAGAAGCAGACCGGTGCGGAGGTAGCGCACGCCGGTTCTCACAGCCGCGGGTTCGGGAAATCCCTCCGGCAGATAGTAGAGCGCGTCGTTTTTGCCATGATGCGGCCCGGATCCCAGTCCCAGGAGATCCGGGAAAGGAAATCCGCGGCCTCCGGGAAGTTCTCTAAATCCAGTTTTCCTTTTCTGCCGGCACTAGGCAGCCGCTTGCCTGCCGCTGTCCTGGCGGCCGCCTCGTTTCTTTCGTTCCCGTCCTTCTCAAGAACTGCAATAAAATGCCCCTCCCCCTTCAAGCGGTGGGGAAACAGCCGCACGCAGCCCGCCAGGCCGATGCCGCCGGAAAATCCGGCATACAGATCCTCCGGAAGCTCCGCCAGATGAAGCTCAGGCCGTTCTTTAAGGAGCCATTCTACATTCCCCTCGTTCTCCTCCCGGTCGAAGGTGCAGGTGGAGTAGAGCATGCGCCCGCCGGGCCTTAGCATGTCCGCGGCGTCCAGAAGGATCTCCCGCTGAATTGGCACGTAATACTCCGGCCCCCGCTCCGTCCAGCTCTTCACCATGTCCGCGTCCTTGCGGAACATGCCCTCGCCGGAGCAGGGCGCGTCCACCAGAATCCGGTCAAAATACTCCGGAAACGCCGCCAGCAGCCGCTTCGGCGTCTCGCTGGAGACACAGATATTTTTAACCCCGAAAAGCTCCAGATTTTTGAGGAGGGCCTTCGCCCTCGTATTGCTGATGTCGTTTGAAAATAAGAGCCCCTGGCCCTCGAGACACGCCCCCAGCTCCGTGCTCTTTCCCCCGGGCGCGGCGCACAGATCCAGCACCCGCTCGCCGGGCTTCACGCCCAGAAGCTGCGCCGGGGTCATGGCGCTGGGCTCCTGCAGATAGTAGAGCCCGGCGTAATAATAGGGATGCCTGGCCGGGCGCTCCGACTCCCCGTCGTAGTAAAACCCGTTGGGAATCCACGGCACCGGCGTGACCGGAAACGGCGCCCGCCGCTCAAACTCCTGCGGCGCGCATCTGAGGGTGTTTACCCTAAGCCCCAATGGCGCTCGCCGTCAAAGCATCTCACATACTCCTCATATTCATCCTGTAACAGCGTCTGCATCTTGGCCAGAAATTCTTCCGGCAGCATACGGATATCCAACTCTATGACAACTCCCTTCCCCAGGTCTAAGAGCCGGGGCTTTCTGATATAATATAGGGATGAATCCCAGGCGGCCGCCCATGAAAACGATCCCCTTAAAGCTTCTCTCCCTGCTCTTCCTGGCAGGGCTTCTCCTGCATCCGTCCCTCTCCTTTAGGGGAGCCGGCGACGGGCTGCTTCTATGGTTTAACGTGGTGTTTCCCACGCTGTTTCCGTTTCTCGTGGCCACCAGCCTGGTCACGGCCATGGATGCCGTCCCCCTGCTCATGCGCCCCTTCCGCCTTATCTTACGGCCGGTTTTCGGCCTGGGGGACGCCGGCTGCTACACGTTTCTCACCGGGCTTTTATGCGGCTACCCCGTCGGCGCCAGAAACGCCGCAAATTTCGTCTCGGACGGGCGTCTCACAAAGAGCGAGGGCGCCTATCTTCTGTCCATCAGCGCCTACCCGAGCCTCATGTTCGTCTTAGGCTACGTGCTGCCGAATATGAGTCCCGGAACCAGTTTTCCCGCCGTGTTCTTAAGTCTCTGTCTCCCGGCGCTTCCCATCTCCGTGATCTCGCGGAGGTTCTACCGGGTGAAGCCTATGAAGGAGCGGCGGTCCCAGACCGGCCAGGCGTCTGCCAAAACCGCAGCGGACGTGGACGCCCTTCTCATGTCCTCCTTAGAGCTCATGGAGAAAATATGCGCCTACCTCATGCTGTTTTCCATCGCCGCCGCCTTCTGGAACCGCTTCGTGCCGGACGCATTTCCCTTAAAGACGCCTTTCTTAAGTCTCCTTGAAATGACCGTGGGCATCCGGGAGCTCTCCGCCATGTCCGGCGTCTCCCCGCTTCTTAAGGATGCCTGCATCGTGGGCGCCGCCGCCTTCGGCGGTCTCTCCGGGGCGGCCCAGACACGGACGGTTATAAAAAATGCCGGACTGTCCATCCGGCATTATGTGGCATGGAAATGGGTGCATCTGGCCCTCTCCAGTCTGATCTTTATTCTTCTGTCGTCTGCTCGTCTGCCGGCTCAATGATGCCGGATGCCAGCTCCCCGCGGTTGGAGGTGACGATATCGTAGCTGGAGCGCACGGCGGACAGGAAGCTGTTGAACGGGGCCTGCGCGGTCTCCAGGGTGTGGTTCAAGATGTTCTGAAGGCTCTTTAACATGTCGTCGGTGTACTGCACGGCGCTCTGACGGATGCCGTTGGCCTCCACGATGGCGTTGTCGATGATGGTCTGCGCCTGCTGGCTGGCCTGCTCCACCACCTCGTTGGCCTGCGCGTAAGCCTTCTGCATGATCTCGTGCTCGTTCACCAGCTCGTTGGTCTGGATCGTCGCCTGCTCCACCATGGCGTCGGCCTGGGAGCGGGCCTCGGAGAGAATCGCCTCCTGGTTGCTGATGATCTTCTGGTATTTCTTGATCTCATCCGGAATGCGGAGTCTGAGCTCCACTAAGAGCTCCTCGATCTCCTCCTTATTTACTAAAATCTTTGTATTCGATAAAGGCTGAAACTTACAGCTGTCAATGTACTCTTCGATCTCGCTAATCAGTTGCTCAATTCTGCTCATGGTTCTTTCTCCTTATTCCTTTTTATCTATGTTCTGCGTGCCGTACTTCTTCCGCACTTCCTCCGCCACCAGCGGATGCAGGAAGGAAGAAATATCCCCGCCGTACCGGGCGACCTCCTTGACGGTGCTGGAACTCAAATAGGAATACTTGAGGTTGGTGGTAAGGAACATGGTATCGACCTCGGGGGCGATGACCCGGTTCATCTGCGCCATCTGGAGCTCGTACTCGAAGTCGGTGATGGCCCTGAGGCCTCTGACGACCACGCTGGCCTCATTGGCCCTGACGAAATCCACCAGCAGTCCGTTAAAGGACATGATCTCCACGTTGTCTAATCCTTCTGTCACTTTCCTTAACATATTAACACGTTCTTCCGTAGAAAACAACGGCGATTTGGAACTATTTTGCAAAACTCCGACGATCAGACGGTCGAAAATCTTGGAAGACCTCTCGATGATATCGAAATGTCCCAGCGTCACGGGGTCAAAGCTCCCCGGGTAAATACCTGTTCTCATGACAGTTCTCCTTTGGACACGAATACGTGTTTATTTGTCTTATATGTTTTTTCTCTCAAAAGCTCAAATCCCAGGGATCCGAGGTAGGAAAAGTCTGTATCGAGGGACGCCTCCGCGATGATGAGCGTGTCCTCATCCGCCAGGCAGGAATCCGAAAGATACGTGAGCACCCGCCGCTCCAGCTCCCGGTCGTAGAGGATCCATAAAAATAATGTCGAAGGCCTCTCCGCCTGCCTCCAGCCGCTTAAGCGCAGCCTCCACGTCGCAGGCCATGACCTGCGCCCTGTCCTCCAGACGGGTGGTCCTTAAATTCTCGCGGATACACGCCACGGCGGCCGCCTGGTTCTCCACCAGCACCGCCTCCCTCGCGCCGCGGCTTAAAGCCTCGATGGCGATGGCGCCGCTGCCGCTGAACAGATCCAGAAACCGCCTGCCGGGGATCTGGTTCTGAAGCATATTAAAAAGGGTTTCCTTGATCCGGTCGGTGGTTGGCCTGGTGGCCATGCCCTCCACGGTCTTTAACGCCAGGCGTCTGGCGCTTCCGGCGATCACTCGCATAACAATCATCCCCCGGATTTTATTTCAGCTTTTCTATTATAGTATGTATCGCCAAGATATACAAGCAATATTCGCGAAAAATATCGAAAAACGACCGGTGTCAGCGCGCGATTTAAGGAATTATTTCCCCTGCGTCCTGACACCGGCCGTCTTAATTTAAGATTCGGTTTTCATCGGCTTTACTTGCCGGCCATCTGTCTCTCCTGGGCCTCGATCATCTTCTTAACCATATAACCGCCTACAGAACCGTTCTGAGCGGAGGTTAAGTTTCCGTTGTAGCCGTTGCTTAACGGCACGCCAAGCTCGTTGGCAACTTCCATTTTGAAACGGTTCATAGCCTCTTTTGCCTCGGGTACGTTGGTTTTGTTTGTAGAATTGCTAGACATAAAAACGCCTCCTTTTGTTCTTTTGCCCGGGTGGATTTTTGTAGGTTCCCGGGCTTTTGTTTTATGCTACATTCCTAGTATGGCTGAGGCTTTTAATTATAAACTGGAAATTTCTATCAGCCTTTTTTGAGGCTTAAAAAGGCGCAGAGGTTGCCGCGGCGCTCCCCGGTGCGGCGGTGGGAATAGAGAAGCTCCGGATTGCAGTGGGTACAGATGTCGGTCATGTGGATCCGCTCCGGCAAAATTCCCGCCTCCTCCATGACGATGGCGTTGGCCCGCCACAGATCCAGAAGGAATTTTCCATCCGGCTTTTCTTCAAGGATCTCAGAATGCTTTGCAGGTTCAAAGGCGTTCTCAAACGCCTCCGCCACCTCCGGGCCCACCTCGTAGCAGTCCCTGCAGATGCTGGGGCCGATGCAGGCGACGATATCCTTCGGATCGCTTCCAAAGGCTTTCCCCATGCTTCCACGGTCACGCGTCCCATGCGGTTCACGGTTCCGCGCCAGCCGGAGTGGCTGAGGCCGATGGCTCTTCGCACCGGATCCACAAAATATAAGGGGACACAGTCGGCGTAGAACGTCACCAGCGTGATCCCGGGGACATTGGTGATAAGGCCGTCCACGTCCGTGTAGTCTCTCTCCCGCACCACGCCCTTTCCGGCGTCCTCCTCCGTCACCCGGCGCACGTTGGTGGTGTGGGTCTGGTGGGAAAGGACCATCCGGTTTACGTCCACGCCCAGGGCCGCGGCCATGCGCCGGTAATTCTCCCGCACTGCCTCCGGGTCGTCGCCCTGGTGAAGGAAAAATTCATGGTGGCCCAGTCGCCTCTGCTCACTCCGCCCAGACGGGTGGAAAAGCCGTTTACGACGCAGCCGGTCTCCTCGAGGGCCGGGAAATAAAGGTAGGGCACCCCGTTTGCATGTTTCTCCTTTACTGTCTCACACTCTCTATTTTTCTCACAAACTGCATATGATTCTCCTAAAATGCATTTTTATATGATTCACATGCCCGCCCAGAATCTCCACCACGTCGAAGCGGCAGGGGAGCTCTCTCCCGCCGCAGCGCACGGTCAGATAATAGAGGGCGGCGGTCCGGATCCGCTGGATTTTCGCGGGCGTCACCGCCTCCGCCGGGCGGCCGCAGCGCAGGTCGGCACGGTACTTGACCTCGACGAACACCAGATATTCCCCGTCCCTCGCGACGAGGTCGATCTCGCCGCGGCGGCAGCGGAAATTCATCTCCAGAATCTCATATCCTTTTTGTTCTAAAAAGACAGCCGCCTGTTTCTCATAGCGGCTGCCAGTCTCTCTCCTGTTCATATCTGTCATACAAAATTTTTAATGAAGCTGCGGCGGTGGATGGGACAGGGCCCGAACTCCTTTAAGGCCGCAATGTGGGCCGCAGTGCCGTAGCCCTTGTGCTTTGCAAAGCCGTACTGCGGATAGAGCTCTCCGTACCGGGCCATCATGTGGTCCCTGGTCACCTTGGCCATGACGCTGGCCGCGGCGATAGACACGCTCTTTGCGTCGCCCTTTATGATGGAAACCTGGGGAATATCAAGCCCCGGGATGGTCACCGCGTCGTTTAAGAGGATGTCCGGCGGGACGGACAGCTTTGAAACCGCCTCCCGCATGGCCTCGTAGGTGGCCTGCAGGATATTGATCTCGTCGATGCGCTCCGGGCCTGCAATTCCCACAGCCCAGCTGACAGCCTTCTCCTGGATCTCCAGGTAAAGCTCCTCGCGGCGCTTTTCCGACAGTTTTTTGGAATCGTTTAAATAGAGAATCTGCGCGTCCTTCTTAAGGACCACCGCTCCGGCCACCACCGGCCCCGCTAGAGGCCCCCGGCCGGCCTCGTCGATGCCGCAGATAAACGAGCAGGCGTCGTACTCTTTCTCGTAGGCCCTCATGGCTCCAGTCTTTTAAGCTCCAGTTCCAGCTTTTCACCCTTCAGTGTTCTCATCCGTCTCTCCTACTCTTCGGGAAGCTCCAGGGTGATGCGGCCCAGCCGCCCGCCTCTGAAATCGTCGAAAAATAATTTGGCAGCCTTCTCGTAATCCAGCTCGCCGCCCTTTAACAGGCAGGCTCTGAACCGGGCGATCTGCGCAAGGCCTTCCTCCGGATGCTCCGTATCCATCTCATAGCGCTCCCGCAAGTTCTCCGGGTAGCGCTCGCAGAGGAACTTTATGAGCTCCAGCGCCAGCTCGGTCCGGTCCAGGATGTCGTCGTTGACGGAGCCGATGCAGGCCAGCCGGATTCCCACGCTCTGGTCCTCGAACCGGGGCCAGAGGATGCCGGGGGTGTCCAAAAGCTCCAGGGTTTTATTGAGACGGATCCACTGGTTTCCCTTGGTGACGCCGGGCTTGTTGCCGGTCTTGGCGCAGGCCTTTCCGGCGTAGGAGTTGATGAAGGTGGATTTTCCCACGTTGGGGATGCCCACCACCATGGCGCGCACCGGGCGGTTCAGGATGCCGCGGCGCCTGTCTCTCTCGATCTTCTCCCGGCAGGCCTCGGAAACCACCTGCCCCAGCTGGCGCAGGCCCGCTCCGGAGCGGGAGTTCACCTTGATCACGTGAAACCCCTTCGCCTTAAAATATTCCATCCAGCGGTCATTGGCGGCCTCGTCAGCCAGATCCGATTTATTTAAAAGTATGATACGGCCCTTTCCCTTCCCCAGCTCGTCGATGTCGGGATTGCGGCTGCTTAGGGGCACGCGGGCGTCCACCAGCTCGATGATCAGATCAATGAGCTTTATGTCCTCCTTCATGGCGCGCTTGGCCTTCGTCATGTGCCCCGGATACCACTGTATATTCATAGTCTACCTCTTTGTAATGTTCACTCGTCGTCTTCGCTTCTAATTCTCGTCCTCCGTATCCCGCGCGCGATGGGGCCGAAGGCCGTCACCGGCGAGATACGGACCCAGGCTTTCCCCTGGATCTGTTCCTTTTTTACGTTTCCCACGTTGGAAAAACGGCTGTCCTCGCTGCTCTCCCGGTTGTCTCCCAGGAGAAAATACTCGTCATTCCCCAGCGTCACCGGATCCCTGGCAAGTCCCGCCAGCTCCACCTGGCCCAGGCCGTCCTCCGCCTCCAGAGCCGCGCCGTCAATATAGATGACGCCGCCCTCGATCTGCACGGTTTCTCCCGGAAGGCCGATCACCCGCTTTATGTTGTTCTCGCCGCCGCCGCGGGAAAACACCACCAGATCCATACGGTCGGGACTTCCGAAGTCGTAGGCCAGGCGGTTCATCAGCACCACGTCCCCGTTTTTGAGAACCGGCTGCATGGAATTGCCGCTCACCGTCACCGAGGTTCCGAATGCGTAGACGATAAACCACGCGAAGGATACGACCAGCACGATGTCCACGACCCATTTGCAGATCAGCCGTATTCTGCTCTCCTCATCCATATGATAAAAGTCCACGCAAACGCCTCCATAAGTGTCAATAAGGGAGTGTCGCATAAGTCACATTCCGCTGCAACACTCCCTTGTCTTCATTACCCAGAATTATTTAACCAGCTCTTTTACCTTGGCTGCTTTTCCGACTCTGTCTCTTAAGTAGTAAAGTTTCGCACGTCTTACTTTACCTCTTCTCACAACCTCGATCTTCTCAACGATCGGGGAGTGTACCGGCCAGGTCTTCTCAACGCCAACGCCGTTGGAGTTCTTTCTTACGGTAAATGTCTCTCTGGCTCCGCCGTTCTGTCTCTTGATCACAGTTCCCTCGAAGATCTGGATACGCTCTCTGTTACCCTCTTTGATCTTGTTGTATACCTTTACGGTATCGCCTACGCGGAACTCGGGCAGATCGCTCTTTAACTGAGCCGCCTCAATGTTCTTGATAATGTCGTTCATCTCTGTGAACCTCCTTAAAATATTTTGATGTTCTTAATACGTTTCGTAACAGAGGACCATCTCTAATTTCACAGTTGTTTATTCTAACATATAGGGGCGGCAAATGCAAGTGTTTTTTTCTGCGGATTTGTCCCGGCGGTGCAGGCTACAGACCAAATTCCCGGTAGAGCTCTCTGCGGTAAGCCGGATCCTCCGCTGCCCGCTCCAGGTCTTCATAGCGCCTGGCCTTTAAAAGCTGTCTGGTGAGCAGGGAAACCCGCTTTTCGCCTTCCTCGCGGCCTTCCTCAATTCCTTCCTGTTTCAAATATATCTTTTCTTCCCAGGCCTGCATATATCTCACTCCCCATTCTTCGCTGGATTTGACCTCGTGAACCTTCTGATGGAGTTTTTTCACCTTCTCGCTCTGGCAGTGCCCAGCTGTCTCATCCGTGGAATTTTCAATATAGTGGAGAAGTTCCACAAGCTCCGGGCGTGTCTCCTCGTCATTGGTTCCGCGGGTATTCAGAAAAATCCGCACGGCCCCATCGTTCAGACATAACGTCTTCTCCTCCTCGCACTGCATCCGGAAGGTGTACTGGTAACGGCCATATCCAAACAGATCAAACGGGGTAATCATGATCAGGCAGACGTCCGGCATATCGTTGAAGCTCACATCCCTTCCCGGCAGAAGCAGGGAGCTGTCGATCAGAGACTGGTAAAAGCGGCTGCGCTTCGCCAGATTTCCCGTGTTTTTCTCCTGCACCTCCGCATCATAGAGCCGTCCGCTGTCGTCCACGTTGAACACGTCCAGGCGGATGGAGCGCAGCCATGGCTGGGTGCGAATCTCCTTTTCCACCTGGTTCTTCTGAAGAAGTTCACCTCCCCGCCCATGATGATGGATACAGCCAGCTTCAGAGCCTCCTCATCCTCCATCACGCTGGCAAAGAGGAACCGGTCCAGCAGGTTCAAATCCTTTAATTGTTTTTGCTGTGTCATCGTACGCAAATACGTCTCTCCTTTCATTATAAACATCAGCGTCTTCCGTTTCAAGTCAGAAGTTCCTAAAAATAAATGGAATACATCGGGAGATTCCCCGAAAAAGAAATCCGGCCGGCGAACGCCGCCAAAGATTTACTGATTAAAAAGATATGTCATCATTATAGCATAGCTGCGGGGAGTGTCAACGCATAAACGAAGATTTCGACGGAAATTTTGACGGGATGGCCCGACATAATCTGCCGCAAGGCAGTTATGTCAGAGAACCAGTTCATACAGCAGATAATCCGTCCATCCCGTATCCTCATAAAACATTTTCACTGTCCCACGGTATTCAAACCCGCAGCTTTCGTACAGTCTGAGGGCCGGTGCGTTTCCGTTCAGCACATCCAGGCGGACAGCGGCCTGCTTCTGCAGCCCTGCTGTCCGTATCGCTTCCTGCACCATGATTTTTGCCAGCCCCCGCCTCTGATAGTCCGGCATCACGCCGAGGGCATGGACAAAAAGAACCTCCGATGGATCCGCGTGCACGTTCCAGCCGATCTCTCGGTATCCGTCGTTGTACTGGTGGTTCAGCACCATCGCAGCGGCTATTTTGCCGTCCGCATACAAAGCGGTTGCCTCTCCGGCTGCCAGAGACTCTTTTAAAAATGTGTCCGAGGGATACACGCCTTTCTCCCAGCCGGAAGATAGGCAGACCCCCGCATTTTGTCGATCAGCGTCCAGTAAAAATCTTGCAGGCTCTGAAAATCCCTCTCGCTCAACACTTTTATGTCTCTCATCAAAAAAGCCCCCCATTTCGCGTCTACAATCGCTTTCTGCCCGCTTCATGGGCAGCCGCCTCGCGGACG
>BBZO01000016.1 GCA_001304875.1 Clostridia bacterium UC5.1-2E3
TTTCGGGGCAGTTCGTCTGGTGGTTTCGGCGGCGGTGCATCCCGTGGCTTTGGAGGCGGCTCATCCAGCGGCTTCGGGGGCGGCGCATCCGGCAGCTTTGGCGGCGGAGGCCGGGGGGCGCGGCGCCTGGCGGCTTCCGGTGGCTTCGGCAGTAAAACCAACGCCTACGCTACGGGACAGTCTTTTAAAACACCGGCGTTCGGCAAGGCGTTTACGGTGGAGAAGCCGGAGAGCCTGGAGTACCAGGCGGGAGACCGGGTGCGCCACATCAAATTCGGCGTGGGAACTGTGGTCGATATTGCGGACGGCGGAAAGGATTTTGAGGTCACCGTGGACTTCGATAAGGCGGGCCGCAAGAAAATGTTCGCATCTTTCGCAAAACTACGGAAGGAAATCTAAATTTTTTCAGAAAATGGATAGTAAAATTTAGATTTTGATGATATAATACTATCATAATATTTCGGAAATAAGGGAAGAAAGGACGGGTTTACCTATGAATATGAACAGATTTGACAGCATGAGCGCGATGCGCTTGGCAAAGTCGAGGAGATCATGAACGCAACTAAGTTGAATGAGTTCCTTCACAGAAAAGAGGAGGAGGAGAAGAAAAAACATGGATTCTCTGGATCCTTGCCATCATCGGTGTGGTAGCTGCCGTTGCCGCCATCGCTTATGGCGTATACCGCTTCTTTACTCCGGATTACTTAGAGGATTTTGAGGACGATTTTGAGGATGATTTCGACGACGACTTCTTCGAGGACGAGGACGAAGCCGAGACTGAGAAATAAGATCAGAGATGAAATGAGAAGAGGAGGCGCTCCTGTGTTTGGAACCGCCTCCTTTTTGTTGAGACAGAAAATGACAGAGGAGAGTTTATGAAAAAAGGAGAGATTTACGAGGGAATCGTGGAGCGCATCGATTTCCCCAACAAAGGAATCGTGACGGTGGACGGCGTGAGGGTGACGGTGAAAAATGCCCTCCCCGGCCAGAGGATCCGTTTCCTCATCAATAAAAAGAGAAGCGGTCGCTGCGAGGGCCGTCTCATGGAGGTGCTTGAGCCGTCGCCGGTGGAAAATTCCGCGATTGCCTGCACGAAGGCTGGCATTTGCGGCGGCTGTCTCTACCAGGGGATTCCCTACGAGGAGCAGCTGCGGATCAAGGAACAGCAGATCAAGGACCTGTTGGACAGCGTCTGTGAGGATTATGAGTTCGAGGGGATCAAGGGGAGTCCACTCCATGAGGGCTACCGCAATAAGATGGAGTTTTCCTTCGGCGACGAGTACAAGGACGGCCCGCTGGCGCTGGGGATGCATAAGAGAGGGAGCTTCTACGATATTGTGACCACGCCGGACTGCCGCATCGTGCACCCGGATTTCTGCAAAATCCTGACGGAGACGCTCCAGTATTTCTCGGAGCGGGGCGTGAAGTTTTATAAGAAACTGCAGCACGAGGGCTATCTGCGCCATCTGCTGGTGCGCCGCGCGGTGAAGACCGGGGAGATACTGGTGGCGCTGGTGACTTCGACGCAGACGGACGGACTTGACGAGGACAGGCTTCTGGAGGCGTGGAGGGAGCGGCTGTTAGCGCTCCCGCTGGACGGCGTGTTTGCGGGGATTCTTCATATTAAGAATGACAGCCTGGCGGACGTGGTGCAGAGCGACGAGACGACGGTGCTCTGGGGGCAGGACTATTTCTACGAGGAGCTTCTGGGGGTAAAGTTTAAGATATCGCCGTTTTCATTTTTCCAGACCAACTCGCTGGGGGCGGAGGTGCTCTATGAGACGGCCCGCGGCTATGTGGGGGAGACGAAGGACAAGGTGGTGTTCGATCTCTACAGCGGCACCGGAACCATCGCCCAGATCCTGGCGCCGGTGGCCTCCAAGGTCGTGGGCGTGGAGATCGTGGAGGAGGCCGTGGAGGCCGCGCGGGAGAACGCGTCGCTCAACGGGCTTTCCAACTGTGAGTTTATCGCCGGGGACGTGCTCAAAGTGGTCGGCGATCTCACGGACAAGCCGGATCTTATTATTCTCGACCCGCCCCGGGACGGGATCCACCCGAAGGCGCTGGAGCGGATCATCGGCTTCGGCGTGGAGCGGATGGTGTATATCTCCTGCAAGCCCACCAGCCTGGTGCGGGATCTGGCGGTGCTTAAGGAGAGAGGGTATCGGCTGGTGAAGGCCTGTGCGGTGGATATGTTTCCGGCGACGGGGAATTGTGAGACGGTGGCGCTGCTTTCGAGGGGAGCGGGAGCGATTTGATGGAAGTGTGTGTGGAGTTTTCGCTGGAGGATACCGGTCTATATATATCAAGTGAAGCGTAAGTGCGGGCTGGATGTGGGACAGAATTATAATTTGTCCAAGAAAGAGAATGAGAAAATTCCGAAATGTCCGCCAGAGAAGGAAGCGGCGATTACAGAGGCATTGAAGTTCTTTGGGATGATATGAATTTTATGTTTTGAAAGTTTTTACATACCAATTTGTGAAAACCCCCTTAATGCTACCAGTTTACATTAAATATATTTATATTTATAGTGGGTTAAATGCAGACACCGCCCCTCGATCAAATGATCGGGGGCGGTAATTTCTGCTATTGTTCAGCTTTTCGAGATGCGGTTAATTGAAAACTCACTGTTTCTTTTACAAATGATACGCAACTGGTGAGGGGACTTAATTTTATGAGAACTTAACCTGTATGACCAAATCATCATATCAAGCAAATCCTGTTGTGAAATAGATGCGCCTGATCCTCCATCGAAAGATGTTGTTCCCGCTCCAAGAATTGGAACGCACACATCTTTTTCAGAGTAATAATTCTCTATTTCTTTCCACAGCTTGTCTAAACATATAAGATACTCGTCACGAGAAAAAAGCGCCCCTTGCCTTTTTCATTTAATTTTGCGAATGCCATCAGCAAGTCATCACCATTAGGAACAATTGTTCCGGAATCATATCTTATTTTGTGTTGATATTTCGATTTGCTTCGTGCCGGTGTAATATTAGCAGATTCAATCAGCCGTTGCATGTCTAAAGTTGGGTGTAATGCTAAGTATTGCCCACAAATAGATGTAGGATTTATATCTGCTGTTTTATCGCCTATTTGTGTCGTAAAGCACTCATCAAAATTAATTACCCTCTTACAATGTTTCTTTTTGAGAAGATTACCATATTCAATTCTGATTGAATAATTCTGACCTTTGACCGTTGTCCACCACCGGAATTTTAGAAAACCCGCATATAATAATGATATTGTAATCCAACCAAAACAAAAAACATATAAGACGAGAAATGATTATATTAACGTCTTGAGCATTTAGATATGAGAGCAATTTATATTGATCAAAATAATCTTGTGATATCCATCTGTAGTTTTTAAAGAACGATTCGGGTACAAAAGTAAAAATACCTGTAGTAAAGGCAAATGCTAACGTTACACTTTTTTTGAGAAAATCAATCAAAAGCCAAGCACCTCTTTTATGTAGAAATAGTCCCCTACTTTTCTCCCATATGAATCGTATCTCCAAAACGGTTTTGCATGATTCTCATAGCCATTCATATATGCAGGAAGCCAGTTTATTTCTTTTCGTGTCGAATTGTAGACAATAATGATTGTTTTTTTCTTTCTTTTTAGCTTGTTCAAATTCGTGGCGAAGATAGGAATATCCATTTATATTACCAAAATCGTCATCTTCGCTAGGCGTGGAAGTACTGAAAACTTTGCATGACTTAATGCCATTTACATTTTGCTTATATGGTGTACAGAAACACTGACCTTGAATTTTAGCTGCACGTTCGCACCCACTTCCTGCTGTGCGAGCTCTAGTCATGTCACCAACAACGAAAAGTACCGCAGAAGAAGCGTTGATTTGACGGTTAAATTCTGCTTTTAAATCACAGATACGACAATCACTTTCATTGGCCACGCTGCCGGACACCACTTTTGACATATCAATAAATCGATTTATGGAGGCTATCATTCCCCCACTTGTTTAATTCATTGACTACATCTTGATCTCCGTTTAAACGATCATAGTCGGCACTGATATAAACCTGTTTGCGCATGTTCTTTAATCTCCTTTCAGGGTATTTTACCAAGTAAGTAAAAGTTGGTCGTCTACTTTTTTATCTTTCATTTCTTTTCCATTATTTTGCAAACGATCAATCATAGATGTTCCACAATTCACAAGAAATTTTCGCTCAAACAATCCACTAGGCGGTGTTACAGAAATATCCTTTTTCTTTGAATCACGCAATCCGTTAATTGACAGCATAACTTTTGCACCGCGATCTTTGCATTCAGCAATCATTTTCCATAGAGTATCGATATCAAAGTTTTGGGCACCGTATATGATACTTTGTGAATGTGTATATGGAGGATCACAATATACAACATCACCTTCTTTTAGGTTTTTTCATAGACTCTATATAGCTTTCACATGTGAATGATGCTTTTTGCAATAAATTATGCCATTGAGTGATGCGACTTTCAAATGTTTCTGGACTAATTGGCTTATGTGGGCCTCTCGGTGTACTCATATAACCATCGGCTTTTCGAAACCGAATAACACCAGAATAACAGGTTCTCGATAATAAAACAAAATCGCATGGATTATGTTCCGTATTAAAGCGATCTCTAATTTCATCATACTTCTTTATTGGGTTTTGATAATATTCAGAGATTTCTTTTTATAGTATTCAACTATGATTTGCGGATTCTCCTTTGTTATGTTGAAGATATCAATTAAAAAGGGCAATATGTCACTGCCATATGCATAATCAAAATGAGGAAACAGCATCGTTTCATCGGCATGAAGAAGTTCTGCCATTACTGCACCACTTCCCAAAAATGGTTCATAATAGTTATTAAAGCTAGAGGGCATATATGAAATAATCGTTTCTGCGAAACGCTGTTTATTTCCTATCCATTTTAACAAAGCTGGTATCAAAATATTAACTCCATTTCGTAACTTATAGTCTGTAGACCTATAGTCTACGGTGTTATTATAATGAATAAGATGGGAGGTGTCAAGTCATGCAAAAAGATTTGCTATTTGTTTTCGGACATACTATCCGCAGGCTTAGACTTTCAAAAGATATATCACAGGAAAAATTCGCTGATATGTGTAATTTGCACCGCACATATATCAGTGATATAGAGCTAGGGAAAAGAAATGTTTCTCTTGAAAATATTGGAAAAATCGCAGAGGCGCTTGATATTTGCATTTCAGATCTTTTTAAGGAGGTTGAAAACAATGCAGGCATTTAACACATTTAAAGATATGGACGCTTCTTTCTGGGCGGTTGTAAGATTTGTTTCTGAAAACCTTGGTTATACAGAACGGGGCGAAGGGATTGTCAAGAAGTATCCGATTGATACAATTAGAGTTTTGTGCAAAGAACACGGCATAAATGCATCAGAGAAAATGATTGCTAGTGTTGCTCAATATTCAAAAATGCGTGCCGACTTGTTAAATAGATTTGTTGAAAAAATGCTCATGGATGCGCAAACAGCAAGCGAAGAATTTCGACATTGGGAAATGATTCACCGAGTTGGAAATTATTATTGCAAGCTCCCCCTAAATAAAACAAAAGGGAGCAATGAAACAAACTGCTTTTTTACAGCAATTATAAATATAATTGCAGAGAAAACCATAAGAGAAATTACTGGTAATAGTCATTCTCTAGGCTTTGATGATGATCCGCGCAGCTTAGTGTATATTTGGGATAATGAAGGTCGAATAATAGGTGCTTCATCACGGCGCTTTGATGGCGCATATCCAAGCATAGAGAACCCTAAATTGGTCTGGGAAATTAAAGAGTATTATTATGCCACAACATTTGGAAGTAGAGTTGCTGATGGTGTCTATGAAACACAATTAGACGGCTTTGAATTTAAAGAACTGTATGAGAGAACTGGTAGAAAAGTATATCATGTGCTATTCATTGATGCTTACAGAACATGGTGGGTTCAAGGCAAGTCATATCTCTGCCGTCTGGTTGATGCAATGAATTCTGGCATTGTTGATGAAGTTATTGTTGGGCGAGAAGTTATTACCCGTTGGCCTGAGCTTTTGCGTTCAATTATTGAAGAACAGTAAGTGGTGGTATAGATACTCAGCGATTTGCTGTGGAGAGATAAAGGATCTGCTTGCAACATAACACGCCTATATTAATCTACATAAAATGCAAATCTTGCGGATCTCATTCCTTTATTTGGAGCTGATATCTGCAAGATTTGTGTTTTAGGAGTCCGTGAAATACGTAAATTGGAGTGGATTTCAATCACAGTGGTTATAAAAATAGGAGGTGTCCAGAGGGACATAGTTCCATTGGCTCTGGGTCAGCCAATAGGGGCGAGTAGCATCCCTGTTGGCAAGGGGATTCAAAGGGGAACAGCGTTCTCCTTTGTCTGGGGTGTTCAGAGGGGATAGAGCTCCCCTTTGACCGGAAGAATCCAAAGAAACCGGCGGTTTCGTGGCACACGACTTTCAAGGAAAGTCTAGTGTGTTATACCTTTGCTCCCGTCTGACGTCGAAAGGGGCTGACTGCGCTATCTTCTGTGCGAGCAGATAGAGGCAGGCAGACGCTTTCCGGCGGCAGTAGGACAGGCGGATTTTGTGACACGGTGTTGACACAAATGCAGGATTTTGAGAAAATCCGACTGGACGGAGAAGGGGGCAAAGGTATATGTAAGACCCTCGTCCCGCCGCAGCGTCACGCTCTAATACCACCACGCAACTCCAGCCAGAGATTATCCAAAGCCAGCACTTCGGTTGACCTTGCCCGGCTTTCGCTGAGATGGAAGTGCAGCGCTGTTCCCACAAGTGGATGCTCCATATCATCCTCAAAGCCGAATCGGTACAGAAGATATACCTGTTCCCGCTCCGATATGCGTCGCAGCCCTTCATACAGTTCTCTACGGCTTTCTTATTCTATCATCATCTTTTCTGGCTCTGACGAATAGGGATCGGCAATCAGATCGGAGCGCTGCATGGAATCCTCGCCGGGGAGCAGCTCATCCAAATTGATCCGCTTCATCGGGATACCATCTTTATCGGATTGCATCCGTTGCTCAAAGGCCGAAAAAGCAGTGGAGATTAAATCCATCATGGCATTGCGGATGGCTGGCCCAGCGTACGTGAGAAATTTTATTTTTTTATCGGGGTCATACCGGGAGATTGTCCGAAGCAAGTTGATACTTCCCTCTTGAATCAGGTCATCACGGTCGATCCCCAGTTCACTGTTTTCGAGGTTGTTGCTGATGTACAACTCGTTTGCGGTTTTTCGGATATACCCCAGATTGTTCCGCACCAATTGCTCTTGTGCCTGCACATCACCCTTTTGGGCCAGAACGCAGAGCTGTTCATTTGTCATCTTTTTCATTGTCCTGCTGTTGCTGCATACTTTCCATCATGTGGAGAAGCGCCTGCTGTAATTCTGACAGGGTTCCTTCCTCTGCCAGCCCCATTTGGGAAATTGGTTGTATAACCATATCTGCAAGCTGCTCTGGAGAAATAGATGGATGGAGCAAGTCCTGTCCTTTTGTCAATTCTGAGAACATCTGCTCGGTCATTTCCTTCGTCATGCTCTGGGACACCCCTTCCCCGGAAGCCATTTCCTTTTTAATCTCCCGAAGAACCGCCATAAATTGAGTTTGAATGTTTGTAAGATCGGCCTGAAAGACAGGAACCTTGTTTAGAGATACCGCCTGTGCTGCTTGTTGGGATGCCTTTTTGATCTCGGGCTGTTCTTTGCCTGTGGCTAATAACATGGAACTTAAGGATTGGAAAATTTGGTTCTGCGCCGCAAAGCCGGAGGCAAGCGTTTCATCAAAATACAGGGCGATCATGTTGGTTACCTGAGCAAAATGGCGGTTTTCCAGCAGACGGCACACTACCTCTGGATTGACCCGCCCGGTGCAGAGGTTGCGTGCAGCTTCAGCGGAAAGGCCAAGTTCGGAGATGTCATAATTCTTTTTGTCCGGCACGTTGGTCAGGCAAAGCAGGAAATCCAAAGATACATTAAAAATACGGGCTATGCGGATGATCTGCTCTGTGGTTAGCTTATCCTTCGTCCCCTTCAGAAAACGGCTGATGGAGCTTTCCACAACACCGATTTTGGATGCAAGCTCTGCCTGCGTAATTTTGTGTTCTTTCATCAAATCTTGCAGCCGCAGTTGCGGAGTGTCGCTGGGAAGATATTGCTGCGCCATAGACAAATCACCTCGATTCTTTTTTGTATTTTCCGCTCTTGATGCGGGCATCACTGGGTTTCTCTGCATCCTCCGGGATAATCCAGCGGCTCCCCGCCCTCTGTGCGCCGGGGATGCGGTCTTGATTGCATAGGACGCCGACCCTCCCGGGGAGAAATCCCCCATTTTTCCGCAATTTCAAACGTAGATAGATATTTCATACCAAGTCCTCACCGATTCATGTTCTGTTTCCTATTATATTCTATAACAGGAACAATCTCAATCCATATTTTGTGAACATATCCGCTTCCAATCTTGCAGTTTTGCAAGTTTTGGAGGCGTTTTTTTATTTTCTTGCAGGACTGACGGATTTTTTGAATCAGGCTCTTTTTCCCCGTACATTGAGGTGACAGGAGAAACCTATACGAAAATAAAGGAGGAACTGGCATGAATCTTTTTGAAAGCGTCAAGGCGGCAGTCACGGTACGGCAGGCCGCCGAACACTACGGGCTGGAAGTGGGTCGCAATGGGATGACCCGCTGCCCCTTCCATGATGACCGGCATCCCAGCTTGAAGTTGAACGAGAGTTATTTCTACTGCTTCGGCTGTGGAGCCACCGGCGATGTGATTGACTTTGTGGCAAGGCTGTTTGGCTTGAGCAGCTACGAGGCAGCGCAGAAGTTGGCTTATGACTTCGGCATCGACCCGGACAAGCCGCCCACTGCGGCGGCACTGGAAAAACCAAAATACCCGTTGGCAAGGGCGTTCCGACAGGAGGAACTGCACTGTCAGCGGGTATTGTGCGATTATCTGCACCTTCTGGAGCGCTGGAAGGTGCAGTACGCACCCAACTCACCTGATGAAGTCTTAGACGACAGATTTGTGGAGGCTTGCCAGATGCTTGACCGTATCGAGTATCTGGCGGACATTCTGGCCTTTGCAGAGCTGGAAGTCCGTGTAAAAACGGTGGATATGCTTTGCAAAGACGGAACCATCGAGCGTTTGGAAGAACGTCTGAATCGGCTGGGAAAGGAGGGGGACGCCCATGAAGAACCGGAAATTTGCTGACGGCCCTGTTTGGTTTGACGGTACGAATATCAATGAAGCTCTTTTCTGCGATGAGTTTTTGAACCATCATAAAATCATCTTTGCCAACGGCGCATTTTTCACGCCGGACGGCAGAGTGACGGATGACATTCCCCTCCGTGGGACAATTTATGAGGAATTGAAGTGCTGCGCCGTAAACAACATCCCCCGGAAGATTACCAACATCCTGGAGGTGATGAAGCTGGCCGCTCATGTGGAGGACTTTCCACCGGAAGCAGATCGAATCCATCTGACGAATGGCACCTTGAAACTGGACGGAACCTTTACCGAGGGCCGGCCGGAGATTGTGCGGAGCCGGTTGTCGGTAGCATACCGGCCGGATGCACCAAGACCTGAATGTTGGTTGTCATTTCTGGATGGGCTGCTCTATCTCGAGGACATCCCCACCTTGCAGGAGTTTATCGGTTACTGTCTGATTCCCAGTAATAAAGGACAGCGGATGATGGTCATTAAGGGCGAGGGCGGCGAGGGCAAGTCCCAGATTGGCGCTGTGTTGTCTGTCCTGTTCGGTTCCAACATGAAGGATGGCAGCATCGGGAAAATCTCTGAAAACCGCTTTGCTCGTGCCGATGTGGAACATATCCTTTTGTGCATAGACGATGATATGCGGATGGTGGCTTTGCGACAGACCAACTATGTAAAATCTATCGTTACCGCTCAGGGTAAGATGGATTTGGAGCGCAAGGGCAAGCAGAGTTATCAGGGCTGGATGTCAGCACGGTTGCTGGCGTTCTCCAACGGTGACTTGCAGGCATTGTTTGACCGCAGCGATGGTTTTTACCGACGTCAGTTGATTTTGACTACCAAGGCAAAGCCAGTGGATAGAAAAGACGATCCTGATCTTGCCGAGAAGATGAAGGCTGAGGTGGAGGGCATCTTTCTCTGGGCCTTTAAGGGCTTACAGCGGCTGGTGGCCAACAACTTCAAATTCACCGAAAGCCAGCGTACCCGAGATAACCGGGAGGCCGTGAAGCGGGATAATAACAATGTCTTTGATTTTCTGGAATCAGAGGGATATATCCGGCTGAAAGCGGATTGCTCCATCAGCTCCAAAGAGCTGTATGAAATTTACCGGATGTGGTGCGAGGAAAACAATCTAACAGCATTGAAACGGCGTAGTTTTAGCGATGCGGTCATTGCCAATCAGAGCAAGTATCATCTGGAATACTGCAACAAGATTACCAATGCCGCAGGATGGCGGGTATGGGGCTTTTTCGGGATTGAGGCTGTTGCCAGACCGAATATAAACGGGTTTTACGAGGTTTCGGAGGTACGTACGTACCAGAGGAGTGGCGGAAATGAGTTTCCGTCCACCTTTGTGTATGTACGCAGCGTTTTACCCTAAAACACCAATATTATGATTTCCTTGTGCAGCCTGTCCCCTGTTTTCGGGGCAGGAAATTAGGGCAAATGAAAACGCAATTTATGAAAGTCAGATATTTCATCGGACAGCGAAGCAGATACGCTTGAGAGTGTACCAGCTTCGCTATTTTGTTATCTCAAAAATGGAGGATTTGAATATGAGTGTGCACAATGAAATCAAGCACAGATCATTTGTGCCGGTTTTACCATGCAGGAGGCAGTTGACCGCCTGCATGATGAATATGGGCGGTCGGACAGCGTTTCCAACTTGTCTGCCAAGCTGCAACGGGAATCCATCCGCTATAAGGAAGTCGTGGAGCTGGCTGACGTGCTGGGATATGACATCGTGTGGCAGAAACGGAGGGACAGAGTATGAGCAAACCGCAATATGCCATTCTACGCTTTGCCAAGTACAAGGGGCCGGAAATTGGAGGTATTGAAGCCCACAACGAACGTACCAAAGAGAAGTATGCCAGTAACCCGGACATTGATATTAGCCGTAGCCACCTCAATTTCCATCTAGTCCAGCCGGAGCGCAGATACCGGGCGAAAGCAGAGCGGCAGATTAGAGAGGCCGGGTGCCGTACCCGCTCCGACAGTGTGCGATTGGTGGAGGCCCTTGTGACAGCTACGCCGGAGTTCTTTTAGGGAAAAAAGAAATCCGAGATCAGAGCCTATTTTCAAGAGGCACTGACGTTTATCCAACAACATCAAGACCCCAAAACGATTTTTCCGCAGCGGTGCATATGGACGAGAAAACGCCCCATATGCACCTTTCTTTGTGTGCCGAGCATGGCACCAGTCTTGCTGGTGAAAGTCCAGCCACAGGTATTTACCGCCAAGTGTAGTGAACCACAAGTCGGTATCAGTAATGGTATGGATGGAGGAAGTGGTGTAGCAAAGTTCTTGAGCCTACGTACAGAAACTTGATAAGGCGATTAGGTGGGTAAGGTTGCGAAACAAACCGAAGCCCGAAAGGTAAACGTAAACCGAAGTTGTAAATCAAGAGGTTGTGGAACGAAAGATTGGTGTCTTACCTCGGGAGGCTCTACTCACATATCGGAAGATATGGTCGAAAAAGGTTTGGAGAGGGAGTCAGATGATGTCATAGTAGGGGTAAAAGCCGAAGGACTGAAACGATTTATAGTACGAATCGCTATGTTTAAAATAATACATGAGCCAGAAATCGGATGGACAGGAAAGCAGGAACGTAACCGAGGAATACTGTTTGTATCCAGAGGGGTGCTATGTATGAATCTTAGGATAAGTTAGAGGAGTAACAACAATGGAACTAATTGAAGTGATTCTATCGAAAGAAAATCTGAACAGAGCCTATAAAAAGGTGGTAGCCAACAAAGGTACAAGTGGCGTTGATGGAGTTACTGTGGAAGGGCTGGGAGATTATATAAGGGAAAATAAAGATGTGATTGTAGAATCAATAAGAAACAGAACTTATATGCCCAAACCAGTGAGAAGAGTGTATATTCCGAAAGACAATGGGAAACAGCGCCCATTAGGAATCCCCACAGCGCTCGACAGAACAATCCAGCAAGCGATAGCACAGCCCATATTTGATATTTACGAAGGAATATTCAGTGAATACAGTTATGGATTCAGACCAGGCAGAAGCTGTCACGATGCCATTAGACAGGCACTGGAATACCTAAATGATGGCTATGAATGGGTAGTGGATATTGATATAGAACAGTTTTCGACAGGGTAAATCACGATAAATTAATTCAGATACTAAGAGAACAGGTAAATGACAGTACCACGTTAAATCTAATTCGGAAATATCTGAAAGCAGGAGTGATGGAAAAGGGACTGGAAAAGGCGACGATCACGGGAGTGCCACAAGGAGGACCACTTTCAGTTGTGTGCTCAAATGTCTATCTTGATAAGCTGGATAAGGAACTGGAACAAAGAGAACTTCGCTTTACGAGGTATGCCGATGATGTGCTGATTTTCACAAAGAGTGAAATGGCAGCAAACCGGGTAATGAAATCCATATGTAGCTGGCTGGAAAGAAAGTTGTTTCTCAAAGTAAATGCAGCCAAGACAAAAGTAGTCAGACCGACAAGAAGTAAGTATCTCGGATTTACGTTTCTAAAAAATAATTCGGAATGGAAGGTCAGACCAACCGGCGAAAAGAAAAAGAAGCTAAAGAAGAAGCTTAGCGAATATCTGAAGAGAGGAAAAGCCATTGCAAGACCACTGGCAGTCACAATAAAACGTGTCAATGAGGTTGTAAGAGGATGGATTAACTATTTCAGAATCGGGATGATGAAACTGTTTATGGAAGAGTTTGGAGAATGGCTAAGACACAAGATCAGGGTTATAGTCATGAAACAATGGAAAAGACCGAAAACCATCTACAGAAACCTGTGTTATCTAAACTGGAAACACAAGAATGGATTCAGCCATGAAGAAATCTTCAAAGTTGCGAACTCCAGACTTGGGTGGTACAGGAGAAGTGGAATGAACGTAGTGAATTTCATTATCAGCAAAGATTTACTTGAAAACAGGATAAAGGACGGAGCTGGTCTGCTCAATCCATTATCCTATTACTTAGTGAAAGTTGGAATATAAGTTGTAGAGCCGTATACGAGACCCGTACGTACGGTTCAATGGGAGGGACGAGAATTTTATTCTCCCGCTACCCTATTGTCCCGCTGACGGAGGATGGGTGGCTATGTGCGAAAGAGATTGTGGGAAACAAGAAAAAATAGACTTGGTGGCAGGATAGATTCTGGGAACACATGGTACAGAAATATCCTGATCTGGAGCGTGGCGAGAGTGCCAGCAAGACCGGTCGTGACCACATCCCATTGAGAGTATTCAAGGAAATGCCCCACCTAACCAAGCAGAAAGCCAAGCTGGAAGAACTGCTTGCCAGTGTCAATGCGTTTAACGCCAAAGGCAAAGCGGCTGAAATAGGGGAGTTGCTGGACAAGTATATTCCCAATCTGGAACGGATGGATAGCGCCATGAAGAAATACCGTGTAGCGTTCACGGAGACTACCACAGAGAACGAGAAGTTGAAAAAGAAAAACGCACTGTTGGCGAAATCGCTGGATAAAGCCACACAGGAAAGCATTTTGAAGAAACTGGCAGATGCCAAGCTGCATCGGGACTATGAAGAAGCGTTAGCCATTCTTGACCGTATTCCGAAGGAAGTGCTGGCAGAGTATATGAAGAAACCGGAAAAAGGAAGGATAAATGCCTATGGTAGATAAGTGGAACGGTTTAGCCGTTTTACTGACGAATTTGATTGAAAAATATGCTGTGGATCTGGACATTGAATCTCTGCCCGATCCGGTTTTTATCGAAAGAGAGGGCGAAAAATGTGATACCGATAAAGATGTTCACAAAACCGATAAAGATGTTCACAAAAAGAATGTTGAAACACCAATGGTAGCGTGATATAATTATCGTGTGATATGTGTCCAAACCTGCTCTGGAGTGTGAAGTCTCCAGAGTAGGGCTTACATAAATGTAGTGAGGGAAACGATATGGATAGACAAGATAATATGGAACAGGCTTCCAACATTATCATTTACACAACAGAAGATGGTCTTGCCAAGATTGAAACCACTTTTGACGGAGATACTGTATGGCTGTCCATCGACCAGATGGCAGAGTTGTTTCAGAGAGATCGAAGTGTCATCGGCAAGCACGTCAGAAATATTTTCAAAGAAGGTGAATTGCAGAAAGAATCAGTGTGGGCAAAATTTGCCTACACTGCGGCTGACGGAAAGACATACGATGTAGATTATTATAATCTTGATGTTATCATCTCTGTCGGCTACCGTGTAAGTCAAAACGTGGTACACAGTTTAGAATTTGGGCAACCGGAATCTTAAAAGAGTATATGCGGAAAGGCTTTGCTTTGGATGATGAACGCCTGAAGAATTTGGGTGGCGGCGGTTATTTCAAAGAATTGCTTGAAAGAATCCGTGATATCCGTGCATCTGAAAAGGTGTTCTATCGACAGGTTTTGGAGATTTATGCTACCAGCATTGACTATGATCCAAAAGCGGAGATTTCCATTCAGTTCTTCAAAAAAGTGCAGAATAAGATTCACTATGCCATTCATGGACAGACTGCGGCAGAGGTCATCTACACAAGCAGATGCGGAAAAGGACTTCATGGGACTAACTATTTTTGCTGGAAAGCAGCCGATGCTAAAAGAGGCAACGATTGCCAAAAACTATCTGGACGAGAAAGAACTCCGTTCTATGGGGCAGCTCGTATCCGGTTATCTGGATTTTGCAGAGCGTCAAGCAGAGCGAGAACAGGTAATGACCATGCAGGACTGGCAGAACATCTGGATCGTATTCTTACTATGAGCGGAGAGCAGTTGCTGATTGGTAACGGCAGTGTGTCTCACAAACAGGCGATCGATAAAGCAACGATTGAATATAGAAAATACAAAGCCAAGACGCTCAGTGATGTGGAGCAGGACTATCTGGATTCGATTAAAATATTGGAGCAAAAGACAGATATAAGCTAATATATGGAGATTAGAAAATGTACCAGTTCAAAATAGATAAAATTGTTGTAAATACATCAGACGGTACACAAGATATAATTCCTAAAAAAGTAAATATTCTTGTAGGACCTAATAATTCTGGAAAAAGTCGAATTTTAAAAGAACTTAGAGATTATCTATCTGGTGATAACCGTGATATAAAAATTATTCATAGTATTGATTATCCTTATCCAGAAAATTTTTCTGCCCTTGATGAAGCATACAATATAACATCAAAAATGGCTAAAGATCAATACGGAAATTGGATGTTAAAGACTTATTCCAATAAGCCAAATCAAGGTTTGGATATGACAGCAAGTCTTGAAAGTTATTTTACACGAAATATGAATACTGTTGATGGAGACTGGGCAGAGCATTTTTCTGGGATTATTGCTCGGAAGGATAAAACGGATTTCTTAAACTGGTATGGTTCACTATTTTTTCAGTATATGGGAACCGAAGAACGCCTGACAATTTGCAAATCACAAAAAAATTATGGTTTGGATAGCAGTAGCACGAATTATTTATCTTCTTTCAAATATAAGGATAAGTTGCTGAATGACTTATCGCATAAAATTAAACAGTTATTTAAAAGGGATATTTTCTTGGACACGCAAACATTAGGAGATCGCTTGGCCTTTAGGGTTGGAGATTCTTTTGAGTATGTTGAAAGGACGGTAAATTTTTCGGAAGATATTGCCTTTAAATTATTTTCAGAAAATATGCTTGATGATCAAGGAGACGGGATAAAAAGTTTTGTGTCAACTTTTTTATCGCTTAACCATAAGGAGAATGATATTCTTTTGTTAGATGAGCCAGAAGCTTTTTTACATCCACCACTTGCTCGTCAACTTGGCGAAATGATAGGCGAATCTAATGATGAAGAACGCATTATTTTTGTTGCTACACATAGCGTAGAGATATTAAAGGGAATTTTATCTAAAACACAGGATGTCAACGTAATACGTATTACTCGTTCCAAAGATAATAAAAATAGCATTATGTTATTGAATCAGGATTTGCTCAATACAATCTTGCAAGATCCTCTTTTGAGAGTATCTAGAGTTTTAGAAGGGATTTTCTGTGAGAAAGTTATTATTACAGAAGCGGAAGCTGATGAATTGGTATACCAAGAATTAATAGAGAAACTAATCCCAGAATCTGGAGTGTTTTTTGCCCATGGACAGAATAAACAAACCTTAGCACCAATAGCAGAGTTATATCAAAAAATTGGAGTGGGATATGAAGTTATAACAGATTTTGATGTTCTGCGAGTTTCATCCGAATTTTATAAGTTTTTATCATTTATGCCGATAGAAGAAAAAGAAAAGCAAAGAATAAAAAGTTATGCAGAAAAGTTGAGAGAAATTGTAGATAAATCTGTTAATGTAGATAATCTAACTGATGAAAAAGCGGAGGAGTTAAAAAAAGAAAAAAGAAATGTCGTATACCATAAACAAGGAATCAGATTCTTTGATGATAATTTACAAACAAAAATTCGGGAAACATTAAATTTTTTGAGTAAGAATCATTTGCATATTTTAGAAACTGGTGAACTGGAAACATTGTTAGAGCAATACGGTGTTGTGTATAAAGAGAAAAAACTTTGGATTGTTGATGCTATTACTAAAATAGCGGATTTGAATAGAGAAGATATTGATCCTGAGAGTGTCGTTTATCAGTTTGTGTACGACATTATTGAAAATGACCAGAATGATACTTAAAATAGCTTGTTGTGTTTGTTAAAGAGTAGGAATCTATTATGCAGAAAGAAAAGACAAAAGTTTACATCTATACCAGAGTATCCACCGCCATGCAGGTAGACGGCTACTCGCTGGATGCACAGAAAGCAAAAATGAAGGCATACGCAGACTACAACGATTATGAGATCGTCGGTGAATATGAGGACGCGGGAAAGTCTGGAAAATCCATTGAAGGCCGGGCGCAATTCAGCCAGATGGTGGAAGACATCAAATCCGGAAAAGATGGCGTGTCCTATGTTCTGGTGTTTAAATTGTCCCGTTTCGGCAGAAACGCGGCGGATGTACTTTCTTCTCTTCAGGTCATGCAGGATTTTGGCGTCAACCTGGTATGTGTGGAAGATGGTATTGACTCTTCCAAGGACGCGGGCAAGTTGATGATCTCCGTCCTGTCTGCTGTGGCAGAGATCGAGCGCGAAAATATCCGTGTCCAAACCATGGAGGGACGCATCCAGAAAGCAAGGGAAGGCCGCTGGAACGGCGGTTTTGCCCCCTATGGGTATCAGCTTGTGGATGGAAAGCTAATCATCAATGAGGAAGAAGCAGAGGCAATCCGCGTCATTTATGACCAATATGTGCATACGGATATTGGCGCAAACGGAATTGCAAAATATCTGGAGAATCACGGCATCCGTAAAATCCCCCGGCAGAATGGAAAGAATCCTCTGTTTGACGCACATCTAATCCGCCTGATTTTGAAAAATCCCGTGTACTGCGGGAAAATTGCCTATGGCCGCCGCAAGACAGAGAAAGTGCGCGGCACAAGGAACGAGTACAAGCTGGTGGAGCAGGATAACTACCTGCTGACCGATGGTTTGCATGAACCCATTGTTTCGGAAGAAATCTGGCAGGCAGCACAAGTAAAGCTGCTGGCCCAGGCGAAGAAGTACGAACACGTCAACCGCGGGAAGGATGAACACGTACATCTGCTCTCCGGCATTGTAAAGTGTCCAGTCTGCGGCGCCGGGATGTACGGAAACAAAAGTATCAAGCACAAAGCGGATGGCACTAAGTACAAAGATTTTTATTATTACGGCTGCAAGCACCGTACCATGATACGCGGGCACAAGTGTGATTACAAAAAGCAGATTCGGGAAGAACTGCTGGACGATGCCGTGGCGGAAGTCATTGTAAAGCTGGTGAGCAATCCAAAGTTTGCTGCCATGATGCAGGAAAAGATCAACATGAAAGTAGATACTGCCGCTATTGACCAGGAGATTGCAAACTATGAGAAGCAGCTGCGCCAGCACTATTCTGTCAAATCAAAGCTGGCGGAGGAAATTGATTCTCTCGACCCGGACGACCGGCACTATGTACGGCGAAAGACAGACCTGGATGACCGGCTCTACAAGATGTATGATAAAATTGCAGATACCGACTCTCTGCTGATTGCGGCCAGGGCCAAAAAGCAGGCCATCGAAGCGGAAAAGCTGACCGGCGACAATATCTATAAAGTGCTGATTTACTTTGAGAAGCTGTATGGTGTGATGAACGATGTGGAGCAGCGTCAGCTAATCGAGGCGCTGATCTCGGAGATACAGATTTACCCGGAGCGTCAGCCCAATGGGCAATGGCTGAAATCCATCAAATTTAAGCTGCCGATCATTGAGGAAGATATGAGTATTAGTTTGGACAATGAAGAACAAGTCGAGACGGTGGCGCTTTTGGAACGGATGAAAGTTATCATTACAGCCGGAGTGACTGATTGAATATTAAGAGATCTGTGAAATAAGACAGCGGAGATGTGTTTCGTCATCTCCGCTGATTATTTCTTTTAGTTTCGATTTTTCTCACACTGTCTTCCCTCACTGCATCCCGCAGCCGGGTCAGATAGTCAGAGAACGCCACCTTATCGTTCCCGTAGGTCATCTGCAGATCATATTCCAGCGGCAGCCATGTGTTTATATCGGCTTCGTTGTGCTGGATCAAGGCCTCCAGACTGTCTAAGGCTTTGTATATTCTGGCTTCCAGCGTCTTTCGCTCTTCCATTTCCTGGTAGAGAGCCTGCATCTCGGAGGCATAGGGCTCGGGCAGTTGGGACATCCACTGCTCCAGGTACTTCCTCTCTCGTGTCTCGTCCTCCGTGGTTTTCTCGAATGTAGGAATGTCGCCGGTGAAGGCTTCGCCCATGTCATGAATCAGACACATTTTAAAAAGTTTTGTGAGGTCGGCCTTCGGAAATTCATCGCTCACCAGATAAGCCATGAATGTCATCCGCCAGCAGTGCTCCGCTACACTTTCCTGGCGGCCATTGGAGGTCAGACAGTGCCGTTCAGCGTCCTTCAAGCGCTCGGCGAGAGCAAGAGTATCTAGCAGTTTTCTAATTTCCATATGAAAAATCCTCTTTTCTGTGATTAAAGATTATAAAAATAACGTCTTAAAATCTGGCTCAATTATAGTATATGGTGTGCATATTAAAATTTCAATAAAAATAGAGGATGTATGTATAGACGTTATGAAAACGGGCATCATAGGAGTGTACAAAAGATTTTCAAATACTTATCCTCCCCTTTTTAGTCGTCCCCGGCGCGAAGCTACGCTCTGGGGACGACCTTTTTATTGTCCAAACAGCGTCAGGAACTGCTTCACCGCCGGCGAAAATACCTGGTATTTTTCGTCACAAGAAACAGCTCGGCCGACAGCCGCGGCACGATGGGCCGGAACGTGAGGTTCCGCCCTTTCGTGTTCACCAGCCGGTCCAGGCACAGTACATAGCCGACGCCCCGCTCCGCCAGAAATGTGGCGTTGTAGATCAGCGTGTAGGTGGCCACGATATTCATGGAGGAATAGTCGGAGCCAAACCACTCCAGCTCCCGGTGTCCCAGAAACGTCTGCTCCGCCAGAATGAGCGGCAGCGTTTTAAGCTGGTTTAAATGGACCGTCCGCTGCTTTGCCAGCTCGCAGTCCTTCGGCATCAGCAGCCCGAAGGTTTCCTTTTGCGGGAGCTTCCGGTAGTCATACTTTTCCTGCTGCACCGGGCCCAGCAGAAGCCCCAGATCCGCCAGCCCGCGGTCCAGACGTTCCAGAACCATGTCCGCGTCTCCGCTCTGAATGTGCAGCTTCACGTCGGGGTGGAGGCGGTGAAATTCTGCAAACCGTTCGGCGAGCGTGTCCATGGCGGCGGTCTCCGCGCAGCCGATGGTGATATCCCGCTCAGGGCCCGGCCGTCCGAGTGGAAGGCGGATTCCGTGGCGTCGATCAGCTCCAGGATCTCCTGCGCCCGCTGTTTCAGATAGATGCCTTCCTCCGTCAGCGTGATCCTGCGCTTCCCGCGGATAAACAGCTGCCGGCCCAGCTGGGTTTCCAGATCTATCATCTGCTTGGACAGCGTGGACTGGGTCAAAAACAGGGACTGTGCCGCCTTCGTGATATTCTCCTCCCTGGCAACTGCGAGAAAATAGTTGAGAAGCCGTGTCTCGATCATATGAAACCTCCTGTCCTGTGCACACATTTCTTCGTTCTCCGTGAACGGTCAATGAATCGTCAGTGAATCATCCATTATTAATGATCATATCATATCGTATCATTCCTGTAAACGATGATAAAGCATGATTAACAACTGTTTGTCATTGTATGGGAGTGCGGATATAATTGAGATGCAGACTGGGAAAGGAGTTATCAATTTTATGAAAAAAACGGGAATGAAACTGTTGGCAGGGGTACTCTTCGGCGCATTGCTGGCCGGCTGCAGCGCGGGTCAGCCGGAGGCGGGGGAAAGCAACGCTCCATCTGCCAGTCCGGTGGCAGAGCAGCCAGAGAGCAGCGGCGCGGCGGATGCCGGGCGTTCGGAGTCCGACGCACCGGACGAAACCGGAGAGGAATATTACACATTTGCATTGAGTGAGAACGTGGAGCGGCGGCCGGTGTCCTACGAGAACCGTTACGGCATCACCCTGGCCGGGGAGCTTTACACTCCCAGGGACATGGATGAGTCGGAGCTTCATCCGGCGGTGGTGATCGGCGCGCCCTACGGCGGAGTGAAGGAGCAGGGGCCGGGCGTATGGGCCAATGAGCTGGCGCAGAGGGGATTTGTCTGCCTGACCTTCGACCGTCCTACAACGGGGAGAGCGGCGGGGAGCCGCGGCACGTGTCTTCCCCGGAAATCTTCACCGAGGACGTGAGCGCCGGCGTGGACTACCTGGCGTGCAGCCTTTGTGGACCGGGAGAAGATCGGCGCCATCGGAATCTGCGGCAGCGGCGCATTTTCCCTGTCGGCGGCGCAGGTGGATACGAGAATCCGGGCGGTGGTGACGGCCAGCCTTGTGGACATCAGCGCCAACTTTGACGGCCTGTCCCCGGAGGAGCGGCAGGCGGCGCTGGATGCCCTGGGTGAGCAGCGCTGGAATGACTTCGAGAATGGAGCGCCGGATTATCACGCCGTATATGCGGACGAACCCATGAGCGAGATTCCGGAGGGGCTGGATCCCATGACGGCGGAATTTATGAGCTATTACAGTACGGCGCGCGGCAATCACCCCAACGCGGACGGAGCGTTTACGACCACCAGCCAGGCGGCGTTTATGAACTACAGCCTGCTGGGCCATCTGGATACGATCTCGCCGCGGCCGGTTCTCATGCTCGCGGGCGAAAACGCCATGAGCCGGGGGCTGACGGAGGGCGTTTACGAGAGGCTCGGCGAGGCGAAGGAGCTGATCATCGTCCCGGGAGCCAACCATGTGGATCTGTATGACGATATGGAGAAAATTCCCTTTGACGAGGTGGAGCGGTTTTTGAATGAGAGTCTGAAGCCCGGTGCGTGATTTCTCACGTCTGATTTAGAAACCGCAAATTATTTCGTCTGCTCAAACAACCAGTCCCGTACGGCGGGAATCCGGTAAGCGTAGTTGAAGGAGGCCATATGCTCCATGGTGTTGCCGTCCTTCAATACGCTGCCCAGCTCGAAGCGGATGAAATTGGCATCATGTCCCTGGGCGATCAGTTCCGCCGCCGCGGCGCTCTGGTCGTCCTCGGAGTCCTGGGCGCTCCACTGGCCGTAGCTGTAGCCGATGCCGCCGGCGTCGAACATGGCCATCACCTGGTCCTGCCCGCCGGAGGCCTTCTCGTCGCCGGCCGCGGTGATGTAGAAGAAGGAGGCGTTCTCCAGCGGCTCCAGCACAGAAATATCCCACTGACCGGAGACGAAGAGCGAGGCGGCAAAGAGATCCGGGTATTTGCTGTTCAAATAGAGAGAAGTCATGCATCCCATGGACTGCCCGGTGGTGTAGAGGCGGCTGGTATCGATGGAATACTCCTCTGTGAGTGCGTCGATGAGACGCACCGCGGTCTTCACCTGATCGGAGACGGAGGCCTCATCGTTTACCACCACCTCAGAGAAGTTGGGAACCAGAACAAAGGACGGGTTGCCTGCTCCTCGTCCGTGACCCATATGTCAGCGCCGAAATACTGTTCGACGATCTCACCGGAGGTCTTTCCCGGAGCCGTCGCGTCCGGAATGAACATCAGAAGCGGGTACTGGTTTTCCGCGCTGTACCCTTTAGGAATGTAGAGATTGTACTCCAGAGGCGCCCCCGTTTCCGGATCTTCGAACGTAAGCTGCTCAAATTTTTCCGCGTTTTCTTCCAGGACGGAGAGCACCGCCTCGTCGGTCTCCACGGCCATCCCGCCGCCGCGGCCGCCTCTGCCGCCGTCGTTTACGCCCCTGTTTCGTCCGGCGTCTCCGCCGGGGGTGGCGTCCCTGTCTCCGGAAATGTTTTTCCAGGTGTCCTCTGCTTGGGCGTCCGCTGGATTCTGCGCGGCCGGGGTCGAGCAGCCGCTTAGGGACAGGCACAGCGCTCCAAAACAGAAAAGCATGTATTTCTTGTGATTTCTCATAGTAAAATTCTCCTTATTATAAATATGAAAAATAAAAAGGGATCCACTGAAAATTTCTGTGAATCCCTGTGTAGGCCGTTTGACCGGCTCCATGCCTCACATTCTAGCAAACGGAAAATTTATTTGTCAAGGCAGTTCACAGACAATTCACAAACAGCTCGCAGATCACAGATTTGTTTTTCCCGGATTCCGCCGGAAATTTCTCCCGATTCTCTTACAAAATTCTCCCGATTCTCTCACAAAAGTGCTTGCGCGTCCGAAAAACTTATGGTATACTAGCAAAGCTTATAAGAAAACACGTCTGCCGATTCCAAGGACGGTGCTCATCCGGGGATGGGGTCTCCGCGGAAGCATGAGACGCAGGCGGAAGTAAAAACCAAATGGAGGTAAAGACATGAGCGTTATTTCAATGAAGCAGTTACTGGAAGCAGGTGTGCACTTCGGCCACCAGACAAGAAGATGGAACCCCAAGATGGCTCCGTACATCTATACCGAGAGAAACGGCATCTACATCATCGACTTACAGAAGTCCGTAGGTAAGGTAGACGAGGCTTACAAGGCAGTGTCCGACATCGCAGCAGACGGCGGCACCATTCTTTTCGTGGGTACCAAGAAGCAGGCGCAGGATGCCATCAAGACTGAGGCAGAGCGCTGCGGTATGTTCTATGTAAACGAGAGATGGCTGGGCGGCATGCTCACCAACTTTAAGACCATCCAGAGCCGTATCGCAAGACTGAAAGCGATCGAGACCATGGCTGAGGACGGAACCTTCGACGTTCTTCCGAAGAAGGAAGTAATCGCACTCAAGAAGGAGTGGGAGAAGCTTGAGAAGAACTTAGGCGGCATCAAAGAGATGAAGCGCATCCCGGACGCTATTTTCGTAGTAGATCCGAAGAAGGAGAGAATCTGCGTGCAGGAGGCTCACACCCTGGGCATCCCGTTAATCGGCATCGCTGACACCAACTGCGATCCCGAGGAGCTGGACTACGTGATCCCCGGCAACGACGACGCAATCAGAGCCGTTAAGCTCATCGTTTCCAAGATGGCAGACGCTGTCATCGAGGCAAACCAGGGCGAGGCGATCGCTGAGGGCGCAGAGGCAGAGATGATGGACGAGGCTGTAGAGGCTTAATCAACAGTTACGGAGGGAAATGAAAATGGCAGTAACAGCAGCAATGGTAAAAGAGTTAAGAGAGATGACAGGCGCCGGCATGATGGACTGCAAGAAGGCTCTTGCAGCCACCGACGGCGATATGGATAAGGCAGTTGAGTTCTTAAGAGAGAAGGGACTCGCAGGCGCAGAAGAAGGCTGGCCGTATCGCTGCCGAGGGTATCGTTGCCACTCAGGTAACTGAGGACGGCAAGAAGGCAGTTGTGGTAGAGGTAAATGCTGAGACCGATTTCGTGGCCAAGAACGCCAAGTTCCAGGGCTATGTGGCAGACGTTGCAGCGCAGGCTCTCACCACCTCCGCAAAGAACATGGACGAGTTCTACGCTGAGAAGTGGGCTCTGGATGAGTCCTTAACCGTCAAGGAAGCTCTTGCTTCCCAGATCTCCATCATCGGTGAGAACATGAACATCCGCCGCTTCGAGCAGGTGAGCGAGGAGAACGGTTTCGTTGCCTCCTACATCCACGCAGGCGGTAAGATCGGCGTTCTCGTTGACGTTGAGACCGACGTTGTGAACGACGCCGTGAAGGAGATGGCAAAGAACGTGGCCATGCAGGCTGCCGCTCTTAAGCCGGTATACACCAGCCGCGACGAGGTGGACGCTGACTTCATCGAGCACGAGAAGGCAATTCTCATGGCTCAGATCCAGAATGATCCGAAGGAAGCTTCCAAGCCCGAGAAGGTAATCCAGGGCATGATCCAGGGCCGTATCAACAAGGAGCTCAAGGAGATCTGCCTCTTAGATCAGACCTACGTGAAGGCTGAGGACGGCAAGCAGTCCGTTTCCCAGTACGTAGCCGAGGTTGCCAAGGCAAACGGCGCGAAGATCGCCATCAAGAAGTTCGTCCGTTTCGAGACCGGCGAGGGCCTGGAGAAGAAAGAGGAGAACTTTGCTGAGGAAGTTGCTAAGCAGATGGGTATGTAATTTCCTGCACGAGTGAAATTATCATAAGCGAATATGAATCTTTAAATCCCCGAACGTTTTGCAAAAGCAGGGCGTTCGGGGATTTTCGGTATCGTTTGTGTGCGGTATCATCTCCCCTGCTGCTTTTGTAGCTCACATAGCGGTAACGGCCTTATGAATGATTGAAACTCCTGCTTTGAGGTGTTGCTATGCAGATGAACAGATTATTTAAGATCGTGTACTACCTGTTGGAAAATGGAAAATCCACCGCCCCCGAACTCGCTGAAAAATTTGAAGTTTCTATACGCACAATCTATAGAGATTTAGATGCGCTCAGTGCTGCGGGCATTCCCGTTTATGCCGCACAGGGAAAGGGCGGCGGCATATCTCTGTTAGACAATTACATTTTGGAAAAATCGTTGCTTTCCAAAAAAGAAAAAGAGCAAATACTTCTGGCATTGCAGGGCATATCCTCTGCAGAAGGAAAATCGGAAGACGAATTACTTTCCAAACTGTCGGCGCTTTTTCAAATGAAAAATACAGATTGGATAGAGGTTGATTTTTCCGATTGGGTAAAAAACAGCGCAGACCAGGATATATTTAATGAGATTAAAAAAGCCATTTTTGACAGGCATATTCTTTCATTTTCTTACTTCGATAGCAAGGGCTTTTGGTTGAACCGTACCGTTAAACCGATAAAGTTGATATTCAAGAGCAAGGATTGGTATTTATATGGTTTTTGTCTGTTAAGAAATGATTATCGCCTTTTTAAATTAACCCGTATGAAAGAGCTGGTTATCTCTACGGAAACATTTACCCGCGAAATTTCGGAACCGCCGAAAGTAAAAATGGAAATTCCGAATTACAATATGGTTTCTGTGAAACTGAAATTTTCCCCGCAAGCAGCTTTTCGTGTATATGATGAATTTACAGATCGCGTCACGACAGACAGCGAAAATAATCTTTATGTAACAACAAATCTGCCCGACAATGAAATTATGTATAGTTATCTGCTCACATTTGGCGAATATGTAGAGGTTCTTGCTCCCCGATATGTGCGTGTGGGAATCGCAGAAAAACTGAATCTGATTTTAAAAAAATATAAAAACATGACAAATGATGTCATGTTTCTTGCGATATACTTCCTTTATCGAGGAGGTATAATAGATGAAATATGAATGGAAAAAGCAGGATAAAAGCCTGTATGGGGCAAAGATTACTCCAGGTTTAATTAACATTCCGGCACAGAATTATATCATGATAGACGGAAAAGGAAATCCGAATGATTCTGATTTTTCTAATCGGGTATCGGCATTATATTCATTAGCCTATGCCATCAAGATGAGGTATAAGAAATCAGAGGATAAAGGGAAATCAGAAAATGATGTTGATGATTTTGCTGTTTATCCCTTAGAGGGCGTCTGGAGCTTAACAGAGGGAACACAGCTTGTAAAAGAAAACTTAGAGTATACAATCATGATACGCCAGCCAGACTTTATCAGCAGAGAAATGGTTATGGCGGCGTTAGAACAGGTCAAAGTCAAAAAGCCGTCTCCCTTGTTTGATGAGATATACTTTGACACTATGCAAAATGGAATGTGCATAGAGGTCCTGCACGTTGGTTCTTTTGATGATGAGCCGTATTCTTTTGAAAAAATGAAACAGTACGCAGAAGCAAATAATTTGCAGTATGATAAGAAAAAGCACAGAGAAATATATTTGAATAATGTCAACAGGGTAGAACAAAGCAGGGTAAAAACAATTTTACGCTATTCAATTATTTAGCCCGGAACCATATGCGTCCAACGGCGGTTTGAAATATCAAAAAAGCCTGTTCCATGCGACGGGGTATTCTGCGCATGAATATGAATACACATATCAAATGCACCTTTTTTGCTTTTTGTAAAGCCCGAAGGTTTTTTCCCTCCCCAAATTGCGCTCATATATATTATAATATATAATAGCAGTAAGAAGAGGCGCACGGAAGGAGGAAGGCGGTATGAGCGAAAAGTCGCAGATTGTATTCATGCAGGCGAGACTGATCCGTCTTGCTGCGAAAAAATGGAATACAGATATTCAAAAAGCCAGCTCGCTGCTGAGCCAATACGGCCTTTTAAAGCTGATAGAGGATGGTTTTGAAACTTTTCATACAGAAGGAGATCAGGCGGTATTTTATGACCTGGAGACAATACTGGAAAGTAAGGGGGTAGATATCGTTGCTGCGCTTGGACAATGAAATGTTTCTTTATCACGGCAGCTACTGTGAGGTGGCGGTTCCCAATCTTTCAAAATGCGCCGCTTACAAAGATTTTGGTAAGGGCTTTTATCTGACTACATCAAAAAAACAGGCAGAAAAATTCATTGGAACAGCCCTCAAAAAAGCCAGGAGTCAAGGCATTATCTCTGAGGAGCAGGAGTACGGTGTGGTATCGACCTATTGTTTTAAACCAATAGAAGATCTGAATTTGCTCGCATTTGCTGATGCAGATACAGAATGGCTGCACTGTGTAGTAGCCCACAGAAAAGAAGGCGTGTTTCCGGAAGTGGTGCAGCAAATCAATCAGTACGATATTGTTGCAGGGAAAATAGCGGATGATGCAACGAATTTTACGATTGTTGCCTACCTGTCGGGAGCATATGGAAACATTGGAAGTGAAGAAGCCGACAAATTTTGTATCAGCAGACTTCTGCCGGAACGGCTGAAAGATCAATTTTGTTTTCGGACAGAACGTGCAATCGGATGCCTGGACTATATAGGGAGCGAAAGAATATGGAAAAAATAACTGACCTATCGCAGGAGCAAAAAGAATATGCGATTGATCTGCTGGTAACGCTTGTGGTGGAAGAATTGGAGAAAGACCCGGGAGGGGATCCCACAAGCCTGCTGAGTGCGTTTGTGGCATCAAAGACGGGAGCCCTGCTGTACGATGAGTCTTCCAAACTGTGGTGGAATGGCCCGTCCTATATTGCGGACCTTTACCGGGAAGAACAGCAGAGAAAACTGCAGAACGAAAGATAATAAAAAGGAAACCAACCAAAATGTTCAAATGGAACCCCAAGCTCATCACATCCCTAAAATACTACCCCCGCCGCCAGTTCCTGCGCGACATTAAGGCGGGAGCCATCGTGGCGGTCATCGCGTTTCCGCTGTCCTTCGCGCTGGCCATCGCGTCGGGCATGAGCCCGGTGACGGGCCTCTACTCGGCCATTGTGGGAGGCTTTCTCGTCTCCCTGTTTGGCGGGAGCAAGGTGAACATCGGAGGAGCGACGGCGGCGACCGTCATGACCGTAAGCACCATCGTGGCGCGGGAGGGAGCCGCGGGGCTTGCCGTGGCATCCATTCTGGCCGGAATTTTTCTTGTCCTGTTCGGCGCGCTGAAGGCCGGATATCTGCTCAAATTCATCCCGCGCACCATCACGCTGGGCTTCACGGCGGCCATCGGCATGGGAATATTTTCGGGCCAGATCAAGGGATTTTTAGGTCTCCGGATGGGGGATCTTCCCGTCCGGACGGTGGATAAACTCATGGCCAGCGGGGCGGCCCTGGGGACAGTGCATCTTCCGACGCTGGCCGTGGGGCTTCTGGCGCTGGCGGTTCTTTTTCTGATGCCGAAAATCAGCGGCAAGGTGCCCCCGTCGCTGACGGCGATTCTGGCTGCCACAGCGGCGGCCCATGGGCTGAATCTGCCGTGGCGACGATCGGGAGCGTCTACGGGGAGCTTCCCTCGCATGTCCCGGCTCCGGAACTGCCTGAGATCAACTACGACATGGTGGCCGGGCTGGTTCCGGAATCCTTTACGCTGGCAGTGCTGATTGCCATTGTGTCGCTGCTGGCCTGTGTCGTCACCGACGGCATGACGGGGCAGCAGCACGATTCCAACCAGGAGCTGATGGCCCAGGGAATTGCCAATATATTCTGCGGCGTTTTTGGGGCCATTCCCGTGGCCGGGGCGGTGGCGAGAGCCTCCAACAACGTGAAAAACGGCGGGCGGACGCCGGTGGCCGGCATGTTCCACAGCGTCGTGGTGCTGGTCATTCTGCTGTGCTTTCTGCCTCTGGCCTCCTACATCCCCATGGCGGCGCTGTCGGCGGTTCTGATCCAGGTCGCCTTCAGCATGAGCAATCTCCCCGAATTTGTCTATATGGCGAAAAATGCTCCCAAATCCGATTTTGCGGTGCTTATGACCACCACGCTGGCCGGGATCCTGGTGGATCTTCTGTTTGCCGTGGAGGTGGGAATGGTGGCCGCCGCCTTCCTGTTCATGTCCAGAATGTCGGATGTGACCTCCGTGCGCGGCTGGGACTACTACACCGAGGAGCAGCTTGCGAACGATCCCGGCCGGCTGAACCTGCGGCTGGTGCCGAAGCGCACGCTGGTCTACGAGCTGGAGGGCCCCATGTTCTTCGCCAGCGTGGGAGAGTTTATGAAAATCACGGCGACTGCCGGGACGCGGGTGGTCATTCTGCGGATGCGCGGCGTCTCGACCATCGATATCACGGCGCTTAAGTATCTGGAAGAATTTGAAAAACGATGCCGGAAGAGAAAAATCACGCTCCTTATGTCCCATGTGCGGGAGCAGCCGCTGTCCATGATGAAAAAAGCTGGATTTGTCACCCGTGTCGGCAAAGAGAATTTCTGCAAAAATATCGATGAGGCGCTGGCGCGCGCGGAAGAGATCGTAAAATAATGAAAGCCTAGGCGCGGCGGTGCATCTGATAGAGAACCGCCGCGCACCCCACCACAAAATAAACCTCCAGCGCGCTGGACACGATCCCAAGAATGCAGAAGGTGACTGCGCAGCAGGCCATGACCGTCAGCGTGACGGGGAGATAATTTCCCCGTCCGCCGTCCTTTTTCACATAATAGGACAGCACCGTGACACAGACCATGAAGCACACCCCCGTCATGGCCGCCGAGCCACGTGGACCTGGGAGATGAGCGGCTGCCTCTGGGGGCGGTAGGGCGTGGCGAGGGCGATGACGAAGAGAATGCCGGACACCCATAGAAGCCGTCTTGTCGCCTTGAGGTGCGGGTCGGCGCTCATGACTTCCGCCTGCACCGTGATATCTGCACCTGTGGCTTTCGCCTGCTCCGCAGTATTCAGAACCCGTCTGGCGGCCCAGCTGAAATACAGGCCGACAAAGCAGCCCCACAGGATAAATTCCATCCGCCGGTCCCCGCTTCCCACCAGGGAAAAATTGCTGAAAAACCAGTTCGTCCCCAGCGGAAAGAGGACGGTGGCCAGCGGAATCATCCAGTTTGCGATTATCATTTCCATCCGTCTGTTCATAATCTAAAAGTTTCCCCGTAAAAAAGTAAAAGATACAAATGCCCACTGGATTTTTCTGTAATTTCGGATATAATGTAAGGAGTGCAAAAACGAGAGAGGAACGAACGATGAATCTGCCGGCAGAATTTGAAGAAAAGATGAAACGGCTCCTGGGCGGCGAGTACGGGGAGTTTTTAAAAAGCTGCGAAAGTGACCGCGCCATGGGCCTACGCATAAACCGGATCAAACTGGGCCGCGGCGAAGAGAAACGCCTGCCGTTTACCCTGCGCCCCGTTCCCTGGACGGAGGACGGGTACTACTACGACAGCGCGGAGCGCCCGGGCCGGCATCCGTACCATGAAGCCGGCGTCTACTATATCCAGGAGCCCAGCGCCATGGCTGTGGCCGCGGTGCTGGAGCCGGAGCCGGGGGAGCGGGTTCTGGATCTCTGCGCCGCGCCCGGCGGCAAGACAAGCCATGCGGCGTCGCTGATGGCCGGGAAAGGATTTCTTTTAAGCAACGAGATTCACCCGGCGCGGGCGAAGATTCTCTCCCAGAATGTGGAGCGCATGGGCCTCTCAGACTGCGTCGTGACCAACGAATCCTCCGATGCCCTGTCCCGGCGTTTCCCCGGATTTTTGACAAAATCATCGTGGACGCCCCCTGCTCCGGCGAGGGGATGTTCCGCAAGGATGAGGAGGCCGCGGGCCAGTGGAGCCCCGGCCACGTGACGCTCTGCGCCGCCCGCCAGGCGGAGATCCTGGAAAATGCCTCCGCCATGCTGCGGCCCGGCGGCCGCATGGTGTACTCCACCTGCACCTTTTCGCCGGAGGAGAACGAGGGGACAATCGCCCGTTTTCTGGAAAGCCATCCGGATTTTAGGCTTGTAAGGGTTAAAATGTATCCCGGCTTCGCGCCGGGCCGTCCGGAGTGGACGTCCGGCGGCGGGGCAGACGGGGAACTTGAAAAAACCGTCCGCCTGTGGCCGCACCGGCTGGAGGGCGAGGGACATTTCCTGGCGCTTCTCGAGAAGGCCGGCGGGGACACGGGATGCGGAAGGCGAATGCGGGGAGGCCGCTGAGAGCAAGGCCGTAAAGCCGGCGAAAGGCCGAACCCCCAGAAGGGAGCGAAGACTCCGCCTTACGTGAAGGACAGACGCCTGCTGAAAGACTTTTTCCAGTTCTGCGATCAGACGCTCACGCCGGAGACGGCGGAGTGGTTTGCCGGTCAGAGCACTTATGTGTTTTTCGGCGGCCAGCTCTATCTGGTGCCGCCGGAGATGCCGGATTTTCCGGGCTTAAGTCCTGCGCGCCGGCCTGCATCTGGGGGAATTTAAGAAGAACCGCTTCGAGCCCTCCCACGCGCTGGCGCTGTGGCTGACGCCCGGGCAAGTGAACGCTTATTACGAGACCGGCGACTTAAGAGAGGTGGAAAGTTACCTTGGCGGCGGGGTGTTTTCGGAGACGCCTGTGCGGGCCGCGTCTGCGGCGGCGCGCCGGCGAAGGGCTGGGCACTGTTCGTGTACGGAGGCTTTCCGCTGGGCTGGGTGAAGGGCGCGGCGGGAACGCTTAAAAACCACTACCCCAAGGGGCTGCGGTGGATGAATGTGCATTGAGAAGGGATTTTTATGGACAGAGAATCATTTTGAGAGAATATAATATCGACGAGGCGACCTTTGAGTCAGCCCGGATTTCCTGGGAGGAGTTAGAGAAAATCTACCGCAACTACCAGGCCATCGAGCCGAAGCTCCGGTCCATCGGAAAGGAGTTTGTGGACCGGTATTTCTACGACGTGGAGAAGGCCGGGATCCATTCTTACCGCTACCGGGCCAAGGACCAGGGGCATCTGTTAGAGAAAATCATCCGCAAGCGGAATGAGAATTTTGAGAAATACGAGAATATCAGCAGCGAAAATTTCTATAAATTTATCACGGATTTAATCGGAATCCGCGTGTTCTTCCTCTACCGGGAGGACTGGAGGCAGTTCCACGAGTACGTGACGGGGATCTTTGAGAACAATCCCGAGCTCTACATCCGCGACAGCATCCGGGATTTTGACGACGACGAGAACCATTTTTACATCGCGGAGAAGCCCAAGGTCTACCGGCGGACCGGCGACACAAGGATTTATGACGATACCCTGATCGATATCCGCTCCGACGGCATTTACCGTTCCCTGCACTACATCATCAAATACAGGGGCTACTACGTGGAAATCCAGGCCAGGACCCTCTTCGAGGAGGGCTGGAGCGAGGTGGACCACGACATCGTCTACCCCTATTTCAAGGACGACGTGATGCTCAAGGATTTTTCGACGCTCTTAAACCGGCTGTCGGGCATGGCGGACGAGATGAGCTCCTACTTCCGACGCATGAAGGAAGGCCGCGAGGAGGAAAAACGGTAGTACAAAAGTCCCGTGGCGTCCGCTAAGAACCAGCCGATGGGGATGGCCCACCAGATGCCGGGAAGGCCGATGGCGGGGATGGGCGCCAGAAGGTAGGCCAGCCCCACGCGGGTTCCCAGGGAAATGACGGTTAAAACTAAGGACATAAACGGCTTGCCGATGCCGCGGTAGAGCCCGTAGAGCAGGAACAGGCAGCCAATGCCGCAGTAGCAGGCGCCCTCGATGCGCAGGTACTGTACGCCGATGGCGATGATCTCTGTCTCCGACGGGTCCACGAAAATGGTCATTAAGGGCGCGGCGAACACGCAGACGCCTGCCGTGATGATGAGGCAGAAGATGAGCGCGGTGGCGATGGCCGAGCGGATGCCGGCCCGGATGCGTTCGCCTTTCTTCGCGCCGTAGTTCTGGGCGATGAAGGTGGAGAATGCATTTCCGAAATCCTGCACCGGCATGTAGGCGAAGGAGTCGATTTTCACGGCGGCGGCGAAGGCGGCCATGACCGTGACGCCGAAGCTGTTGACCAGGCCCTGGATCATCAGGATGCCGAAATTCATCACCGACTGCTGGGCGCAGGTTAAGAGGGAGAACTGGGAGATCTCCCGGAGCATGGCTTTCCCAAACCGCATGTGCCGGCGCTCCAGGCGCAGAAGCGGCACGCGAACCGCGCAGTAGACGAGAAGCGACACCGCGGACACGCCCTGGGCGATGACCGTGGCCAGCGCCGCGCCCTCCACGCCCATGGAGCAGCTGACGACGAAAAACAGGTCCAGCACGATATTTAAGAGGGCCGACACCGCCAGGAACAGAAGCGGCACGGCGGAATTTCCGATTCCCCGCAAAAGGGAGGAAAAATAGTTGTAGAGAAAGGTAAATCCGATGCCGCAGAAGATGACCAGGAGATAGTCTTTTGTCATCTCCCTGATGTCCTCCGGAATCTGAAGCAGGCGGATGATCGGGGCGATGAAGAAAAAGGACGCCGCCGTGATGAGGCAGGTGATGAACCCGATGAAAATGAAGGAGACGAAGAGGCTGTTTTTCAGCTCGTCCATCTCGCGGGCGCCGAAGCGCATGGAAAACACCACGCCGCTTCCCATACAGAGCCCTAACAGTATGGATGTGAGAAATACCATCAGCGCGTAGGAGGCTCCCACCGAGCCAGCGCGTCCGGCCCGATGAAATGTCCCACGATCAGCGTGTCCACCACGTTGTAGAGCTGCTGCAGCAGGTTTCCGGCGATCATGGGCGCGGAGAAGAGGAGCAGCGTTTTCGTGATGGGGCCCTGGGTTAAGTCTTTGTTTTTGGTATATGTACGCATGGTGCAGAAATCCCTCGCTTTTCATGTAACAGACTTTCTCGATTATACAGTAGAAACAGGAAAAAATCAATCGCTGCGCAGGGAGCAGGAGAAAGGAGGCGGCCGGCATGTATATACAGGACAAAAGCCGCATGGAATCCGGTCTGAAACCATGTGCCGGTCTCTGGGAGGCCTGAAGCTGGAACCGGAGCGGTGCCCCGTCCTCTGTCTGGCGGCGCCGGGGGAAAGACCACTGCCATGTACCGGCTGGCAGAGGAGGCGGCCGCCCGCGGCCTTCGCGTCTGCGTGACCACCACCACCCGGATCTGGCGTCCGGGGGAGGAGAGGCGCGTCCTTCTGCTGGAGCGCCGGGCGGAGGAGCTTAAGGGAAAATGTCTTCCGGGCCAGGTGCTTACAGCCGGCGTCCCCGCGGAGCCGGGAAAGCTGAAAGGCCTTTCGCCGGAGGAGACCGCGGGGCTTCTGGAGTTTTGCGATCTGCTTCTTATCGAGGCCGACGGCTCCAAACGGCTCCCGTTCAAGGTTCCCGCGGCGTGGGAACCGGTGATTTTAAAGGAGGCCCGGGCCGTGGTGGCTGTGGCCGGGCTTGCGGCCCTGGGAAAGCCGGCCGGGGAAGTCTGCTTCCGGAAGGAGCAGGCGGAGCGCGCGTTCGGGATCCGTCCGGAGGAACCGGTGACTCCGCGGCTCATGGCCCGGGTGCTGGCGGATGAGAACGGACAGAGAAAGGGCGTGGGACAGCGGGAATACCGGATTCTCCTAAATCAGGCGGATTCGGAGAGCGGTCTTTTGCTGGCCTGCGAGACCGCCGCCTGCCTGCGGCAGATGGGAGAGAGACACTGCGCCGTGTCCGGACTTTACGAAGGACAGAGGCGTTTCTGGCAGGTGGAAACCGCGTGACGGGCAGCGGAGCGGACAGGACAGATGGATGATGAGGCAACGACAAGGGATGTCTGAACAGAAAGGATATAGAAGACGACAGATGAGAGTATGGATCAAGGGAGCCGGGGATCTGGCGACGGGCATCGCCTGCCGCCTGTACCGGAGCGGATTTCAGGTGATGATGACGGAGATTAAGGTGCCCACCACCGTGCGGCGCACCGTGGCGTTCTCCCCTGCGGTGTACGAGGGGGAGGCCGTGGTGGAGGGAATCCGCGCGGTCCGCTGTGAGACGCTGGAGGCCGCAGACGAGGCTGTGAACAAGGGGCTTGTGGCGGTTCTCGTGGACGAGACCGGCGAGACGGCCAGAGGCTGGAACGCCGACGCGTGGTGGACGCCATCATCGCCAAACGGAACACTGGAACCTCTCTGACCGACGCCCCGGTGGTCATCGGCGTGGGGCCGGGATTTACAGCGGGCGTGGACTGTCACTGCGTGGTGGAGACGAAGCGCGGCCACAATCTGGGACGCTGCTTCTATGAGGCTCCGCCGCGCCCAACACCGGAGTCCCAGGAATCATCGGCGGCTACGGGAAGGAGCGGGTGGTGCGCGCCCTGGAGGCCGGGATTTTCAGGGGAGTGCGTGAGATCGGCGACCGCGTGGAGGCGGGGGAGACCGTGGGCTGGGTCGGAGACGCGCCTGTGAAGACGGAGATTGCCGGCATCCTGCGGGGCATTCTGCAGGACGGCGTTCCCGTGCATGCAGGCATGAAGGCCGGGGATGTGGATCCCAGAGACGTGCGGGACCACTGCAATTCCGTCTCCGACAAGGCGCTGGCCGTGGCCGGCGGCGTGCTGGAGGGAATCCTGAACCGGAGGTGTGCGCTTGAACGGAAATAGACCGGTAACTCTGATTTTGCTGGCGGCTGGCGACAGCCGCCGTTTTGACGGAAACAAGCTTCTATATCCCTGGAGGGAAAGCCCCTGTACCGCCATCTGGCGGACCGGATGGCGGCGCTTAAGGGGAGTACATTTGAGAGAGTCTGTCTCGTGAGCCAGTATGAGGAAATCCTTGCCGGGGCGCGGGAAATGGGCTTTGAGGTGTGCAGGAATGACCGGAGCGATCTGGGGATTTCCCACTCGGTGCACCTGGGCCTTTCCATGGCAGGGGAGGAGGACGTCTGCTGTTTTGCGGTCTGCGACCAGCCGTGGCTTAAGGCGGAGACCGTGCGCGGTCTGGTGGAGGGTTTCCTGCGCTCGGGAAAAGGACTGGGATGCCTGGGATGCCGGGAGCGCACCGGGGATGAAATCCGCCTGGGAAACCCGGCGATATTCGCTCCCGGATACCGCAGGGAGCTTCTCGCCCTCACCGGCGATGTGGGCGGACGGAAGATCATAAAAAAACACCCGGAAGACCTGTATGTCTTCCAGGTGTCGGATGCGGCCGAGCTGGAGGATGTGGATACCCGCAGTCAGCTTCCTGCCGCCTCCACATACTCCTCAGCGCCTTCGGAGTAGTAAATCTCCCCGTCCTCGGTCACGAAGATCCCGCAGACGTCCCCGATGGAGTCCAGCAGTGCCATCCCGTCCTCAAGCCCCAGAGAGAAGCAGGTGGTGCTGAGGGCGTCGCCGTCCACCGACCGCGGCGAGAGGATGGTGACGGACACAAGGCCGTTCTGGTAGGGGTAGCCGGTCTTCGGATCCAGCAGATGGTGATAGTTGACGCCGTCCAGCTCAAAATGTCTCTCGTAGACGCCGGAGGAGACCACCGACATGCCGTTTACCGCCACGTTGGCGAAGGTTTCGGTGCGGCCGGCGAAGGGCTTCTGCAGCCCGATGTGGAAATCTGTCCCATCCGGGAGCCCGCCGACGCAGAGCACATTTCCGCCCAGGTTGATGATGGCGCTCTCCACGTGTTTTTCCACGAGATAGTCCTTGAGGCGGTCGGCGATATAGCCTTTGGCGATGGAACCCAGATCGATGGTGGTGTCCGGCGAGAGGAAGGTCAGATAATTTCCGTCCAGACGGAGATTTCTGTAATCCACCCGGGCGGCAGCCGCGGCGATATCCGCCCCGTCGGGAACCTGGGCCGAGCCGGAGGTGAAATCCCACAGCGAGCTTAAGGGCTCGATGGTGATGTCGAAGGCGCCGCCGGAAATCTCACAGTATTTAAGACCGGTGGCAATCAGGCTGGCCGTGTCGTCGGAGAGCTCAAACTCCATCTGTCCCCCGCTTCGGTGGTTCATGTTATAAATCTCGCTGCCCTCCAGGGTTTTGCTGAAAATTTCCTCGTAATCTTTACAAATGCGGATGCATTGGTTTAAGATAGCATTATTGCCCCCCTCGTAGAGGGTGATGGTGATGTAGGTGTTGAACAAAAACGTGGAGCGGCTTAAGGGCGGCTGGTGCACCCGCCGGCATCCTGTCAGGGAAAGGCCGAGGGAGAGGCACAGCGCGGTGATGAGCAGCATTTTTATATGTTTCATAGGATACCTGTCTTTCGTTGGGAGTATGATTTCAGTTTATTCTAGCAAAGGCGGTTGGCAAAGTCAAGAAAGGAGGCGCCCATGAGATCGACGGCGTCCTGGGTGGCCAGATACGGCGTGATGGTGGCCCTGGCCATTATTCTGAGCTATGTGGAGCTTTTATTTCCCATAAATTTCGTGGTGCCCGGCGTGAAGCTGGGGCTGGCCAATCTGGTGACCATCGTGGGGCTCTACCTGGTGGGAGAGCGGGGAACGGCCTGCGTGACGTTTACCAGGATCATTCTGGTGTACTTTCTGTTCGGTCGCACCTTCGGCCTCATGTACAGCCTGTTCGGCGGGGGTGTAAGCTTCCTTCTGATGGTTTTTGCAAAGCGCAGAGGGTGGTTCGGCATTGTGGGCGTCAGCATTATCGGCGGCATCGGGCACAATCTGGGGCAGATCATCGCGGCCTCCATCCTGGTGGGCAGCGGATTCGTGTTCGCCTATTTCCCGTGCTTCTGGCGGCGGGAACGGCGGCGGGGTCTGCCATCGGCTTGCTGGGCGGCATTCTCATCAGCCGCACGGAAAAATACATAAAAAACTTGTGAGCCCGCAGTCGTATCTGCTTGTGTTCACGGAAAAATAAAACGTATAATGGGAAATAGAATACCGGGTATAAAAAAGGGAGGTTATAAAAATGGTATATGAGGCAATTAAGAAGCTGGTCTGTTACGGCCTGGAGACCGGGCTTGTGGAGCCGGAGGACAGGATCTACACGGTGAACCAGATTCTGGATGTTTTAAAACTGGATGAGTATGAGGAGCCGGAGGAGGAGTTTTCCGGCGTAAACCTGGAGGAGACGCTTGGGGAGCTTCTGGACTATGCCTGCGGGCAGGGCATCATCGAGGACAGCATCGTTTACCGGGATCTGTTTGACACCAGGCTTATGAACTGTCTGATGCCCAGGCCCAGCCAGGTGATAAAGAAGTTCTGGGAGGAATATAAGACCTCCCCGGAGGCGGCCACAGCCTACTATTACAAGCTGAGCCAGGACTCCGACTACATCCGGCGCTACCGCATCGTGAAGGATATGAAGTGGGTGACGTCCACCGAGTACGGCGACCTGGATATCACGGTCAATCTGTCGAAGCCGGAGAAGGACCCCAAGGCCATCGCCGCCGCCAAGCTGGCGAAGCAGAGCGGCTATCCCAAATGTCTCCTCTGCCGGGAGAACGAGGGCTACGCCGGGCGCACCAACCATCCGGCCCGGAACAACCACCGCATCATCCCGATCACGGTCAACGACAGCGCCTGGGGCTTCCAGTATTCGCCCTACGTGTATTACAACGAGCACTGCATCGTGTTCAACGGTCAGCACACGCCGATGAAGATCGAGAAGAATACCTTCGTGAAGCTGTTTGACTTCGTGAAGCTGTTCCCCCACTATTTCCTGGCTCCAACGCGGATCTTCCCATCGTGGGCGGCTCCATTCTGACCCACGACCATTTCCAGGGAGGAAATTACACCTTCGCCATGGCGAAAGCCCCCATCGAGCGGGAGATCTCCTTCGCCGGCTTTGAGGACGTGGAGGCGGGCATCGTGCACTGGCCCATGTCCGTGATCCGTACCAGATGTGCGGATCCGGACCGGCTGATCGAGCTGGGGGCGAAGATTCTGGCAGCCTGGAGAGGCTACACCGACGAGGCAGCCATGATCTATGCCGAGACCGACGGCGAGCCCCACAACACGATCACGCCGATCGCCAGAAAGAACGGGGATAAATTCGAGCTGGATCTGGTTCTGAGAAACAACCTGACGACGGAGGAATACCCCATGGGCGTCTACCATCCCCATGAGAAGCTGCACCACATTAAGAAGGAGAACATCGGTCTCATCGAGGTCATGGGCCTGGCAGTTCTGCCTCAAGGCTCAAGGAGGAGCTGCGTCTCCTCGGCGAGTACATCGTGGAGGGGAAGGACATCCGCGGCAGCGAGATGCTTGAGAAGCACGCCGACTGGGTGGAGGAGTTCCTTCCGGAATATGCGCCGGGCAGTGTGAATAAGGACACTGTGGACGGTATTTTAAAGGATGAGGTCGGAAAGGTGTTCAAGGAAGTGCTGGAGGACGCCGGTGTCTACAAGTGCACCGCACAGGGACGGGAGGCGTTTATGCGGTTCGTGGAGAGCGTGAACCGGATCTAGGTTTAAATCAGAATAAACAAACCGGGCAGGCCCGGATGCCTTGGAGTATATCACCTTAGCATCCGGAGACCTGCCCGGTCCTTTTTATCCTTTTTGAAAATCCTTTCTGTATGGGATGTTACTGCACCCAGGCTCCGTCCGCTCCCACACGGAGTCCGTCGGGAGTGGTGGTGTTGACCAGCATGGCGCCGGAGGCGTCGCAGTAGTACCACTTATTGCCCCACTGGATCCATCCGGTCTTCATCCAGCCGGACGCATCGAAGAAGTAGAGCTTGCCGCCGATGTTCTGCCAGTTGTTGGTGGTGTAGGAGCCGTCCGCGTTGCGGTACCACCAGAGGTCTCCCTGCTGGATCCACTGACCGCCCTGTACCAGCGCGCCGTCGGGGCCCACATAGAAGCCGTCCGGGGTGGTGGTGTTGGTCAGCATGGCGCCGGAGGCGTCGCAGTAGTACAGCTTGTTGTTCCAGTTGATCCAGCCAGTCATCATCCAGCCGCTGGGATCAAAGAAATACCATTTGCCGTTGATCTGCTGCCAGTTGCTGGTGGTGTAGGAACCGTCTGCGTTGCGGTACCACCAGAGATTTCCCTGCTGAATCCACTGACCGGAGCTGCTGCCGTTGGGGCCGGAATTGTTGAGGGAAATCTGGTCGTGGGAGAGGTTCTGGAAATGGGAAACCTCCCCGGATTCCACGTACAGCGTGTCCGAAGCGTTCCAGCTGTCGCCGTCATCCACGCGCACCTTGAAGGTGTATCTTCCGCTCTCATCGATGTATCCGTTAAAGTTGTAGACGTTGTTGTGTACGGTGATCGCGGAGGTCTTGGCGGTGCCGTTGCGGTAGAGCCGTACCTGGTACTTGCTGGAACCGGTGTCCGTCCAGTGGGCGATGGCAGTGTCGTCATTCTCCCAGTAAGCCTCGTCAATGTCGTTCCAGCCGTCGATGTCGTTCAGCTGAACCGTGACGCGCATCTCCGTCTTGTCGTTGACGATAGAGGGGGTGCCGCTCAGCTTGGCGCCCTCGCCGCTCAGCTTAAAGATGCTGGAGCTTTTGCTGGAGAAGTAGTATCCGTCGTCAGCCTCCAGATAGACCTTTACCTTCGGGGTGTTGCCGGAGGTGGTGACATCGTAGTCATCAACGTAGAAGTCTCCCTCGCCATCGACCGTGACTTCCCTGTCGTAGGTGTCAAATGAAAAGTTAAGCTTTATGCTCGTGATTTTCTCTCTGTCCTCGTCGTCTGCCCAGGAAGTCATGGCAAAGGCGGCGGCCATAATGCCGGCGGCCGTTAACAGCCGCACAGCCAGTTTTGCGTAGCGTTTCATAAGTGTACCCCCCTTATCTTATTATTTTATGTAGGTGAAATTAGATTCTTCCGCCGTCTGCTCCGACAGTGGCTCCATCGGGAGTCGTGGTGTCGTGGAGCATGGCGCCGGTGGTCGGATCACAGTAGAACTGACGTCCATCCCAGTCGATCCAGCCGGTCTTCATGTAGCCGTTCTCGTCGAAGAAGTACCAGTCGTCCTTGATCTGCTGCCAGCCGTTGGTGGTGTAGGAACCGTCGAAGTTGCGGAACCACCAGCCGTTGTCATCCTGTACCCACTCGCTGACGCCGTCAACGCCCGGGCCCTCGAGTTTGACTTCCTGCTCCTTCTCGGCCTTCTGTGCATCCTCAAATTCTTTGGTCACGTATAACATCTCGGATGAGGTCCACTCGCCCTTGGTGTTGTAGTAGTTGACCGCGCGAACCTCGAAGTGGTAATCGCCCTTCTGCTTGATCATGCTGGTGAAATCAAACTCAGTCGCATCGGTAACCTCCGCCACGGAGCCAACCTGCTCGATGGTGATGGAACCGCGGAACAGTCTCACCTGGTACTTCACCGCGTCGGCCGCGGGAGCCCAGCTGCCTGTGAAGGAGCCGTCTGCGCTCCAGTTGGCGGTGGCAACATCCAGATCACGTCCGTCGCCGACCGGATCCAGGGTAACTTTCAGGGTCGCGGTGGACTTGTCCTCAGAGAGGGAAGCGCTCACATAGCGGGCGCCGTTCTTTAAGTCGAACACGCTTCTGTTGTAGAGCGGGAAGTAGTGGTTCTCGTCACAGGTGATAACGATCTCGGCCTGCGGAATGCTGTCCAGCTGCCAGGTCTCGGCTGGTTGATCAGCGTGGCGCTGGTCACGGTGTAGCCTTCCGCTAAGGGAGTCACGGTGACGGTGCCGGTGGTGCCGCTCTGTCCGGCCTCAATGGTGTTGGAGAAAGAGAGTCCGATGTTTAATACCCTTTCTCTGTCGTTGGCCGCAAGGGCTGTCCCTGCGAACAGGGTGGTGATCATGCAGGCGGAAAGCACTGCAGATAAAATCTTCTTGGTCAATTTTCGCATTGGAATATCCCTCCATTTATTTTTAGATTTTGTTTTATTATACATGATATTCGGTCATATGTTAATAAAGTTTTGCTTGTTTTTTTCTTACAATTATTTACGAAAGGGAGAGCTGCGGGAGCCCTCCCTTCCTTATTAATCCTTGAATTTATCCGTCGGAGCCATGAAATGATACATGTTGTAGTAGGACTCGATCTGCGCGTCGGAGACGGGGAGCGACGGAATCAGCCCCGTGCAGTCCATGGCGGAGCAGGACTGGATGTCCACCTCGTAATCGTTGGGATCGTACTTATTGCCGCGTTTTTCTTCCATAGAAATCACCACCTTGTAAAAATATTGCCGCAAGGTTAGTGTCTGCCCCGGGAAAGAAAATACAGCTGGTAAATTTTTTGAAAATCTAAAAGTGGGCGGCGTCGCGGACCGGAGCCCAGAGCGACGCGAGACGTTCCAGGGAGAAGGCCGCGTTGGCCGGGCTGGTGGACGGGAGCTTTACTGCCTCCCGGTTTGTGGCCGGCAGGCAGTATTTCTTATATAAATTAAAGGAAGTGGCTCCGTTGCAGAAAATCTGCCGGATATCCGCGGCGTCTAGAATGCGGTTTAAATCGTTGGGAACCACGTTTTTTATGGAGCTGTCGCTGGAACCGGTGATCTCACAGGAGGCGATGACGTCCCACACGGCGATGTGATTTCGCAGGAGAAAGGCGCGCTTTTCTTCGATGGAGGCGGGCGGCTCCTCGCCAAAAAGCGCCGCCAGAAGCCGCCAGAAGCGGTTCTGCGGGTGATGGTAGAAAAAGTGCCCCTCCCTGGATTTTACAGACGGGAAGGAGCCCAGAATGAGAACCCGGGAGGTCCCGTCGTACACCGGGGGAATCTCGTGATTTACGCGGTCTGACATGTGTCTGCCTTCTTTCGGAAATATTTTTCAAAATTATACACCGGTGGGGGAAGAATGTCCAGCGCGGCCGCAAAACTGGTCGCATATGCCGGAGTTTACAGCATTTTTATATTGTTTTTATTGATTTATGGAGACACTGACACTATAATGGTAAAGGACAGCGAGTACATCCGCTGGTTAGAATGGAGAAACACATATGGAGAACAACAATCAGAAGAAAAACGACGGAAAATTTCCAGGGGGTTCGACCTGGGGCGTGCTGGCGATTCTCATGCTGGTGACTTTTCTGGCGGTCAGCTTTATGAATGACTACTGGAAGAAGAGCAAGAGCGAGGCACTGTCCTACACAGAGTTTATTGAGATGCTGGATAACGGCGAGATCGACGAGGTCATCTCCGGCAACAGCAAGATCACCATTATACCCAACAGCAAATCAGACAAGTACATCGGCACGGACGACCAGTACATGGGCCTGGTGGAATACTACACGATCCGTATGGAGGACGACAACCAGTTAAGCCAGAGGCTTCAGGATGCCGGGGTGGAGTACCGCAAGGCCGAGACCGACACCAGCGCCAGCATTCTGGCGATCATTCTGGAGTGGGTGCTGCCGTTCGCCTGATGATTTTCCTGTTTAACATCCTTATGACGCGCATGGGCGGCGGAGGCGGCATCATGGGCGTGGGAAAGAGCAACGCCAAGGTCTACGTCCAGCGTGAGACCGGCGTCACGTTCAAGGATGTGGCCGGCGAGGACGAGGCCAAGGAGTCTCTGACGGAGATCGTGGATTTCCTTCACAATCCTGCCAAGTACACGAAGATCGGCGCCAAGCTGCCGAAGGGAGCCCTTCTCGTGGGCCCGCCCGGTACCGGTAAGACGCTGCTTGCGAAGGCGGTGGCCGGCGAGGCAAAGGTGCCGTTTTATTCCCTGTCCGGCTCAGATTTTGTGGAGATGTTTGTCGGCGTGGGCGCATCCCGCGTGAGAGACCTGTTCAAGCAGGCCCAGCAGTCGGCGCCCTGTATCATTTTCATCGACGAGGTGGACGCCATCGGTAAGAGCCGTGACTCCCGCATGGGCGGAAACGACGAGCGCGAGCAGACTCTGAACCAGCTGCTCTCCGAGATGGACGGCTTCGACTCGTCGAAGGGACTTCTGGTGCTGGCCGCCACCAACCGGCCGGAGATCCTGGATCCGGCGCTCCTGCGCCCGGGCCGTTTCGACCGCCGCGTGATCGTGGATAAGCCGGACTTGAAGGGCCGTATCGAGATTCTGAAGGTGCACTCCAAGGACGTGCGTCTGGATGACACTGTGGATTTCGAGGAGATCGCCCTGGCTACCTCCGGAGCCGTGGGCGCGGACCTGGCCAACATGATGAATGAGGCCGCCATCAACGCCGTAAAGCACGGCCGGCAGGCAGTGAGCCAGAAGGATCTGTTCGAGGCCGTCGAGGTGGTGCTGGTCGGCAAGGAGAAGAAGGACCGCATCATGAGCCAGGAGGAGAGGCGCATCGTCTCCTACCACGAGGTGGGCCACGCGCTGGTGAGCGCCCTGCAGAAGGACGCGGAGCCGGTGCAGAAGATCACCATTGTGCCCCGCACCATGGGAGCCCTGGGCTACGTCATGCAGGTGCCCGAGGAGGAAAAATATCTCAATACGAAGAAAGAGATCCACGCCATGCTGGTGGGCTATCTGGCCGGCCGCGCGGCGGAGGAGATTGTGTTTGACACCGTGACCACCGGCGCGGCCAACGACATCGAGCAGGCCACCAGAATCGCCAGGGCCATGGTCACCCAGTACGGAATGTCGGAGAAATTCGGCCTCATGGGCCTTGAGACCCAGGAGAGCATGTATCTGACCGGCCGCACCGTGTTAAACTGCGGCGACGCCACCGCGGCGGAGATCGATAAGGAGGTCATGCAGATATTAAAGGACGCCTACAACGAGGCCAAGGAGCTGCTGTCCGCCAACCGCGATGCCCTCGACGCCATCGCCGCCTTCCTCATCGAGAAGGAGACCATCACCGGCAAGGAGTTCATGGAGATCTTCCGCCGTGTCAAGGGACTCCCCGATCCGGCGGAGGGCGAGAAGAAGGAGGAGCGCATTGCCGCGAAGACGGACGAGGCGCCTGCCGGGGCTGCCGAGTCTGCCGATGGACCGCAGGAAACCATTTCTGTGGCCGATGGAAGCGTGATCGAGCTGCCGATGCAGGGGGAGGTTTCCGGACAGGAGGATGCTCCTCAGATTTAAAATATCGGATTTCAATGAAGCCGCTGTTGGGAGACAGCGGCTTCTTATACGTTTTATGTAAGAAAGATGTAAGGGTATTTCTATATATTTCCGGCCGGCCTGGTGGTAGTATATCCTTGTAAACGGGGGGAATGGGAGAGTCCCCTGGGAAAACTGCATACGCCAGATTTGAAAATGGCAGGAGGTTGGAAAATGAAAAAAATCACACAAACGGTCTGTGCTCTCGCGGCATGTGTGCTGCTTATTCCGGGCTGTGCGGCAGCCGGGGAGGGGAACAGGGAGGCAGAACAGGCGCAGAGCCCGAATGTCCAGACGGAGGCGGCTGCCCACGATGACGGGACAGAAACTGTTCCGGCGGGAATTGAGACGGAAAATGAGACAGAAACAGAGATGGAAACAGAAACGGAGGAGACAGGAGCGGTTGATCCTTCTCACTACAGCGATGCGTCGTCTCTGCCTGCGGACGAGGTGGAGCAGTATGCCGGGACGGTAAAAAGGCTTATTCTGGACGGCGAATGGGAGGCAGTGGCGGATGAGATGCGCTATCCCGCCATGGTTGACGGACAGACCGTGGATTCGAGGGAGGAGTTCCTGGGACTGGGCCTGGAGAGCGGTCTGAATCCATACTTTTTCGTGGAGCTTGAGGAGGAGACCTGCCATGAGATGTTCTGCACCTATGATGGAATTATGATGGGGAAAACAGGACGCGTGTGGCTTCTGCAGACGCCGGAGGACGGCGCCTTGAAAATCAGAAGCATAAACGGACTGAAGGAGGATTTTGGCCTCCCTGGACAGGTCTGCATCACAGGAAGCCAGGAGGACATCACACCGGTCTCCATGACAGTCCTTCTGCAGAATGACACGGATCTTAGAGTGGTATTTGGAGACGACTATAAACTCATGAAGGCCGGAACCGGCGGAGCAGGTGTGGAGGAACTGACTCCCATTGTGGAGACAGACCACAATGACATCGCCTATATGCCGACTCGCGGAGAGCCGGTGACTCTCACGGTGAACTGGGAAACCCGGTACGGAGCGCTGGAACCCGGAAGCTACGGCCTTATAAAGACAGTCCGCGATCTGGACGCCGAACCCGGAACCGGCGAGTGCGAGAGAGGGTTCTGGTTTGTGATTGAGGGGGAAGAATAGGAAGAACGTCACAGCCGCCAGGGAGCGGGGAGAGGAGGGAGCGGGAGGGGGAAAGTGACTTGAGGTCTCGATTCGGTGGAACTTAGGTCCACAGCGTGAGGAGCTCTGGGATTTCCTTCAGCGTACAACGCTGAAGGAAAAGGGGGTTTTGGAGAGCAAAATTTTTTCAAAAATTTTGATCGAATCCCCCCGGTTCCCAGAAGCGGAACACGGTGCGGGCCTTAGTTCCACCCATCGAGTCTCCTGGAACTTTCCCCTCCCGCTCCTCCTCTCCCCGCTCCCTGGCGGCTGTGACTTCCGTGATTCCCTATTGACAATTTCCCCCATGTTTATTAGAATACAATACAGGCTCTTTTCTGAGCCTGCTTTTTATTTCACAAAAAATTGTTAGGAAGCGAATTAAGTACGAGGTGATTTGAGAATGAGTGAAACGACAGTGAGAGAGGGCGCAGCCCGCGAGCCGGAGAACAAGATGGGCGTCATGCCGGTGAACCGCCTGCTGATTTCCATGTCTGTTCCCATGGTTGTCGCCATGCTGGTGCAGGCGCTCTACAACGTGGTGGACAGCATGTTTGTGGCCCGCTTAAACGAGAACGCCCTGACGGCGGTTTCCCTGGCCTTCCCGGCGCAGAACCTGATGATTGCGGTGGCCACGGAACGGGAGTCGGCGTCAACGCCATCCTTTCCAGAAGCCTGGGCGAGAAGAACTTCAAGAAAGCCAACCGTGTGGCCAACCATGGCGTGTTCCTGGCGCTGATGAGCTACATCGTGTTCGCGGTTCTGGGACTTCTGCTTTCCCGCCGCTTTTTCTTAATGCAGACGGACATCGAGGAGATCGTCAACTACGGCGCGGATTACCTGTTTATCTGTACAGTATTTTCCTTCGGTATTTTCGGGCAGATCGCGTTTGAGCGCCTCCTGCAGTCCACGGGAAAGACCTTATTTACCATGTTTACCCAGGGAACGGGAGCTATTATCAATATTATCATGGATCCGATTCTTATTTTCGGACTGTGCGGCTTCCCGAAGATGGGAGTGGCCGGTGCGGCGGCGGCCACGGTGCTGGGGCAGATTGTCGCCATGTTTATGGCCATTTTCTTCAATCTGAAATGGAACAAGGAGATCCGCCTTTCCGTGAAGCGGTTCTACGTGTCCGGAAAGATCATCCGCCAGATTTACGCGGTGGGCGTTCCCTCCATATGTATGGCGGCCATCGGCTCCGTCATGACCTTCGGGATGAACAAGATTCTGATTGCCTTTACCTCCACGGCGACGGCGGTATTCGGCGTGTACTTTAAGCTCCAAAGCTTTATTTTCATGCCGGTGTTCGGTTTAAACAACGGCATGGTGCCCATCATCGCCTACAACTACGGCGCGGGTAAGCCGGACCGTCTGCTTAAGACGTTAAAGCTGAGCATTTTTTATGCGGTGAGCATTATGCTTCTGGGCCTTCTGATTTTCCAGGTATGCACGAGACAGCTTCTTATGATATTCAACGCTTCCGACCACATGCTGTCCATCGGCGTCCCGGCCCTGCGCATTATCAGCTTAAGCTTTATTTTTGCAGGCTTTTGTATCATCTGTTCCTCCATGTTCCAGGCGCTGGCCCACGGATTCTTAAGCCTTTCCATCTCCGTGGTCCGTCAGCTGGTGGTGCTGCTGCCGGTGGCGTTCCTGCTTTCCAGAACCGGAAACCTGGAGCTGGTGTGGTGGGCATTCCCGCTGGCCGAGCTGTTCTCCACGACGCTGACCGTGATATTCCTCCGCCATGTGTACCGGAAGGAAATCAAGGGTCTGACCGGCAGACTGCAGGAGGACGAATAGGCAGATTCATAAAAATAAAGCCCGGACGGGCACAACGAAAAGGAGCTTCGCGAAAACCAACCGGTTTTGCGAAGCTCCTTTTCACGTAAATTGAGAATGAGGGTATAAAAGGGGTAAGTTTTAATGAGGGGGTGTCATTAAAAGCAAGTGTTATTTACTTGCTGACTATATACTACAACATAATTCTTATAAATCAATGTGTTTTGTATAAAAAAACTATAAATTATTTGGAAAAAATTTGGACCAGCATCAGTGGTAGAGCTTTTTGTGCTCGTACACCGGTTCGCAGGTCAGATTGATTCCCAGTTTGGAGAAGACCTTGATGTCCACGTCGGAGAGCATCACCGAGGTGTGTACCTGGCAGCCCTTGAGCTTTGAGAGGTTTTCCAGGGCCAGCTGGGCGTTTTTGTCCATGGCCGCGCTCACGGAGAGGGCGATGAGAACCTCGTCCGTGTGGAGTCTGGGGTTCTTGCTTCCCAGATAGTCCACCTTTAATTTCTGGATGGGCTCGATGGCGTAGGGCGCGATCAGGTGCACGTCGTGGGGAATGCCGGCTAAGAGCTTCACCGCGTTTAAAATCAGCGCGGCGGATGCGCCTAAAAGGTTGCTGGTCTTTCCCGTGACAATGCGTCCGTCGTTCAGCTCCATGGCTGCGGCGGGGGAGTGCAGGGCGGCGGCCCGCTCGTTGGCGGCGGGCACGGTGCGGCGCATCTCCTTGGTGAGCTTGGCCTGCTTCATCAGAAGCTCGATCTTGTAGACCTCCTCCTCATTTCCCTCCTCGCGGACGAGACGGGCGAGGGCCTGGTAGTAACGGCGGATGATCTCCTGCTTGGACGCCTCGCAGCAGACCTCGTCGTCGATGATGCAGTTGCCGGCCATGTTGACGCCCATGTCGGTGGGGGATTTGTAGGGATTTTCCCCGTAAATGCCCTCGAAAATGGCGCTTAAGACCGGGAAAATCTCGATGTCCCGGTTGTAGTTGACCGTGGTCTCGCCGTAGGCTCCAGGTGGAAGGGGTCGATCATGTTCACGTCGTTTAAATCGGCGGTGGCGGCCTCGTAGGCCAGGTTCACCGGGTGCTTGAGCGGGATGTTCCAGATGGGGAAGGTCTCAAACTTGGCGTAGCCGGCCTTGATGCCCCGCTTGTTCTCGTGGTAGAGCTGGGAGAGGCAGGTGGCCATCTTGCCGCTGCCGGGGCCGGGGGCCGTGACGATGACGAGCGGCTTCGTGGTCTCGATGTAGTCGTTCTTTCCGTAGCCGTCGTCGCTGACGATCAGATCCACATTGCTGGGGTAGCCGTCGATGGTGTAGTGCCTGTATACGCGGATACCATGTGCTCCAGCTTGGACTTGAAGACATCGGCGCTGGCCTGGCCGGAATACTGGGTGATGACCACGCTCCCCACGTAGAGGCCGGTTGCGGTGTACGCCTCGATGAGACGGAGCACGTCCACATCGTAGGTGATGCCTAAATCGTGGCGCATTTTGTTTTTCTCGATGTCGCTGGCGCTGATGACGATGATGAGCTCCGCCTGGTCGGCGAGCTGCAAAAGCATCTGGAGCTTGCTGTCGGGGGCGAAGCCGGGCAGCACGCGGGAGGCGTGGAAATCGTCGAATAACTTTCCGCCAAATTCCAGGTACAGCTTGTCACCGAACTGGCTGATGCGCTCTCTGATATGCTGGGACTGCGTAAACAGATACTTTTCGTTGTCAAAACCTATCTTCATGTGTGTATTCCTCTTCTCGTCAGATTTTTTCTAATGGTACCATTATCCTACAAAATTTCCATTTTGAGTAGTAGTTTTTTAAAAAAGTAAAATTTTAGTTTTTGAGGGGAACTACTGCTTCATCAGCTGCCAGACGGCCTCCTTTACCATATCGCAGAAAGCCCGGACATAAAAAGGCTGGTTGATGTTCTTATGCCAGATCAGTTCGACCCGGAGCGGGTAGTTAAAATTTTTCACCGGGAAAATGTGGATTTTACGGGAAGGTTCACATTTTTCATTGTGCTCTCTGACCCGCAGGGACAGCATTCTGGGAATCAGAGCGGCGCAGAGACCGGTGGAGCACAGGAGAATGTGGGTGTCACAGTCACTGATATGGTAGGGCGTCCGCTCCAGGCTGATTCCGTGGTCCAGAAGATGCTGGCGGATGATAATGTTCACGGCTCCGGTTTCATAGTAGAGGGAAAACGGGACCTGGGAAAATTCCGAAAGGTCCACGCCATCGTAAAATTCGGGAAGCCGGCGGCTCCCGAAATGCTGCTGGAACAGACTGTCGCTGATAATGAGCTGCATGCTGTCCGTGGCCACAGGCATTGTGGAGAAAGACGGATTGCGGGAGGCGTTGACGCCTAAAATAAGATCGACGGAGCCGTCCATCAAAGCCTGCTCCAGGACAACGGTATCGTTGATATAGAAGGAGACCTCCACATTAGGAAAATGCTCATAGTATTTTTTCAGGGCCAGAGGGAGTATAACCTGGGCCCGGGAGGTGCTGAGTCCCACGGTAAAGGAGCCCTTTGTGCCGTCTGAGATCTCCTTCAGTGTGTGCTCCATGTTATTTTCCAAAACCTGGACACTTCGGAGAAACTGATACATGACTTCCCCGGCTTCGGTCAGGGAGAGAGCCGGTTTCCGGTTAAAGAGGCTACGCCGTACTCCTCCTCCATACGGCGGATATGGTCACTGACACACTGCTGGGTCACAAAAGAACGTTTGGCGGCCTTCCCGATGCTGAGTTCCTCCGCCACGGTCATGAATATTTTGAAGCTCTGTCTCACATTATTTCCTCCCTGTATTCATTTCCTGGATATTATAACCTTGAAAATGACAAAATTCAACAAGAAAAAACTTGAAATAAAAAGGTAGACATGCTGAAAAAACTGAATACTTGAAGCGGGAACAAGAAAAATATAGAGCACTGACAAGGAAAAGTTTGGGACAGAGAAAAGAGCAGATGAGCCGCAAATTCAAAAACACAAGTTTTTCAGAATATATGGAAAAATCTACTTGTTTTTCTTTGTGGATTCTCTGTGCTACCATTGTCTTACAAAGGAAAGAGGACAAGGAGGGGAAAGACAGAGAGTTTATGGAGAGAGAGCAGGAAATGGCGAGAGAGCTGCTGAAGGGGGCTTACGATCTTCACGTTCACAGTGCTCCGTCCCATGTTAAGCGGGCGCTAAATGATTATGAGCTGATGGAACAGGCGCAGGCGGCAGGGATGGCTGGGGTCATGATCAAAAATCACTATGAGTGTACGGCCGGAAGGGCGCAGGCCCTGAACCAGGCCGGCCTTTTTCAGACCAGGGCGTATGGCGGACTGGTGTTAAACTGGCCGACGGGGGGACTGAACCCCTATGCGGTGGAGAGCGCCATGCGGCTGGGAGGCCGGTTTATCTGGCTTCCCACCAGAGACGCCGGGCACTGTCTGACTTTCGGAAATATGCCGGGGGATTTTTTGACAGGCCAGGGATCCAGGTGATAGACGAACAGGGGAAGCTGAGAAAAGAGATTTACGAGATCTTTCAGATTGTACGCTCCTACGGAGGTGTGCTGGCGACAGGACATGTGAGCCTGGAGGAGGCCGTGCTGGTGTGCCGGAAGGCGAGGGAGTATGGGGTAACCACTGTCCTCACCCATCCGGAGTGGAGAAGGACCAGAGTCCCCCGTGAGGTTCAGCGGGAACTGGCAGAGACAGGGGTGCGGATTGAGAAAAACTACGCCAATGTGGAGGACGGGGACTGCAGCCTGGAGGAGATGGCCGAAACCATACGGCTGGTTGGCCCTGGAAATGTGTTTCTCTCCACGGACCGGGGACAGGCGGGAAAGGAGCTTCCCGTTCTGTGCATGAGAAAATTTCTGGAGGGGCTCTTGAAGCTGGGATTTTCCGCGGAAGATCTGAGGAATATGGTGCAGAGGGTGCCCGGAGAGCTGGTGGGAGAAGGATAAGTATGTGTTTTTAAGAGACAGCGGAGCGACCGCGCAGACAGAAAGGAGTAAGGAAAATGAAAAAGAGGGCCTGTATGGCCGCCGTACTGGCGGCAGCAGGGATTCTGACGGCCTGTTCGGGAGGTCAGAAGGAGAGCGGAGAAAAAGTGTTTCAGATTGGTTTTACCACCGCGGCGGTGGAAAATGACCCTATTACATTTTTGCAAAGAATTTTCCGACCTGGTGTCGGAAAAAGCGGGGGGAGCCTTAGGATTGACGTGATGGGCGGCGGTCAGCTGGGACAGGAGGGGGAAATGTTTACCGGGATGCAGATCGGCACCACGGATATGGCCGTCATGACCAACGCTTATGCCAGCGGCTATGTGCCGGCAGCCGGACTGTTTGACCTTCCGTTTGTTTTTAAGGACAATGAGACGGCGGCGGCGATTCTGGACGGGGAGATCGGACAGTCGGTGCTAAAAGAATTTGACCGGTACGGGGTGAAGGCCTGGCCTGGGGAGAGGGAGGCTTCCGCCACCTGGTAACCAAGGAGAAGGAAGTACGGGTTCCGCAGGATTTTAAGGGCCTGAAAATACGGTGCATGGAGACAGAGAGCTACATTGCCACCTATGGGGCCCTGGGAACCAACGCGGTGCCGATGGCCTGGTCGGAGACCATTACCGGCCTTCAGCAGGGAACCATTGACGGGCTGGACATCCCCATCAGCGTGACTTACACCAACGGATTTCCGGATATTGCAAAGTATCTGAATATGACGGGACATTTCTACTCGCCTCTCATCATATGTGTGTCCGGGGAGCTCTATGATGAGCTGTCCCCAGAGGAGCAGACGCTTCTCAGGGAGGCTGCAGTGGAAGCGGGAAAGCTGAGCAGAAAGAATAATGCTGAGCTGGAAACGGTGATGCTGGAGGAAATGGAAGCGGATGGGATGACTGTGGTGCGGGATGTGGATACAGCGGCATTCCAGGAGGTTCTGGGATCTTTTTATGCGGAAAGAGCAGAGACCATCGGAGGAACCTACGTGGAGGATCTTCTGAAGGCTCTGGAGGAAATGGAATGATTGGGGAGAGGAGGAACAGTAGGCTGATATGTTGGAGAGAGTAAAGAAAGCGGTGGAAAGGCTTCTGCATTTTATGGTTTCAGCGGCTTTTCTGGTTTTGATATTTGCCTGTGTGCTTCAGGTGTTTACGAGGTTTGTGCTTAACAATTCCCTGTCCTGGACAGAAGAGCTGGCCCGGTACGCTTTTATCTGGGCGAATTTCCTGGGGGCGGCCATCTGTACCCAGAAGGAGACCCACGCCACGGTGACGGCCGTGACGGATCTGCTTCCCAGGCGGGCCGGGGCCGCGACGAAAATTCTGGCCAATGTAGTGATTATCCTGGTTGCGTTGGTATTGATCGGGTACGGGTTTAAGGTGGCTTCGGCGGTAAGGCTGCAGCTGAGCCCGGCCCTGCGGATCAGCATGGCGCTCGTGTATGGAGCGGCGCCTGTGTGCGGCGTGTTTGTGCTGTTTTATGCTGCCTTAAATCTGGCGGCGCAGGTGAAACGTTTTAGGGGGGAGGAGACAGTCTGATGGTAGGTATTATGTTTATAATTATGCTGGCGCTTATTTTTGTCGGGGTTCCGGTGGCGTTTTCTATCCTGGGCTCGGGAATCTGGTTTCTCCTGGCAACGGATATGAAGCCGCTGGCCCTGGTGTGCCAGAGAGCTGTGACGGGGCTCGACTCCTTTCCGCTGCTGGCGGTTCCGCTCTTTGTATTTGTGGGAGATCTGATGGACCGGGGAGGCATTTCCCGGCGGATGATCCGGTGGGCGGAGAGCTTTCTGGGGTGGATGCCGGGCGGCCTGGGCGTGGTCACGATTGTGTCATGCGCCGTCTTTGCGGCTCTGACTGGCTCCGGGCCCGCCACGGTGGCAGCCATCGGGAGCATCATGATTCCTTCGCTGGTAAAGAATGGGTATCCCATGAAAACGGCGGCGGGCATGGCGGCGGCCGGAGGGGCGCTGGGACCGATTATCCCGCCCAGCATTCCCATGATTATTTACGGCGTTACCATGGGCGTCTCCATCCCGCAGATGTTTGTGGCCGGGATTGTGCCGGGCCTTCTGCTGGCGGCGCTGCTGATTCTTGTGAACCTGGTGATCGCGGTGAAGAATCCTGAGATTCTGCGCCATCGGGGAACTTCCTTTTCCATAAAAGAGGTGCTTAAAAATACCTGGTCCGCCCTGGGGGCCCTGCTTTTGCCGGTCATTATCCTGGGCGGCATCTACAGCGGCGTGTTCACTCCCACTGAGTCGGCGGCAGTCGGCGTGGTTTACGCCCTGTTTGTAGGCATTTTTGTTTACCGTGAGATCAAGCTGTCGGACCTTCCGAAGGCACTGGTGAAGTCCATGGAGACGGCAGCCATGGTTGACATTATTATTGCGGCCGCCAACCTGCTGTCCTGGATCATGTCTGTGACCCAGGTGTCAACGGTTATCATTGAGGCGCTGTCCGCATTTATTCTTAATAAATATGTGTATCTGCTGGTGTTAATGCTTCTTCTCTTTGTGGTGGGAGCGCTGATGGATACGGTGGCAGCGATCATTATTATTGCGCCGGTCATTGTGCCCATGGGAATCCAGCTGGGGCTTGATCCCCTTCATCTGGGAATGATCTTTGTCATAAACCTGGTTATCGGCTATGTGACGCCGCCCTTTGGCTATAACCTGTTTACTGCCTGTTCGGTTACGGGGCTTAAATTTAATCAGGTGGTAAAGGGTGTGCTGCCTTTCCTGTTGATTGAGATGGCGGCGGTTATGCTGTTTGCCTATGTGCCGTCCCTTACTACCTGGCTTCCGGACCTGCTGGCGGGAAGCTGATAGACGCGGGGCGCGGTTAGCCTTTTACGGCTTTCCGCGCCCCGCTCTATTTATTCCTTTTTTAATTCTTCTATCATCAATCTTTCGATTCTGACTACGTCCGGCTGCGTTGGTGTAAAACGGACACCTCTTTGCCACAAAGTCAAGTGATGAATTCAAAAAGAACAAAACACCTTCTTTATCCGAAGAAGGGATGTGTCGAACCATTCAAAAGTCACTTACAGCGAAAGAACATTCAAAATTGACCTTTATCCTGACAGTAGATTGTCCTGTCTATCCATCATTCACGGCAAAGAAAACCGCCTGTTCCACTGACCGATTCATTCGGCCATAGGAACAGGCGGTTTGGATTTTCTGGTTACGAACTCTTTATTTGAGGTTGTCATTTATAGAATTCCGGAAATCGTCTTTCACAACAGCAGATATACTTTATATCATTTTCTTCGCAAGGAACCAGTTTTCCCACATTGAATATTTGCGCTCGATCTGCTTCTATAAAAATTATGGACTTATTTTTCCCCGGAGCTGGTCTCTGTATTTTTTGGGGGATATACCATGATGCTCCCGAAACTTTTCCGAAATAGCTCGCGCTGTTAAAGCCGCAGGAACTCGAAATATCTGACATAGTTCTGTCTGTGCTCGTAAGCAGTATGGTAGCTATGGATAGTCGATATTCTGTAAGATATTCAATCGGTTTTTTCTTTAAAACAGCCTGAAAACAGCGAAAAACTTCGGTTCTGCTGACAGTGGATGCCTTTGCCATATCGTCTATGCTGATGTGCTCACCATAATGCGCATGAATAAAAGTCATAATTTTTTGTAAACGTTTCGTCTGTGTGTTTTTTGGCATAGGTGTAAGTGGATTTTTGTTTGTATTTATTTGCTCTACCAGTAAGCGGCATATTTTACAAACGGTCTCCATACAGTGAAGTTCATATGTTTGCTCTGTTCTGTTTATTTCATATAGCTCTTTCAGGCCGGACAAAATGGCGGCGTTGGACGGATCGCTTTGTGCAAAAACCAAACATTCCGTCCCCGATTCCAGTATAGAGTAAATATTCTGATGATAAATGGTACGAAAAGATTCTGTATTAAAAAATTAGTCGGCAAGATGATGCCTGCCATCACTGTATCCGGTTCGAGTCCTTTGACACTGTGAAAGCATCCGGCATTCAGGAAAATACCATCGCCTACGGAAATTTTATGTACTGACAATTGCTCGTGTTCATTATAAATCGTGTATTCTACAACGCCTTGCAAAACAAGTCCAAACTCAAATTCGTCATGCCAATGACAACCCCATTCTCTGTGCAAATAATCATCGAAATGGTCGCTGCATACAGCAAGCGCAAGAGAGTCGCTGTCATATAATATATTTTCCCGAAAATTTTCTGCAATTTGAAGCGTCTTATACTCCATGGGTTACCTCCTTCCACAAAAATGGAATGATTTTTATAAAAAAATATACTATTCTCTCTTTGGATTGCTCTATATCGGTATTATAATTATATAACGTGCAAATGTCAACAAAAGGAGGAGGTACGTTATGAACAAAGTCATTACCATCAGCAGGGAATTTGGAAGCGGAGGCCGGGAGCTGGGAATGCTTATCGCCCAGCGGCTTCAGATACCGTTTTACGATAAAGAGCTGATTTCCCTTGCTGCTCAGGATAATACCCTGTCGGCTGAAGTAATTGAACAATATGAGGAACATTTGCAATTAAATACGCTTTGGAGCGCAGGACAAAATCTGCTCCCGTTTTATCAGCAGCCCATTACGGATCAAATCTATTTTAGACAATGTGAAACGATCCGGAACTTGGCATCAAAAGGCCCTTGTGTCATTGTAGGGCGCTGCGCTGACAAGGTGCTGGAGGAAGCGATCCATATTTTTGTATATGCGGATCTGCGGGCGAGAGTAGAGCGCAAAATGCAGCAGGGCGTTTCTGGTTCTGTGCAAGAGGTGGAGCATCAAATCAAAGAGACCGATAAAGTGCGAAGCCGCTATTATGAGCATTATACCGATTCCAAGTGGGGAGCGATGAGAAACTACCATCTGTGCATCGACACCACATACAATTCTTTGGAAAGCTGCTCGGAAGCGGCGGCAGTTTTTGCAGAACATTTCAGGAGGTAAATAGGATGGATTTGCTGAAAAGCCCAATCAAGAAATTATATAGGAGTTATTTGGTTCCGTCACTGTCTGCGGCGATAGTCACGTCGGTCTATGGCTTCGTTGACATGATTGCGATTGGACAGGGGGTTGGGCCAGACGGGGCCGCAGCTCTCTCTATCGCAACACCGATTTTCGGTGTTATCTCCTTTTTTGGTATCCTTTGCGGTGTGGGTGGGAGTGTGTATTTTGGAAAAGCACGCGGCGAGGGAGAGGTTGAAAAATCAAACGCATACTTTTCTGCCTCTTTGTTTCTCACAGTTGCTTTGACGATCCTCGTATGGGCGGGGTTCAATATATTTTCCACTCCCATATATAAATTTTTCGGAGCCACAGAAAATTTAATGCCTTTTGTGCGGGACTATACAAATTGCATCGTCTGGACAATGCCGTTTTTTATTTTGTCCTCTTATCTTTCATGCTTAGTACGAAGTGACGGTGCACCGAACAAGGTCATGGCGGCGGTGGTCTCCGGCGGTGTGTTTAATGTATTTGGAGATTGGTTTTTTGTGTTCCCCATGGGTTGGGGTATGATGGGTGCGGCGCTGGCAACTGTACTCGGCACAATCATCCAATTCATCATCCTGTGCAGCCATTTTTCCAGAAGAAAAACACGTTGAAAATTGTAAAGCCCTTCAAACCCCTGAGGGCATCCCGCAATGTCTTGTTTGCTGGATTCAGCGCAAGTGTCATTGACATCGCCTTCATTGTATTGACTGTGATTTTGAACAAGCAGGTCTTACGCTATGGCGGCGAAGCGGCATTGGCGGTATTTGGGGTAGTCATTACCTGTTCGTCCTTGTTTCAGCATCTGTTCAGCGGTGTTGGGCAGGCCATACAACCTATCGTTTCCATCAACTTCGGGGCCGGCCTGCGGGATCGGATTCACGAGATAGATAAACTATCCGTTCTGACCGCTTTGCTGATGGGAGTCGCCTTTGCTCTCGTGGGAATCTTATTCCCGGTACAGATCACAAAGCTGTTTGTAGACGCCACCCGCACGATTCTGGAAATTGCCCCGGGAATCATTGGCGTGTACTTCCTTTCGTTCCTGCCAATGGGTATCAATATTCAGGCAACCTATTACCTGCAATCCGTTTTGAAGTCGAAAATGGCAACGGTTTTGGCTCTGCTCCGCGGGTTGATATTCAGTGGAATATTGGTATATGTGCTTCCGTTGATATGGAAAATCAACGGGGTATGGTGGGCTATGGTGATCACCGAGTTTTTGGTTGTTGTAATTACATTGGTTTCTTTGCGGAACGTAGATAAACAAGCATAAATCCCTTTACAGAATATAAGAAAAGAGGTACTTTACCATGAACAGACCTTATATTACCTGCTATATGCTGAACTCACTGGACGGAAAGATCATCGGGGAGTATTTCAATACAGAGCGGGGCCGTGAATACATCGCAAAGTATGAGCAGTTTCACGATAAGATGGACGCAAAGGCCTGTATGTTCGGGCGGGTCACGTTTATGGATTGGCCCTGGCAATTAGCCCCCGAAAACAAGCCGGAGCTTCCAGAAAATGTTCCTCATATAGACCGGACGGACTATGTTGCGGATGTAAAGGCGGATAAATACTGCGTCGCAATCGACCAGTCGGGGAAGCTGGCGTGGGGAGCGAATGTAATGCTTCGCGGCTCATCCGATATTTACACGAACCGGGTGGGCGACCATATCATTTCTGTCCTGACGGAAAAGGTTTCTGATGCCTACCTGCATTACCTCCGGAACATGAAGGTTTCCTATATTTTCGGCGGCAAGGAAACGCTGGATTTTAGGCTGGTGGTTGAAAAACTTTATGCCCTGTTTGGGATCGACCATCTGCTCTTGGAAGGGGGCGGACGCTTAATGGCACTTTCATCCGGGAGGGTCTGGTAGATGAGTACACTGTGCTGCTGGTTGCCACGGTGGACGGCGGTTCTCCTCATGAGCCAGCCAAGACTTCTTTTGAAGCGAGTCCGAATCAAGGGGCGATGGTTCCAGTTGATTTTACTGTAAAAAAGGTAGAAAAGATTGATGATACCGGCCTGTTGATGACATTTGTAAGAAATAGGTAAAGGAGATAATTTTATGAAACGCATTTTAGTAATACAAGGCGGTGGCAGACCAAACGGAAACACGGCCCAGCTTATCACCGCTTTCGTGAAGGGAGCGGAAAGCGCCGGACACCAGACAGAAGTTATATCGCTTCTCAAAAATGAGGTAAAGGACTGTCTGGGATGCAACGCCTGTCGGTATGGGAAACCTTGTGTGCAAAAGGACGCTTTCAATGAAATGGTTCCCAAAATTAAGTCGGCTGATTTAGTTGTGTTTGCTTCGCCGCTGTATTACTGGACATTCTCAGCTCGCCTGAAAGCCTTTATCGACCGCTTCTATTGCATGGCGGAGGAATGTGAGCCTTCGTTGGGAAGGTATGAATCCTATCCTGTCAAAGACAGCGCCCTTCTGATGACAGCGGCGGATAACTATTTTTGGACTTTTGAACAGGCGGTATCCTACTATCAATTCGCACTGGTGAACTACATCGGCTTTCATGATCGGGGAATGATCCTAGCGGGAGGCTGTGGAGATACCAATGGAACAGGTAGGATCAAAGAAACGCAATGGCTTGAAAAGGCGTTTGAATTTGGAAAAAACATATAGTTGCTTTATTCTTCGGATGATACGCAGGCGCAGCTGCAATATCGGAAAAGGAATCGAGTGCGCTCGGTCATCGAAAGAGTCCGGGCGCATTTTTATGGCAAGATGGTCGATACGAAACTTGTTTTACATTTTATCAAACAGCATTGGATTGTGTGTATCGCTAGCTTAGCTGATTATATACAGTGCCGCACCAATTTTCGCAGACTGCAAAACAGCTTGATAAAATGTCTGTTATTTTATTGGAGAATATACGATCCTGATTTCCTGTACGTTCTGACCGTCCACCTTCTTGACCTTGTCAATCAGCACCTTATTGATCAGCCGGTGCAGCATCGTCTCGTCCAATTCCTTAATAGCTGTGTACTGCCGGATTTCCCGGATAAAGGTACGGATGTCGCTTTCCTGCTCCTGCTCTAACGCCGCAGTCAGCTTCATAAAACGGTGCTCAGAGAGGATTCCTTTCGCCTTGTCGGTATAAAGGCTCAGGAACATATTGTCAATCTCCTGATTGCGGCTCTGGAGCCGGTCAATTTCCTTCTTTGTTTCATTGGCGTCCGTCTTATACCGGCGCTCCATCCGGCTGCTTAGTCTCTGATAAAAGCTGTCGGCATCTTTAAGCGCCATCACCGCCAGTTCCTGAATGTCCTTCAGTACAAGGTCATGCAAATCTATGCAATAAGCCGATGATCTTGCGGGCTGTCTTTTCTAACTCCTGTATTAGCTTTGGATCGGCTATTCTTACAGCCTGTCCGCCTTTTATGTATTGTCCATCAATATACTGCGCGGTGGCAGGAAACATATCTTGAAAAAGAAGTACCGTTTTGCGGTCAAAGATTTTAACAATCCTGATTGTATCTGCCGGTTTATGCTGCTTTTTTTTCTTCCGTATCAGATGTTCAATTTTCATACGTTTACCTCATAAAGATGAAGTCCCTTACCGTTGCCGGCAAGGGACTTGAAAACTTTTTCACGGTCTATTTATTATTCGCATGACCGGAAGCGGACTACTTTTTAGGCAGTTACCCACCTGTTACTATTATTATACATAGATGTGATAAGTATCTCAAGAAAAAAGTAAAATTTAGTTTTTGTGGTCAAATATCGCCGGGAATGGTATAATAGGAATACTTGGCGAGAGGAATTTACAGAAAATGAGAAAATTACTGTTAACAGGGGCGGCCGCACTTGCCCTGGCGGGGTGCACGCGGTATGAGCCGGTGACGGATTTTTCGCCGGCCCCGGCGGCAGAACGGCAGTCGCCGTCGGATACGCCGATACAGACAGAAGCCGGAGTACAGCCGCAGGCAGAAACCGGAATGCAGGCGGAGGCGGAGCAATATGCGTCTCTTGTCCGCAGCCTGTACGCGTCGATGGAGGACGTGTTCGAGGAGGTTTCCCGGCCGGAGCCGGTGAAGGTGAAGGCCATCTATGTGACGGGCTACGCCGCGGGCGTGCCGGCTATGATGGAGGAATACATCCGGCAGATCGACGAGACGGAGCTGAACGCCGTGGTCATCGATTTTAAGAACGACGAGGGGCGGATCACCTGCCCGGTCGCCACGGGAGTCATGGGCGAAATCGGGGCCGGCACGGGCCTGGTGGAGGACATGGCGGGGCTTATTGCCGGGCTGAAGGAGCACGGCATCTACACCATTGCCCGCGTGGTCACCTTTAAAGATCCCTATCTGGCGGAGAAAAAACCGGAGTGGTGTCTGAAGACAAAGGATGGCAGCGTCTACAGGGATAAGAAGGGCGACGCTGGATCAATCCATATAATAAGGAAGTCTGGGAGTATCTTGCCGAGGTGGTCGGGGAGGCCTGCCGGCTGGGATTTGACGAGGTGCAGTTTGACTACATCCGCTTCAACACGGATTCCACGATGAAAAATGTGGATTTTGAGCAGGCGGGCACAGAGGGAAAGTCCAAGACGGAGATCGTGACAGAGTTTACCCGTTTTATCGGCGAACGGTTTGAGAGAACCGGGATGTTTCTTTCCGCGGATGTGTTCGGGGCTATCATCGGCAGTCCGGTGGATGCGCAGAGCGTGGGACAGTCCTACGGGGAGATCGCCGCGAACATGGATTACATCTGCCCGATGATTTACCCCTCCCACTACGGGGACGGAAATTTCGGACTGGATCACCCGGACCTGCACCCCTATGAGACCGTCATGGGCGCGCTGACCCAGTCGAAGGAGGAGCTGGCCCTCTATCCGGAGGAGCCGCAGGCCGTCGTGCGGCCCTGGCTCCAGGATTTCACGGCGTCCTACCTGCGGCATTACATGCATTACGGTCCCGGGGAGCTGAGGGCGCAGATCGATGCGGTCTACGACGCCGGGTACGAGGAGTGGATTCTCTGGAACGCCTCGTGCAATTATTCCTGGGAGGGGCTTCTTAAGGAGGAAGAAAATGGACAGAACACCGAGGGCGGGGGAATTTTACCGCCACTTTAAAAATAAACTGTATCAGATCATCACCGTGGCCACGCACTCGGAGACCGGGGAGCAGATGGTGGTGTACCAGGCGCTCTACGGGGATTTTAAGACCTATGTGAGGCCGCTCTCCATGTTTGTGAGCCCGGTGGACCGGGCGAAATACCCGGACGTATCGCAGGAGTACCGCTTTGAGCGGGTGGAGCTTTCCGGGGCTGACGCGGCAGAGAGAGCGCGCGTGGCCGGCGACTGCGCAAATGCGGCGACAGAGCGAGAGAGCGCGGCGGCAGGCGCGCACGTCCCGGACGAGAACACCCCGCTTCACCCCCTGTTCTTCGAGTTTCTGGACGCCGATGACATTCCCGCGAAGCTGGCGGCGGTGGCCCGGATGATCAATAAGGACGACCAGGGGCAGGAGCATCCGCTGGTAGGACAGCGGGAGCTGGACGCCATGTTCCTGGCGCTGGACATGAAGCCGGAGAGCGGGGATGCAGCCCGTCTGCTGGCGTCCGTGAGAAACATCTGGAGACACAGCTTCGCTACGACGGGAGCCGGCTGCGCAGATGACAGGTGAGAATGCGATGTTTAATATAGAAGAAGAGCTTAAGAAACTCCCGGCCCAGCCCGCGTTTACATCATGCACGATGCGAAGGACGAGATCATTTACGTGGGAAAGGCCATCAGCCTGAAAAACCGGGTGCGGCAGTATTTTCAGAGCAGCCGCAACAAGACGGCCAAGATCGAGCAGATGGTGTCGCGCATCGCCAGGTTCGAGTACATCGTCACAGACTCAGAGCTGGAGGCCTGGTGTTGGAGTGCAACCTCATAAAGGAGCACCGCCCCCGGTACAACACCATGTTAAAGGATGACAAAAGCTACCCGTATATCAAGGTGACGGTGGGCGAGGATTTCCCCAGGGTGCTGTTTTCCAGGACCATGAAGAAGGACAAGTCGAAATACTTCGGCCCCTACACCAGCGCCGGGCCGTGAAGGACACCATCGAGCTGGTGCGCAAAATCTACCGCATACGGACCTGCAATCGCAGTCTTCCGCGGGATATCGGAAAGGAGCGGCCCTGCTTAAACTACCACATCAAGCAGTGCGACGCGCCCTGCCAGGGGTATATAAGCCGGGAGGAGTACCGGGAGTCCGTGAACCAGGTGCTGGAGTTTTTAAATGGCCGCTACGAGCCGGTGTTAAAGATGCTGGAGGAGAAGATGCTGGCGTTCTCGGAGCAGATGGAGTTTGAGAAGGCCATCGAGTACCGGGAGCTTTTATCCAGCGTCAAAAAGATCGCCCAGAAGCAGAAGATCACCAGCCAGAGCATGGAGGACCGGGACATCATCGCCCTCGCCAGGGACGAGCGGGACGCGGTGGTGCAGGTGTTCTTTGTGCGGGAGGGCCGCCTCATCGGGCGGGATCATTTCCATATACGGATCGCCACGGCGGAGGACGACGGGCAGATTCTCTCCAGCTTTGTGAAGCAGTTCTACTCCGGCACGCCCTTCATCCCCAGGGAGCTGTGGGTGCAGGCGCCGCTGGACGACGAGGAGATCATCGGCCAGTGGCTGGGAAGCCGCAGGGGTCAGAAGGTGAAGATCATCGTCCCACAGAAGGGGCAGAAGGAGCGTCTGGTGGAGCTGGCCCAGAAAAATGCGGCGCTGGTGCTCTCCCAGGACCGGGAGCGCATCAAGCGGGAGGAGCTTCGCACCATCGGCGCCATGAACCAGGTGGCCGGATGGCTGGGGCTCACCGGCATCCACCGGTGGAAGCCTTCGATATTTCCAATATCAGCGGCTTTGAGTCGGTGGGTTCCATGGTGGTGTTCGAGGACGGACGCCCCAGGCGCAACGACTACAGGAAATTCAAGATTAAATGGGTCAAGGGAGCCAACGACTACGCTCCATGGACGAGGTGCTGACGCGCCGGTTCAGCCACGGGCTGAGCGAGGCCGCAGAGCTTACGGAGAACGGCGAGGACAGACAGTACGGAAGCTTCACCCGCTTCCCCGACCTCATCATGATGGACGGCGGAAAGGGGCAGGTGAACGTGGCCCTGGCGGTTCTGGAAAAATTAAATTTAAGTATCCCGGTCTGCGGCATGGTAAAGGATGACAATCACCGCACCAGGGGCTCTACTACAACAACGTGGAGATCCCCATCGACCGCTACGGGGAGGGCTTCAAGCTGATCACGAGGATACAGGACGAGGCGCACCGCTTCGCCATCGAGTTTCACAGAAGCTTACGGAGCAAGGAACAGGTACATTCGGTGCTTGACGATATAGAGGGAATCGGGCCGGCCAGAAGAAAGGCGCTGATGCGGTATTTCAAGACCATCGAGGCCATCCGGGACGCGACGGAGGAGGAGCTTTCGGGCGTCCCCCAGATGAATAAGCGCTCGGCAAAGCAGGTTTACGATTTCTTTCACTGATGGAAGGAGAGGACAGAAAGATGTATGGAGTTACAATCGAGGAACTGATTCAGAAGATGAATCTGGTCAACAAAACGCCGGAGCTGGACACGGAGAAAATCGTGGTAGCCCACCCGGACGTGAACCGCCCGGCGCTGCAGCTCACCGGATTTTTCGAGCATTTCGACCGGGAGCGGGTGCAGATCATCGGGTATGTGGAGTCCGCCTACTTAGAGCGGCTGGATGAGGAGAAGCGCAGGGAGGTCTACGAGAAGCTCATTTCCTGCAATATCCCCTGTCTCATCTACAGCCGGGGCATGGAGCCGGAGCCCGTGGTTCTGGAGCTCTGCAGCCATTACGGCGTGCCCTGCATGGTGTCCCATCAGACCACCTCGGATCTGATGGCGGAGGTGATCCGCTGGCTCAAGGTGAAGCTGGCCCCGGTGATCAGCATTCACGGGGTTCTGGTGGACGTATTCGGCGAGGGCGTGCTGATCATGGGTGAGAGCGGCATCGGAAAGAGCGAGGCGGCCCTGGAGCTCATCAAGCGCGGCCATCGTCTGGTCAGCGACGACGTGGTGGAGATCCGCAAGGTCAGCGACGAGACGCTCATCGGCTCCGCGCCCGACATCACCAGACATTTCATCGAGCTTCGCGGCATCGGGATCATCGACGTGAAGACCCTGTTCGGCGTGGAGAGCGTGAAAAATACCCAGTCCATCGACATGGTGATCAAGCTGGAGGAGTGGAGCAAGGATAAGGAGTACGACCGCCTGGGCATGGAGGACCAGTACACCGAATTTCTGGGAAATAAGGTCATCTGCCATTCCATCCCCATAAGGCCCGGCCGGAACCTGGCCATCATCGTGGAGTCCGCCGCGGTCAACTACCGCCAGAAGAAGATGGGCTACAATGCGGCCAAGGAGCTCTACAAGAGAGTACAGGCCAATCTGGCGCGGCCGGATTAAAAAAGACCAGGAGTCAGAGTATGTCAGAGTTTGAAGAGAAACTTAGAAAAATAGTAAACGAGGGGGAACTCTGGGTCAATGAGCCCATGAGCGCCCACACCACCTTCCGCATCGGCGGCCCGGCGGATTTTCTTGTGACGCCGGGAACAGCCGGCCAGCTTAAGGAGATTCTGGCGCTGTGCCGGGAGGAGAACCAGCCGTTTTTCATTTTAGGCAACGGGAGCAATCTGCTGGTGGGCGACCGGGGCTACAGCGGAACCATGATCTGCCTGTCCCGGCTCTCCGCCGTGGAGACGGAGGAAACCTGCATAAGGGCCAGGCCGGCGCGCTTCTGTCAAAAATTGCCAGGGAGGCCTGCGAGCGTTCCCTGGCGGGCTTCGAGTTCGCCGCGGGCATCCCGGGGAGCCTGGGAGGCGCCGTGGTGATGAACGCCGGGGCCTACGGCGGGGAGCTTAAGGACGTGCTTGTAAACGTCACGGTCATGGACCGGGAAGGAAATATTCTTAAAAAGACGCCGGAGGAGCTTTGCATGGGCTACCGGACCAGCAGCGTTTTATCCGAAGAATATGTGGTGCTGGAGGCGGAAATAAATCTGGAAAAAGGCGACAGGCGCCTGATCCGTGCCCGGATGGACGATCTGGCCGCCAGACGGCGGGAGAAGCAGCCCCTGGAATACCCCAGCGCCGGAAGCACCTTCAAGCGGCCGGAGGGGTATTTTGCCGGAAAGCTCATCGACGACGCGGGTCTTCGCGGGTTCCGGGTGGGCGGCGCCCAGGTGGCGGAGAAGCACTGCGGCTTCGTGATCAACCGGGAACAGGCCACCGCCGCCGACGTCATGGAGCTCTGCCGCCGGGTGAGCGGCGCCGTGAAGGAACAGTTCGGCGTGGAGCTTGAGATGGAAGTGAAAACCATTGGAAATTTTTGATTTCCGGGAGGAAGAAAGATGCGTCTTGTGATTGTCACGGGAATGTCCGGCGCGGGGAAGACGACGGCGCTTAAGGTACTGGAAGATTTTGGATTTTACTGTGTGGATAACCTGCCCATCCCGCTGATGGAAAAATTTGCAGAGCTGGTAAACGAAAACAGCGGGGATATTAAGAATGCAGCCCTGGGGATCGACATACGAAGCGGCGAGGAATTAAGCCACATGGCGAAGGTTCTGGACGGCTGGAAGAAACGGGGCGTTCCCTATGAGATTTTATTTCTGGACGCCGCGGACGATGTGCTGGTGAAGCGCTACAAGGAGACCCGGCGGAGCCATCCGCTGGCGGGGCTGGAGCGCATCGACCGGGGCATCGAGAGGGAGCGGGAAAAGCTCGGATTTTTGAAAGAGCGGGCCGGCTACATCCTGGATACCAGCACGCTGCTTGCGAAGGAGCTGAGGCGGGAGATCGAGCAGCTCTTCGTGGAGAATGAGGCGTTCGGGAACCTGTTCGTCACGATCCTCAGCTTCGGCTTCAAGTACGGCATCCCCCAGGATGCGGACCTGGTGTTCGACGTGCGGTTTCTTCCCAACCCCTACTATGAGGAGCATTTGAGGACCAGGACGGGCGAGGAGAAGGAAGTGCAGGATTTCGTGAAGCAGGGCGGAACCGCGGATATTTTCATGGAAAAGCTGTGCGATATGATCGAATTTCTTCTTCCTAACTACGTGCTGGAGGGGAAGAACCAGCTGGTCATCGCCATCGGCTGCACCGGCGGAAAGCACCGCTCTGTGACCATCGCTAAGGAGCTTCAAAAAAGGCTTTCTTCCCACCGGGAGATCGGCCTCAAGCTGGAGCACCGGGGATATGGGGCGGGACGGCGGGGGAGCCGGAAAATAGATTAAAGAGGTGAGGATATGTCATTTTCCTCGAGCGTCAAGGATGAGCTCTCCAGGCAGATCAGCCCGGCGAGACATTGCCAGATAGCGGAAATGGCTGCATTATCAGCCTGTGCGGGCGGGTGCAGATCTCGGAAAACGATGAGTATGCCATCCGCATCCAGACAGAAAATGTGGCTGTCGCAAGAAAATACTTTACATTATTGAAAAAAACATTTAATATAGGAGCAGACATTTCGATCCGGAGGAACGCCTACTTAAAAAAGAGCCGCACTTACACGGTGCTGGTGTCTGACCACGAGGAGGCGCTTCGCATCCTGCAGGCGACCAAGCTCATCGATGAGCACGGCGAGGTGGGAGAGAACCTGTCCCTGGTCAAGAACATCGTGGTCCAGAATGCCTGCTGCCGGCGCGCATTCATACGGGGCGCGTTTCTGGCATCCGGATCCATCAGCGATCCCGAGAAGTTTTACCATTTCGAGATTGTGTGCGCCACCATGGCGAAGGCGGAGCAGCTTAAGAATATCATTCTCACCTTCTCCATCGACGCAAGATCGTGGCGAGAAAGAAATATTTTGTCGTTTACATCAAGGAAGGCAGTCAGATCGTGGACATCTTAAATGTGATGGAAGCCCACGTGGCGCTGATGAACCTGGAGAACATACGCATCATGAAGGAGATGCGCAACAGCGTCAACCGCCAGGTAAACTGCGAGACTGCCAACATCAACAAGACGGTATCCGCTGCGGTCAGGCAGCTGGAAGATATAGAATATATCAGGGATACTGCCGGGCTTTCGAGCCTTCCGGACAATCTCTACGAGATTGCCCAGATCCGGCTGGACAGACCGGAAGCCACACTGAAGGAGCTGGGCGAAGCCTTAAGCCCTCCGGTGGGCAAATCTGGAGTGAACCATCGCCTGAGGAAGCTCTGCGCCATCGCCGAACGGCTGAGGGAGCAGGACAAGGACATCTAGAGTATAACAGTGTGCTCCGTTTTTGTTTTTTGGAAATGAGGAGGAAGATTATGACAAGCAAAAAAGTTACCATCAAACTGGAATCGGGTCTGGAAGCGAGACCTGTGGCGATGCTGGTCCAGGTTGCCAGCCAGTATGACAGCGACATTTATGTGGAGAGCGCTTCCAAGAGGATCAACGCCAAGAGCATTATGGGCATGATGAGCCTGGCTCTGGGGAGCGGAGAGAACGTGGTCGTGGAGGCCAACGGCTCCGACGAGGAGGCGGCGGTGACGGCCATCGAGGACTATCTGAGCAATAACTAAAGGACGGATATGGCGGGAGTGTTGAGAAAGAGGCGTAGGCCGCTTTGGCGACGCTCCCTTTTTCATTTAAGGCGCAAGTGTGCGCCTGGCGCACACTTTTTTAGATAAAATTTACGACGGGAGAAGAAGAGAATGGCATTTACACATCTGCACGTTCATACGGAGTACAGCCTGTTAGACGGTTCCAGCAAGATTAAGGAGCTGGTAAACCGGGCGAAGGAGCTTAATATGGACAGCCTGGCCATCACGGATCACGGGGTGATGTACGGCGTCATCGACTTTTACCGCGCGGCGAAGGAGGCGGGCATCAAGCCCGTCATCGGCTGTGAGGTCTACGTGGCCCCCGGCTCCGGTTCGACCGGGAAAATGTAAACGGCGAGGACCGCTACTATCACCTGGTCCTGCTGGCGGAAAATGACACAGGCTACCACAATCTGATGAAGATCGTTTCCAAAGGGTTTGTGGACGGCTTTTACTATAAGCCAGGGTGGATATGGAAGTCCTTGAGACCTACCATGAGGGCATCATCGCCCTCAGCGCCTGCCTGGCCGGCGAGGTTCCCAGATACCTGGCCAGAGGGCTCTACGAGGAGGCAAAAAAGGCGGCTGTAAAGTACAGGGACATTTTCGGGGAAAATAACTATTTCCTGGAGCTGCAGGATCACGGCATCCCGGCGCAGCGGACCGTGAACCAGGGACTGGTGCGCATGAGCCAGGAGTTAAACATCCCGCTGGTGGCCACCAACGACAGCCACTACACGTTCAAGGAGGACGCGGTGCCCCACGACCTTCTTTTATGCATCCAGACCGGCAAGAAGGTGACCGACGAGAACCGGATGCGCTACGAGGGCGGACAGTATTATCTGAAATCCGAGGAGGAGATGGCGGCTGTTTTCCCCTATGCCAGGGAGGCGCTGGAGAACACTCACAGAATCGCCGAGCGCTGCAATGTGGAGATCGAGTTCGGCGTGACCAAGCTCCCCAAATACGACGTGCCGGAGGGCTACGATGCCTGGAGCTACTTAAATAAGCTCTGCGAGGACGGCTTTGCCGAACGCTACCCGGAGGACGATGGGAGCCTCAGGGAGCGACTGCACTACGAGCTGGATGTCATTCACAGCATGGGATACGTGGACTATTTCCTCATCGTCTGGGATTTCATTCATTTTGCCAAGTCCCACGGCATCATGGTGGGGCCGGGGCGCGGGTCGGCGGCCGGAAGCATCGTGGCCTACTGCCTGGCCATCACCGATATCGATCCGGTGAAATACCAGCTGATTTTCGAGCGCTTCTTAAACCCGGAGCGCGTGTCCATGCCGGATATCGACGTGGACTTCTGCTTCGAGCGCAGGCAGGAGGTCATCGACTACGTGGTGGAGAAGTACGGCAAGGACCGGGTGGTGCAGATCGTCACCTTCGGTACGCTGGCCGCCAAGGGCGTGGTCCGCGACGTGGGCCGCGTGCTGGATCTCCCCTACGCCAAATGCGACGCCATCGCGAAGATGATTCCCGGGGACCTGGGGATGACCCTGGAGAAGGCCTTAAAGGCCAGCCCGGATCTGAGAAACGCCTACAACGAGGACGAGGAGGTTAAATATTTAATCGACATGTCCATGCGCCTCGAGGGCCTTCCCAGACATTCCTCGATGCACGCGGCGGGCGTGGTCATCAGCCGCGAGTCCGTGGACGAGTACGTGCCGCTCTCCAAGGCGGCGGACGGCACCATCACGACCCAGTTTACCATGACCACGCTGGAGGAGCTGGGGCTTCTGAAAATGGATTTTCTGGGACTGCGCACGCTGACTGTGATCCAGAACGCGGTGGACCAGGTGAAGAAGAACCGGGGCGTGGCCATCGACTTAAAGGCCATCGACTACAATGATAAAGCCGTGCTGGAGTCCATCGGGACGGGAAAGAACGACGGCGTGTTCCAGCTGGAGAGCGGCGGCATGAAGAGCTTTATGAAGGAGTTAAAGCCGGAGAATCTGGAGGACATCATCGCCGGTATCTCTCTGTACCGCCCGGGCCCCATGGACTTTATTCCCAAATATCTGAAGGGCAAGAACGACAAGAGCTCCATCACCTACGACTGCCCCCAGCTGGAGGCGATCTTAAAGCCCACCTACGGCTGTATCGTCTACCAGGAGCAGGTCATGCAGATTGTCCGTGATCTGGCGGGCTACACCTGGGGCCGCAGCGACCTGGTGCGCCGCGCATGTCCAAGAAAAAGGGAGAGGTCATGGAGCGGGAGCGGCAGAACTTCGTCTACGGAAACCCGGAGGAGGGCGTGACCGGCTGCATTCACAACGGCATCGACGAGAAGACGGCCAACACCATCTACGACGAGATGATCGACTTCGCCAAGTACGCCTTCAACAAGTCCCACGCGGCGGCCTACGCGGTGGTTTCCTACCAGACGGCCTACTTAAAATACTATTATCCCATGGAGTTCATGGCGGCGCTCATGACCTCGGTGATCGATAACATCACCAAGGTGTCCGAGTATATCCTGTCCTGCCGGCAGATGGGCATGAAAATCCTGCCGCCGGACATCAACGAGGGGGAGAGCGGCTTCTCCGTCCACGGCGACAGTATCCGCTACGGCCTGTCCGCCATCAAGAGCGTGGGAAAATCCGTGGTGGCCGAGATCGAGCGGGAGAGAAGCGAGCGGGGATATTTCACTTCGCTGGAGGACTTTGTGGACCGCATGAGCAACAAGGAGGTCAATAAGCGGACGCTGGAGAGCTTCATAAAGTCCGGCGCCCTGGATTCCCTGCCCGGCACCAGGAAACAGAAGCTTCTGGTGTCCGGCCAGCTTCTGGACCAGAAGAACAAGGAAAAAAAGAGCGTGCTTGAGGGCCAGATGTCCATGTTTGACTTCGTGGCCGAGGAGGATAAGAGCAGTTTCCGCATCACCTTCCCCAACGTGGGCGAATTTCCCAAGGACGAGCTGCTGGCCTACGAGAAGGAGATTCTGGGAATCTACGTGAGCGGTCATCCCATCGAGGCCTACGAGGGCCTGTGGCGGAAAAATGTGACCGCCATGGCCACGGATTTCATCGTGGACGAGGAGACGGGAAGCGCCCGGGTCACCGACGGCGGCTACGCCACCATCGGAGGTATGATCACGGGAAAGACCGTGAAAACTACCAGAAACAACAAGATGATGGCCTTTATCACCGTGGAGGATCTGGTGGGTTCCGTGGAGGTCATCGTGTTCCCCAAGGACTACGAGTCGAAGAGGGAGCTTTTAAACCAGGACGCGAAGGTATTTATCCAGGGACGGGTGTCCGTGGGCGACGACCCGGTGGGGAAGCTGATCTGCGAGCGGGTGATCCCGTTTGACAGCGTTCCCAGGGAGCTCTGGCTGCAGTTCGCGGACAAGGACAGCTACTTCGCCTGCGAGCCGGAAATCCTGGAAATCCTTAAATCCTCCGAGGGTCAGGACCAGGTGGTCATATGGCTTAAGAAGGAGCGGGCGAAGAAACTTCTCCCGGCCAACTGGAATATTCTGGCGGACCAGGAAATTATCGCCACATTGACTAAAAAACTTGGTGAAGAAAATGTCAAACTTGTAGAAAAAAATATTGAAAAAATGCGCCGGATGAATTAGAATGGAGCATGTACGAAAATAAATACAAGGCAATAGAACGGCGGTTCTGAGGGGGACGGCCGAGGAGGGAAATTCACTATGGCAAAAGAAGTAAAAACCATCGGAGTTCTGACCAGCGGAGGAGACGCTCCGGGCATGAACGCGGCGATCCGTTCCGTGGTGCGCACAGCCATCAATAAGGGTCTGAAGGTGAAGGGCATTATGAGAGGCTATGCGGGGCTTTTGCAGGAGGAGATCGTGGACATGAACGGCAGCAGCGTGGCGGATATCATTCACCGCGGCGGCACGATCCTCTACACGGCCAGATGCATGGAGTTCATGACACCCGAGGGACAGGAGCTGGGCGCGAAGGTCTGTAAAAAGCACGGCATCGACGGCATCGTGGTCATCGGCGGCGACGGTTCCTTCAGAGGAGCGGGCAAGCTCTCCGCGCTGGGGATCAACACCATCGGCATTCCCGGAACCATCGATCTGGATATTGCCTGTACCGACTATACCATCGGCTTTGACACGGCGGTGAACACCGCCATGGACGCCATCGACAAGGTGCGCGACACCTCCACTTCCCATGAGCGCTGCAGCATCATCGAGGTCATGGGACGCCACGCGGGCTACATCGCCCTGTGGTGCGGCATCGCCAACGGCGCGGAGGACATTCTCCTGCCGGAGCGCTACGACGGCAACGAGCAGGTGCTCATCAACCGCATCATCGAGAACCGCAAGCGCGGAAAGAAGCACCACATCATCATCAACGCCGAGGGAATCGGCCACTCCACATCCATGGCAAAGAGGATCGAGGCGGCCACGGGCATCGAGACCCGCGCCACGATTTTAGGCTACATGCAGCGGGGCGGCGCCCCCACCTGCAAGGACCGCGTGTACGCGTCCATCATGGGCGCCAAGGCCGTGGAGCTTCTCTGCAGCGGAAAGAGCAACCGCCTGGTGGCCTACCGAGACGGGGATTTCGTGGATTTCGATATCCAGGAGGCGCTGAATATGCGCAAGGATATTCCGGAGGATCAGTTCCAGATCAGTAAGCTGCTGGTGAGGTAAGATAAATAATAGAAGTGCAAGAGGGAAACGAAGCGAAAGGAGCTTTGTTTCCCTCTTTTCATGTATGTTTTTGGATGGACGGTCTCTTTTTCTCACCCCAGAATCCGGAACGCGTCCCCGCCGCGTCGCCAAAAATCAGCTGGAACGTGGATTTTTTCGACTGTTCCAGATGGTACGCCATCTTATCCGCCGCCGTCGTCCAGTCCTTCTGCAGGCAGGCCAGGATGATGTCCAGGTGCTCCCTGAAGGTGGCCTCCAGACGGTGGTTGGACTGGTTTCCGGTCATGTGGCGGAAACGCTCGTTCTGGGTCTGCATCAGCGCGTAGTTTTTGTGCAGATAGACGTTGGGGCAGGAGTGGACGATCATCAGATGAAACTCCGAGTCCAGCTCGTAGAAATAGTCGTTGTTCTGAAAATATTCGCTGTCCGCGTTCTGGTGAAGAAAAATATCGTAGAAGCGGGCCAGCTGCTTTTCCGGGATCAGCGGTCCGTAGTTTCGCAGAATGTAGGTTTCATAAATCGTGCGGACTTCAAAAATCATGTTTACATCGTTGATGGACAGAGGGGAAACGGTGACGCCGCGCTTCGGTTTGATCTCCACCAGCCCCTCCTGCTCCAGGCGGCTTAAGGCGTCGCGGACCGGCGTGCGGCTTAAGCCCAGCTCGTCCGTCAGAAGCTCTTCACTCAAGAACATGCCGGGGGCATACTCGCAGGTGATGATCTTTTTCCGTATGGCATTGTAGGCCAGTGTTTGAGGTTCGTCTTAGGCATGAGGTCGATTCCCTTTCTGATATACAAGCTGTTAATACTACGATAGTAGCACATAGTTCCGGGAGTTGCAAGTATTGTATACATCTTTTTAACACGGCTCTCGAAAACATTGGTCAATATGTGCAAAAAAGGTGCTGATAAAATGTGAAAATGCACGAAATAACAAAAAGACCCATTGAAACATATTGACTTTTTTGTAATGAACATGTATCCTTAGATGTATACAACACAGGACACAACGTGAATGTCATGAGAGTGACAAAATGAAAAACGGAGGTAATGGAACATGAAGGCGATTTGTATTGTTGAGCCTGGCCGGGTGGAAATCCGGGACATCGAAAAGCCGGTGAGAAAGCCGGGAGAGGCGCTTCTCAAGCTGCTTTACGGCGGCATCTGCGGAAGCGATCTGGGATCCTATCGCGGAGGAAATGCATACGTTTCCTATCCGAGAGTTCCGGGACATGAGTTCTCTGCCGAAATCGTGGAGATCGACGACAACGATCTGGGCCTCAAGCCGGGCATGATCGTGACCTGCAACCCGTATTTCAACTGCGGGCACTGCTACTCCTGCGAGCGCGGCCTGGTCAACGCATGTACGGACAACCAGACCATGGGCGTGCAGAGAGAGGGAGCGTTCTCCGAGTACATAACCATGCCGGTGGAGAGAATCTATGACGGCAAGGCATCGATCCGAAGACGCTGGCTGCCATCGAGCCCTTCTGCATCAGCTACCACGGCGTGAGCCGCGCGGATATCAAGGCCGGCGACAAGGTGCTGGTGGTAGGCGCGGGCACCATCGGCGTGCTGGCTGCTATCGCGGCCAAGGCCAAGGGCGGAGAGGTCTACATCTCCGACGTGGCAGAGGGAAAACTGGAGTACGCCAAGGGCTTCGGCGTGGACGGCGTCATCTTAAACTCTTCCCCGGAGGCATTTGAGAAGAGCGTGGCTGAGATCACGAACGGAAACGGATTCGACGTGACCATCGAGGCCGTAGGTCTTCCGTCCACCTTCCAGAACTGCATCGACGCCGCGGCATTCGGCGGAAAAGTGGTTCTGATCGGCGTGAGCAAGAAGAACCTGGATTTCTTCTTCACCATCATCCAGAAGAAGGAGTTAAACGTATTCGGTTCCAGAAACGCGCTCAAGAAAGATTTCTTAGAGCTCATCGACCTGGTGAAGGACGGCAGGGTGCCGCTGGAGAAGATCATCACCGACACCTACAAATTCGACGATGCGGTGAAGGCATTCGAGGATTTCGACAAAAACGCGGGCAACATGTTAAAGGTTGTCATCGACTTTACCTGATGCGGTTTCATCGGGAAAACACAGACAGGTATATGAAAGGAAAATCAAGAGACCGCCGGGAACCCCGGACGGCTTGATGATAAAATGGAAAGGGGAAATAAAAAAATGAAAACTTAAGAAAGTAGTAGCACTCACAATGGCAGGAACAATGGCGATGGCAAGCCTGACTGCATGCGGCGGCGGTTCTGATACCACAGCCGATACCACTGCAGCAGCAGCGGAGGCCGGAGACGCAGCAGCAGAGGCCGGCGACAGCAACGGCGGCGCAAGCGGAACCGCAGAGGTTACCCTCCAGGTAGGCTTCGAGAACTCCATCAGCGAGCCCTTCGGACAGGGCGTTGAGAAATGGGCCGAGCTCCTCAAAGAGAAATCCGGCGGCACCATGGAGATCGCCGTTTACCCGGATTCCCAGCTGGGCGCAAAGAACTCTTTAATTGACTCCATGCTCTTAGGCGAGCCGGTCTGCACGCTGGCTGACGGCGCATTCTACGCGGACTACGGTGTAAACGACATGGGTATCCTGTTTGGACCGTTTCTTTTCGAGGACTGGGACGACTGCTGGACCTTGATCGAGTCTGACTGGTACAAGGGACAGGAAGCTCTCCTCGAGGAGAAGGGACTGAAGCTCTTAGGCTCCAACTGGATCTACGGCGACCGCCACACACTGACTGTAAATCCTGTAAACACCGTTGAGGACCTGGCCGGCATGAAGATCCGCGTTCCCGGCAACCAGATCCAATCCTACGGCTTCGACGTTTTAGGCGCTACCTCCACCGGTATGGACTTAGGCGACGTTTACTCCGCTCTTCAGTCCAAGACCATCGACGGCGCTGAGAACCCGCTTGCAACCCTGTACGGCAGAAAGCTTCACGAGGTTGCCAAATATCTGATTCTTGACGGACATGTAAAGAACTTCACCACTCTGGTTTGCTCTGCTGACTGGTTCAACTCCTTAACCGAGGAGCAGCAGGGATGGCTCCTTGAGTCCTGTAAAGAGGCCGGCGAGTACAACAACGAGGTACAGCAGGCGCAGGAGCAGGAGTACTTACAGATGATGATCGACGAGGGCGTTACCGTTGTTGAGCCCAGCGAGGAAGTTCTTGCCGGATTCCGTGAGAAGGCACAGGCATTCTACGAGATGGGCGACACCTTCGGATGGAGCGACGGCCTCTACGAGGAAGTACAGGCAGCAATGGGCAAATAATCTCTTAGTTTTCAAAGGAGAAGGAAGATATGAAAAAGGAAAATAAGGGGCTCTCCATTCTGGGGAACCTGGATATCCTTATCGCGGCGGCCGTGCTGGCTGTGCTGATAGTATTAACCTTCCTGGGCGTGATCTGGCGTTACTTCCTTGGCCATCCGTTCACATGGCTGGAGGAAGTCCAGATGGCTGCATGGTGTGGATCGTGTTTGCGGCGGGCGGCGCCGCCTTCCGCACCGGCAACCATGTGGCCATCGAGATGGTCGTGGATCTGATGCCGAAAAAGCGCAGAAGGTTATGGAAATTTTGATTGGTATTGTAGTGTTCGTGGTGCTGGCATACCTGTTCTATCAGAGTATCGGATTTATCCAGATCTTCGTGAAGAGCGGCCGTGCCACCAGCATGCTCAAGATCCCGTACTGGCTGATCTACGGTATCGCACCGGTATCGTTTGTGGATATGATCATCAGCTATGTGTGGAGCGTAAAGACCGGTGTTAAATCTGAGGCAAAGGAGGCGGCGTCCAGTAATGAGTAATGTATTATTAATTGCAGCGATTGTGATGCTGGTTCTTCTGTTCCTGAAGGTGCCGGTATACATCTCCGTACTTGGCGGAGCTATGGTTTACTTCGTTATGAATCCGGGGGTCAACCCGATCGTGTTCGCCCAGCAGGCGATCATCGGAACGGAGAAAATCTCCCTCCTGGCAATCCCGTTCTTCGTGTGCGCCGGTATCTTCATGAACTACACAGGCGTTACGAAGCGTATCATGGACTTCTGTGAGGTCGTGACTGGAAGACTTCCGGGCGGCCTGGCACAGGTAAACGTGCTTCTCTCCACCGTCATGGGCGGTCTGTCCGGTTCCAACATCGCGGACGCGGCCATGGAGGCGAAGATGCTTGTTCCGGAGATGACCAAGAAGGGCTTCTCCCTGGAGTTCTCCAGCGTGGTTACCGCGGCGTCCTCCATGATTACCCCCCTGATTCCTCCGGGAATCGCGATGATCCTTTACGGATGTATCGCCGACGTATCCATCGGTAAGCTGTTCGTATCCGGTTTAGGTGTGGGAGCGCTCCTCTGCGTGACCATGATGATTCTGGTTGGAATCATTTCCAAGAAGCGCGGCTACGGTACCATCACCACCGAGAAGCTCACCTTAAACCGTTTCGGAAAGGCTCTTGCCCCGGCGATCCTGCCGCTGTGCCTTCCGATCCTGATCATCGGCGGTATCCGTTTCGGTGTGATCACGGCCACAGAGGCCGGAGCCGTTGCCATCATCTACGCGCTCCTTCTGGGTCTTGTATACCGTGAGATGAAGCTGGACAGCATCGTGACAGGCTTAAAGGAATCCGTGGCGACCACCGCTTCCATCATGCTCATCGTGTCCGCTGCCAGCGTGTTCTCCTGGGTACTGACCAAGGAGCAGATTCCGCAGCAGCTCACCAACTGGATGATGACCGTTATCACCAACAAATACGTGTTCCTCATCGTTGTAAACATCTTCCTCTTAATCGTAGGTATGTTCATCGAGGGCAACGCGTCCATGATCATCCTGGTTCCGCTTTTAGCGCCCATCGCTGCAAACTACGGAATCGACGAGATCCAGTTCGCGATGATCTATATCTTCAACAACGCCATCGGCGCGCTGTCCCCGCCTATGGGAACGCTGATGTTCGTTACCTGCTCGATTACCAAGTGTAAGACTGCACCGTTCATCAAAGAAGCAGTTCCGTTCTACATCCTGCTTCTCATCAACCTGATGCTTCTTACCTGGTTCGAGCCGTTTACCACCTTACTGGTAGATTTGTTCTATTAAATGAAACCTTAAGACGCCGGCGACGGCATGTTTCGCGGTTTGCGGCGGCAGGAGAGTACCTGCCGCCAGAACCGCTAGTATAGTTTTGGAGGAAAATCAAATGGCAAAGAAAGAGACAGTAATTCAGTTTGGTGAGGGCGGATTCCTTCGCGGCTTCGTGGACTATTTTTTCCAGAAGTTAAAAGACAAGGGAATGTTTGACGGTTCCGTTGTGGTGGTTCAGCCCATCGAAAAAGGCATGTGCGAGATGCTGGAGAAGCAGGGCTGCGAGTACAACCTGTTCCTGCGCGGCATCGACAACGGCGAAGTGGTGGACGAGCACACCCATATCAATGTAATTTCCAGATGCGTGAACCCCTACACCGACAACGAAGCTTACATGAAGCTGGCCGAGAACCCGGATTTCCGCTTCATCGTCTCCAATACCACCGAGGCCGGCATCGAGTTCGTTCCGGACAACAAGTTTGAGGACAAGCCCGCCAAATCCTTCCCCGGCAAGCTGACCCAGCTGTTATACAAGCGCTACCAGTTAGGCCTTAAGGGCTTCATCGTTCTCTCCTGCGAGCTCATCGATCACAACGGCGAGGAGCTGGAGAAGTGCTGCTTACAGTACGCGGACCTCTGGAACCTGGGCGAGGAGTTCAAGACCTGGTTAAAGAGCGAGAACGATTTCTGCTCCACGCTGGTTGACCGTATCGTGACCGGATTCCCGAGAGACGAGCATGCGGCTCTCTGCGAGAGAATCGGCGAGCAGGACAACATGATGGACACCGCCGAGATTTTCCATCTCTGGGTTATCCAGGGCGACCACGAGGACGAGCTTCCGCTTAAGAAGGCAGGCTACAACGTGGTATGGACCGACAACGTGGATCCCTACAAGAAGAGAAAAGTGCGTATCTTAAACGGCGCGCACACCTCCATGGTTCTGGGCGCACACCTCTACGGCCTGGAGACCGTGGGCGAGTGCTTAAAGGACGAGAAGGTGTCCGCACTGCTCAAGAAATGCATCTTCGACGAGATCATTCCCACCATCGGCGACACCGAGGACAACCGGAAGTTCGGCGCGGCGGTTCTGGAGCGTTTCTCCAACCCGTTCATCAAGCACCTGCTTCTGTCTATCGCCCTCAACTCCGTTTCCAAGTTTAAGGCGAGAGTTCTGCCGACCATCTTAGAGTACAAGGAGAAATTCGGTTCCTACCCGACGGGTCTCACCTTCTCCCTGGCTGCACTGATCGCGTTCTACCGCACCGACGCTGCCAACGACGGCGAGGAGATCATGAAGTTCATGAAGGACGCATCCGTTGCGGACATTTTAAAGAGAGAGGACTACTGGGGCGAGGACCTCACCTGCCTGCTCCCGGACGTGGAGAAATGGTATGCGCTCATTAAGGAGGAGGGCATGAGCCGCGCGTATGACGCCGTTCTTGCCGCAAAATAAGTATGCAGGATTTTGTAAAGATTAATAAAGAGGACAAGGTTGCGGTGGCGCTTAAACCCCTTGCAAAGGCGCGGCCATCGAGGTGGACGGGGAGCAGGTCACTCTTTTAGAGGACATCCCCCAGGGACATAAGTTTGCCTTATGTGCCATCAAGGCCGGCGAGCCGGTGATCAAGTACGGTTTCCGCATCGGCTACGCGAAAGAGGACATCGGGAAGGGCTCCTGGGTCCACATCCACAATGTAAAGACGGCTCTCGGCGACATCTTAGAGTACCGCTACGAGCCGGACGGAAAGCCCCTGGCGCCCACAGAGGCCGCCACATTCATGGGCTATAAGAGAAATGACGGGAAGACCGGCGTCAGAAATGAGATCTGGATTCTCCCCACGGTGGGCTGTGTGAACTCTGTGGCCAAGCTCATCGAGGCCGAGGCGAAGAAGCGCTTCCCGCTGGGCGCGGTGGAGGATATTATCGCCTTCAACCACCCCTACGGCTGCTCCCAGATGGGAGATGATCAGGAGAACACGAGAAAGGTGTTCGCCGACATGATCCATCACCCCAACGCCGCCGGCGTGCTGGTGCTGGGACTGGGCTGTGAGAACTGCAACATTCCGGTGCTCATGGACTACATCGGCGACTACGACAAGGATCGCGTGAAATTCATGCAGTGCCAGGACTTTGAGGACGAGACCGAGAAGGCCTTAGAGCTGATCGGCGAGATCTACGAGGCGGCCTCCGGCGACAAGAGAGTGCCCTGCGACGCCTCCGAGCTGGTCATCGGCATGAAGTGCGGAGGTTCCGACGGACTGTCTGGAATCACTGCCAACCCGGTGGTGGGCGCGTTCTCTGACATTCTGATCTCCAAGGGCGGCACCACGATCCTCACCGAGGTTCCGGAGATGTTCGGCGCGGAGACCATTCTCATGAACCGCTGCAAGGACGAGGCTACCTTCGAGAAGACCGTGGACCTCATCAACGATTTTAAAAACTACTTTACGAGACACAACCAGACGATCTACGAGAATCCGTCCCCCGGCAACAAGAAGGGCGGAATCACCACGCTGGAGGACAAATCCTTAGGCTGCACCCAGAAATCCGGTTCCGCTCCGGTCTGCGGCGTCTTAGCCTACGCCGAGCCGGTGAAGGAGAGAGGACTGAACCTCCTTTCCGCACCCGGAAATGACCTTGTGGCTTCCACGGCCCTGGCCGTCTCCGGCGCCCAGATCGTCCTGTTCACCACAGGCCGCGGCACTCCGTTCGCGACCCTGGTTCCGACCATGAAGATATCCTCCAACTCCAAGCTGGCGGGCTTTAAATCCAACTGGATCGATTTCAACGCCGGCCGCATGGTGGAGGACATGACCAAGGAACAGGCCGCCGAGGAGCTGTTCAACTACGTGCTGCGCGTGCCTCCGGCGAGAAGGTAAAATCCGAGGCCGCCGGCTTCCACGACATTGCCATCTTTAAGCAGGGCGTGACGCTGTAAATTTCTGATGGAAAAGAGAAGATGAGTATGGTATAATATCCCAAAACATCATAGGATCCCAGGGAGGTATCAGGCATGTCGGAGAAGAAGATACTGGAAGTACAGATGCTCGGAAGCATCACCGTCAGGTACGACAGGCAGCCGGTTGTGATACCGGGGGGGGTATTCTGATAAAAACGCTGCACCTGTTCCTCATGCTGATTTACGCAGGGGACAAGGGCGTGCCGCGCAATGAACTTCTGAATATCCTCTACGGACACGGAGAATGCGTGAACCCGGCCGGCGACCTGCGCATGGTCGTATCCCGGCTGAGGAAACGGCTGCGGGACTATGGGATTCTTGACTATGCGGATATTGTCACGTCGGGCGGCGTCTACCGCTGGAAGGGAAATGGACTCGAGGTCCGTCTGGACGTCAGGGAGTTTGAGGAGACGGCGGCGCAGGCGTTAAGGACCGGCGATACGCAGACGCTTACGCGGGCCTGCGAGATATACGGCGGCGATTTCCTGCCCATACTGTCCGGGGAAAAATGGGTGGCACACATCCAGGCGAATCTTCGCGAGATGTATTTTAACTGTCTGCGCCAAGCGGCGGACAGACTGAAGGAGAGGCGGGAGTATACCGCGCTTCTCAGGCTGGCGTCGTCGGCCTGCAGTCTGTACCCCTATGAGGAATGCTGGATCATGAAGATCGAGTGCCTGCTTGCCATGAAGCGGTACGGCGAAGCCACTGCCCTGTACAACGAGGTGACGAATAAATATTTTTCCGAGGGATTTGAGCAGTCGGAACGGATGCTGGAGTTCTTCCGGATGATGAACGAGAAAGCCTACTCTGTCCACAGCGAGCACGACATTATTTTAGACAGGCTGCGGGAAAAGAATGGGCCGGACGGTGCGTACTTCTGCAGTTATCCTTCGTTCATCGACTGCTGCCGCACGGCGGTGCGCATGGAGGAACAGATGCAGCTGAGCCACAGTCTGCTGTGCTGTGAGCTGCTGGATCGCAAGGGAAATCCGCTGGAGGAGCGGCGGGAGGACGCGGAGCAGGAGCTAAAGCAGATTTTCGGCGAGGTGCTGCGCCGGGGAGACATCTATACCTGCTACAGCATCGGCCAGTATCTGGTGCTTCTCAATGGGACAGATGCCGTGGAGGCGGAGCGGACAGCGGAAAGAATTGAGAAGGCGTACCGGAGAAATAAAAAGGGACGTCAGACCAAGCTTCGCTGCAGAATTGCAGACGAGAAAACCGAATAAAAGAATCAAGACGCTTCTGAGGGACGACCTCAGGGCGTCTTTTTTTGTGAAGACATTTCAAGATAAGTAAAATTATGGGAAAAATACGATTGACTCAAAAGGGATGACGGGAGTTGTAACACGCCGTTTGCTATACTTCACTATGATAGAGAAAGAGTATGGATTTCTCTGTCATACATTTACAAATGGACCGCTGAATTCATTTGCAAATAGCAAGGAAAGGAGAGAAAAAGTATGGAAGGGCGTGGGAGATCGCGTGCCCGGAAGAAACGCCGGTACGCCTCACCGAAACGTCTGTTGTCATTCTTGCTGACAGCGGCCATGGTCTTGACCAATATGGGTCCGGATCTGAGTCTGGCTTATGCAGCGACCGCAACGGACGTGACTTTTGAGATGGAAGGCGCCGATCTGGTGCAGTCTGTTGAAGACGCGATTGCCGAGGGCAACGAGGTTGAGAAGGGAGATATCGATTTCACCGAAGGTGCTGTTGATAAATTCGAGAACCTGTTCTTTGGCGAAGGGAAGCTGTATGAAGCTATCCAGAAATGGAAGGAGGCGATGCAGAGGCAGAGCTGCGTGTGTTTGTGCGGCTGCCCGAGGATGCAGATGATACGTATATAGTTACAGGAGACGAGGATCTGATTTTCCTGTATGTGAATAACGGAGAGGATCGGATTACCTGCAGGACGGAGATTCACAGAGTCATAAACGGCAGAGAGAGTACGAAAACCACCAAAAAGGTGTCGATCAAGAGCTATCTGAACGCGTATGACACGATTTTCGGCGAAGGTACTGAGGTCGAGGAGGAAGAAGAAGTCGTGACGGCGACCAGTTCGGACGCCGATAAGGCGGAGCCGGAGGTTCCGACAGCGACGGATTCCGACGGCCAGGTATCTTTAAGCGTGAACGATGCCCCGCTTGTGGCGGAGGCTCCGGTGGAGACGGCCACAGACTCTGATGCGCCGGAGGCCGATGGCGATGAGGCAGAGGTTCCGGAGGACACGGAGGCTGAAGAGCCGCGGAGGAAGAGGAGATTACAGAGGACGCCGACGAGGAGGTCCCGGAAGCTCCAAAGGCAACTGACAAGGATCTGGTGGCCCTGGACTGGAACCGAACCGCCAAGGCGTGGGTGACTTCCCTGAACGCGCTGGGTCTTGAGAGATCGACGGAGGAAGGCTCCTATGTACTGACGGTCAACCATATTCTCACCGACGGCGGCGAGATGTGGGGCAAGGAAGAAACCATTGAGCTGACGGAAGAGGATTTCACCAACGGAGTGCTGAACACAGCTCCCTACGAGTATGTGAAGGATGGTATGGAACTGGCCGGGAAAGCGCCGGTTGTGAGAGCGACCGATTTCCAGGGCGAAGACGGAGCCTACGAGCTGACGGTGGATATGGAATACCGCGTCATGGACGGGTGGCATATCGTAAGAGAGACTGCACAGCCCGGTATTATGTTGATGGCGATCTATATCGGTGAGCTGGATGATGTCGACATTGTTCAGGATGCGAATCAGATACCTGTCTACGTACGGTATCTGGACGAAAACGGAGTAACTGTTAAATCCGCAGAAACCATTATGGCGGAGAAAGCGGATACAGAGTCAGATTATCAGTTTTCATTAACAGTGGATGTCCCGTCCGGATACACCATATCCGTTGACGACTCTACGTATGAAGTGGTGAATGGAAATACGATAACAGCATCGTTTGATACGGAAACTGAGGAAGCCAGTCTTGATATTATATTTGTGGCAGACAAAGTTGACTATACAATCAAGAAGCATTTTCAGAGCTTGAGTGGCGATTATCCAGATGATGCAGTTAAGTCAACAACTGCTAAGGGTAAGGCTGGGGAAGTCACAGAGGTTGTAGCCGGGGAAGTGACCGGATTTACGGCTGAACCGATCGTACAGAAGGTAATCGAGGATAACGGAAGCACTGTAGTTGATGTCTATTATGTGCGGAACGCGTACACGGTTACTTATAATACCAATGGCGGTTCTTACATTAAGGCGCTTACGGGGCTGTATGAAGATACTGTAACGGTATATGAAAGCGAGCGAAAACTTAATTGTGAGCTGGAGGTACATACGCATACGAGCGAGCCAACTTATACGCCATGGAATTCATCAACAGAGGTTGGTTGTTGGAAATGGTCATGGAGGAATTGGAGCTGGCAAGTGAATTGCGGACAGGATGCTCATACACATACTGACAAGTGTTATGTCAATAGCTATGATCCGGCTCCTACCAAACAGGGATATACCTTTGCTGGATGGTACAAGGACGAAGCGTGTACGCAGCCGGCTGATACATCGCTTAAATTAGAGGCAGATATAACAGTTTATGCGAAGTGGACTTCTAAGAATGTAAGCTATAGAATTGTTTACATGATAGAGCAGCTGGATGCCGATAATAATTCGTCATACGTGTATAAAGAATCTGAACTGGCTTTAGCTCCTACAGGTTCTACAGTGAGTGGAACGAATAGCAAGAGTTATCCTTATTATGAATACAATGCGGATGAGTCAACATCTGCGGTGGTTAAGCCGGATGGTTCTACCGTAGTATATGTTTACTATGACTTGAAAGAATATACTCTGACGTTTGATTTGAATGATAGAAATGCAGAAATATCTATTGGGGACAATACATATACTGGAAAGCAATATTCCATAAAGATAAAGCTTGGAATGGATATTTCTGACGTTTGGCCGACTGATATTAGAACTACGACGAGAAACAATAAGGGGCAGCAGATGAATTTCTATGCCTGGACATCACAAGGCGTGTGGAATAAGACTTATGTAACAAAACGATTTGTTGTTACTACAGATATGCTTCCTAGGTCGTCGAGTACGTTTACTGCTACGGCAAACTGGCGGGCAAACATGACGGAGTATGCGGTTGAATATTGGCTCCAGGATGCAGCAGGAAGTCAATATGTGAAGAGTGACGAATATAGTCAGAGATTTCACTCGCCGAATAATGATTTAGGTGCTAAGACTCTGTATGGTTTTACACACATAGAGAATCGGGATTGGGAAGGTAAAGATGATACGACGGGGCTTTATACTTACCGCTTCTATTACAATCGGAATAAATATAACATTATATATTATTCCAATGACCGTACGTTAAAGACAGTAAGTAATATCTTCTTCGGTGCGGATATCAGTGATCGCGGTGATTATAAGCCTAGCGCTGTAGAAGCAGGCTTAGATTCAGAGTATACGTTTGTAGGATGGTATGATAACAGCGAATTAGCAGGTGCTCCTTATGAGTTCACTGTTATGCCTGGAAATACTCTTCCGTTGTATGCAAAATGGTCTGCACCTATAAAAAAGGTCACGCTGAATTTTATGTATGACGGGCAGTCTAATCGGACGTTGGAGGTTGAAAAAGGTTCCTATGTCGAGATTGCAAGTCCTGAGCGTGAAGGCTACATTTTCGGAGGATGGTACTCGAATGAAAGTTGCGAGGAAGAGTATGTGTATGATGTTAACGCACCTGTGACACAGGATGTTACTCTTTATGCCAAGTGGGAAGAAAACACATACACACGGTATACGGTTCGCTATGTGACAATTGTGGACGGCGAGGAAGTTGCCATCATGGATGAGGATCATTTCTCTGGTATGGTTAACGCTCCTGTTTCTGCAAAAGCCAAAGCAGCTACGGGAGATTACGACGGGTATGCTGTAGACGCAACAAGCAAAACCATTACTTTACAGGCTGCTGCGAGTGACAATGTGATCACGTTTTATTATACGGCACCTGCAGAGCTGGAGTATAAGATACGGTATACATATGAGGGTGAAACCATTGCAGGAGATGGAGATGGAGAGGATGAGTGGCGTATTCCTGAAGCATCTTATTTCCGTTGCACACCGGATAAAGATACAGTCGAGGCGCTTAAGGCGCAGGGCTACAGCCTTAATGAAACCTTCAAGTATGTGCAGCTCGTACCAGATAGAGACCAGAACATCGTTGAATTTACCCTGAACGCGGATGTATATACCATTACCTACGAAGGTGTGGCTGATGTGACAGTCTGGGGCGGTACAGAAGGGGCGAATCCGAATCCGATCACCTATACGGTGAGGACGCCTAACATTACGCTCAAAAACCCGAGTAAGGAAGGTTATGAGTTTACTGGATGGACATATGATGCAAGCAAGATTAATGTATCCGGTGATCATACCCCCATGAATGTTGTCATTGAACAGGGGTCTAGAGGAGATCTGACATTTACCGCGTGCTGGAGGCCAATTGCGAAAACA
>BBZO01000017.1 GCA_001304875.1 Clostridia bacterium UC5.1-2E3
TGGCATTATAACACCTGTAAGATGATTTGTCATTGGTCAAATGAAAATATATACAGGAAATTATTTAAAGAAATTTACTCAGAAATTAGAAATCTGTCTGAGGTTTGCCCCGGAAAAGGTATTTAGGCAAAAGTAATCTGGATAAAACCGGAGAAAAAAGCCGGAAACAGAGGCTTTAAAAATCACTTTTAAAACACTCTGTCCCCGGCAAATCAGAATCTGGCCAACCTTTCCAGTCAGCCTTCGCACTGCCCTGCCGTCCTCCGCTTCCATCCGCGGTAGGACCACAGCTCATACACCGACATGACCGCCCAGCCAATCCCGACGCCCACCGACACCGCCTGGATCCCCAGAACCCCCAGCAGCGCATAGGTCCCCGCCACGCGGATCGGAATCTGTATAAATGTGGCGATCAGCGTGATCTTAAGCTCCCCGACCCCGCGGAAAAATCCCTGGAAGGTCTGGCAGATGGTGGTCAGAATGTAGAAGCAGGCCATCAGCGTCAGATATTTCACGCCCAGCTCCAGCGCGTTTGTCTCCGCCTTTTCCAGAAACAGCCCGATAAACACACCGGCATGGGTGAAAATGACAATCGTGGCGAACGCAATATAGCAGAACATGATGACCAGCATCCGCTTAACGCCGGCGATGATCCGCGCCCGCTTCTTCGCCCCGTTGTTCTGGGCGATGTAGGTCGTCAGCGCCGCCGCCAGGCTGTCGCCGGGGGCCAGAATATAGTTGTCAGTGATGGAGGCCGCGTTGAACGCTGCCACCGCGTCGATGCCCAGCGTGTTCACCCCCGACTGTACCAGAATCCGCCCCAGGTAGAGCACCGTCTGCTGGACGCCCGCCACCAGGCTGTAGTCGATGGTATCCTTTAAAAGCCCGGCGTTTATTTTAAGATCGCCGAACGTGAGCCGCAGCATGGGAACCCGCGCCTGTATGTAGACGAAGGAGGCAAACGCCGACATCGCCTGGGAGCTGATGGTGGCCAGCGCCGCCCCCGCCACGCCCATGTGAAACGAGCCGATAAGCAGGATGTCCAGCACGATATTGGTGACCGTGGCGGCGACCAGCACGTAGAACGGAACCCTGGATTCCCCGATGGAGCGCAGCGCCGACGAGAAAATATTATAGAGATAGGTAAACGGCAGTCCCAGAGAAACAATGGCCAGATAGAGCGTCGCCATCTGCTCGATGTCCTCCGGCGTCTGCGTCAGCCGGATAAAGAGCCCGGAGCCCGCAAAGGAGAGAACCATCAGAATCCCCGTGAAGATCCCGCCGCTGACCAGGGCCGTCGCCAGCTCCTCCTTGAGCGTCTTTAACTTTCCCCCGCCGAAGAATGAGGCCATGAGCACCGAGGTGCCCAGCGAGATGCCGACGATGAAAAAGATCAGAATGTTCATGATGGGCCCCGCTGCGCCCACCGCCGCCAGCGCCTCCTTCCCGTTGAAGCGCCCGACGATGACCGAGTCCGCCGTGTGGTAGAGCTGCTGGAGCAGATTCCCCATCAGAAGCGGGACCGAGTAGAGCAGAAGATGTTTTGTTATATTGCCCTCAGTCATGGACCGTATCATATAAATTCCCCCTCAAATCCCCATAAATGATTATTTAAAATCATTATATGACTGTAAATGAATATTGTCAATCAAAAACACAGCCTGTTTTCATTGACAAGCGATTTTTGAAATGATAGAATGGAAAAAGACAAGGAGAAAGGGAGCCGCCGATGGAGAGGATTGAGGAGCGCATTTCCGGGGCAAAGCTGACGGCCCGCGACCGGAAGGTTCTGGACTACATGATGAAGAACAAAGAGACCGCCTGCTTCATGGCGGCCGCCGAGATCGCGGAGCTTCTGGAGGTCAGCGCCTCCTGCGTGGTGCGCCTGTCGGGAAAGCTGGGATTTCCCACCTACTATCAGTTCAAGCGCGCGCTCCAGGAGGAGGTGGCGAAGAGCCGTCTGGAGGAGAAGGGCGAGCCCATCCCCTACGAGCGCATCAAGGAGTATGAAAATCTCACCGACCGCGAGATGATCGAGCGCTCACCCAGAACATCCAGGGAAATATGGCCAGGGATTTAAGCGGAGAGCTCACGGAGCGCCTTAAGGAGGCCGCGGCCATGATTTCCTCCGCCAGGCGGGTCTATCTGGCGGGCTTTCGCGCTGTGACCGGCTTCGCCAATTCCTTTGCGGTCATGTTAAACTGTATCCGTCCGGACGTCTACGTGATTCCGGCGGCCCAGCCCACCATCGATTTCCTGGCGGATTTAACGCCTGAGGATTTAATCGTCCCCATCGCGTTTCACCGCTACTCGAAGGACACCCTGTTTGTGGCGGAGATGGGAAAACAGGCCGGGTGCAGAATCCTGGCCATCACCGACAGCCTGGTGGCTCCCGTGGCCCGGGGGGCGGATCTGACGATCCCGATCCACGTGGAGAGCTTCACATTTTTTAACTCCTATGTGAGCCTGGCCATGGTCATGGATCTTCTGACCGGTCTTGTCAGCAAGCAGAACAAGGGGCAGAACGAGGAGCGCCTGAGACGGATGGAAAAATATCTGGATCAGACGGGACAGTATTAGACACGATATTATATTTATGTTAAAATAAATTCATCAGGAGGACAGACATGCAGGCAGTGTTACTGGCGGGCGGCCTGGGAACCAGGCTCAGAAGCGTGGTGAGCGACAGGCCGAAGCCCATGGCGCTGGTGGACGGGAAACCGTTCATGGAGTACGTGATCATGCAGCTTAAAAAATACGGGATCGGCGAGATTATTTTCGCCGTGGGGTACAAGGGCAGCATGGTGGAGGAGTATTTTAAGGACGGGCGGAAGCTGGGAGTGAAGGTCTCCTACGCCTACGAGGAGGAGCTTCTCGGCACCGCGGGGGCCATAAAGAACGCGGGAAAGCTGGTGACGGACGACCGGTTCTTCGTGCTGAACGCGGACACATTTTACCAGATGGACTACAGCCGCCTCACGAAGCTGGCTGGGGAGCAGGGCCTGGACATGGCGCTGGTACTGCGGCGGGTGGAGGACGTGTCCCGCTACGGGCGGGCAGAGCTCGACGGGGATGGACGGCTGGTGAGCTTCAACGAGAAGACCGAGGAAAAACGGCCGGGAACCATCAACGGCGGCGTGTATCTGATGCGCCGGGAGCTCCTTGCGGAGATACCGGACGGAAAGGTTTCCCTTGAAAATGAGATGATACCGAAGTGGCTGGGGGAGCACAGGGCCCTCGGCGGTTTCGTCAACGACGGATATTTTATAGACATAGGCATTCCGGAGGACTATTTAAAATTCAAGCAGGACGTGGAGGAAGGAGTTGTCACATGGTAATCAGAGGACGGGCGCCGCTTCGCATCAGCTTCGGCGGCGGAGGAACGGATGTCGCGCCGTTCTGCGTGGAGCAGGGCGGAGCCATTATCGGAAGTACGATCAATAAATACGCATACTGTTCGATCATTCCCAGGGATGACGATGAGATCGTCGTCCACTCCCTGGATTTCGACATGACGGTCAAATACAACACAAAAGAAAATTACGTCTACGACGGGCGGCTGGATCTGGTGACGGCGGCTCTCAAGGCCATGGATATCAAGCAGGGCTGCGAGGTGTATTTACAGTGCGACGCCCCGCCCGGATCGGGCCTTGGAACCTCGTCCACGGTGATGGTGGCGCTTCTGATCGCCATGGCCAAGTGGAAAGGCGTGGAGATGGACGGATACGCGCTGGCGGATCTGGCATACCATGTGGAGAGGGAGGATTTGAAGATCGCTGGCGGCTACCAGGACCAGTACGCGGCCACCTTCGGCGGCTTCAATTTCATCGAGTTCCACGGGCGCAACGACGTGGTGGTGAACCCGCTGCGCATCAAGAAGGACATCATTCACGAGCTGCAGTACAATCTGCTTTTATGCTACACGGGCAACATTCACGTGTCGGCCAACATCATCACCGACCAGGTGAATAACTATAAAAATAAAAATGAGGATGCCGTCAAGGCCATGTGCGAGGTGAAGGCGCTGGCCTACGCCATGAAGGATGAGCTTTTGAAGGGCAATCTGCACAGCTTCGGAAAGCTTTTAGACTACGGCTGGCAGAGCAAGAAGCGCATGAGCAATAAGATCACAAACCCGCAGATCGACACGCTCTACGAGGAGGCGTTAAAGGCCGGGGCTTTGGGCGGAAAGCTTCTGGGAGCCGGCGGCGGCGGTTATCTTCTGATGTACTGTCCGTACAATGTAAAGCATAAGGTGGCGGCCCGCATGGAGGCGGCCGGCGGGCAGCTGGCCGACTGGAATTTCGAGCTGCGCGGCGCCCAGGCCTGGGTGGCCGACAAGGACCGCTGGAAATACGACGAGGTGAAGGTGCGCATTTCCAACGGAGATTACACGTTTCCGCTGGGGGATAAATAGATGGACAGAGTCGTGTTTCTGGACCGGGACGGGACCATCAACGAGGAGGTCGAGTACCTGTACCGCCCGGAGGATTTAAGATTCCTGCCCGGCGTTCCGGAGGCCATAAAGCGGCTGAACGGGGCGGGCTTCAAGGTGGTGGTCATCACCAACCAGGCGGGCGTGGCCAGGGGTTATTACACCGAGGCGGACGTGGAGCGGCTTCACAGCTATATGAACCGTCTGCTGGAGGAGAAGGGCGCCCACATCGACGGGTTTTATTACTGCCCCCATCACCCGGAGCACGGGATCGGGGAATATAAAAAGGACTGCGAATGCAGGAAACCGAAGACCGGGATGTTTCTCCGGGCGGAGAAGGATTTTCCGGCGGATAAAGAGCACTCCTTCATGGTGGGCGACAAGCTCATCGATGTGGAGGCCGGGAAAATTACGGGGTGCGCGCCGTCCTGGTGGGAACCGGGTACGGGAAGGAGCTTAAGGACGCGGGGGATACGATTTCTACGCCGACGACTTAAGCGGCGCGGTGGACTGGATTCTCGCGGAGGTGACAGAATGAACAGTGAATACAGATATTTGGACGAATTGACAGAGAGATACCCCGTGCTGGCCCCGGTGCGCCGGGACATCGAGGCGGTCTATGAGATGCTTAGGGACTGTTTTGCCGGCGGCGGCAAGCTTTTGATCGCCGGCAACGGCGGAAGCTGTGCCGACGCGGAGCACATCGTGGGCGAGCTGATGAAGGGCTTCGTGCTCCCGCGGACGCTGGGGGACGATTTAAAGGAGCGGTTAAAGGCCGCAGACCCGGAGCGGGGAGAGATGCTTGCCGGGAAGCTGCAGCTTGGCCTTCCGGCCATCGCGCTCACCGGGCACAGCGGGCTTTCCACCGCGTTTTTGAACGACGTGGACGGGGATCTGATCTTTGCGCAGCAGACGCTGGGCTACGGGAAACCGGGCGATGTGTTTCTGGGGATTTCCACCTCCGGAAACTCAAAAAATGTGATGTGCGCGGCGGTGACGGCGCGGGCGCTGGGAATGAAGGTGGCGGTTTTAAGCGGCCGGGACGGGGGATGCCTGGGGGCATTTGCCGACGCGGCCATCGTGGTTCCGGAGCGGGAGACGTTTAAGATCCAGGAGCTCCACCTGCCGGTGTACCACGCGCTGTGTCTGATGCTGGAGGAGCATTTCTTCGGACAGTGAGACATAGGAGAATGCATCGGGGGACGACAGAAGCTGTGAACGAGAGAGTACGACGACCGGGCCTGTGGGTATTGGCGCTCGCCCCGCTGGCCATGTATGTGATTTTTGAGAGCGCCACCGGGAATCTCCTTCAGATCCGGGGAATCCCGCTCATACTGAATCTGATATTTTTCTATATGTTTTACTCGCTGGGGTTCGTTCTCACGAACTCCTCGCGGGTGACCTGTATATTCTTAAATACACTGCTGACAGTGCTGGCCCTGGGCGAGTATTATGTGGTGGATTTTCGATACAGACCGATCATGGTCTGGGACGCACTGTCTCTGCGCACGGCGGTTTCCGTGTCGTCCAGCTATCAATATGACATTACGCCGGGGGTGGCGTCTGTGGTGTGCGCGTCGCTGGCGCTGAGCGCGCTGGCTTTTAAGTTTCCGTTTCGTATAGAAAAGGGAAGACTGCGCGCGAGGGCTGCGGCTCTGGCGGCGGGAGGGTCCGCTTTATTTCTCGCATTGTTCTACGGAAAAATGATCGACGGATTCGACCTTCACACCCGCATGTGGGATCCGGTGGTCAGCTACCGGGAGGACGGGTATATCCTGTCCACCATGGTGGGAATCAGCTATCTGAAGGCGGATGCGCCGGAGGGCTACTCCCCGGAGCGGGCGGCTGGGATCGCCGCGCGCGCGGAGCGGGAACTGGATGCGGCGGAAGCGGCTGCGGCGCAAGCTGCGGCAAATACGCTGGAGGCGCAGGCCGTGACGGAAACGCCGGGCACGCAGGCTGCATTGGATGACACCCCTCTGCGCTGGAAAACGGACACCGACATCACGCCCACCCACATCATCTGTATCATGAACGAGAGTTTTTCCGATCTGGGGGAGATCCGGGATTTCCCGACCAATGTCCCCTATCTGGATTACTATAGAAGCCTCGAGGACAACTGTCTGAAGGGCGATCTCTACGTGCCGGTGTTCGGCGCGATGACCTGCAACACGGAGTTTGAGTTTCTCACCGGAAACTCGCTTGTATTTGCGCCGGAGGGGAGCGTGCCGTTCCAGCTCTACATGAAGGAGCCCAGTTACTCGCTGGCCTCACTTCTTAAGGATCAGGCTACGAGACCATCGCCATGCACCCGTACCCGGCGGGCAACTGGAACCGGGAGCAGGCCTACGCAGCCATGGGCTTCGATACCTTCCTGGCGGAGGAGTTTTTGAGGGGAGCGAAACGCTCAGGGGCTACGTGAGCGACCGGGCCAACTATGAAAAGATCACGGAGGTGACGGAGAGCCGGAAGGGGGACCCCCTTTTCATCTTCAACGTCACCATGCAGAACCACGGCGGATACGGCCATGAGGACTTTGAGCCCACGGTCTGGCCGGCGGAGTATGAGGGAGCTCCGCTGGCAGAGCAGTACCTCACGCTGATGCGTGAGTCGGACCAGGCGCTCGAGTATCTCATCGAGTATTATAAGGATGCCGAAGATCCGACGATGATCGTGCTGTTCGGCGATCACCGGCCGGGGCTGGAGAACGGCTTTTACGAGTATCTTCTGGGAAAGCCCATTGCGGAGCTTTCCATCCAGGAGTACGCGGACCTTTACACGACGCCGTTCCTTGTATGGACCAACTATGAGACTCCCTTTGAGGAGTCGGAGGGCATGAGCGCCCAGTACCTTTCCACCTGTGTTCTGGAGAGGGCAAATCTTAAGCTGTCCGGTTACAATTACCTGCTGGACAGAATGAGCCGGGAGGCTTTGGCAGTTCATTTCCTTGGATACAAGGACGGGGAGGGCCTGTGGCATCCCTGGGACGGGGAGGAGCCCCCGGTGTTTGCGGAGACCAGAATCATGCAGTACAACAACATGTTTGATCTGGAAAACCGCATCGACGGATTTTTTGCGGTGGATTAATTAAGTGGGAGAATAACGGGAGGTAACATGGAAAAACAGGGGAAACTATTTGCAGGGATTGTAGGGGGAGTGACGATGTTCGTCCTCCTTGCGGGAATCGCAGGCCTGTTTGCGGCGGGCCCCCTGGGAGAGATCCTTGTCAGACGGGAGACACTGATCATGGGAGCGGAGCTTCTGGGGACGTTCCTGCTCTTCTGGTTTGTGCTGGAAAAATGCAAGAGGAACGCCAGCAGGAATTTCTTCCTGATCGTCATTATTGTTGTGTTTACCTGGTGCCATCAGATATTTCTGCCCCTTCTCATTGCGCTGGCCTATGTGCTCTATCTGATTCTGCTGGGCCGGTGCATCCGGAAGGTGGCTCTCTATAAACTGACCTATGAGATGGAATTTCAGGAGAAAATGGCAGTCAATTTCATGGTGGCTGCGCCGCAGTGATCGCGGGAATCTGCATCTTATCACTGTTTGGCGTCGGCGATATCTTTCTGATCCGGAAGATCATCCTGCTGTCCGGTGTGCTGCTCTTTTCCCTGGCAATCGTGGAGGAGGTGGAGGAGGAGGTTCCGAAGCACTACATGATGGTCGGAAGAAAGCAGAGGCTGTTCCTCTCCATCGCGGCGGCCATGGTATTTCTGCAGGCCGGGCGCATCAACATCGCCATGGACTACGATACGCTCCATTACAGCGTGCGCAGCCAGTACGTGCTGAACGCGGGCCTGGGAATCTACGAAAACCTGGGGATGAACAATGTGGTCTACACCTATCCCAAGGGGCTGGAGATTCTGACCATGCCGTTTGCGGACCTCAAATCCTACAGCTACATTCCGGCGTTTAACCTGTGGGTCACCGTGGGAACGCTGGTCTGCATCTATATGCTGGTCCGTCACTTATCTTCCCGGCGCGCGGCCTGGAGAACCGTGGCGGTGGCCGCCTGCATCCCGGCGATCATGAACATGGGGGCCTCGGCGAAGACCGACGCCATCACCCTGTTCTTCCAGCTGATGGCCATTTATTTCGTCATGCAGTACATGCGGGAGAAACGGCAGCCCTATCTTCTGATGGGCGGGAGCGCACTGATTTTAAGCTATGCCATGAAGCCGACGGCCGTCGTGTTCTCCAGCCTGGTGCTGGTGGTATCGGTGGTGTGCCTGGTGAAGCATAAGCTGGTAAAAATCCGTCTGGCGGACCGCTGGTGGATCCTGGTGATTCCGGAGGTGCTGGCGCTCATCGGCGTGTGGGCCCGGACATTTTTCCTCACGGGAGTCCCGGTGACCTCGGTATTTACCGGTCTCCTAAACAAAATCGGATTTAAGCTCAGATATCCTTTCAACGCTGCGGAGGTTCCCAACAGCGGCGGCGAGCTGCTGTCGGCGGAGGGCTGGATCAACCTGGTGAAGCGCCTCTTCGGCGTCCTCATCGCGCCGGTGGGGGAGGACATGGCCCACGTGGTCATCGCCTGGGGCTCGGGGCTCATACTGGTCTTTCTGGTGGTGATCGTGCTGGCGCGGCGCATGAAGACGATCCAGGTGGCCCGCGTCCGGGAGCATCAGCACAAGTACGTGTGCTCGCTGATGACCGTGGTGGGGCTTGCCAGCATTGTCAGCCTGCGGATGCTGTGGCAGGTGGACGGAAATTATTTCATGCTGTTCTACTGCCTGGTGGTTGTGGAGGCCATGGTGGCGCTCGATTATTTTACAAAGAAGACGCGTCTGGAGATTATGCCGCGGCTGGCGGCGCCCATGCTGCTTTTAAATGTGGTGGTGATGATGTGCACCAACTGGGCGGGAGCCGTGGGGTTCTCGCCGGTGAACCTGGTGCACTCCGGATATTTTGACCATCGGGCGAAGGCCCACCAGGACATGATCGACAGCGGCAACGCGGCCATCTGGAACATGCTGGAGGTCAATCCCAGGACCAGGCTTCTGGCCGTGGGCGAGGAGCCGGAGGTGCTCTCGTTCCCCTGCATCGCGCAGACCTACAATGACATGAGCGGAAGCGGCGGCGACGTGCACCTGGTAAAGACCTTAGCTCAGTTTAAAGAGTATCTGGACTGGGCAAAGATCGACTTTATCTACGTGCAGGCCGGCTTCGTGGAGCCGGGCTCGGGTGTGGGATATCCTCTGCTACATGCTGGAGGACGGCAGTCTCACCGATCTTAGGACGGAGCACGGCAACGCCATCGGCACCGTGGATCTGGACGGGGAGCCGTCGGAGGATGCACGGAAAAATTTAGAGTATTTTAAAGAGGCTTACTATGCGAAATAGGCAGAGTGCGGGAGAATGGTGGGCAGTGTTCGCCATTCTCCTGGCGTTTGGTTTTTTTATCAACCGGAATATCGAGATGAAGGGGCTCTACATGGATGATCTGTATCTGTGGTCCTGCTACGGGGAGCAGTCGTTTTGGGAGTACGTGTTTCCCGTGGGCGGCACCAGGTTCCGCTTCATCTTTTATCTGATTTCCTATGTGCTCCTGGGGCTTATCGGGACGCATGTGACCTGGATTGTGCCCATCAACATCGTGCTCAATGTGCTGGTGGCCTTCACGATCTATCTGATCGGGAAAAAGGTGGGCGGCGGGCGCATCGTGCCTGTTTTCTGCGGGATTCTCTATCTGCTGTCGCGGATGGCCTATTACCAGATCGGGCAGCTCTACGGCATGATGGAGACCTTCGCGCTCTGGGGCGCCCTGGGAATTTTCTATGGCCTTTATGTGTATCTGAATGAGGAACGGGAGTGGGGGCTTAAGCTCTCGCTGATTCTTTACTTTTTAACCTGCTTTGTGCACGAGCGTTACATGGTGCTCATAGTCGTGATTTTCCTGGCGCTGGCTATGAAGCTGGAGCGGAGGATCATGCTCTGGGGACTGGCCGTTCTGGATTTCCTGATGGTGATGGCCATACGGATGGCCACCATCGGCACGCTGTCTCCGGCGGGGACGGCGGGCACCGACGTGGCCGACACGTTTCATGTGGGGGAGGCTTTCCGGTTTGCGGTCAGCCAGGTGCTCTACGTGTTCGGCGTCAACGCGGGGCCGGAGCATTTAAACGGAATGCGGTATGCGGACTCACCGGGAAGCGTGCGCGCGCTGGTGGTTGTATCTGCGTGCCTGCTGGCGGTGATGATTGCCCTGTTTTTCTTTAAGCTTCTGGCAGAGCCCGCGGGGCGGGGGCTGCGGCTTAAAAATCTGGCCCTGTTTTTCGTGTTTATCGCCATGTGCATCGGCTGTTCCAGCGTCACGATCCGCGTGGAGATGCGCTGGGTGTATGTGTCCTACGCCATGGCGCTGCTGTTCATCTGCTATATGGCGGGGCAGTGGGATGCGCCGGGAGGCGCGGGGCGGAGCGGGATGAGCAGCGGACTTTTGTGGCCGGTGCTGGTCTTCGGCTATCTGCTCCTGATGCTTCCCACGGAGACCTTTTACCGGGCCCAGTATCCGAACATCTATCTCTGGCCCAACCAGCTGCGCTACAACTCGCTGGCCGGGGAGACCTATGGGATCTACGGCGATGCGATCTTTGGGAAACATATCTACATCATCGGCGACAGCTATGAGATGAGCGATTTTACCAGAGATACGTTTTTCAAGGTTTACGACCAAAACCGCCGGGCTGAGGGGCTTGAAGTTACCATCGTGGATGACATCCGCGCCTTCGGGCAGGTGACCGACGACATGCTGGTTCTCACGGAGGTGCCGGAGCAGAACGCGTTCAAGGACATCACCGCCTTTGTGCGGAATCTGAAATGTGAGATCACCTCCGGCTATTACCGGGACGGCTGGATGGACCAGAAGGCGGCCATCCGCGTCATGGCGGGAGGCACCGGAAAGATTGTGCTGGACTGCTACTATCCGGGCGCGCTTACGGGGGACGAGACCATCACGGTGACCTCCGGCGGCGAGGAGTTGGCGGAGCTTTCGCTCACGGCGGCCTCTCAGGTGTTTACGCTGGAGGCGGAGCCCTACCAGTGGATTCCCCTGGAATTTGAGACGAATTTTTACACCGAGGACGCCGACGAGCAGCGCGGGACGGAAAAAATGGCGCTGATCGTCCACATCCGTGCAGACTGATTCTTGAATTACGGGCGGGAATAGAGTATACTAGATGAAAATTTCACGAAGAGGAAGAGCGATGAACCGCAGATGGTTTTACTTCGGTCTGCCCGTTCTGGGGACCGTCTTCTGTTTGATTTATATACAGATGGCCACGGTGGACGTGGTCTACTCCGATTATATCCGGCTGATCAATTCCTATCTGCCGGACGTGTGGGATCCGGATAAATTTTTCGTGCCGGATGTCCTGACCAGAATCCCCATCAACTACCTGGGGCGGCTGATCAATGTGGAGGTGTTTGGCTTAAGCCTTCTGGCGGACCGTGTGGCGGGCGTGCTGGGGCTGGGGCTCTCGGCGGTGATGCTGGCGGTCTACGCGGGGAGGAAGGAGATTTCCTGCCTCTGGTTCGCGGCGCTGATGGTCATTGTATTCAGCCTCAACAAGTGGGAGATGCTGGTAAACGGCAGCGGCTGGGCCCATTTTCTGGCCTTTGCCCTGTTTTACTATCATTTTATGGTGCTGGACCGGGTGCGCTGCGGGAAGGCAGGGCCGAAGGATGCGGTGCTTCTGGGCGTGCTGCCCTTCGTCATCACGCTGGGGGTGGCGGGGCCCTACTGCGCCATCTACACGGCGACGCTTCTGCTGGCCTACGGGTGCTTCTGGCTTCTGGATCTGATGGATGGAAAGCGGGACCGGAAGATCTGGGTGATTTTGGGGATCTGCGCGCTGATTCCGCTGCTTTTATACATGCTCAGCAATTCCACGCTGACCGAGGATTACGACAGGAACTCCGTAAGCGCCAGTCTGATTCCCTCGATGCTGGAGAACCGAAGTTTTTATCAAATTTTTCCTCAAATCCTTCGCCTCCATGATTCTGGGCGGCGAGGTGATTCTGGATAAGCTGCATCTTACGGGGACGCAGGCCTCGCTTGTCGGGCTTGCGGCGGCGGCGGCCTATCTGCTGGCGCTGTGGCTCAATTTCGCCTGCGGCATCTGGGAGCGGACCGTGTTCCCCCTTCTCTGCCTGGCGGCGGGGGGCATGAACCATGTGCTGATCCTCATTTCCCGGTGGATTTTCGGGGATGAGAATTACGGCATGAGCTCGCGCTACGCGCTGCAGTTCCAGGTGGGGATCATCGGCATCCTTCTCACCTTTGCGCTGGCGTCGAAATATTGGGAGCAGAGGCGCAGACGGACGCTTCTGCGGGTTCTGGCCGCGGCGTTTACAGTGATGTTTCTGGCCGGAAACCTCTATACCACCTGGACGGAGCTTGACAAGGCGAAGTACAGGAAGGAGCGGGGCTATGAACAGGTGGAGGCGGTTCTCCACTATAAAGAGCTGGGCGACGAGGAGCTCAGCAGCATCATCGAGTACACGAGAGGCGCGGACAAGATACGGAGCGCCCTTCAGATATTGGAAGAAAACAATCTAAACGTATTCCGTCATTAGGACGGCATGGAGGAATTTGCGAGATGAAAGTTGTGATTTTAGCCGGCGGCTTCGGGACAAGAATCAGCGAGGAGAGCCATTTGAAGCCGAAGCCCATGATCGAGATCGGCGAGAGGCCCATTCTCTGGCACATTATGAAATACTATTCCCAGTTCGGATTCCACGAGTTCGTGATCTGTCTGGGGTACAAGCAGTACGTGGTGAAGGAATTTTTCGCCGACTATTTCCTGCACACCTCGGATGTGACCTTCGACCTGGCCAACAACCAGATGGAGGTGCACAACAACTACTCGGAGCCGTGGAAGGTGACGCTGGTGGACACCGGCCTTCACACCATGACCGGCGGCCGCATCAAGCGGATCCGGGACTATGTGGGCGGTGAGACCTTCATGCTGACCTACGGCGACGGGGTGGCGGATGTGGATATTGCCGCGCTGCTGGCGTTCCACAAAAAGCACGGGAAGATCGCCACGATCACTGCGGTTAACGTGGGGCAGAAGTTCGGCGTCCTGGATGTGGACGGGGACAATAATATCAACGCCTTCCGCGAGAAGAACGACGACGATGGAAGCCTCATAAACGGCGGATTCATGGTGATGGAGCCCGGCGTGTTCGACTATATCGAGGGCGACGCCACGGTGTTTGAGAAGAAGCCGCTGGAGGACCTGGCGCGGGACGGCCAGCTCATGGCCTACAAGCACAACGGCTTCTGGAAGTGCATGGACACCCAGCGGGACAAGATGCAGCTCGAGGAAATGTGGAGTAAGGGGGAGGCCCCCTGGAAAGTGTGGGAAAACTGATGGAGTTACTGGAGTTTTACAGAGGAAAGCGGGTACTGATCACGGGGCATACAGGCTTTAAGGGGTCATGGCTCAGCCGGACGCTTATAAAGGCCGGCGCACAGGTGACCGGGTATTCCCTGGATCCGCCCACGGACCCGGCGATCTACTATATCATCGGCCTGGAAGGGAAGCTTGAGTCGGTGGCGGGCGATGTCCGCGACCGGGAGACAATGCAGAGAGTGTTTGAGCGGGTGCAGCCGGAGATCGTGTTTCACCTGGCGGCCCAGCCCATTGTCCGGGATTCCTATAAGGATCCGGTCTACACCTACGAGACCAACGTGATGGGCACCGTCAACGTGCTGGAGTGCGTGCGCCTCTGCCCGTCGGTGAAATCCTTCTTAAACGTGACCACGGATAAAGTGTACGAGAACCGGGAGTGGGAGTACGGCTACCGGGAGATCGACCGGCTGGACGGCCGCGATCCCTATTCCAACAGCAAATCCTGTTCGGAGCTGGCCACCCACAGCTATGAGAAATCCTTCTTCGAGGGAAGGGACTGCGCCATCTCCACGGCCCGCGCCGGCAATGTCATCGGCGGCGGCGATTTCGCCCCCGACCGCATCATTCCGGACGCGTTCCGCGCGGCGGCTGCCGGGCGGGAGCTGGTCTTAAGAAATCCCGGCTCCACCAGGCCCTACCAGCACGTGCTGGAGCCCCTGGCGGTGTACTTAACCATCGCAAAACGGCAGTACGAGGACAAGGCGTTTGCGGGCTGCTACAACGTGGGACCGGACGACTGCGACTGCGTGACCACCGGGGAGCTGGCGGATCTGTTCTGCCGGTACTGGGGCGGCAGGGCGTCCTGGAGAAGCGAGCCGGACGGAGGCCCCCACGAGGCGAATTTCTTAAAGCTGGACTGCTCCAAGGTAAAGAGCGTGTTCGGCTGGAGACCCAGGTTCCACCTGGAGGAGGCTGTGGCCATGACCGTGGAATGGTACCGGGCTTATCTGGACGGCGCCGATATGGAGTCCGTGACGGACGAACAGATTGAACATTTTTTCAGAGGAGACAGAGATGGAGAATAGAGAGAGAGACCGCCGGCAGATTCTGGATCTGGTGGCGGATTACTGCAATAAATATCACAATCAGAACAAGGACTTTACGGAGGGCGACCGCATCCCCTACGCCAGCCGTGTCTACGACTCGGAGGAGATGGTGAATCTGGTGGACAGCGCGCTGGAGTTCTGGCTCACCTCCGGCCGCTACACCGACGAATTTGAGCGGGCGCTGGCGGAGTATCTGGGCGTGCGCTACTGCTCACTGGTGAACTCCGGCTCCTCCGCGAACCTGATCGCGTTCATGGCGCTGACCTCCCCGCTTCTGGGGGACCGCCAGATCCGCCGGGGCGACGAGGTGATCACCGTGGCCGCGGGCTTCCCCACCACCGTGACGCCGGTGATCCAGTACGGCGCGGTGCCGGTGTTCGTGGACGTGACCATCCCGCAGTACAACATCGACGTGACCATGCTGGAGGCGGCCCGCTCAGAGCGGACGAAGGCCGTCATGCTGGCCCACACGCTGGGCAACCCCTTCGACTTAAAAGCGGTCAAGGCCTTCTGTGACAGATACGGCCTGTGGCTGGTGGAGGACAACTGCGACGCGCTGGGAACGCAGTACACCCTGGACGGAAAGACGTACTTTTCCGGCACCGTGGGGGACATCGGCACCTCCAGCTTCTATCCGCCGCACCACATGACCATGGGCGAGGGCGGAGCGGTGTATACCGACAACCCCCTCTTAAATAAGATCATCCGCTCCTTCCGCGACTGGGGCCGCGACTGCTCCTGTCCGTCCGGCGTGGACAATCTCTGCGGGCACCGCTTTGACAGGCAGTACGGGGAGCTGCCGCTGGGCTACGATCACAAGTATGTTTACTCCCATTTCGGATATAATTTAAAGGCCACCGACATGCAGGCGGCCATCGGCTGCGCACAGCTTAAGAAGTTCCCCTCCTTCGTGGAGCGCAGAAAACACAATTTTGCCAGGCTGAAGGCGGCGCTCGCCGGCACAGAGGACCGGCTGATTCTGCCGGAGCCTGTGAGAACTCGGATCCCAGCTGGTTCGGATTCCTCATCACCTGCCGGGAGGGCGTGGACCGCAATCGTGTGGTGCAGTATGTGGAGAAAAAGGGCGTCCAGACTCGGATGCTGTTTGCCGGAAACTTGACGAAGCATCCCTGTTTTGACCAGATGCGGGAGGCCGGCGCAGGCTACCGGATCGTGGGAAGCCTGGAAAATACGGACCGCATCATGCGCGACACCTTCTGGGTCGGCGTGTACCCGGGCATGACGGATGAGAAGATCGACTACATGGCAAAGGTGATCCGCGAGGCGCTGGAGCAGTAGCGGGAAGACGCCGGGGCCGCAGGCGAAAGGAGAATACGAGTGGGGTACGATTTAAAGAAAGTACACGAGGCGGAGCTTGAGATCTTAAAGGAGATCGACCGCATCTGCCGGAAATACAACATAAAATACGCGCTGGATTCTGGCACGCTTCTGGGGGCCGTCCGCCACCAGGGCTTCATCCCCTGGGACGACGACGCGGACGTGTCCATGACCAGGAAAAACTACGAGGCGTTCGTGCGGGCGGCGAAGAAGGAGCTGCCCGGGAATATGGAGCTTGTGATGCCGGGGGACTACCGGGGCGGGAAGGCATTTTTCGACTTCACCCCCAGGATCATCTACCTGAACAGCCGCACCCGCAAGGACAGCGGGATGATGGAATTTTACGAGGGGAAGTTAAACCATCTGTGGGTGGATATCTTCATTCTCGACCGCCTGCCGGAGAGCCGGGCGGGGGCAGAGTTCGCCAAATTCCTGCAGAAAGCGGTCTACGGCATGGCCATGGGGCACCGCTATAAGCTGGACTACGGAAAGTACAGCCTGTTGAACAGGATTTTCGTCGCCGGCCTGGCCAATGTGGGGCGTTTCATCCCGATGAAGCTTCTTGTCAGGGCGCAGGACGTGCTGGCGGTGAAGGACTGGAAAAAGGAGACCTCCCTCTGGTACTACAGCAACTACCAGCCGGATTACCTCTACGTGACGCTCCTGGACGACTGGTGCGGTCAGACGGTGGATCTGGACTTCGAGGGGGTAAAGCTCATGGCGCCGAAGGGCTGGCATGAGGTGCTCACCTGGGTCTACGGGGACTACATGGAGCTTCCTCCGGAAGAAAAGCGGGTGCCGGCCCACTCGGATCTGGAGATCGAGGTCTGGTAGGGAGGCAGCTTCCGGAAATAACGGGAAAAGACGAGGAAAACCAGGATGGACAAGAAGATATCCGTCGTAGTGTCAGTTTACAATGAGGAGAAATCCCTGGACGAGTTCTACCGGGAGGCGAAGCGCATCTTCGCAGATTTAAGCTGGGACTACGAGCTGATTTTTGTAAATGACGGGAGCCAGGACGGCTCCCTTGACATACTGAGACGCCTGGCGGGGCAGGATCCTCTGGTGAAGGTCATCAACTTCTCCAGGAATTTCGGCCACGAGGCGGCCATGATCGCAGGCATCGACTATGCCCGGGGCGACGGCGTGGTCTGCATGGACGCGGACCTGCAGCACCCGCTGGAGTGCGTACAGGAGATTCTCGACAGGTTCGAGGAAGGCTATGAGGTCATCAACATGGTCCGCACAAAGAATAAGACGGCGGGACTCATTAAAAATTTCACCTCCGCCGCGTTTTACAGCCTTATCAACCGGGTGTCGGACGTGCACTTTGAGCCCAACGCCTCCGATTTCTTTGCCCTGACCGCCGACGCGGCCCGGGTGCTCCGGGAGAACTACCGGGAGAAGGTGCGTTTCCTGCGGGGATACGTGCAGAACATCGGATTTAAGAGAACCACGATCCAGTACGAGGCCAGGCCGCGGTTTGCCGGCGAGAGCAAGTACAGCATCCGGTCGCTGATGAAATTTTCCATCAACACGATCCTGTGCTTTTCGGACCTGCCGCTGAAACTGGGGATTTACTCCGGCGTCGGCGTGGCATTCCTGGGGCTTTTAGTGATGATCTACACGATCTGGACCTGGGCCAAGTACGGGACGCCCAGCGGCTACGCCACCATCGTGGTGCTTCTGTGCTTCATGTTCGCGGTGATGTTCCTGCTCATCGGCATCATCGGGGAGTACATCGCGATCCTGTTCGCGGAGCTCAAGGACCGGCCGGTGTATATCGTGAGGGATACGGAGAATATGGACGGGGAGAAGAAGGCGTGATGTCCTGTGCAGGAGCATCACGCCTTCTCAAGCATCCACTTCAGGGCATTCTTCTTCTGAATGCCGTCGTAATTCATCTCTCCGAAGAGCTCATCGAGAGTGAGCAGGTATTTCGGGTAATTATCCTGGATTTTCCTAAGGGGGGCCAGCTCGCGCTGGAGCACCCGGTCTTCCAGGGCAGTCTGCGCGACCTGGTAATACTCCGGCTGTCCGTCTCTGATGGCGACAAAGTCGATCTCTCCGTCTGTGCCGTACTGCCCCACGAAGACGTCATAGCCTCTGCGGCGCAGCTCCAGATATACGAGGTTTCCAGAATGTGTCCGATGTCGGAATCCCTGCCCCGCACAAGCATGTTCCGCATGGCGATATCGCAGACGTAATATTTGCTTATGGAGCTTAAAAGCTCCTTTCCCTTTATATTGTACCGTCTGGCCTCGTAAAACAGCAGGCTGTCCGTCAGTCCGCGGAGGTAGCGGTCCACGGTCTTGGGGTCGATCTTGCGCTGCCTGGAAACCATGGTGTTGGCGATCGTGGATGGCGTCGTACGGTTTCCGATGTTGTGCATCAGATAGCGCGTCACGGATTCCAGCATGTTCACGTCGGAGATTTTCAGCCGCTTTACCACGTCGTTTAAAAGAATTGTGTGATAAATCCCGTCCATGTATTCCCTGGCCTCCGCCGGGCCATACTGATATTTCAGAACGTAGGGAAAAGACCCGGTCTCCATGTACTGTGTGAATTTTTCGTTCAGCGGAAGGCTTTTTCTCTCCTCGTCCAGTCCGTCGCAGAACTCGGCGAAGGAGAGCGGCATCATGGAGAGCTCGGCGTAGCGTCCGGTGAGCAGCGTGGCCAGCTCGCCCGACATGAACCAGGCGTTGGAGCCTGTGATATATACGTCGCAGTTTTCCCTTAAAAACAGGCTGTCCACGGCTTTTTCGTAGGCGTCCACATGCTGGATTTCATCCAGGAAAATATAGTTCATTTTATCCGGACAAAGGCGTTCCTTCACATACTGATACAGCGCGCGGTAGTCCGTCAGCTCTTCATAGTCCAGATCCTCAAAATTCAGTGCGATGATCTGCCGGGAAGAATCCCCTGGGACAAAAGATAATCGCGGTATATCTCGAAAATCGTTGATTTTCCGCAGCGCCGGACGCCGGTCACTACCTTGATAATCTGTTTATCTTTATGCTGGATCAGCCAGTTCAGATAATCCTGGCGTTCAAGCCGTTTCACGGTATCACCTCCATATCTGTAGTATACGCCAAAAAACTGAATTTATCAATAAATTTTGGGAATAGATTCCATTTTTCTTCGCGTAAACAAAAAGAGGATTCAACTCCTCTTTTTTGCGATCTTTTTCGTCATCTGCACGATTTCTCCGAATCCCGGAGATCCTTAAGAAAACTCCGCACGATCAAAATAATGATAATCCCCAGCGGAAACGCCGCGATGATGGCGATGGTCTGCAGCATGGACAGCGTGCTTTCCGCGAACAGAAGTGCGATGGGCAGCAGCAGGAATACGCCGGCCCAGAAAATCCTGAGGCCCTTTCGCGGCTCCGCCTGTCTGGCCGGATCCTTCTCCGAGTAGCCGGCGATGACCAGCGTGATGGCGTCAAAGGTGCTGGAGTAAAACGCGATCATGGCCAGAATCAGAAGCACCAGCGCCAGATTCGTGTAGGGGAGCTGGTCGAAGATCATGAGGATGGCATCCGGGATGCTGGCTCCCTCCGAGAGCGCCCCGGCGATGTCGGCCTTCCCTGTCACCTGCTGATAGAGGCCGAAGCCCTGGAAGGTGACGAAGGAGGTGTAGGTGCCTGCCAGCCCGCAGGAGAGTCCGCCCAGCACAGTCTCGCGGATGGTGCGCCCCTCGCTGATCTGGGCGATGAAAAACGGCGTCGCCACGAACCAGGCGATCCAGTAGGCCCAGTAGTAGACGGTCCAGTCCTGCGGGAAGCCGTTGCCCCCGGTGGAGGACAGGCGTAAGGGGTCCATCCAGGTGGACATGCGGACGAAATTCTGCACCACGGTGCCGATGCCGGTCACAGCCGTCTCCAGCATGTAGATTTTCGGGCCTGCGATCCAGAAGGAGGCCGCCAGAATCCCGAAGACGATCACGCAGATGGAGGCCAGATGGGAGATGGCCCTCATGCCCCAGAGCACCGCCGCCATGAACACCACGCCGATGGTGACCAGGAACAGGATGGACAGCCCGGTGGAGGCCGAAAGTCCCGTCACGCGGGACACTGCCGCCGTGAGGAGCGGGATGGTCACGGAAAACGTGGTCGCCGTCCCCGCCAGCAGTCCCACCACCGCAAAAATATCGATGATGCGCCCCGCAGCCGGTCCACCTTATCGCCCAGCGTGTAGCGGCAGGCCTCGGAGAGCGTCTGCCGCTTCCGGCCTTTGACGAACATCATGTAGCGTAAGCCACCGCCGGAAGAATGTAGAAGGCCCAGGGGATCGGCCCCCAGTGAAACAGCGGGTAGGCCGAGGACCAGTCCTGTTTTTCGGCAAGCGTCATGTTCTCCATGGCGAAGGGGGTGGCGTTGTAGTAATGAGCCACTCGATGAGGGACCAGTAGAGGATGTCCGCCGCCATGGTGGAGGTGAAAATCATCGCTCCCCAGCTGAACGTGTTGTAGCGGGGCTTTTCAAGCGTCCCCAGACGGATGTTCCATAGTGGGAAAGCGCCAGCCACAGCGCGATCAGAAGCACCGCCAGCCCCAGAAGCAGATAGAAAAATCCCATCTGGTTGACGAAGAAGAACCGCAGCCTGGCGATGGTCTGCCGGGAGGCCTCCGGGTTCATCATGAGGAGCGCGGACAGCACAAATATGATAAGCAGGGGGATCAGTGTGATGCCCCAGTCGATGGGATGCGGATGTTTCTTGTTCATGTCAGTTTCCTTTCCAGTGTGAGTGTGTGCCGTGGGAAATCCGGCGGCAAGTTTGTTCAAAAATTTAGAAAAAATTATTATATTGAACATAATAGCACCGATGTCTGGAAAACACAAGCAAAAAATGTGAAGATTTTATGACATTTTGCGAAAACCACTGTAAAAAAATAAAAGCTTATTATATAATAGGCAGGCAAAAGGAGGTTTACCCAAATGACAAAGAGAATTTTAATGGCCCTGTTATGCGGCGCATTTTTGACTGGATGCACAAAGAGTACCATCGTTGCCCCCGAGCTGAACGCGGAGAACGTGCCCGGAGGAGGCGTGCCGGTGGCGGGAGAGATCGAGATCGACTGGCAGCAGGTGGCTGACGACGCCGACTCCTTCTTCAACGACGAGAGCGAGTACCCCTACGGAAAGCACATGCAGTTCTTCTTAAATGAGGACGAGAAGAAGCTGGCTCTCACCTGGGTCGTGGCCGACGATATTCCCGAGGACGAGGCGCTCCTCTACGCCAGCGACTTAGCCTGTGAGTTCAACGACATCGTGGCAGTGCAGGATTCTTCCATCGCCCTCTCCAACGACAATTCCCTGGGCGGACTCTATGACCAGTACGCGCTGATCGTGGGAATCCTTCCCGAGGGAACGGAGAACGACCCGAGCCAGTGGTTCGTCAACGTGGAGCTGGCCGCAGGCGAGAACAACGCGGATTCCGCAGCGATGGCCGCCGAGGAGAGTGAGACGGAGGAGACAGAGGCTGAGACCGCCGCAGAACCCACGGAGCCCGTCGTGGGACCGGGAGCGGGACAGTAGAAATTAGGAAAATGGAAAGAGAATGCCGCAGATGCGTCGGAGACCGATGCCTTTGCGGCATTTTTAATATACTTGATTTCACGTAAATTATTGCGTATAATGGAATTAAATATCATATTTTTATACCGAGATGGCTGCAGGATCAGACATTGTTGTTTTGATTAATGGCACATTATAATTTACAGAAGAGGAGAAAACACATGGGGTATTGGTCCTTAATCACGGAAGTCATTTCCTTTCTACTGCTGGTGATTTTAATTCTGAACTTAAATTACAGGAGGCGTGTCCTCACGCCGGCAGTCAGATGCTTCTGGGCGGGCCTGTTCCTGGCGGCCTTCTGTATTGTCTGGAATATCATGTGCACGCTGCTGCTGAAGCAGGGCAGTGCCGTTCCCCTTGAAGTGAATCTATTTGCAAATACCGTATATTTTATTCTGGCTGTATTGTCGGGATCTGTGATCGCGCTCTTCGTGTTCGGTAAGATGCTGGAGCACGTGTATGACCAGCACTGTATGAAACGGGCCGTGCGGATGGTGGGCGGCCTCACTGTGCTCTATGCAGCCGCCGTGCTTCTGAATCTGGAGTTCGGTTTTCTGTTCTGGTTCGACGCGGAGGGAACCTATCACCGCGGGCCGCTCAATTCCCTGGGATACGCGGTGGTGGCCGCGGAGATGGTGCTGATGGTGATCTGCTATTTCAGACACAGGGTGAGCATCAGTAAAGAGATGAAACGCACGATCAGAATTTTCTCGCCGATGGTGCTGGCGCTGATGGTTCTGCAGATAATGTACCCGGAATTTCTGTTAAACGGAATTATCGCGGCGTTTGTGGAGCTGATTCTGTTTCTGGGCTCCCACAGCCAGAAGAGGGGATTTGACAGCATCACGGGCCTGGGCAACCGCAACAGCTTTTTCTCGGACATCGAGCTGAGGACGGCGGGAGAGCAGCGGTTCCAGGTCTATCTGGTCACGCTCGCCAGTTTCAGCGTGATTAATAACCGCTACGGACATCAGACTGGCAATGAATTTTTATATTCAGTTGCTCCTGGCTGGAAAATCTGGAAAAGAGCGCGTCCGTATACCGCTACATCGGAGTGACCTGCGCGGTCGTCATGCCCTGTATGCCGGAGGAGGAGCGGCGGGCTTTTGAGGACAGGCTGCAGGAGCGGTTCGAGGACTGCTGGACGCTGGGGGCGAAGTCAGAGAAGCTGCAGGCCGTGTTTGGCCATTATGTTTCCGACGGCCATCCCCGGAATGCCAACTATGTGATGGAGGCGCTGGACTATCTGCTGTCGGTGATGAAGCGCTCCGATCATCTGTGGATCCGCTTTGACCGCACGCTGTCGGAGCGGATGGTGCGGCGGAGAAAGATATTCTTACGTCTGCGGGAAGCGCTGAACCAGCATGCGTTCGAGGTATGGTATCAGCCGGTCCTCTGCCTGGAGGACGGAAGCTTCTGCTCGGCGGAGGCGCTGGTGCGGATGAAGAATGAGGACGGAGAGTACATTCCGCCGTCGGAGTTCATTCCCATTGCGGAGACGGCGGGGATGATCGACGACATCTTCTGGCTGGTGCTCAGGGATTCGTGCCGTCTTTTAAGCAGCGGGACAACTCCTGGCCTGAAGGCCATATCCGTCAACCTGTCCATGACACAGCTTGAAAATCCCCGGCTGGACGGCAGATTCTGGAGATGATGAAGGAGTACGGGATATCCAGGGAGCAGATTAAATTTGAAATCACCGAGCAGCAGCTGGCGGGCAATCCCGCGTCGTGGGAAATACCATTCACCGAATGCTGGACAGCGGCTTCTGCTTCTATCTGGACGATTTCGGAGTCGGATATTCCAACGCTTCGGCGGTGGCCAAGTATGATTTTGAGTGTATCAAGCTGGACAGGAGCCTGGTGGGCGATACGCTGACAGATTCCAGAAACCGCATCCTGCTGGAGAACCTGCTCCACATGTTTCACGATCTGGGGATGGGAGTGGTCGCCGAGGGAGTGGAAACCAGGGAACAGATGGAATATCTGGCGAAGCTTGGGACAGAGAAGATACAGGGGTTCTACTATGCGAGGCCCATGCCGGTCCATAAGCTGACAGAATTTCTGCGGGAAACTGTTTAGCCTGTTATTTCACCGGGAGGCCGCTGTGATAGGAGTAGCTCCCCAGCTCCTGCAGAATCCGGTGGAAATCCTGCTCCTCCATGGGCACCTGGCTGCTTATGATTTCGTTTAAGAGGTAGTAAACCTGGCTGCACTTCATGAGCGACTGGTGGAACAGATCCACGAACGACGCCGTGGAGGCCAGGGATTTCTTCCACGGGTTCACCCAGACCTGATGGCTTAAATTTAGGCTCTCCCGGTGGTCCGAGATGGTGTCGGTGACGATCTTCGCCGACGCCACCGGATTTTTGAGGAAAATGGACTCCACCCGCTCGATGTGGTGCTTTTTCCGCCCCGACTTGTCCGACAGCGTACGGCATCCGAAGCGGATGGCCAGGATGGAGCGGTGGATCATGGCCGGAGTCACCTGGAAGTTGTTCCGGTAGGTGATGGGGTAGTAGGTCTCGTTGATGCAGGACGCCAGAAACCGGGAGATAAACTGGGTCTCCTGGCCGTTTAAGCAGATGGTGGCCGCCTGGTTGAACTCCGACGGTTTTTTGTGCTTGTATTTTTTTAACAGGATGGCGTCGATCTCATTCTCCAGAAACGCGTGTTTCCCGTGGTGCTTCGTGGAGGGGTTGTCTATATCGTAGCCGATGCGCCCGTAGACGAAGGGGTGGCAGATATAGTCCCCGATGTAATGGCACAGAAATCCGCAGAAGTAGGCGATGGCCTGCTCCTTCTGCTGTCTGGAGCGGATCTGTGAGATGTGCGCTAAGCAGCAGCGGAAGAAATCTCCCACGTGCGCCTCGTGCATGTACGATCCCACATTGCGGTAGTCCCTGTGCCGCAGGATGGGGATGTTGTAGAAAAATATGTCCGGCCCCTGAACGCCCAGCTGATAGAGCCAGCGGTATTTCGCGATAATGTGCTTCAGCTGGTTGTTCTTTAAGTCGTTATAAGCCTTCATGCCGATAATGTAGTGTGTGGTAAAACCTGGCATCTGACTGCGCTTCCTCTCTGATGTGGATTCTCAAGTAGAGTATAGCACATTTGAGCTGTGAATGCATAAGTTTCATGAAAAAAGAATAAGAAATAAAAATGGAAATTTCCGGAGACCCGTATGATTCACACGCTTCACCAGATCGTCTGGGCCCCTGGCTCCTGGCCGCCTTTCTCGCCGCGGGAGCGGGGCTCTCCGTCCGCTTCCGGCTGTTCCAGATCCTGCATCTTAAGGAATGGCTTTCCCGGACGGCGGGCAGCCTGTTCTCCGGCGCCGGCGGAGGTGGGCACATTTCCCAGTTTGCCACGGTCTGCACGGCGCTGGCGGCCACCGTGGGGACGGGGAATATCGTGGGCGTGGCCACGGCCATCACCGCCGGCGGGCCCGGGGCCCTGTTCTGGATGTGGGTGTCCGCGTTCCTCGGAATGATGACGGCCTATGCGGAGGTCTGGCTGGGGATCCGTTACCGGTTCCGCCGTGGGGACGGGCGGCAGGTGAACGGGCCCATGGCCTACATGGAGAGGGGCGCGGGGAGCAGAGGGATGGCTGGCTGCTACGCGCTTCTCTGCCTGCTCTCGTCCCTGGGAATGGGCAGCATGGTGCAGGCCAACTCCATCGCCGAGAGCCTGTCCTACACCTTCTGTGCAGACCGCCGGCTGGTGGGGGCGGTGCTGACGGCTCTTGTCATGGCCGTGATTCTGGGCGGGGTGAAGCGGATCGCCGGCCTGGCGGAGAAGCTGGTTCCGCTCTCCGCAGGCATCTACATGGCGGCCTGCCTGGTCATCGTCGGCGCCTGCTTCCAGCAGGTTCCCGGCGTGCTTCTTTCTATATTTAAGGATGCGTTCCGTCTGGAGGCGGCGGCCGGGGGCGCCGCCGGCTATGGGATCTCCAGGGCCGTGCAGTATGGGCTGTCCCGCGGCGTGTTCTCCAACGAGGCCGGGCTTGGAAGCCTGGCCGTCCTCCACGGAACCGCCGGGGATACCACGCCGGAGGAGCAGGGGATGTGGGCCATGTTCGAGGTGTTCTTTGACACGATTTTAAGCTGCACGCTGACGGCGCTTGCGATTCTGTGCACGCTTCGGCGGTCTGGCGGGCCGCCGGCATTCCTGGACGGCGGGGCGCTGACGGCCTACTGCTTCTCCGTGTATTTCGGCCGGGCGGGCGAGTATCTGATCGCGGTTTCCATGGCGCTCTTTGCGTTCTCTACCATCATCGCCTGGTTTTATCTGGGGAGCCAGGCCCTCGGCTATCTGAGCGGGGAAAAGGGAGCTCTTTGCTGCTACGGATTTCTTTATCTGAACGCGGTCTGCCTGGGGTGTCTTTTTAATCTCAGGGCCGTGTGGGAGCTCTCCGATATTTTAAACGGACTCATGGCCGTGCCCAATCTGATCGCCCTGTTACTCCTGGCGCGCAGGGTGAAGCTTCCAAAGCTGTGACGGGGCGGCGGCAGACAGCACGAAAAAACCTCCCGCCGCTGGCGGGAGGTTCTTTCGTTTATTATTATGAAAAAGGGAGGAGAGCTGATCTTACATCAGCCCGGTATTATGAAAAAAATTGGTAACAATGTTTTATTGCTATGGTTAGAGTATATAGGGAAAAGATGAAGAAATCATGTTGTAGGTGTAAAGGTTTTCTGAACGATTTGTGAACAAAATATGAATGAAATTGACGCGGAGACGGTTTCGCGGTATGATAAGGCATATACGCAAAACGAAGGAGATTTGAACGATATGCCAAACCCGATTATTACCATCGAAATGGAAAACGGCGACGTGATGAAGGCGGAGCTTTACCCGGACGTTGCCCCCAACACTGTGAACAATTTCATCAGCCTGGTGAATAAGGCTTTTACGACGGCCTGATTTTCCACCGCGTGATCAAGGGCTTCATGATCCAGGGCGGATGCCCGGAGGGCACCGGTATGGGCGGCCCCGGCTACAGCATCCGCGGCGAGTTCTCCCAGAACGGCTTCCACAACGAGCTTCGCCACACCGCCGGCGTGCTCTCCATGGCCAGAGCCATGCACCCCGATTCCGCTGGCTCCCAGTTCTTCATCATGCATGAGGATTCCCCGCATCTGGACGGCGCTTACGCTGCCTTCGGCATGATCACCGAGGGCATGGACGTGGTGAATAAGATCGCCGCTGTCCGCACCGACTGGAACGACCGCCCGATGAAGGAGCAGAAGATTAAGACGATCACTGTGGAGACCTTCGGAGAGACCTACCCGGAGCCGGAGAAGAAATAACATGGTTGAACACAGGACTCTCCGGCTGGACGGCCGGGAATACACGGTTACCATATCGGACGAGAGAGAGGCCCTGTCTGCCGCAGCCGCGGCGGGCAGGGCCATTGTCGGCGTGATTAACAAAGAATTGCCGGACCAGGATCTGTCGCCCTGCGCCTACGCCGTGGAGCGCGCGGAGGATATCGACGAGGAATTTCTCCTGGGGGTTCTGAGACGCCGGCTGGGGCTCCCCTGGGTGATCGCCAGGACGAAACGGCTGACGATCCGGGAGTTTACGGCGTCGGATCCGCTGTGCGCGGAGCCGGTGGACGGGGAGAACGGACGGGTGTTCATGGACCGGGAGCTCCTCGCCGCCTACATCGGGAGTCAGTACCGCGTGTTCGGCTATGGGATCTGGGCGCTGGAGGAGACGGCCACGGGGGAGATTGTGGGAAAGGCGGGGCTTTCGGACCGCGGACTGGGCTATCACATCTATGCCCCGCACCGGAGAAAGGGCTATGCCTGCGAGGCCTGCCGGGCCATCATCGGTTATGCCCGCGACGTGCTGGGCTTTGAGACGCTGGAAATAGAAACGGACGCCTCCAATGAGGCGTCCGTGAAAACGGCTCTCGCTCTGGGATTTGTGCCGCGGTCGGATCAATCTACCGGAAATCCCTCAGAAATTCATACATCTTCCCGGCGTATCCGGTATGTGAGGAGCCTTTGACCAGCGCGAAATACGGCTCGTCCATGGAAATTCCTGCCGGCTGGAGAGCGGGGAGATCTTTTAAGGAAAGGGCGTAGAGGGAGACGGTGTCCTCCGGACTGCCGGGGGCAGCATCTGTTCCCTGGCGCGTATCCGCCCAGGAGGCAGCCGGCTCCAGCGCGCCCATTTCCCCATAGTAGCGGATGACCTCTGCATCCCCGATGATCACATCCAGCTGGCCTGCCGAGATGGCCGCCGAGATGCGCGCCATGGAGCGTACACATAATCGGAGACGCCCTCGCCGGCGCTCATGACCAGGGAATCGTCCACCTCCACCAGTTCCTTTTCTCCGAGCGGAAGGCAGGCGGAAAGCTCACGCTCCAGCCAGCCGTCCGCCGCCGTATCCCCGTCCGCCGGACGTCCGCATTCCCGCCGCTCTCCGTCTCCACACTTCTCACCACATAGCAGGTGAGCACCGTGTCGAAGCTGTTCCTGTAGAGAATGCTCCCCGCATATCCGATGACCGCCAGCAGGGCCAGGCACACGAACAGGTGAAATCTGTAGTATTCCCACAGATACCAGATTCTGTCCCCTGCGGACATCTTCTTTAATTTATCCATCTCCCGGGATGCAGCCCGTCTGAAAGCTCCTGCCATAGAAACCACCTTTCCGTCCCGCGGCGCGCGGTGCGCCGCCGTTATCCTCAGTATACTAAGATTTGCTTTTTATGTCCATATCCGATATAATCGTGTAGAGGGGTGAAAAAATGTTTTCTGAGATTTTTAATTACGACAATGGATTCTGGCGCTTCATGGGAAAGCTGTGGGACGCGCTGGTGTTAAATATTCTGTGGATGGTCTGCTGCGTTCCGCTGGTGACTGTGGGCGCGGCCACGACGGCGGTCTACTATGTGGCGCTCAAGCTGGCCAGGGATGAGGAGGGCTATGTGATTTCCTCCTTCTTCAAATCCTTTAAGGAGAATTTCAAGCAGGCGACCGCTCTCTGGCTGGTGCTGGCGGCGGGAGCCGCGGCCCTGGCCGTCGATTGCCGGTTCCTGCTGGCGGGGGACGGGGGCGGGGTGCTCCCCCTGGCCCTGTTTTTCCTGGCGCTGTTCCTCTATCTGTCCGTGTTCAATTACGCGTTCGCGCTGCAGGCCCGGTTTTATAATTCCGTGGGCAGGACGCTTTTAAATGCGCTGCTCATGACCGTGCGCCACCTGCCGTACACGGCGCTCATGCTGATCATCGAGGGGACCGTGTTTTACCTGTTTTTCAACTATATCCCGGTTATCGCAGTCTGGGGCTTCGGCCTCGTCGCGCTGCTCAACTCGTTCGTGCTGAACCGGGTGTTCTCAAACTACATACCGGATGAGAATAAGACGCTCCCGGAGGAAGGCTAGGCCCTCTCCGGGAGTGTCTTCCATTTTAGACTACAGTATTGTTTTTTGTTGTTCAACGTATATAATATATTGTATACATTGAACCGCAGACCAGAACTTATCTTATGTTGAGAGGGACGACATGATAAAACATTTGGGATTAAGAGCTTATGGCAAGATCAATCTGGGGCTGGATGTGGTGCGAAAGAGGGAGGACGGCTATCACGAGGTCCGCATGGTGATGCAGACCGTGGGCGTCTATGACCGCATCGATCTGGACCGGAAGAAACGGGCGGGAATTACGGTGGAGACCAATCTCTACTATCTGCCCAACAATGAGAACAATCTGGCTTACCGGGCGGCGAAGCTTCTGATGGACGAGTTTGGGATCCGCGAAGGGCTCCACATAAAGCTGGCCAAATATATTCCGGTGGCCGCCGGCATGGCGGGGGGAAGCAGCGATGCCGCCGCCGTCTTATTCGGCGTGAACAAGATGTTTGACCTGGGGCTTTCCAGGGAGGAGCTGATGGAGCGCGGCGTGAAGATCGGCGCGGATGTGCTACTGCCTTCTGCGGGGAACCGCGCTCTCGGAGGCATCGGGGAGATTCTGACGCCGCTGCCGCCCATGCCCCAGTGCCGGGTGCTGATCGCCAAGCCGGGCGTCAGCGTCTCCACAAAATGGGTGTATGACAATCTGAGGGCCAACGAGTTAAAGCAGGAGGAGCATCCGGACATCGACGGCATGGCGGAGGCCATCCGCCGCCGCGATCTGGCCGGCGTGGCCAGCCGCATGGGAAATGTGCTGGAGAAGGTGACCATACCCGCCCACCCGGACATCGGGGATTTAAAGGACTTCATGCTGGAGCGGGGAGCCTTAAACGCGCTGATGAGCGGCAGCGGCCCCACCGTGTTCGGCATCTTCACCAATCCTGTGGCGGCGGAGGACGCCTACGAGGCGCTGCGCTTCGGCAAATATAAATACCTGGCGAAGCAGGTATACCTGACCGGATTATATAACAGAAGAGACACCAACGGATCGAGCGGAGGAGTTACTGGATGATGAACAATTTTCAGGTGAACATGAACGAATACCTGCCCCTTCGCGATGTGGTATTCAACACGCTGAGGCAGGCGATTTTAAAGGGCGAGCTGGCCCCCGGAGAGCGGCTGATGGAGATTCAGCTGGCGGAGCGCCTGGGCGTGAGCCGGACTCCCATCCGCGAGGCCATAAGAAAGCTGGAGCTGGAGGGCCTGGTGCTCATGGTTCCCAGGAAGGGAGCCGAGGTGGCAAAGATTTCCGAGAAGAGCTTAAAGGATGTCCTGGAGGTGCGCCGCTCGCTGGAGGAGCTGGCCATCGAGCTGGCCTGCCAGCGGATGACGGAGGAGGAGTTCGGGGAGCTGGAAGCACGGCAGAAGGCATTTTCCGCCGCCATAGAGACCGGCGATTCCATGCAGATCGCCGAGAGCGACGAGGCCTACCACGATGTGATCTACGCCAGCACCGGGAACGCCAGGCTGGTGCAGATTTTAAACAATCTCCGGGAGCAGATGTACCGTTTCCGTCTGGAGTACATTAAGGACAGGGACAAGAGGCAGGTGCTGATGGCCGAGCACGAGCATATTATGAAGGCGCTCCGCGGGCGTCAGATGCAGGAGGCCAAGCGGGCCATCCGCGAACACATCGACAACCAGGAGATTACCGTGCTCAAGAATCTGAAGGAGAGCGAGAAACATGACCTTTAAAGAGCGTTATCTGGCCGGCGAGATCGGGTTCGAGGAGATCGACCGGTATGTGGAGGAATGGAACGAGAGCGGCGACCCGGCTCCCCTGGGAAAATACCTGGGGTTAAACGCCGACGAGGAGGACGTCTGGATCGACGACAGCGACGAGGCGCTTAAGGAGATGCTGGACGCGCAGAAAAAATAAAAAGCAGTTGACAACTCCTGTCATTCTATGATAATCTTTAAGAGCACTTTACTATGGTAGAGTGGTACCATAGTAGCATATGAATGGAGGAGAAGAATTATGAGAAAGATCACGTTAGTATTGACGGCTGCGGCGCTGGCATTCGGACTGACTGCCTGCGGCAGCAAGGCAGAGGAACCCACGGAAACGGTACAGACGGAGTCTGCAGCGACTGAGGCGGCCACCGAGACCGCAGAGGCAGCGGACGCTTCTGAGGAGGCGGCGGAGCCGGCAGAGGAGAAAACCACATTTACCCTTGGATTTGACCAGAACTTCCCGCCGTTTGGCTATGTGGGCGACGACGGCGAGTACACCGGTTTTGATATCGATCTGGCGGCGGAGTGCACAGAGCGCATGGGCCTTGAGCTGGTTCTGACCCCTGTGGACTGGGATGCGAAGGACCTGGAGCTTTCCTCCGGAGCCATCGACTGCATCTGGAACGGCTTCACCATGAACGGCCGTGAGGACGACTACACGTTCACCGATCCCTACATGGACAACAGCCAGGTGATGGTGGTGCGGACGGATTCCGGCATCAATACGCTGGCTGACCTGGCCGGCAAGATCGTGGAGGTCCAGAGAGACTCCACCGCGGAGGCGGCCCTGGCGGACGACGACCACAAGGAGCTGACCGCTTCCTTTGCGCAGCTGATTCCGGTTGCCGACTACAACACCGCATTCATGGATCTCGAGTCCGGAGCCGTTGAGGCCATCGCCATCGACATCGGCGTTGCCAGATTCCAGATCGAGGGCAAGGAAGACAGCTTTAAGATTCTGGACGAGACGATTTCCACCGAGCAGTACGCCGTGGGATTCTTGAAGGGCAACACGGAGCTGAGAGACCAGGTTCAGGCCACTCTCATGGAGATGGTGGAGGACGGAACCTTCGCAGAGATTTCCGAAAAATGGTTCGGCTACGACGTCTGCACTTTAGGTGAGTAATCAGATTCGGGGAGGCGCATCTTGTACCTCCCCCGATTTTTGTGAATATGGAGGTATGGAATGGATTTTTCAGTCATGATGTCCCAGCTGGGGTCGGGTATGCTGATCTCGGTGGAGATATTTGCACTCACATTGATATTTTCGCTGCCCCTGGGGCTTTTTTTGTCGTTCGGGAGGATGTCGAAAAACATTGCCGTCAGGAACGTGTCGAAGGTATATATCTCCGTCATGCGGGGCACGCCGCTGATGCTGCAGCTTCTGGTGGTGTACTTCGGTCCCTACTACATATTCAACATAAGCATCAAGCCCAGCTACCGCTTCATCGCGGTGATCATCGGCTTCGTCTTAAACTACGCCGCCTACTTTGCGGAGATCTACAGAGGAGGCATCGAGTCCATGCCCGTGGGGCAGTACGAGGCCGCCAGGCTTTTGGGCTACAATAAATTCCAGACGTTCACGAAGATTATCATGCCGCAGGTTGTGAAGCGCATCCTGCCGTCCATCACCAACGAGATCATCACGCTGGTAAAGGACACGTCCCTGGCCTTCTCCATCGGCGTCATGGAGATGTTCACCACCGCCAAGGCCATTGCCGCGTCGCAGAAGAACATGACCGCTTTCATCGCGGCCGGCATCTTCTACTACGTGTTCAACCTGCTGGTGGCCATGGTCATGGAGCACATCGAGAAGAAAATGAACTACTATCACTAGGAGGAACCGCAGATGAAATTATTGGAAATGAATCACGTGAAAAAGACATTTGCGGACAACCAGGTGTTAAAGGACATCTCTCTGTCCGTCTCCGAGGGCGAGGTGGTTTCCATCATCGGCCCGTCGGGGTCGGGAAAATCCACGCTGCTGCGCTGCGCCACTCTTCTGGAGACCATGGACTCCGGCGAGCTCATCTATCTGGGCGAGAAGGCGGCCTGGAACGATGCGGGCGGCCGGGCGGTTTACGCAAAGAACAGCGAGTTAAAGACCATCCAGCGGTATTTCGGGCTGGTGTTCCAGAATTTTAACCTGTTTCCCCACTACTCGGTGCTCAGGAACATCATGGACGCCCCGCTCTGCGTGCAGAAGCGAAATAAGGACGAGGTCTTAAAGGAGGCGAGGGAGCTTCTTAAGAAGATGGGACTCTCCGATAAGGAGGACGCCTACCCCTGTCAGCTCTCCGGCGGGCAGCAGCAGCGCGTCTCCATCGCGCGGGCGCTGGCCATGAACCCGAAGATCCTGTTTTTTGACGAGCCCACATCGGCGCTGGATCCGGAGCTGACCATCGAGATTCTCAAGGTCATCCGGGAGCTGGCCGAGGAGAAGATGACTATGGTGATCGTGACTCACGAGATGAATTTCGCCCGCGAGGTTTCCAACCGCATGATCTTCATGGACAAGGGGCTCATCGTGGAGGAGACCACGCCGGAGCTGCTGTTCTCGTCTTCTAATCCGAGAACCAGGGAGTTCCTGGGCCGTTATCATAATGTAAAAAATTCATAAACTTTTATATAGCGGTTGACAAAGTGACAACCTGTCATTATACTTGTGACAGGTTGTCACTTTTTGTTTCCCAGGAAGCGTCATCTCCTGTGATTCAAAAGCGTCACAGATGGAATAGTGAGGAGGGCACGGGATGCCTACAGAGAGATTTTACCGGCTGGCAGCTGAAAAGCAGTCGGCCATCTGGCGCGCGGCGTTTGACGAGTTTGCCAGCGAGCCGTTTGAGAAAGCTTCCATCAACCGCATCATCCAGACTGCGGATATTTCCAGAGGGAGCTTCTATACATATTTTGAGGATAAGAAAGACCTGCTCCACTGGATGCTCTCGGATGTCATTGCCCAGGTGAGGACGTTTCTGGAGCAGGAGGTGGACGCTACCGGCGGAGATGTGTTTCGGATGCTGGAGCGTTTTTTTGAGCTGGCCGTGAGAGCCTGCGGGCAGGACGACTGGTTCTCCTTCAGCCACAATGTGATGAGCTCTGTGAACCCGGAGGAGGCGATCAGCAAGATCGGGATGACGGAGCAGGGGGAGAGTGACAATATTGTGCAGTATCTCTATAAGAAGGTGGATCTGGGCGGCTTTCGTTCGCAGTCGATGGACGATTTCAGGATATTTATGGAGACGGCAGCAGCAGCCATGATGATTTCCATGCGGCGGTTCTATGAGGGGATGCCGCTGGAGCGGGTGGTCAGTGACTATCGGAAAAAGCTGAGGTTTCTGAAGTACGGAGTCTGTAAATAAAAGGGAATGCATATAAAAAGACAGGAGGATGTAAGACATGAATAAGAAAGCAGTTGGAATTGGCGCTGTGGCAGTCGTGGTGGTGGCCGCGCTGGTGGCGCGAGATTTTTGAAGAAGGATGTGATCGAGCCGGTGGCGCTTCCGACGGTCACGCTGGAGAAGCCCGAAATCGGGAATATAGAGCTGTACCGGGGGCTGACGGGAACCGTGGAGCCGGCCGACATGGTTACGGTGACGCCGAAGCTGGGCGGCGAGGTGACGGAGCTTTTAGTGAAGCCGGGAGATATGGTCGCGGAAGGCCAGATTATATGCCAGATCGATACCAAGCAGGTGGATTCGTCCAGAATCGCCATGGAGACCGCGGCGGTGAACATGTCGGACGCCCAGGCGAACCTGTCCAGGATGCAGGTTCTCTACCAGACCGGGGACATTTCCCAGCAGGCGTATGAGCAGACGGTCAATGCGGCCCAGCTGGCAAAGCTCCAGTACGAATCCGCAAAGCTGGCATATGACACGCAGGTGGAGTACAGCAGCATCACTGCGCCCATCGGCGGCATGGTGGAGAGCACCGGCGTGGAAGTTCACGACACGGTATCCGCGCAGAACGTGATCTGCGTGATTTCCGGCGAGGGCAGCAAAGCGGTTTCCTTCGCGGTGACGGAGAAGATCATCGGCGGCCTCCAGGTGGGCGACGAGATCCGGATTGAGAAAAACGGCAGCGAGTACATCGGAAAAATCAGCGAGGTCAGCACCATGGTGGACCAGGCCACGGGCCTGTTCAATGTAAAGGCATCCCTGGACAATGCCGAAGCGCTGGCGACGGGCCTCAGCGTCAAGCTGTACGTGATCTCCGAGAAGGCGGACAATGCGATCACCATTCCTGTGGATGCCGTGTATTATGAGGACGGCGATCCGAAGGTTTACACATATTCCTACGACGACAATCTGGTTCACAAGATCGATGTGGAGACCGGAGTGTTCGATTCAGAGCGGATGGAGATCAAATCGGGCCTCAGCCTGGAAGACAACGTGATTGTAACCTGGAGTAACGAACTCTACGAGGGTGCCTCCGTGAATATAGCGAATGACAGTACAGAGACAGAGACAGCGGACAGCGGTGCGGCTGACGGTGAGACAGCAGAGTAAGGAGGCAGAACGATGGGTTTAACCAGAGGAGTTTTAAGACGGCCGGTCACCACGGTGCTTGTGGTGCTCTGCCTGATTGTATTTGGTCTGACGAGTATCTTCTCGGCAAAGCTGGAGCTGACGCCGGAGATGGAGATGCCCATGATGGTCATAAGCGCTGTGTATCCGGGCGCCAGCCCCGACGATGTCAATGAGCTGGTGACCCAGCCCATTGAGGATGCCATCGGAACGCTGAACGGCATTAAGGGAGTGACCTCTTCCTCCAGCGAAAACGTATCCATCGTGCTTCTGGAGTATGAGTACGGAATGGATATGGACAAAGCCTACTCGGATCTGAAGAAGAAGATGGATAACCTGACCGACCTCCCCGACGACGTGGACACGCCGGTCATCATGGAGTTTAACATCAATGAGGCGGCCACCATGACGCTGGCTGTCAACTCGGCGACGACCGAGAATCTTTACAACTATGTGGAGCAGTACGTCTCCCCGGAGTTTGAGAAGCTCTCTTCCGTGGCCAGTGTGGACATAAGCGGCGGCCAGTCCGAGTATATCAGGGTGGAACTGATTCCCGAGAAGCTGGATCAGTACCATCTGAACATGAGCGCCATCGCGTCCTCTATCTCGGCGGCCAACTTTTCCTACCCGGCGGGCAGCGCATCGTGGGAAGCCAGGATCTTTCCGTGACGACGGCGGTGGAGTACGACACGATGGAGAGCTTAAAGCAGATCCCCATTTCCGCCGGAAACGGAAACACCATTTATCTGGAAGATGTGGCAAATATTTACAATGCCCTGGAAGATGCTACCAGTATCGGCCGTTACAACGGACTGGATACCATTTCCCTGGGCATCAAAAAGCAGCAGGAGAGCTCTGCCGGCGAGGTGTCCAAGGCGGTAAACAGCACGATCGAGCAGTTAAAGCGAAGTAATCCGGAGCTGGAAATCGTTGTAGTAAATGACAACAGTGAGATGATCGACGACTCTCTGGCATCTGTGTTCCAGGCCATGATCATGGCGGTTATCATCTCCATGATTATTCTCTTCCTGTTCTTCGGAGACTGGAAGGCGTCGATGATCGTCGGAACATCCATCCCGATGTCCATTCTGGTGGCGCTCATTATGATGCAGGTTATGGGCTTTTCGCTGAACGTGATTACCCTCAGCAGCCTGGTGCTTGGTGTGGGAATGATGGTGGATAACTCGATCGTTGTGCTGGAGAGCTGTTTCCGCGCCACGGAAGGCAAGGGCTTCGACAAGTTCCACGAGGCGGCGTTAAAGGGAAGCGGGATCGTGCTTCAGTCCATCATCGGTTCCACGGCGACCACCTGCGTGGTGTTCCTGCCGCTGGCGCTTCTGTCCGGCATGTCCGGCCAGATGTTCAAGCCGCTTGGCTTCACCATCGTGTTCTGTATGCTGGCGTCTCTCATATCGGCCATGACGCTGGTGCCGCTCTGTTATGTGTTCTACCGTCCGCAGGAGAAGAAAAATGCGCCCCTGTCCGGCATGGTGACCGGGCTGCAGAAGACATACAGAGCTGCCATGAAGGTGATTCTTCCGAAGCGGAAGACGGTTATGCTTACGTCGGTTGCGCTGCTGGTTGTTTCCCTGCTTTTAGTGCCCCACATCCGTCTGGAGCTGATGCCGGCCAATGACCAGGGTACCATCACGGTGAGCATTGAGACGAGGCCCGGACTGACCATTGAGAGAACCAATGAAATTCTGCGAGAGGTGGAGGCGTATATTACACAGGACGAAAATCTGGACTCCTACATGCTCTCTTACTCGGGAAGCGGACTCAGCATGGGCGGATCGGGCGCCACGCTGACGGCGTATCTGAAGGATGACAGAACCATGCCCACCTCCGAGGTGCTCAGATCCTGGAAACCCGTGCTGACGGCATATCCGGACTGTCAGATTTCTCTGACCGAGGCCAGCGCCATGAGCATGATGACCAGCGATGACGGCACGGTCAGCTATATTCTGCAGAGTACGCAGTATGACGATCTGAAAGAGGTTTCGGATACCGTTGTCAATGAACTGACGGCCCGGGACGAGATCACCAGAGTCCACTCGACGCTGGAAAACTCCGCTCCGGTTATCAAGATTTCCGTGGATCCGGTGCAGGCGGCAGCGGAAGGGATGGTTCCCGTGCAGGTGGCTTCCACCGTGAATTCCATGCTGAGCGGCACCGAGGCGACGACGCTGGAGGTCAACGGAGAAGATGTGAGCGTAATGGTGGAGTTCCCGGACGACGAGTATGATACCCTCGATAAGGTGAAGGGTATTGTGCTGTCCAACAGCGCCGGAGCTTCCGTAGGTCTGACCGATATCGCCGACGTGTACTTCGAGGACAGCCCGGCCAGCATTCTCCGGTCCGACAAGCAGTACCAGGTGACCATCAGCGGCGATCTGACAGAATTTGCCAATGAAAACACAGAGACACAGCTGTATAATGAGGTGGTAAGCAAACATCTGACCGACACGGTCACCAGACAGATGGACAGTGTCGATGAGAGAATGATGGAGGAGTTTGCGGCATTAGGCCAGGCGATTGCCACTGCGGCGTTTCTGATCTTCGTCGTCATGGCGATGCAGTTTGAGTCTCCGAAATTCTCCATCATGGTTATGACGACAATCCCGTTCAGTCTGATCGGATCTTTCGGGCTTCTGTTCCTGGCTGATGCCAGTATCAGTATGGCGACGCTGCTGGGATTTCTGATGCTTATCGGTACGGTGGTAAACAACGGTATTCTTTACGTGGATACGGTGAACCAGTACCGGGCCGAGATGGATATGAATACGGCTCTGGTGGAGGCGGGTACGACGAGACTCCGTCCCATCCTTATGACCACGCTCACCACCGTTGTTTCCATGATACCGATGGCGTTCGGATACGGCGACAGCGGAGAGATGATGCAGGGCCTTGCGCTGGTAAATGTCGGCGGACTGCTGGCGTCCACCATCCTGTCCCTCCTCATGCTGCCGGTTTACTATACGGTGATGAACCGGAAGAGAAAGCCCCAGCTGGATGTGGATTGATTTCCTTAATGGAGGCCATTTTATGAGAAAAAATAATTTGCGGCTCCTCGCGGCCCTGGGCCTGAGCCTGAACTTAAGCCTCGCCGGCGCGGCGCCGGCCTGGGCCGCAGTTCTGCCTGCCGGCCCGGGCTCGGAGGCCGTGGAGGTGCCGGAGAATCTGAAGGACAATATACTTGAATACGAGGAGCTGCCGGATCTGATCGGGTACTACAATGTGGATGTGGTGAACACGGAGGCGCAGCTGACCAATTCAGAGAACCTGGATGTGGCGGACGAACTCCGCGCCGAGGCAGGAGCCTTGCAAATGAGGCGACGACACTTAAGGAAGAGGGCCTGCGGAACGGAACAAACCGCGACCTCTACGATCAGTACAAGGAGAATGTGAAGACGCTCAATAAGACGGCGAGGTCCCTGGAGGAGTCCTCGGATCCCAGCCATACGAGAGCGACCGGACTCAGACAGCTGAAAGCCAGTCAGACTATGCTGGCCCAGACGCTGATGATCGATTATCAGAAGCTTCAGGATGAGAAAGCGCTGGCGGACAAGAAGGCGGAGCTGGCGGCGGCGCAGTACAGTGCTGCGGTCAGAAAGCAGCAGATCGGCATGGCGTCTGCCGCGGAGGTGACCGCCGCGGAGCAGTCCATGAAATCCGCCCAGGCGGTAGCCGTGGGAAAGCAGAAAGAGCTGGAAGACACGAAATACAATCTCTGCATGATGACGGGCAGGGATTATGATGCCGCTCTGGAGATCCGCCCGCTACCGCTCCCCGATGCATCCCGGATCGACGGAATGAACCCGGAGACGGATCTGCAGAAGGCCACGGGAAACAGTTTCAGCCTCCAGAACGTCCGTCACAACAGTGCGGTGGGAAGGGCGAATCACAGGACAAAGAGCAGAAACATCGACCAGGGAGAGCAGTCTCTGGCCATAACGCTGCAGAGTCTGTACGACGATATTTTCAACAAGAAATCCGTCTACGAGGCGGCCTGCTCTGCCTACGAGGCAGCGCAGACCTCCATGAATGCGGCTGACAAGGGGATTCAGATCGGTTCCCTCTCCAACCTGGAGTATCTGGCAGAGCAGAGCGAGTATCTGTCGGCGAAGTCGGCGAAGACCGCCGCGGAGCTGGACTATTTCTGGGCCATGGAGACCTATGACTGGGCCGTGGACGGACTGGTGGTCAGCGGAGGGCAGTAGAGATGAATGGATGGAAAGAGAGAGATAGAAGTATGGACAGAGACAGAACAACCAACGGCGGGATGGAAACGAAACGGCGCGCGTGCCGGGACGCCGCATCCTTGCGGCCTGCCTGGCCGCGACTCTGACGGCGGCTCTGGCAGCGACCCCGACCGTTGCGTGGGCGGCCAGCCCGGAGTTTGCCTACGACGAGGAGACCTGGGCCAGACTGAAGGATAACGTATTGGAGTATGAGGAGATCCCGCTTCTGGTCAAGGAGTACAATCCCAGCTATCAGAACGCGCTGGAAACCTATCAGGACGACAAGACTACCGACGATGCAGAGCAGATCCGCGAGGATATGATGGAGAGCGCGGCGGATCTGTACGACCAGGCTGGAGATCTGGAAGATACCATTGAAGATTACGGCGGAGAGCTGGGCCCCATGTACGCCAGCCTGTCCTATAACGCCAGCCTTCTGAGGGCCAACTCCCTGCAGCTGGAGATTCAGGCGGACAGCAGCTATACGGACAGCAAGATGCAGAAGGTGCAGGTGGATAAGACGCTTTCGAGTCTCACCAGCACGGTGCAGACTCTCATGAATACATATTTCCAGCTTCTTGAAAATCAGAAGGTTCTGGAAAAGAGCTACGAGCTTCTGAAGGCCAGCTACGAGAGCACCGAGCGCCGCATGGCCGCGCAGATGACCACCCAGGTGGACGTGCTGAATGCGAAGAAGGAAGTCCAGGCCATGGAGGGCAATCTGATCCAGATGCAGAGCAGCATCGACTCTACGAGACAGAATCTGTGTCTGATGACCGGCTGGGATTACAACGGACAGCCGGAGATCCAGGAGATCCCGGCGCTGGACATGAGCCGAATTGCGGCCATGAACCCGGAGACCGATAAGCAGACCGCGGTGAAAAACAACTACGATCTGATCTACGGCGGGATGGCCTACGAGAACATGGTATCCGGCAGCAGCAAGGAAAACCAGGCGCGCACCAACGCCGAGAAGGAGCAGAGCATCCGCTCCTCCATCGACAGCCTGTACCGCGCCGTGCTCCAGAAGCAGACCGAGTGGGAGTCCGCAGAGGCGGCCTACACCACGGCGGTTGCCAACATGAGCGCCGCGGACCGCAAAATGCAGCTGGGAATGCTGGGAAATCTGGAGTACCTGCAGCAGCAGTCTGCCTACGTCCAGGCTGAGGCGAATGTGAAAATCGCGCGGCTTGCACTCTTACAGGCCGTGGAGATATACGAGTGGGCGGTGAAAGGCTACATCGCATAGCGGGCTGCTTCTATTTGGTTCCAAACAGCCCCTTCACCGCCTCCACGCCCAGCAGCCGGATCCGCGGGCGCTTATCGCTCCAGCGAAGCCTCCGCTCATTTTCCAGTTTCCGGTAGTCCTCCGCGGAGACCGCATCCCGCAGAAGCTCCTTCGACTGCGGAGGCACCACCGCCTGCTCCGGCTCCGTGAAGCATAAGGCCGGATAAAGTACACACCACCAGTTCTGCCCTGCGCCCTCTCCCAGAGATACGCGCAGGGCTTCGTATTCCCCGCTGGGAAACACCAGATCCCCGTAAATCTTCGTCGGGAAATAGCACCGCGTCAATCGGGCATCGGCGCTGTAGGGAAAGCCCTTTTCCCGCATGTAGCGCTCCGCCGTCTGTTCCAGCTCTCCCAGATGTTCTCCTATGTAATGCTTTGTCTCCTCCAGCGAGGCGTCCGCGGGCAGCTTGTCCTCCAGATAGCCAAGAAGCAGGGATTTCACTTCTATTTTGAGCGCCTGGTCCTCTCCGGAGTCGCTGTTTGCCAGCACGTGGAAGCGCAGGACCTGCGGCGCCAGGTGCGCGGCCAGGGCCTCGTCGCGTCCCCGCAGAGCGATCATGGACAGCAGAAACGCCAGCAAAAAGCAGGCCAGAGAAAGCGTGAAATACAGGATTTTTTTGAATGCATCATAAGATTTCTGTTCCTTTCTCTTGTAATTATAACCGTATATGCTATAATCTAAACCAGCATTTTCATATACTAAGGGAGAGTGCGAAAAGAAAAGAGGAATAATATGAAGAAGACAGCAGCAGTTATTTTTGGCGGTCAGTCGTCGGAGCATGTGGTTTCCTGCATGTCCGCGGTGAACGTGATCAGCCAGATCGATCGTGAAAAATATAATCTGCTTCTCATCGGCATCACCGAGGAGGGGCGTTGGCTTTATGTGGATAACGAGGAGGCCGTCGCAGACGGGAGCTGGAAGGAGAGCGGCGTGTGCGCGCATCTTTCTCCGGATGCGGTGGAGAAATGCGTTTACATAGTAAAGGCGGATTCCGTCGAGAAGGTTCCCGTGGACCTGGCATTCCCGGTGCTTCACGGAAAGTGGGGCGAGGACGGGACGATCCAGGGGCTTTTCGAGATGGCGCAGATCCCGTACGTGGGCTGCGGCGTCCTGGCTTCCGCGGTGTCCATGGATAAGTTTTACACGAAGCTCATTGCGGACAGCGTGGGCGTGCGCCAGGCGGCCTGGGAGCCGGTGCTGGGGTCGGAGCTTAAGGATATGGACGCGGTGGTGGAGCGGATCGAGAAGCGCTTCGCCTACCCGGTATTTATAAAGCCCTCCAACGCAGGTTCCTCCAGAGGCGTGAGCAAGGCCGCCGACAGACAGTCCCTCATCGACGGGCTGCGCGAGGCGGCTCTCCATGACACCAAGATTCTGGTGGAGGAGACCATCGTGGGACATGAGATCGAGTGCGCCGTGTTCGGCGGCGGCAGCGAGGAGGTGAAAGCCTCCGGCGTCGGCGAGATTCTGGCGGCTGCGGATTTCTACGATTTGAGGCGAAATACTACAACGCCGAGTCTAAAACCGTCGTAAACCCCGAGCTTCCCGGCGATGCGGCCGAAGAGGTGCGCCGCGCGGCGGTGAAGATTTTCCAGGCGGTGGACGGCTACGGCCTGGCCCGCGTGGATTTCTTTGTGAAGGACGACGGCACGGTGGTGTTCAACGAGATAAACACCCTGCCCGGATTCACGGCCATCAGCATGTACCCCATGCTCTGGGAGGCGGCCGGCATCAGCAAGCGCGAGCTGACCGGTATGCTGATGGAGCACGGATTAAAGCGATACGGAGATTGATATGGACAGAAATGCACCGATCGGAGTCTTTGACTCCGGCATAGGCGGCCTGACGGTCGCCCGTGAGATCATGGCACAGCTCCCGGGTGAGAGACTGATATATTTCGGCGACACGGCGAGAGTGCCATACGGAAACAGGACGAAGGAGACCATCATCCGTTTTTCGGCACAGATCGTAAGGTTTTTAAAGAGCCAGGGCGTGAAGGCGGTCATCATTGCCTGCAACACGGCCACGGCCTGCGCGCTGGAGGCTGTGAGCTGCGGTCTGGATATTCCCATCATCGGCGTCATACAGGCCGGCGCCAAGTCGGCGGCCGCCGCCACGAGAAATGGGAAGATCGGCGTGATCGGAACACAGGTGATCATCGACAGCGGCATCTATCCGGCGGCCATAAAGGCCATTTGCCGGAGTGCCAGGTGTTCGGAAAGGCCTGCCCCGAGTTTGTGACGCTGGTGGAAGCGGGCGAATGGGAGGGGCCGCAGGCCGACGGGACTGCGTCCGTTATCTGGCGGAGCTTGGGGCGGCGCAGGTGGACACGCTCATTATGGGATGCACCCATTTTCCGGTGATCCGCCCGGTGATCCAGAGGGCTGTCGGGGAGAATGTCACTCTGGTGGATCCGGCCTTCGAGGCAGCCGCGGAGCTTAAGAATCTCCTGGTGGAGAAGGAGCTTCTCTGCACCAGGCCGGCGCCGGAGGGCAGCGGCAGGTTAAAGCTCTACGTCAGCGACAGGGCTGAGAAGGTGAGGACGTTTGCCTCCGCCATTCTCTCCATGGATATAACAGACATTGAACAGATAGATATAGAGGTGTATTAGCATGACAAAGGATGTGCTTATCAGTATCAGTGGCGTCCACACCATGGACGGCGAGAAAAACGATGTGGCCGTGATCACGCCGGGAAACTACTATTATAAAAATGGAAAGCACTATGTGGTCTACGAGGAAATCGTCGAGGGGCATAAGGACACGGTGAAGAATACCATAAAGATCAGCCCGGCAGGCGTGGACATCATAAAGAACGGTGTGGCTGCCGCCCACATGGTGTTTGAGAAGAACAAGAAAAATGTCACCCTGTACCAGACGCCCGCGGGGCAGATGGCGGTGGGCATCAGCACCAGCGAGATCACCATCGACGAGGATGCCGACCAGCTCAAGGTGATGGTGGATTACAAGCTGGACGTGAACTATGAGCCGCTGTCCGAGTGCAGCATGGTGGTGGATATCCAGTCGAAGGCGACGGCGGATTTCCATCTGAGCTAGACGATAAAAGAATTAAGCATAAGCAAAGGGCTGGCGCAAACTGTTTTCCTGTTTGCGCCAGCCCTTTATGTAGCTGCTGTTATTTTTTGTTCTTTCTGAATCTGGAAAAGAATCCCTTCTTCTCCGGAAGCGGCTGCAATCCGCCGCGGACACTCTTGATCTCCGTAATGTAGATGCCGCTGATGACTACCTTGGCTTCAGTCTTTAAGGGAAGCTGAAGAAACACCTTGTCGTCGGCGATGAGCGTCATGATCTTCGGTCCGACCTTGGCCTTGACGACGCCGATCCTCGCCCGGCGCATGTACCAGGGGTCTGATCAATCACCATCTTTGGAAGTCCGGATTCCTTGATCTTGAGACGCTTTTTGTCGATGGTCAGAATCGAGACGGTCTGCTTGGCTGCTTCAATCGCCTCCTGCTGCTCCGCCTGCCGCTTTTCCATCTTTCTCCCCATAAAATAGAGGACAGCCATCACGGCCACCGCAATCACAAGAATAATCAGCAATATGGTCCAAAAGTCCATGGGAATACCTCCAAAAATTTGTATCGCCCTATATTATAGCATCTGGCTAATAAAAAGGCAAGGACAAGTTGGAAAAATATTCTTGACATCTTGACAATGGCATGTTAATATGTAATGTGCACTATTGTGGCGGCATGTGCCTTGAGGGTACATCTATGCCCAAAAACAGTTAATGATAGATAGAAAAGAAAACAGGGGTGAAACGTCAATGGAGAAAAGCAGAATGCGTCCGGTGAAATCCGGAAAAAGCGTCAGAATGAGCTACTCAAGACAGAAGGAAGTTCTTGAGATGCCCAACTTAATCGAGATCCAAAAGGACTCCTACCAGTGGTTCCTGGATGAGGGACTCAAGGAAGTCTTTGAGGACATCTCCCCGATTGCAGATTTCGCAGGCCACTTAAGCCTGGAATTTGTAGATTTTACACTGTGCAAAGAGGACACGAAATATACGATAGAGGAGTGCAAAGAGCGCGATGCGACCTACGCGGCTCCTTTAAAAGTGAAGGTAAGACTTTGCAACAAGGAAAAAGACGAGATCAATGAACATGAGATATTCATGGGCGACCTTCCGCTTATGACGGACACAGGCTCCTTCGTGATCAACGGAGCAGAGCGTGTCATCGTCAGCCAGTTAGTACGTTCCCCTGGTATATATTACGGTATCGGACACGATAAGATAGGAAAAGAGCTGTATACCTGCACGGTAATCCCCAACCGCGGCGCATGGCTGGAGTACGAGACGGACTCCAACGACGTTTTCTATGCCCGCGTGGACAGAACGAGAAAGGTTCCGGTGACGGTTTTAGTGCGCGCCCTTGGTTTCGGAACCAACGCTGAGATTCTGGAGCTGTTCGGCGAGGAGCCGAAGATTCTTGCCAGCTTCGGCAAGGACACGTCCGACAATTACCAGGACGGCCTCTTAGAGCTCTACAAGAAGATCCGTCCCGGCGAGCCGCTCTCCGTGGACAGTGCTGAGAGCCTTTTAAACAGCATGTTCTTCGACCCGAGACGCTACGACCTGGCGAAGGTGGGCCGTTATAAGTTTAATAAGAAGCTCCACTTCAAGAACCGTATCGCCGGTCACGTGCTGGCCGAGAACGTGGTGGATATGAGCACCGGCGAGATTCTGGCCGAGGCAGGCACCGCCGTGGATAAGGATCTGGCGACCGCGATCCAGAACGCTGCGGTTCCCTTCGTGTGGATCCAGGGCGAGGAGCGCAACCAGAAGGTGCTCTCTAATATGATGGTTGACCTGGCCGCATACGTGGACTTTGATCCGGCGGAGGTCGGGGTTACAGAGTTAGTATTCTACCCCGTGCTCGAGAACATTCTGGCAGAAGCTGGAAGCGGCGATGAGCTTAAGGAGACCATCCGCAAGAATCTGTCCGAGCTGATTCCGAAGCACATCACGAAGGAGGACATCATCGCCTCCATCAACTACAACATGCATCTGGAGGCCGGAGTGGGCACGTCCGACGACATCGACCACTTAGGAAACCGCCGGATCCGTGCGGTGGGCGAGCTCCTTCAGAACCAGTACCGTATCGGTCTTTCCAGAATGGAGAGAGTGGTGCGGGAGAGAATGACCACACAGGATATGGAGGGCATTTCTCCCCAGTCCTTAATCAATATTAAGCCCGTGACCGCGGCGGTGAAGGAGTTCTTCGGAAGCTCCCAGCTGTCCCAGTTCATGGACCAGAACAACCCCCTGGCGGAGCTCACGCACAAGAGACGTCTCTCCGCATTGGGACCGGGCGGACTTTCCAGAGACCGTGCGGGATTCGAGGTGCGAGACGTACACTACACCCACTACGGACGTATGTGCCCCATCGAGACTCCCGAGGGACCGAACATCGGACTGATCAACTCCCTGGCGACCTACGCGCGGGTGAACCAGTACGGCTTCGTGGAGGCCCCCTACCGCGTGGTGGATAAGACGGATCCGGAGAACCCGGTGGTCACCGACGAGGTGGTTTACTTAACCGCCGACGAGGAGGACAACTTCGTCGTTGCACAGGCGAACGAGCCGCTGGACGAGGAAGGACATTTCGTTCACAATAACGTATCCGGACGTTTCCGCGAGGAGACTTCCGAGTTCCAGAAGAAGAACATCGACCTGATGGACGTATCCCCGAAGATGGTATTCTCCGTGGCTACCTCCATGATCCCGTTCCTTGAGAACGACGACGCGAACCGCGCGCTGATGGGATCCAACATGCAGCGTCAGGCCGTTCCGCTTCTGACCACAGAGGCGCCTGTCATCGGTACCGGTATCGAGGGCAAGGCGGCGGTGGACTCCGGTGTCTGCGTGCTGGCGAAGAACGCAGGCGTGGTGGAGCGCTCCGCATCCAACGAGATTATTGTAAAGAGAGATTCCGATGGAAACAGAGATGTTTACCATCTGACCAAATTTAAGAGAAGCAACCAGTCCAACTGCTACAACCAGAAGCCCATCGTGTTTAAGGGCGACCACGTGGAGGCCGGCGAGGTCATCGCGGACGGTCCGTCCACCAACAACGGTGAGATCGCACTCGGAAAGAACCCGCTTATCGGCTTCATGACCTGGGAAGGCTACAACTACGAGGATGCGGTTCTCTTGAGCGAGAGACTGGTGCAGGAGGATGTTTACACCTCCGTGCACATCGAGGAGTACGAGGCCGAGGCCCGCGACACCAAGTTAGGGCCGGAGGAGATCACCCGCGACGTTCCGGGCGTGGGCGAGGACGCGCTCAAGGATCTGGATGAGAGAGGTATCATCCGCATCGGAGCAGAGGTCCGTGCCGGCGATATCCTGGTGGGCAAGGTGACTCCCAAGGGAGAGACCGAGCTGACTGCGGAGGAGAGACTGCTCCGCGCTATCTTCGGCGAGAAGGCCAGAGAGGTCCGCGACACCTCCTTAAAGGTGCCGCATGGCGCCTACGGTATCGTCGTGGACGCGAAGGTATTTACCAGAGAGAACGGAGACGAGCTCTCACCCGGCGTCAATGAGACGGTCCGCATCTATATCGCACAGAAGAGAAAGATCTCCGTGGGCGACAAGATGGCCGGACGTCACGGAAACAAGGGTGTCGTTTCCCGCGTGCTTCCGGTGGAGGATATGCCGTTCCTGCCCAACGGACGTCCGCTGGATATCGTTCTGAACCCGCTGGGCGTGCCGTCCCGTATGAATATCGGACAGGTGCTGGAGATCCACTTAAGCCTTGCGGCCAAGGCGCTGGGCTTCAATATCGCGACGCCCGTATTCGACGGCGCCAACGAGATTGACATCATGGACACTCTGGACATGGCCAACGACTATGTAAACGGAACCTGGGAGGATTTCCAGGAGAAATACGCAGACATTGTAAAACCGGAAGTGATGGAGTATCTGGGAAGCCATCTGGAGCACAGAGAGCTCTGGAAGGGCGTGCCCTTAAGCCGCGACGGTAAGGTGCGCCTGAGAGACGGCCGCACAGGCGAGTTCTTCGACAGCCCCGTTACCATCGGCCACATGCATTATCTGAAGCTGCATCACCTGGTTGACGATAAGATTCATGCCCGTTCCACCGGCCCATACTCCCTGGTAACGCAGCAGCCCCTGGGCGGTAAAGCCCAGTTCGGCGGACAGCGTTTCGGTGAGATGGAGGTGTGGGCTCTGGAGGCGTACGGCGCTTCCTACACGCTGCAGGAGATTCTGACCGTCAAGTCCGATGATGTGGTGGGACGTGTGAAGACCTACGAGGCCATCATCAAGGGTGAGAATATCCCCGAGCCGGGCATTCCGGAGTCCTTCAAGGTACTCCTTAAGGAGCTGCAGTCCTGGGCCTTGATGTGAGAGTCCTGCGGGATGACAACACCGAGGTGGAGATGACCGAGAACATCGATTACGTGGACACCGACCTGCGCTCCATCATTGAGGGCGACCGCCACTACAGAGGCGACGAGTCGTTCGGTGACTATGGATACCAGACACAGGAGTTCCAGGGCGAGGAGCTGGCAGACGTTGAGGAGGACAGCTACGACGACAGCTACGATGACAGCGAATCCGATGATTACTCTGACGAAGAATAATATAGAAGGGAGAACCGATTATGCCTGAGACGAATGAGACTTATCAGCCGATGACATTTGATGCCATTAAGATTGGTTTAGCATCTCCGGAGAAGATTCTGGAGTGGTCCCACGGTGAAGTTAAGAAGCCGGAAACTATTAACTACAGAACGTTAAAGCCCGAGAAGGACGGACTGTTCTGCGAGAGGATTTTCGGACCCAGCAAGGACTGGGAGTGCCATTGTGGCAAATATAAGAAGATTAGATACAAAGGCGTTATCTGCGACCGCTGCGGCGTTGAGGTCACCAAGGCCAGCGTCCGCAGGGAGCGCATGGGCCATATTGCCCTGGCGGCTCCGGTTTCCCATATCTGGTATTTCAAGGGAATCCCCAGCCGTATGGGCCTGATCCTGGATATCTCCCCGAGAACCCTGGAGAAGGTGCTGTACTTCGCCTCCTACATCGTGCTGGATCCCGGCAGCACCAGCTTACAGTACAAGCAGGTGCTCTCTGAGAAGGAGTACCGCGACGAGATCGAGAAGTACGGCTACGGCGCATTCCGTGTGGGAATGGGCGCTGAGGCGATCCAGGAGCTCTTAAAAGCCATCGACCTTGAGAAGGATTCTGCGGAGCTTCGCAAGGCGCTCAAGGATGCCACGGGCCAGAAGCGCGCGCGCATCATCAAGAGACTGGAGGTCGTGGAGGCGTTCAGAAATTCCGGCAACCGTCCGGAGTGGATGATCATGAACGTGATCCCGGTGATTCCGCCGGATATCCGCCCCATGGTACAGCTGGACGGCGGACGTTTCGCCACCTCCGACTTAAATGATTTATACAGAAGAATCATCAACAGAAACAACCGTCTCGCGAGACTTCTTGAGCTGGGCGCGCCGGACATCATCGTCCGCAACGAGAAGCGTATGCTCCAGGAGGCCGTGGACGCACTGATCGACAACGGAAGACGCGGCAGACCCGTCACCGGGCCCGGAAACCGCGCGCTCAAGTCCATTTCTGACATGCTTAAGGGTAAGCAGGGACGTTTCCGTCAGAACCTTCTCGGTAAGCGTGTGGACTATTCCGGACGTTCCGTTATCGTCGTGGGACCGGAGCTCAAGATTTACCAGTGCGGTCTCCCGAAGGAGATGGCCATTGAGCTCTTCAAGCCGTTTGTCATGAAGGAGCTGGTTTCCAACGGAACCGCTCATAATATAAAGAACGCCAAGAAGATGGTGGAGAGACTTCAGCCCGAGGTCTGGGACGTGCTGGAGGAGGTTATCAAGGAGCATCCCGTGATGCTCAACCGTGCTCCTACCCTGCACAGACTGGGTATCCAGGCGTTTGAGCCGATTCTGGTGGAAGGCAAGGCGATCAAGCTTCATCCGCTGGTGTGTACCGCCTTCAACGCCGACTTCGACGGTGACCAGATGGCCGTGCACCTTCCGCTTTCCGTGGAGGCCCAGGCAGAGTGCCGTTTCCTTCTGCTCTCTCCGAACAACCTGTTAAAGCCGTCCGACGGAGGCCCCGTGGCCGTTCCGTCCCAGGATATGGTGCTGGGTATCTACTATCTGACCCAGGAGAGACCCGGAGCCAAGGGCGAGGGAATGGTGTTTAAGAATGTCAACGAGGCGATTCTCGCTTACGAGAACGGCGCGGTGACGCTTCACTCCAGAATCAAGGCGAGAATGTCCAGAAAGATGCCCGACGGAACCGTGAAGACCGCTACGGTGGAATCCACGGTGGGACGTTTCATCTTCAACGAGATCGTTCCCCAGGATCTGGGCTTTGTGGACCGCTCCATCGAGGGCAACGAGTTAAAGCTTGAGGTGGATTTCCACGTAGGTAAGAAGCAGCTGAAGCAGATCCTTGAGAAGGTCATCAACGTGCACGGCGCAAGCCAGACGGCGGAGACGCTGGACGACATCAAGGCCATCGGATACAAATATTCGACCAAGGCGGCCATGACCGTTTCCATCTCCGATATGACCGTGCCGGAGAGCAAAAAGCAGCTGATTGCCGACGCGCAGGCCACCGTGGACCGCATCGCGAAGAACTTCCGCCGCGGACTGATCACCGAGGAGGAGCGCTACAAAGAGGTTATCGATACCTGGAAGACGACGGATGACCAGCTGACCCATGACCTGCTCACAGGTCTTGACAAATACAACAACATTTACATGATGGCAGACTCCGGAGCCCGTGGTTCCGATAAGCAGATCAAACAGCTTGCCGGTATGCGCGGACTGATGGCGGATACCACCGGACACACCATCGAGCTTCCTATTAAGTCCAACTTCCGTGAGGGACTTGACGTACTGGAGTACTTCATTTCCGCACACGGAGCCCGTAAGGGACTTTCCGATACGGCTCTGAGAACGGCCGACTCTGGTTATCTGACCAGACGTCTGGTTGACGTTTCCCAGGATCTGATCATCCGCGAGGTGGACTGCTGCGAGGGCAAGGAGATCCCCTACATGGAGATCAAGGCCTTCATGGACGGACAGGAGACCATCGAGAGCCTGGAGGAGAGACTGACAGGACGTTATATCGCTGAGACCATCACCGACCCGGATACGGGTGAGATCGTGGTCAAGGCCAACCATATGTGCACGCCGAAGAGAGCGGCTGCCATTATGAAGGTGCTTCAGAAGACCGGACGCGATTCCGTTAAGATCCGTACCGTCCTCACCTGTAAGTCACACATCGGTGTGTGCGCCAAGTGCTACGGAGCCAACATGGCCACCGGCCAGCCGGTACAGGTGGGCGAGGCTGTCGGCATCATCGCCGCCCAGTCCATCGGTGAGCCGGGTACCCAGCTGACGATGCGTACCTTCCACACCGGCGGCGTGGCAGGCGGAGATATCACACAGGGTCTTCCCCGTGTCGAGGAGCTGTTTGAGGCCCGCCGTCCGAAGGGACTGGCGATCATCTCCGAGTTCGGCGGTGTCGTGACCATCAAGGACACCAAGAAGAAGCGCGAGATTGTCATTACCGACAACGAGACGGGCAACTCCAAGACCTACCTGATTCCTTACGGTTCCCGCATCAAGGTGCAGGACGGACAGGTGCTGGAGGCCGGAGACGAGCTGACAGAGGGCAGCATCAACCCCCACGATATTCTTAAGATCAAGGGCGTCCGCGCCGTTCAGGATTATATGATCCAGGAGGTACAGCGCGTGTACCGCTTACAGGGCGTTGAGATCAACGACAAGCACGTCGAGATGATCGTCCGCCAGATGCTTAAGAAGGTGAAAGTGGAGGAGAGCGGAGACAGCGATGTCCTTCCGGGAACTTCCATGGATGTGCTGGAGTTCAACGACATGAACGAGCGTCTGATCGCCGAGGGCAGGAAGCCGGCGGAGGGCAAGCAGGTGATGCTCGGTATCACCAAGGCGTCCTTAGCCACCGATTCCTTCTTATCCGCCGCGTCCTTCCAGGAGACCACCAAGGTGCTCACCGAGGCGGCCATCAACGGAAAGGTCGATCACTTAATCGGCCTTAAGGAGAACGTTCTGATCGGTAAGCTGATCCCGGCCGGTACCGGCATGAAGCGCTACCGTTCCGTGAAGCTGGATACGGACATGGGCGCCGAGGAGGAGAGCGTTTCCGAGGAAGAGGAGAACATCCCGATGACGGAGGACGTGAACGATATGGGCGAGATCAGCGAGGCTGACGAGGTCATATTGAATGAGGATGAACTGAGCGAGGAGTAGGAGACTGGCTTGATTTGTCAGATATAGTAAGATGAGAGCTGCCGTGCCGGCAGATTGGGAGAGAGCCAGTCTGCCGGGGCGGCGGCTCTTTATGTATCCAGCAGTTTGAGTGCTTCTTCCAGATATGACCATTGTTGTATGATGTATTCGTATGGGAGAGTATCGATGGGAGAAATATGTAGTTTCGCTGCATTTTGAGGTATGCATTGGAAAGCGTCTTGTTTTGGGACAGATTTTTGAAAATGCGGAAATCACGGAAATGTTTATCGCTCAGATCGCTCCCGATACGCCGTGTCTCTTCCAGACGCTTGTAATTCAGCATGGTGTGGAATTGTTTGTCATCTTTCAGCAGCTTTTGTATCGGATCCAGCTGCAGCATTACGCTGACATCGTAGATGTGTTTGGCGGTATCAAAGTACAACGAGCGTTGATAATAAAATTCGGCAGCGAATATTTTGTCGGCGAAAATGCGTTCCAGACATATGGTTTTGATGGGAAAGGGGAAAACGTCAAATTGTTCTGTGAGAATACTTTTTCATCTTCTGAGGAAAAGGTGTATAAAGAAGGTTCGATTTCCAGTGTTGAGAAAGGCTCGCTGACAGTAAATGAAGTCGCCTCGATTTCACGACCCCAAATCGTTGGAGGGGATCGCCGCTGTCTATTGCGGCAACCGGCGTGTAGTCGTATACGGTGGTGATGCTTCCTTTGCGGTTGTCTTCCAGATCATGGCGTGAGGTTCGGGGAAGGGAGCGGTAACGCCTGGATGCCAGTTCCAGACGCTTCTTTGCCTGGCTGCTGCTGCATCCGCCGATATCTACAGTCAAATCAATATCTTCTGAGAAGCGGCGGATGCTTTTCAGAGCCTTGTAGAGAGCAGTTCCGCCTTTGAAATATGCGGGGAGCTGCTCTTGTTTTTCCGAAAGTTCTTTGAGCAGGAGAGTGACATAGTAATCTTTTTCCAGAATGTCTTCGCGTATCCTGCTCCTGTCGTGTATTTTGTGAATGAGTGTTAAAAATGCGTATTTGTCTTTATGCAGTTTCATATTTTCCCTCCAATAGAATATCAATTGTGCGCATCAGTATCTTAGGGGGATAGTATTTCCGGGCCATCAGAATGAGAGTATCCGTGCTCAGATTGAGAGACTGGACGATGTGCTTCAGTACATCGGCCGGGTGAAGGGCATCGACGGGGGCATGCTCCATTTCGCATATGGCATCGAGAAGCTGGAGATAGCGGTAATTGGCGCTTGTTACGGTAACAGGAGGACGGGTAACTTCAATCTCAATATCCAGCGGAATTTTTCTGTTATAGAGGTTGGTTGCGATGGTTATTCTGCCCGGCATCTGCGACACAAGGCCCAGACGGTTCAAAGCAGAGAGGCCGGTCTCATATCCAATTATATCGTTCTCTGTCCGGAGAAGCCGCCCGCAAAACAAATCCCGTTTGTCCGGGGTATAGTAGCCGAAGGTGTTTTTGTCTTTTTGCAGTAGACGCCTTTGGTGAGTCTGATAATGTATCCTTCTTTTTCCAGGCGTGCCAGCGTTACATTGACTGCTTTTCTGGCGGCTTCAGGGGGTGTTTTTAATTCTCTGGACGCATAGGAGACAGCGCGGTCGGTTAAAATCAGATCGTCGGGAGACAGGGAATCAATATACTGGGTCAGATAATCGCGATAGCTTTTTCGTTTCACTTTATGAAGCACCTCCTCCAAAATGTTATTATAGTTGCTTAAAACTGTTTAATTATTTCGCTTATAATAACATAATATGCCTTCGCCGTCAAGAAATTTCCCGCCAAACTTTTACATTTCACGTCTTGACATCCCACTCTAATCTGTATATAATGAACGAGTGCGCACCAGTGCATTATATTTTTGTGCGCGCATTTCGCTGACAAGCACAGCAACCAACAGACAATATCACAGGAGGTGAAAGGAATGCCAACATTTAACCAGTTAGTAAGAAAAGGAAGACAGACCTCTGAGAGGAAGTCCACGGCACCGGCTTTACAGAAAGGATACAACTCCTTACACAAGAAGGCGACCAACACTTCTGCTCCTCAGAAGAGAGGCGTGTGCACAGCCGTTAAGACTGCTACACCGAAAAAGCCTAACTCTGCATTAAGAAAGATCGCGAGAGTTCGTCTTTCCAATGGTATCGAAGTTACCAGCTACATCCCGGGTGAGGGCCACAACCTTCAGGAGCACAGCGTTGTTCTGATCCGCGGCGGCAGAGTAAGAGACTTACCGGGTACCAGATACCATGTCATCAGAGGTACACTTGATACTGCAGGTGTTGCTAACAGGAAACAGGCTCGTTCTAAATACGGCGCTAAGAGACCGAAAGAGAAGAAATAAGGGCTGAATGTAAATGAATAAAGTGCCGGATTGTTGATATTTGACCTGTAGGTTGCAGGAAATAGATAACCGAGCGCGAACACATTTATTTAGTGAGTACCTGAGATCTAATCCGCGGTGCTCCCGCACTGCGACTATATTAAGGAGGGAAGTAACGTGCCACGTAAAGGACATACTCAGAAAAGAGACGTATTAGCAGACCCGCTTTACAATAACAAGGTTGTGACCAAGCTGATCAACAACATCATGTTAGACGGTAAGAAGGGTATTGCTCAGAAGATCGTATACGGCGCATTCGAGAGAGTTGCCGAGAAGACCGGCAAGGACGCCGTAGAAGTATTCGAGGAAGCTATGAACAACATCATGCCTGTTCTCGAGGTTAAGGCAAAACGTATCGGCGGTGCCACCTACCAGGTGCCGATCGAGGTTAAGCCGGAGAGAAGACAGGCGTTAGCGCTTCGCTGGATCACCATGTTCTCCCGCAAGAGAGGCGAGAAGACACAGGAGGAGAGACTGGCGAACGAGATTATGGACGCAGCCAACAACACTGGTGCATCTGTAAAACGTAAAGAAGACATGCATAAGATGGCAGAGGCTAACAAGGCATTTGCTCATTACAGATTCTAATAGGGGGAAAAGGCTTTGGCTGGAAGAGAATATCCGTTAGATAGAACCAGAAACATCGGTATTATGGCGCACATCGACGCTGGTAAGACCACGACGACCGAGCGTATCCTTTACTATACCGGTGTAAACTACAAGATCGGTGATACTCACGAAGGCACTGCTACCATGGACTGGATGGAGCAGGAGCAGGAGCGCGGTATCACAATCACTTCAGCCGCTACGACCTGTCACTGGACCCTGCAGGAGAACTGCAAGGCAAAACCTGGCGCGTTAGAGCATCGTATCAACATTATTGATACCCCAGGCCACGTTGACTTTACCGTAGAGGTTGAGCGTTCCCTTCGCGTGCTGGACGGCGCTGTCGGCGTGTTCTGCGCAAAGGGCGGTGTTGAGCCCCAGTCCGAGAACGTCTGGCGTCAGGCCGACACCTACAATGTACCGAGAATGGCATTCATCAACAAGATGGATATCCTTGGTGCAGACTTCTATGCCGCTGTTGAGCAGATCAAGACCAGATTAGGAAAGAATGCGATCTGCATTCAGCTCCCGATCGGCAAGGAAGATGAGTTCAAGGGAATCATCGATCTGTTCGAGATGAAGGCATACATCTACAACGATGAGAAGGGCGACGACATCTCCATCGTAGATATCCCCGAGGATATGAAGGACGATGCCGAGCTTTACCGCAGCGAGCTGGTCGAGAAGATCTGCGAGCTGGACGATGATCTCATGATGATGTACCTGGAGGGCGAGGAGCCGTCCAACGAGCAGTTAAAGGCAGTGTTAAGAAAGGCCACCTGCGAGTGTGCAGCCGTTCCGGTATGCTGCGGTACTGCTTACAGAAACAAGGGCGTACAGAAGCTTCTGGACGCAATCATCGAGTTCATGCCGTCACCGCTTGACGTTCCGGCGATCAAGGGCGTTGACCTGGATGGCAACGAGACCGAGAGACATTCCTCCGACGAGGAGCCGTTCTCCGCTCTTGCATTCAAGATCATGTCCGACCCGTTCGTTGGAAAGCTTGCATTCTTCCGTGTGTACTCCGGAACGATGAACTCCGGTTCCTACGTTCTGAACTCCACGAAGGGCAAGAAAGAGCGTGTTGGTCGTATTCTTCAGATGCACGCCAACAAGAGACAGGAGCTTGACAAGGTGTATTCCGGTGATATCGCTGCAGCCGTAGGCTTCAAGGTAACCACCACCGGCGACACCATCTGCGACGAGCAGGCCCCGGTTATCCTGGAGTCCATGGTATTCCCGGAGCCGGTTATCGATATCGCTGTTGAGCCGAAGACCAAAGCGGGTCAGGGCAAGATGGGCGAGGCGCTTGCAAAGCTGGCCGAGGAGGATCCGACCTTCCGTGTTCACACCGATCAGGAGACTGGTCAGACCATCATTTCCGGTATGGGTGAGCTTCACCTGGAGATCATCGTTGACCGTCTTCTCCGTGAGTTCCACGTGGAGGCCAACGTAGGCGCTCCGCAGGTTGCTTACAAGGAGACCTTCACCAAGGCTGTTGATGTGGACAGCAAGTACGCGAAGCAGTCCGGCGGACGCGGTCAGTACGGTCACTGTAAAGTACACTTCGAGCCGATGGATGCCAACGCAGAGGAGACCTTCAAGTTCGAGTCCACCGTTGTCGGCGGTGCGATCCCGAAGGAGTATATCCCGGCAGTCGGCGCAGGTATCGAGGAGGCTTCCAAGGCCGGTATCCTGGGCGGATTCCCGGTACTGGGCATCAAGGCTACTGTATACGATGGTTCCTACCACGAGGTAGACTCCAACGAGATGGCATTCAAGATCGCCGGTTCTCTGGCGTTCAAGGAGCTATGCAGAAGGCCGGCGCGATCCTGCTTGAGCCGATCATGAAGGTTGAGGTCACCATGCCTGAGGAGTATATGGGCGACGTCATCGGAGATATCAACTCCCGCCGCGGCCGTATCGAGGGTATGGAGGACATCGGCGGAGGCAAGATGGTAAAAGCGTTCGTACCGCTTCCGAGATGTTCGGCTACTCCACAGACTTACGTTCCAGAACACAGGGACGCGGAAACTACTCCATGTTCTTCGAGAAATACGAGCCGGTTCCGAAATCTGTGCAGGAGAAAGTGCTTTCTGAGAAGAACGGCAAATAATATCAGCTAATTAGGCTTGAAAATCGAGCTCTGATAGAATATAATAAGAGACAGCCTAACATAAATAACCAACAAAGCCCAGAGAGGCGCAAATTAAGGAGGACGTTATAAAATGGCTAAAGCTAAGTTTGAAAGAACAAAACCGCATTGTAACATTGGTACCATCGGACACGTTGACCATGGTAAAACCACTCTGACGGCTGCTATCACCAAGACCCTTCACGAGAGATTAGGTACCGGTGAGGCCGTTGCATTCGAGAACATCGATAAGGCTCCGGAGGAGAGAGAGCGTGGTATCACCATCTCTACCGCTCACGTTGAGTACGAGACCGAGAAGAGACACTATGCACACGTTGACTGCCCCGGCCATGCTGACTACGTTAAGAACATGATCACCGGTGCTGCTCAGATGGACGGCGCTATCCTTGTAGTAGCTGCTACCGATGGTGTTATGGCTCAGACCAGAGAGCACATCCTGCTTTCCCGTCAGGTAGGCGTTCCCTATATCGTAGTATTCATGAACAAGTGCGATATGGTTGACGATGCCGAGCTTCTTGAGCTGGTTGACATGGAGATCCGTGAGCTCCTCAACGAGTACGAGTTCCCGGGCGACGACACCCCGATCATCCAGGGTTCCGCTCTTAAGGCTCTTGAGGATCCGTCCGGCGAGTGGGGCGACAAGATCCTTGAGCTCATGAACGCTGTTGACGAGTGGGTTCCGGATCCGCAGCGTGAGACCGACAAGCCGTTCCTTATGCCGGTTGAGGACGTATTCTCCATCACTGGCCGTGGTACCGTTGCTACCGGTCGTGTAGAGCGTGGCGTTCTTCATGTATCTGATGAGGTTGAGATCGTTGGTATCAAGGAAGAGGCTCGTAAGGTTGTTGTAACCGGTATCGAGATGTTCCGTAAGTTACTTGACGAGGCTCAGGCTGGTGATAACATCGGTGCACTTCTTCGTGGCGTTCAGAGAAACGAGATCGAGAGAGGTCAGTGCCTTGTTAAACCCGGTTCCGTAAAGTGCCATCACAAGTTCACCGCTCAGGTGTACGTTCTGACCAAGGACGAGGGTGGTCGTCACACTCCGTTCTTCAACAACTATCGTCCGCAGTTCTACTTCAGAACAACTGACGTTACCGGCGTTTGCGAGTTACCGGCTGACACCGAGATGTGCATGCCTGGCGACAACGTAGAGATGACCGTAGAGCTGATCCACCCGGTAGCTATGGAGCAGGGTCTCCGTTTCGCTATCCGTGAGGGCGGCCGTACCGTTGGATCTGGTAGAGTTGTATCCATCATCGAGTAATTAGTTATTTGGTGAGATAAGATGAATTGCCCGGGAGGCTTGGCCTCCCGGGCTTTTTGCACAATAAGTATTGATAAACAAATATGAAATAAAAAAAGACTGATTCTCCTTTTTGCCTGCTGCTATATTATATGCTTTATAGTTCTCTCCATATATCAGCATGGCAACGTATTATCCAGAGTGGAGTATATCCGCATGAACCGGGAGATGGGATTCTGGAATTATAATCTCATACCGTTTAAAACAATCGGTACGCAGCTCTCCGCCGCTTATTTATGGGACCTGTTGATTAAGAATCTGGCGGTTACTGTCCCGTTAGGAATGGCTTTTGCGGGGATGAAGGAAAAAATATGGAAAAGCTTCTTATGGGCAGGCGGGATCATAGTAGGGAAAGAAATTTTGCAGTTTGTGACGATGACAGGCTATTTTGATGTAGACGATATAATCGTCAATCTGTCGGGAGCTGCCCTGGGTGTTTTCCTTTATAAAGTTTCAAAAGAACAGCAGGATCAAAAAAGTAATTTTTAGGGAACGGGCTCTATAACCCGTTCCCCTTTTTAACTAAATCTATCTATTTTTCTCTCTCCAGCCCCCAGATTTCCCTGTCTCTCCGGAAATACAGACACACGAAAATCCCCGCGAACGCCAGGAAAAAGTACAAGAGCGCGCATCCGCTTCCTTTCCCGTATCCAAAGACCGCCGCCAGAAGCCCATTCTCCGGCTGCGCCGCCATAAACGGTTCGAACACCCCGTCCACCAGGATGCCGCCGGTGAAATACCCCAGCGGGATCGTGAAAAACTGTAAGGCGTTTCTCACCGCATAGACCCGTCCCTGCATGGCAAGGGGGATGTGCAGCCGCAGCAGTGCGTCCAGGTTCGTGTTCATCTGCGGAATGCAGAGCCAGCCGAGGACTGCGCCCAGGCACCAGACCGGGACCGAGCGCCCGAAGGCCAGGATGAAATTCTCCGTACACATGGCGAACAGCAGAGAGTTCATGATGACCCGCACGCGGTTTTTGGGAGCCGGGCAGACCGCCGCAAACAGACTTCCCGCCAGATTCGCCGCTCCGCAGAAGCCATTAACCAGCCCCAGCGCCTGTTCGCTTCCGCCATTTCTCGAGAGAAGCATGGGCGTCAGCGCCGCCTGGTAGATGGAGGCGATAAAATTGATGGCCGCCAGAAACAGGATCAGCCCCAGAATACCGCGGTTTGCCCGCAGAAAGCCGATTCCCTGCCCTGCGGAGGCCAGAAAGCTCTCGCGGTCCGCCCGTCCAGCCGCAAGCGATGATTCGTCCATCCGGATGAAACACACTAGCGTGACGAAGGCAAAGAGAAAGCTTGCCAGGTCAAAGAAAATCACCGCCCCGATTCCCCAGAAGCCCAGGACAGCCGTCGCCAGAACAGGTGCCAGAAGCGTCACCAGGGAATTGGAAAACGCCCGCAGGCCGCCGACGCGCTGGTAATATTTCGCCGGCGTCAGCATGGTGACGGTCACCTCTGACGCGGGCTGCTGGAGCGCGTTCATGACTCCGCTCACCGCATTGATCACGTACAGGTGCCAGATGGCCAGCCGGCCGCTGATCATGAGCAGCCAGACCAGACAGGTGGTGATCGCCGCCGTGCTGTCGCAGACGAGCATGGTGCGCTTTTTGCTCAGCCGGTCTCCCGCGACCCCGGCAAATACGCTGAGAAGCACGTACGGGGTGTAGGAGCAGACGGACAAAAGCGCTGTGGTGAGCGCCGAACCGCTCTGCCCGTAGGCCCAGATGATGAGCGCAAAGCTGGTCATGGAGCTGCCCAGTGACGACAGGCTCTGCGAGCCCCAGAGAGCCAGAAAACCTTGGAGTTCCTTGAGTGAGTTAAATATTCGTTTCATATGACTTTGCTCCTTTATCGTAGTTTAAGACGAAGATGCAAAGTCCAATCAGTGCTTGTCTCCATGCAGAAATGTCCTAATCAGACTTTGCATGGAGCTGCTGCAATGCAGAGCCGCATGGTTTCACCTCTTTTCCCGTCCCGGCCGGGCCGGGGGATTTCCCTCATTATAGCGCAGGCGCCCACATTTCCGCAAGTTTAATAAAATGGAAAGGGAAATTAAAATAGTTTTAATGGAACACCGGCAGTCCCCGTGTTATGATGAAGAAAATAAAAGCGGACGGAGGACGGGCCATGAAAATCAGCATATCCGAAGAGATCAGAAGAAGCTGTCCCGGTATTGGACTGGGAATTTTATATTATACAATGGAGGTGAAGGGCAGCGAGGGCCCGGTGCGGGAGGCGTTTGACCGGACCGCAGCGCTTCTGGCCCAGCGCTACCAGGTGTCTGACATTGTGAACAATCCCCATATCCGGGAGACCCGGGAGGCCTACAAGGCGCTGGGGAAGGCCCCCTCCACCTACCGCAATTCTGCCGAGGCCATGCTCCGCCGCATTGCCCAGGGCAAAGGACTCTACTACATCAACAATGCCATCGAGATCAACAACCTGTTTTCCGTGAAGACCGGCTACTCACTGGGAACCTATGACCTGGACCGTATCGAGGGAGATGTGGAGCTGCGCCGTAGCCAGAGGGGGAGCATTACCGGGGAATCGGCAAGGAAGCTGTGAACATCGGCTGCCTTCCCGTGCTGTACGATGCGCAGGGGGCATTTGGAAATCCTACCAGCGACAGCCGCCGTGCCATGATCACCGACGGCGTGCGGAGGATTATGACCGTGATCTACAGCTTCGCGCCGCGGGAGGAACTGGAGCGCGCGGTGGAGGAGTACCGGGCGCTTTTGCAGGAACTGTGCGGCGTGGAGGACGTGACGACAGAGATTTGCAGTGAAGGAGGGATGCGGATTTATGAAGAAATGGAATCAGAAAAAGAAAAAGAGATTGCGTATTTTTCCGACCGCCGTTTTACTGACTGCTGTCATACTGGCTGCCGCGTTTTCTGCCGCAGGCTGCCAGAGCAGGAGCGGTCAAAGCGGGCGCGCTCAGAGCGGGGGCGCCTAACCGGCGGCGAACCGTCCGCCGGGGGACAGGAGCAGCAGGCGTTGACGCCCACAGGCTATGCGTCCGGGGAGATACAGTTTTCATGCGTCATGGTGAACGGTCAGCTGTACCGGTTTGACACCAATGGCTGGGACCAGAAGATTCCCGATGGCTACGTGGAGATCGGGCAGGTGGAGTCTGAGATCATAACGGAATACCCCGGCGAAAATCTTCAGGCGTCCCGCGTGGAGGTGGGATCAGTTATTTACGGGCAGGCGCAGAGCGGGGCGGACACCGCAGCCGGCCCTGCCGCAGAGGACGGACGCGGGGCATCGGATGACGTTTACGTCCAGACGCCCGGAGGGAGTATCGGCAGGTTTGAGCCCTGGAGCCCTTGAATTGGTATGGATAAAATCGAATTGTGAGCGATGAGCGAGTATACGGCAGAGCTATGCAGAACCAGCAGAAAGCCCGGATCCGGGGCGGTTTTACCGCCTGGGGAATCCGGGCTTTAAGAAAATAGTCTGTTTACTGAACCCTGGCGCCGCTGGCATTTACGTAGTGGCCGTCGGGGGTCCAGGCGTTGGCGTACATGACGCCGTTCGCGTCCATGTAGTACCAGACTTCGTTGATGTTGTTCCATCCGGTGGCCATGACGCCGTTGGGGAGCAGGTAGTACCAGGTGTTCCCCAGCTGCAGCCAGCCGGTATACATGGTGCCGTTGGTGTTGAAATAGTACCAGACGTTATTCACCGGGTACCAGCCGGAGTGAACCATGTCGCCGTTGCCGGGCTTTAAGTAATACCAGCTGTTATTCCAGTTGAGCCAGCCGGTGTGCATGTAGCCGGTGTTGGCGAAGAAATACCAGTTATAGTTGATGTACTGCCAGGAGTTGGCGGGGTTCGTCCCGTCAGAGAAGCGGTACCACCAGCCGTAGGAGTTGAGCATCCATCCGCTGGACGGAAGCGAGGTGCCGGGATTGGAGCCTCCGCTGACACCGGGGCCGCCGGAGCTTCCGGAGCTCCCGCCGGGACCGCCGCTGCTGCTGTCGGAGTCCTCGTTATCTTCCGCGTCGGAGGAGCTCACATAATTCTCCTCAGAGAAATCAGACCAGGAGCTGTAGCTGTTGGACGAGTAGCGGGTGCGCACGCGGAACGAGTAGTCGCCGCGGCGGGTCATCTTGCTGGTGAAATCGTAGCTGGTATCCTCCTCGTCGTTGACGCGCACGGTGGTGACAAGGCTGCCGTCCCTGTAGAGGCGTACCTCGTAGCCCTTGCCGCTTAAATCCTCCTCCCAGCAGGCCTCGTTGTCGTCCCACCAGATTTCGTCGGAGCCAGGGGTATTCTCGCCGCTGGTGATCCGGCGCAGGTTGACGGTCAGTTCCATGGATGTGTTGTCTTTGTCATAGCGGTCTGCATCCTCGAAGGACGGGGAGGCATTGCTGTTTCCAGTGATGGAAAAGTAGCTTTTGCTGGTAGAGGAGAAATAGCTGTTGCCCAATGCCTCCAGATCGATGACCAGCATCGGTGTGTCGCCGCGCCGCCAGGTGTCGCCTCCGTTTATGAAATTGTAGTCGATGATATCGTAGTCCGCGTCAGTGTCGTTGACGCTCACATCGAGGCCGCTGGTGGTGATGGGGTCCCCGGCCTCCAGCTTCTTGTCGAGATTAATTTCGATGCGTACTTTGTCAATTTTGTCCGATGCCCAGGCAACCGATGGAACCGCCGCCGTCAGCAGGGCCGCCGCCAGGAGCAGGGCGCCAAATTTAAATCGCTTCATAATGTGATCCTCCCGTGTAATCGAAATTTCAGTCTTTTTATATAAATGATTATATCAATTCTGCATAAGATAGTCAAAGAATCAGTTCATACAAATTTCTTACGGAAATGAATTGACAAAACCTGGAAACTCATCTAAAATAATAGTAATAGTTACTGATTTTGACCGGGGCACCACACAAGCCATTTCCCCATTCAGAAAGGAGAGTTTACATGAACACAAATATTTTCAGAAGTATGTCTTACGGCGTGTATGTGACCGCCACCATGGATAAGGACCGCCCCACGGGCTGCATCACCAACAGCATCATGCAGATCACCTCGTCGCCGGCCACCATCGCTGTCAGCGTCAACCACGACAACTACACCAATTCCTGCATGAAGGCCAGCGGGATGTTCTCGTTTTCCATCCTGTCCGAGCAGTCGGATCCGGGGCTCATCGGGCGTTTCGGGTTCCAGTCGGGAAAGGATGTCGATAAATTCGACGGCATCGACTACGAGATGGCGGCAGGGATGCCGGTGGTGAAGGACAGCTGCGGCTACGTCGTCTGTAAGATTATCGACACCATGGAGACAGCCACCCACACCGTATTCTTAGGCGAAGTGGTGGAGGCAGAGGTGTACGAGGGCGCAGCCGACGCCATGACCTACGCCTACTATCACAAAGTGGTGAAGGGCAAGAGCCCGAAGAATGCACCCACCTACCTGCCGGAGGAGGATGAGGCAGAGGGCGCTGCGGCGCAGAAAGAGGAAGAGAAGCCCGCAGAGGAGAAGAAGACGGGCCGCTGGGTCTGCCAGGTCTGCGGCTACGTCTACGAGGGCGATGAGCTTCCGCCGGATTTCAAATGCCCGATCTGCAAGCAGGGAGCAGATAAATTTAAAAAAGTTCAGTGATCCGGAGCTGATTGAAAGGAACTATTCAGTATGAGATATGAAGGCGTCGTATACCGTCCCCCCAGCGAGGGACGCAGCCTGATCGTGCAGGTGACCATCGGATGTGCGCACAACAGCTGCACCTTCTGCAATATGTATAAGGATAAGAAATTCCGCGTCCGCACCATGGAGGAGATCATGAAGGATCTTCTGGAGGCGCAGGCCATGTACGGGCCTATGTCCGCCGCGTGTTCCTGGCAGACGGGGATGCGCTGGTGATGAAGACGGAGGACATTCTGACCATATTGAAGGCGGTGGAAGAGCTGTTCCCCAATGCCGAGCGCGTCTCCTCCTACGGCACGGCCCAGGACATCTTAAGAAAGAGCGAGGAAGAGCTTAAGGCTCTGGCCGCTGCGGGACTCGGCATCATCTATATGGGAGCCGAGACCGGGGACGATGAGATATTAAAATACATCAACAAGGGCGTGACCAGCGCCGAGATCATTGCCGCCGGGCAGAAGTTAAAACGCTGCGGCCTCCAGTCGTCCATCACGCTGATTTCCGGCCTGGGCGGACGGGGCAAGGTGAAGGAGCATGCCCGCTCCTGCGCCCGTCTCATAAGCGCCATTAACCCCGAGTACGCCTCATTTCTGACGCTCCGGCTCTACGAGGGCACGCCCATGTACGACGACGTGGTCAGCGGACGGTTTGAGCGCATCACGCCGGACGAGATCATCGACGAGATGACCGAGTTTCTGCAGAATGTGGACTCCCCGGGCACCGTGTTCAGAACCAACCATGCGTCCAACTACGTGGTGTTAAAAGGCGACTTTAACAGAGACATTCCTGCCATGTTAAAGCAGCTGGAGCAGGTGAAGAAGAATAAAAATTACCGTGTGTTCCGTGAGACGGGAGATCTGCTCTAGTCTCTGCGGCTTCGCACATTTCTCTCATAGTTAAATATGTACTGCTGGAGAATCCCCCCGCACCCTGTGTCGAAATGGTCCCGCACCATGGTTTCACACAGCCGGCTGCGGGGGATTTTCCTGTATTTGTGCCCGTCATAATACTCCCGCATGAGGATTTTCTGGATCCATGTGTCCACCGGAAACGCCTCGATGTGGTGGAGCCCGAACAGGCAGATGCAGTTGGCCACCTTCGTGCCGATGCCGTAAAATCCGGTCAGATACTCCATGGCCCCGGCGTAGTCAAGCGCGGCCAGATGATCGAGGTCCAGCGCCCCCGACGCCGCGTCCTGGCAGATGGCGTGGATGTATTTGGCCCGGTAGCCCAGCTTCAGATTTTTAAAGTCCTCCAGCGACACGCCGGAGAGCTGCTCCGGCCGCGGAAAGCTGTGATACACCTGCCCGTCCGCAGCCGTCCGCCGGGTGCCGTAGGCCTTGCTGAGTGCCTCCACCGCCGCCTGGATCATGGGAATGGTTTTCTGCTGGGAGATGATAAACGAAAGAATCATTTCCCAGGCGTCCTGCCGTAGAATGCGGATCCCCTGCCCCGCCCGGGCTGCCTCCGTCAGATACCGGTCCTTCTCCGGTATGCCCCGGATGACTGCCCCGTAGTCCGTGTCCAGATCAAAATAACGCTGCCAGAAGCCAGATTCCGCCTCCGGGCAGTCAAACTCTATGATGTCATTTTCCTGCCGTATCCTCAGAAAATGCTCCCCGCTGATCACCCGGTACCAGCCGCCCTCCGTTTCCGTGCGTGGGCCCGCCGGGCCGCCGGGTTCCTCCGGCACCATGCGGAAACACTGCCCGGAGCCGGCGATCTGGGATACGTTGAAATAGTCTATTTGCTTTTTAATCATCTGTATGACCTCCAATGATTTGGATTATAATATGAAACTGCATCCCGGGTCAAATGTTCTGTTCCGCGCGGCGTTTGTTTTGCTGCCCTGCAGCCGGTCGGCACGAGGTTATAATCTATTCTGCGAGTGGTTTTCGCCGCCCCGTTGCAAAATCCCCCCGCATATATTAGAATGAAGCTGATACAGCAAACGAGCCCCCGCATATCGGGGAGAAAATGGAGACGACAATATGAAAGTGACATACATTCACCACAGTTCCTTTCTGGCAGAGCTTGAGAACAGCTATCTGCTGTTCGATTACTACCAGGGCACGATTCCGAAGCTGGATCCGCGAAAGCACCTTTACGTGTTCGCCAGCCACGCCCACGGTGATCATTTCGCGCCGGTGATCTTCGATCTGGAGAAGGAGGCGCTGCGGGAGACATTTTTCCGGACGGAGAGCGGGGAAATTCCCCGGATCACCTACATTCTGTCCCGCGACATCGGGCCCAGACGGGTTCCGGCGGGCGTGACGAGCCCGGTTATTTTCTTAAAATCCAGGGAGACCTGGCAGGAAAATGACATCTGTGTGGAGACCTTCCGCTCCACCGACGCCGGCGTCGCCTGGTGGATCCGCTGCGAGGGGAAGGAAATCTATCACGCCGGCGACCTGAACAACTGGTGGTGGGAGGGGGAGGACAAGGCCTGGAACCACAACATGGCCGCCAACTATCACCGGGAAATCGAAAAAATGCACGGCCGTTACGCCGACGCCGCCTTCGTTCCCTTAGATCCCAGGCAGGAAAAGCAGTATAGTCTGGGGATGGACGAGCTTATGGCCCAGATCACGGCGGATGCCATATTTCCCATGCATTTCTGGGGGAACTATGATATCATAAAAAAGATGAAACAGGATCCCGTGAGCGCCCCGTATCGGGACAGAATCGTGGAGATCCACAGAGAAGGAGAGGAGTTTGAGCTATGACATTTACATTTGCCCACAACAATTTCAACGTGAAGGACCTTAATAAGTCCTTAAAATTCTATGAGGAGGCCCTGGGACTTAAGGAGGTCAGAAGAAAAGAGGCCGCCGACGGCAGCTTCATTCTGGTATATTTAGGAGACGGGGAGAGCAGACACCAGCTGGAGCTCACCTGGCTCAGAGACTGGGAGAAGGACTCCTACAATCTGGGCGACAACGAGTTCCATCTGGCCTTCGAGACCGAGGACATGGACGCCGCCCTTAAGAAACATAAGGAGATGGACTGCGTCTGCTTCGAAAACCCGGCCATGGGAATCTACTTTATCGTGGATCCCGACGGCTACTGGCTTGAGATCATCCCCAAGAGGTAGAAAAGTGGAAAATCAGAGTGAAGTCATGGAGGTGGCCATGCAGGCCGGCCACATTCTTCTGGAAAACGGAGCCGAGATCTCGCGGGTGGAGGAGACCATCGACCGCATCTGCCGGCATTACGGCGTGGACTGCGGCGAGGCCTTTGTCCTCAGCAACGGCATTTTTGCCACGGCGGGGCGGATCGGCGAGCAGTATTTCGCCAAGGTACAGCACATTCCCGTCAGCGGCACCCATTTAAACCGGGTGGCCGCCGTGAACCAGCTTTCCCGCGAGATTGAGGAGGGAAAGCACACGCTGGCCGGGGCCCGCGCCTGCCTGGAGGACATCCGCACCATGCCCGGGAAATCGGAGACCATGCAGATCATGCTTCCGCCGTGGGCAGCGCCTGCTTTTGTCTCCTGTTTGGCGGAGGTCCGGCAGAGATGGCGGTCTCCTTCGCGGCGGGTTTTCTGCTCTACGTGTATATCCTGCACTTTTCGTCCAGACATTTATCCCGTATCATGGCCAACATCACCGGCGCGCCTGGTGTCTGTGGTGTGCATTCTGGCGCACCACGGGATGGCGTATGCGGGCGTGGGGACGGAGATCTCCCACATGATTATCGGCGCGGTCATCCCCATGGTTCCCGGCGTCGCGTTCACCAACGGCATCCGCGACATCGCGGACGGCGATTACATCGCCGGCTCGGTGCGGCTTCTGGACGCCCTTTTAGTGTTCGTCTGCATCGCCATGGGCGTGGGACTTACGTTCACGCTGTACAGCCGTATCACAGGAGGAATGCTGTTATGATGGAGATTATCATTCAGGTGCTGGCCGCCGCCGTGGGGACCATCGCGTTTTCCGTCCTGTTTTCCGTGCCGAAGAGGTACTATGGCTTCTGCGGCATCTGCGGCGGCGCCGGCTGGCTGGTGTATGCGCTGCTGGTCCCGTCCCTGTCCGTACCCGTCGCCACGTTTTTCGCCACGGTGCTGGTCATCTTCCTGTCCCGCATCTTCGCCATGACGGAAAAATGCCCGGCCACGGTCTTCCTGACCACCGGCATCTTCCCCCTGGTCCCCGGCGTGGGCCTCTACTGGACCACCTACTACACCGTGACCGAGCAGATGGACCTGGCTCTGGCAAACGGCGTGCTGGCGCTGCAGTCGGCGGTGGCGATTGTGCTGGGGATTGTGGTGGTGTTTGAATTGCCGCAGAGGTTTTTCAGAGGGGTGATTAAGTAGAATATCAGAATATTTTATACCGTGAGATTCGCTCCCAGTTGGCAGGAAATCCCATCTGGCCCAGCAGATTTTCACGGGAAATGTGAGGGCACTCTTTGAGGACTTTGCTGATCAGTTTCGATAAGTCTTTTCTGAGTGCCTAAATTCGTCATTTCCTGTCAGATACCTCAGCGCGATAACAACGGCGAATAAGTCGCATTTTCCCTGGCAGTATTGGCCGCATTTTATAAAAATTTTTCATTTTTAAAATGAAGTTTTTGTGTCTGGGATCGATTCATGAATGCGAAATGAGTAGAGCCGTTCTCCGTGAGCGCACACATTCCGGCACCGGGCGATGATGGTGATGAATTGATGGAGCTGCTTTTCTGTGATTCCAGTGAAGTGCTTGCTGATTCTGGTTTTTACATCGGGGGAAGAATACTGATACATTTTGGATACCTGACCGAAGGTGAGAGCGTTCATAGCCACCCATAGAGGGACATTTCCATGAACCTTTGTGTGGTGGGAAATGTATGTATAATGTGTGGGCAGTGATATGGATTTCTGCAGGGATTTTACCAGACGTTGGATTTCATGGTGATTTTTAGTGTTTAGATCGTAATTCTGCTGTTGTCGTCAAAGTAGTAAAATGCGACGATTTCTTCAAATGTGACCCCATGGAGATATTTCCCGGATGCAGGATTGGAAATAAGCAGTTGTTTTTCACTTTGCAGTTGGGAAATCTGATCCTGATAAGACAGAAAGGTTTTCGCCATAGATGGCCTCCTTTCTTTGGTGGGAATGTAGAAAAAAGAGACCCACGCATGAGTCTCCCCGGCCGCGGGCACCGCAAGCTTCCGCAGCACAACCACTGATATGACCATACCCCATTTATGGCTATTTGTCAAGCATTTTCTTCTTCATTTACTCCTAATTCACCCCCCCAACCCCCATCCTCCGAAACCCTTCCCCATGCACCTCGCTGGATTCCAGCACAATCATAAACGCCCCTTCATCCGCCGCCTGCACGGCCCGCAGCACCTGGTACATCTGCTTATTATTGCAGGCGCAGAGCACCACGTCCCGCTGGTCCTGCCGGTATCCGCCGACGCCCCGCAGGATGGTGGAGCCGCGCCCGCAGGTCTCGCCGATCACGCGGCTGATGTTCGCGCCGTCGCCGGTCACGATGAACGTCATCTTTCCCGCATTGATTCCATACATCACCTTGTCCACCACCGTCGCCTGGATAAACGTGATAATCATTCCATAGATCACCCCATCCGCGTCCCCGAACACGGCCCCGCCCACAATGACAATCCCCACATCGGCCAGAAACGTGATCCGTCCGATGGAGAGGTGCGGCCGCAGCTTTTTCACCGACAGAATGATGAAATCCATTCCCCCGGTGGAGGAGTTCTGCATGTAAATCACGGCAAATCCCAGCCCCAGAGACACGCTGGCGCACAGCGCCGCCAGAAGCCGTTCCCCGTGGTAGAGCGGCAGCAACGGCGCGACCAGATCCACCATCAGGGAGGAAAACAGCGTGCACCGCACCGAACGCAGGAAAAACGTCCGCCCCAGGAGTCGGAAGCATAAAAAGGCGACGGGAATATTTAACAAAATCGTTGTGAGTCCGATGGGAACGCCAAACAGCCGGTAGAAAATCAGCGAAATCCCTGTAAATCCGGTCAGAGGAAATTCCGCCATGACAGCGAAATTGTAAACTCCGACCGCAATGAGAAAGCTCCCGAAAAGCTCCCCCAGAAGATTCACCGCTAATTCCCGTCTCCGGCTGTTTCGTTTCATCAGATATAAAACCTCCTGTCAACGGTTGACCAGAAGCGCCTTCATCCCGTCCTCGAGCCCCTGCACCGACAGCGGGAACATGGTGATCTCGTCCCGGATGATGCGCACGGTCTTGCCCCAGTACGGGTCCTCCCACTGCCATTCCGGCGACGGATTCAGCCAGATGCAGTGGCTGTACTTGCGTTTCAGCCGCCGCAGCCATTCGATGCCCGGCTCCGAGCTGGAGTAGCTGCTGTAGTAGTAGCTCCGTTCCAGAAGCTCCGCCGGCGCCATGGCCGCGTCGCCGATGAAAATGAGCTTGTACTCGCTGCTTAAATTCCGCAGCACCCACTCCGTCCCGATGCGATTGCTGTAGTAGCAGTCTGGTTCCGTATACAGGTTATCATATACACAGTTGTGAAAATAATACACCTTCACATCTTTAAAATGGCTGGATTTCTCCACCGCCTGGAAAAGCATGCTGGAGAGCCTGCTGTAATAATACATGGATCCGCCCGAATCCATGAGAAGCAGAAGCTTCACTGTGTTCTGCCGGGGCCGCTCAAATACCAGGTTCAAAAGCCCGCCCTCGTCGCAGGTCTTCGCGATGGATTTCTCCACGTTGAACTCCGTCTTCGGCCCGTCCATCTGGCTGGAAAACTGTCTGAGCCGTCTGAACGCCATCTGAAACTGCCGGGTGTCCAGCAGGTTGTCGTTTCTGAAGTCCCGGTAGGTCCGCTCCCCGGCCACCATCAGCGCCGAGCGGTGCACCGACTCGCCGCCGATGCGGATTCCGTTGGAGGTAAAGCCCGAGTTTCCGAACGGCGACTGTCCGCCCGTGCCCACCCAGCGGCTTCCGCCGTCGTGTCTGGAATCCTGTTCTTTGATACGCTCGTCCAGAAGCTTTAAAATCTCCTCCAGCGACATGCCCGTGTAGGCGTCCAGATCATTTTTCTTAGCAAATTCCGCCAGCTTCACCGGATCGTTCAGCCACCGCATCAGCTCGTCGGGGATGGCCGCGTAATTTTCCAGTTCCTTAAAATATTCCAGAAACGCCACGTCGAATTTGTCAAAATCACTCTCGCTCTTCACGAGGATGCTGCGGCACAGATAATAAAAATCCGAGAAGCTGCACCGGCACAGCCCCATGTCCAGGGCCTGCGTCAGCGTCATCCATTCATTTAACGACACCGGCAGCCCGCGGGCCCGCAGAAGATAAAAAAAGGAAATAAACATCGATACCGGCCTCCCCGTCTAGCCCCAGGGCGAGCGCCGGGTGTTCTGCGGCTTCTTTACGGCCTCCAGATCCTCATTTTTCTTTAACAGTACGCCCGCATAGGGGATTTTCTCCAGATGCTTCGTGTCCATGCCGCCCATGGAAAGCACCCGGATCCAGTCGATGAGCTCCGAGGTACTGGGCTTTTTCTGGATATCCCTGCGCTCGCGGATGCCGTAGAAGACTTCCAGTGCCTGCTTTACCAGACGCTCCTCCAGGTGGTCAAAATGCACCTTGATGATCTCGCGCATCAGCTTCTCGTCCGGAAAATCGATGAAGTGGAAAATACACCGGCGCAGGAAGGCGTCCGGCAGCTCCTTCTCCGCGTTGGAGGTGATGATGACCACAGGGCGCTTCTTCGCGGTGACCGTCTCCTTGGTCTCCGGAATGTAGAACTCCATCTGATCCAGCTCCCACAGAAGATCGTTGGGGAACTCCAGATCTGCCTTGTCGATCTCGTCGATCAGCAGAATCACCTGCTCCTCGGAGCGGAACGCCTCGCCCAGCTTGCCCATCTTGATATACCGCCTGATGTCGTCCACGCCGCTCTCGCCGAACTGGCTGTCGTAGAGTCTCTGCACCGTGTCATACACGTAGAGGCCGTCCTGGGCCTTGGTGGTGGATTTGATGTTCCAGATGATGAGTTTCATGTGAAGCGCCTCGGAGATGGCCTGCGCCAGCATGGTCTTTCCCGTGCCTGGCTCTCCCTTGATGAGAAGCGGCTTCTCCAGCGCCATGGCAATGTTCACCGAGCGGATCAGGTCCTCGGAGGCCACATAACTCTTGCTTCCTGTAAATGTCTGTCCCATGTTTGGTTGTCTCCTTTGATTCGTAAAATGTATTTGTTTTGAAAAAGAGGGACGCCGCAGAACCAGAAATGATTCTGTAGCGTCTCTCTGAGATTATTTCTTCTGACGCGGCCCGTCGGTTCTGCCCGGCTCCAGGTAGTCGTCGTTGGAGTTGCTGGAAGCGTTCCCGCTCGGGCTGCTGTTCGAGTAGTTGTTGCTGTAAAGGTAATTGGGCGCGTTGGTGGAGGTGTAGTAGGAGCCCCCCGATGAGCCGCTGCCGGCCGTCCCCGGCCCGCCGGTGCCTCCCGGGGTGACGGTTCCGCCGTTTGTGTAGCTGCTTCCGGCACTTCCGGGAGCGGAGCTGGACACCATGCCGCCGTTGTAATTGTTGTTATAGTTGTAATTATTATTGTAATTGCCGGAGCCATAGTTGCCGGCCGGTCCGCCGGTGATGCCGGCGCCGGGGCCGGAGTAGAAGTCATTGTACGCGCTACTTCCCATGGATCCCGTATTCTGATTGTAGCTGTAATTGTTATTATAGTTGTAGTTATTATTATAATTGTTGTTATAACCCGTGCTGCCCGGGCCGTTGTAGACGGTGTTGGTGAAGCCGCCGTTCGCCGTCTGCTGGTTTCCGGTGAAATTGGTTCCGTAGGAGGAAGCGCCCTGGTTGGTGCACACGCCGTTCTGGTCGAAGGAGTAGCTGCCGCCTCCGATGGTGTAGGTGCCGCCCGCCAGCATCTGTCCGCTGGACTCGTTCAGATAGTAGCTGCGGCCGTCAATATTGATCCAGCCTTCTGCATGTGGCCGGTGTTGTTGAAATAGTACCATTTGCCGTCGATCTGCTTCCAGCCCACCGACATGTTTCCGCCCGAGGGATCCATGTAATACTGATTTGTCCCGTCGTTCAGCCATCCGGTCAGCATGCGGCCGTCGGTGTGCAGGTAATAGTAAATGCCGTTTAACTGCATCCAGCCCGTCAGCATCTTCCCGTCGTCACCCAGGTAATACCATTTGTTGTCCGCCTGGACCCAGCCGCGGGCCATCTGCCCGTTGTCCGGCTTAAAATAGTACCACGCATTGTCAATCTGGCGCCATCCGGTGGTCATGGAACCGTCGGATTTAAGGTAATAGTAGGTGTTCCCGTCCCGCATCCAGCCTGTGGCCATGGTTCCGTCGGCCTGCAGATAATACCATTTATTCTGAACCTGCACCCAGTTTCGGGCCATGCGTCCGTCCGAGCCAAAATAGTACCAGCGGTTATTGAGCTGCATCCAGCCCGTCACCATCTGACCGGTCTCGTCCTTTAAGTAGTAGTAGTCATTTCCCTGGTTCATCCAGCCTTTGAGCTGCGTGCCGTCGTTCTGCATGAAATACCAGTCATGGCCGTCGTTGATCCAGCAGTTTCTCTGGGGTTGATAGTTGTTGTAATAGTACCATTTTCCGTTGATGCAGCGCCAGGTTTTGGCCGGTATGGCGCTGGAAAAATCCTTGTATGCAAAGTTGATGTCCACGTATCCGTTGATGCCCGGCACGGAGCCGGCGTTGGTGGCCTGCCACATGGAGGCGCGGCTGTAGGAGGGGCGGCCGTCGAAGCGTGAGGTCCAGACATCATATTTGACGCGGCTCATGTCGATCTTGCCGGTCAGCCAGGCGTCGCTGGAGTAGACCATGGGATAATAGCCCGCGTCCTCGATCGTCTTGCAGAAGGTATTGATGATCTCCGCCAGCTGTGCGCCGCTTAAGTTGGCGAGGGAGGCGTCCTCCACATCGAACACGACGGGATAGGAGATCGGATAATCCTTGATGAGGTTTAATACAAATTCCGCTTCCTGTTTGGCCATGGCCGTGGTGGTGGCGTAGGAGTAGAGGTATGCGCCCACGTGGATCCCGGCCTGGAATGCATTGTTGGCGTTGACGCCGAAATAGGGGTCCGCCGAGTTATTGTACCGTGTGCCAAGCATGGCAAACTGGATGTCATTTCTGGATACCGCATTCCAGTCGATGGACTGCTGCCAGTGGGAGACATCGACGCCCCGCGCCACTACTCCCGAGATGGTGGTGCCGTCGCTGCTCACGTAGCTGCCGTTATTTTTCGTCCATGGGGTGTAGCCCCAGGCATCTGCCGCAGGAGCCAGAGTCAAGATGCCCAGCAGGCACGCCATGGCGACCGCTGTCGTCCTCCTCTTACGGTACTTCATATCAAGCCCTCCTTGTTGTGAAAAAACGATTGTATTTCATTAAGTATACCATATATTTCATAAGAATACTAAAAAAATTATTACAATTTGCTGCATATTTTCTTATAATACGTTTTGGCATAGCGGTACATCGTGATACAGTAGTCGCCGAACTCCTCGCCCAGGGATTTTTTGTAGACAGCCCACACCGCCCACAGGAAACCGCCCAGGGCGATATAAGAGTAAATGACAAGCTGCTCCTCGTCGGTGGCTTTCGCCCGAGGTAAACCTCAATGAGCCGGTCGGCCTCCGCCTCGTCATAGTAAGCGTATATAATATACATTCCCAGGTCGATGAGCGGATCGCACATCCCGGCGTACTCCCAGTCGATCAGCCGGATGCCGCCGCCGGGCAGCAGAAGGAAATTGTCGTGCACGCTGTCGATGTGCGCCAGGGCTTTCGGACGGTTTAACGCATCCAGCTTGTCCATCAGCCGGTTCATCCAGCCCCTGACCTCTCTGTAATCTTCAAATAGAATGTCCGGACACAGCTTCTCATAAAAGGAAATTCGTTTCCGGATATCGAACTCGTGCCCCACCGAAATATTCTGATGATGCAGATTCTTAAGAAGCTCCATGCATTTTTCTACCTCATCCCAGTTCTTAGGATCCAGATTGCGGGCTCCGTCGTAGAAGCGGGAGATCTTGTAGCCGGTCTCGCCATCGAAATAGATGATGCGGTCCGCAATGCCCAGCGGGGACACTGCCTCATAGGAGGCCTTCTCCTCCGCCCGGTTGATGAGAACCCGGTCCCCGGCCCCGGAATACGGCAGATATAGTGGGAGCCGTCCACCGTAAATAAGAAAGATTTGTTGGTCATTCCTGCCTTCAGACACTGGATGTCCTGGATGTCCGATTCTTCTATATGAAACACTTTCGCGATGAGGGCCAGAGCCTCATTGTCCGATTTGCTCTGATAGCGGGGATCAAATGCCCGGAGCTCCTCCAGATTCTCGAACTCATACACCTGATGTTCCGGCTGGAAGTTCATGTAGAGCGGAAATGCGTCACAGTGGTCGGCCACCACCTGCTCCCAGTGAAGCTGCTCCGTCCCGGGATGTTTATAATAACTCTCAATCAGATTCAGAAACGGAACCGAATCCTCGCGGGAGAGAAATGCCGGCCCGTACATGACCCAGGAATCGGCGCCGCCGATGACCACGTCCGTGATGCGTCCTTTCTTATTATAGGTCATGCACCACTCGGAGGTATCCCCCTCCATATAGACCGCCGAGTACCAGGAACCGCACTCATAGGCATGGTACATGTTTTCGCGCAGCCAGTTGTCGGAGGGCAGAAGATACATGTTCCTTCCGCGCATAATATCCTGTGCGTGATAAACGGTGGCCAGCGTGTTTTTCGAGGCATACTCGGGGTTGTAAATCAGTTTTATGTCATATTTATCGATCAGATACTCGAATTTCTCTTTGAGATATCCCACCATGATGTAAATGTCCGTGACCCCGGCCTCGTGGAGCTGGCTGATCTGGCGCTCAATCATCCGCTCGCCGAAGACCTCCAGAAGCCCCTTGGGCGCCTCAAATGTCAGCGGCACGAACCGCGAACCAAATCCGGCCGCCAGGATGACGGCCCCCGTCCACCCGGAACTGCTCCATGTAGGAGAGCCCTTCCCGCGTTACCGCATAGCTTCCGCGCTCGCCGCCCGGCTCAATGTATCCCAGCTCGATTCCTTCTTTTATAATATGGTTCACCGTCCCCAGGGACAGATCCAGCTTCTCCGCCAGCTCCCGCTGCGTGATATCCGGCTGCTCCAGGACAGCACGGCACAGAAGTCCTAAACGTTCCATATATTATATACACCTCCGAAACAATGCTTTGTTCAAAAAAGAAAAAATAATAAAACTTATGAACATTATAGCACAGTGCTCCGCAAAAATGTATGCCAATCTGAACAATTTAATAGAGAACTATGAATCTCGTAAGAAATTCGTAAGAAAATGCACAGATAAAAGTTATAGCATTCCGCGAAAGAATGGATTATAATGTGCATGTATCGCAGGGGTGGTTAACTTCCTACGGGATTCAATGCATAATTATAATTTTTTAAATTAGGTGGAAAAATTATAAAAAAACTATTGAT
>BBZO01000018.1 GCA_001304875.1 Clostridia bacterium UC5.1-2E3
ACGCTCCCGCGGGTCGGCAGCGGCGCAAAGGGCGGCAAGGGCACAAAGCGCGACAACAGGGATTTCAAGAAAACCGGCTACAAGCGCTCCGACAACCCGGACGTGCTCTATGGGCGTGATTTCGACGACGAGCCTATTTCCATCGACCGGATCGAGGGCGAGATGGGGGAGGTGGTGATCCGCGGAAAGATTCTGACCAACGAGAGCCGGGAGCTGAGAAGCGGCAAGACCATCGTCATCTTCAACGTCAGCGATTTCACAGACACCATCACGGTGAAGATTTTCGCCCGCGAGGAGAATTTAGAGGATCTGAAGGCGGCCACCCAGGCCGGGACATTTATTAAGCTGAAGGGCGTCACCACCATCGACCGCTTCGACGGGGAGCTGACCATCGGCTCCGTGGCGGGCATCAAAAAGAGCGAGAATTTCCAGAGCAGTCGCTCCGACCACAGCCCGGTCAAGCGGGTGGAGCTCCACTGCCACACGAAGATGAGCGATATGGACGGCGTGTCCGAGGTGAAGGACATCGTAAAACGGGCCAAGGCCTGGGGGATGCCGGCCATCGCGGTCACCGACCATGGCTGCGTCCAGGCCTTCCCCGACGCCAACCACGCGCTGGACAAGGGGGACACGTTCAAGATCATCTACGGCGTGGAGGGCTATCTGGTGGATGATATGAAGGAGCTGGTGGAAAATTCCCAAAACCAGAGCCTGGGAGGAAATTTCGTGGTGTTCGACATCGAGACCACGGGATTTTCCCCGATGAAAAACCACATCATCGAGATCGGAGCCGTCCGCGTGGAGGACGGGAAGATCACTGAGAAATTCAGCACCTTCGTGAACCCTGACGAGCCCATCCCGTTCCAGATCGAACAGCTGACGGGAATTAACGACGGCATGGTGCTGGATGCGCCGATGATCGATGCGGTGCTGCCGGAATTTTTAAAATTCTGCGAGGGCGCCGTCATGGTGGCCCACAACGCCTCCTTCGATATGAGCTTTATCAGGCACAACGCGAAGCTTCTGGGATACGACTTCGATCCCACGGTGTTAGACACCGTGACCATGGCGCGGGTGCTTCTGCCGAATCTGAACCGTTATAAGCTGGACACGGTGGCCAAGGCGCTGAATATTTCGCTGGAGAACCACCACCGGGCCGTGGACGACGCGGGGGCCACGGCGGAGATCTTCGCGGCGTTTGTGAAAATGCTTAAGGACCGGGATATCCACACGCTGGACGAGTTAAACGCTTTAAGCAAAATGGGGCCGGACATGATCAAAAAGCTTCCCACCTACCATATCATCATCCTGGCGAAGAATGATCTGGGGCGGGTGAACCTGTATCGTCTGGTGTCCGATTCCCACATCAAATACTTCCAGCGGCGGCCCAGGATTCCAAAGAGTCTCCTGAGCCAGTACCGGGAGGGGCTGATCATCGGCTCCGCCTGCGAGGCCGGAGAGCTCTACCAGGCGCTGCTTCGCGGCAGCAGCGAGGCGGATATCAACCGCATTGTGGAGTTTTACGACTATCTGGAGATCCAGCCTCTGGGGAACAACGAGTTCATGCTCCGGGATGAGAAGAGCACGGTGAAGTCCAGAGAGGATCTGATCGATTTAAATAAAAGAATCGTCGAGCTGGGAGACCGTTTTGGAAAACCAGTCTGCGCCACCTGCGATGTCCATTTCCTGGATCCGGAAGACGAGATCTACCGGCGCATCATAATGGCCGGGCAGGGCTTTAAGGACAGCGACGACCAGGCGCCGCTCTACCTCCGGACCACGGAGGAGATGCTGGAGGAATTTGAGTATCTGGGCAGCGACCGGGCCGAGGAGGTGGTGATCACCAATACCAGGAAGATCGCCGACATGTGCGAGAAAATCTCCCCGGTGCGGCCGGACAAGTGCCCGCCGGTGATCGAAAATTCCGACGAGACGCTTAGGAGCATCTGCTACAACAGGGCCCACGAGATGTACGGCGACAATCTGCCCCAGATCGTGGTGGAGCGGCTGGAGCGGGAGTTAAACTCCATCATCTCCAACGGCTTCGCGGTGATGTATATTATCGCCCAGAAGCTGGTGTGGAAGTCCAACGAGGACGGCTATCTGGTGGGCTCCCGTGGTTCCGTCGGCTCCTCCTTCGTGGCCACCATGTCGGGAATCACGGAGGTAAATCCCTTGAGCCCCCACTATTACTGTGCCAAATGTCATTACTACGATTTCGATTCCGAGGAGGTAAAGGCATTTTCGGGAATGGCGGGCTGCGACATGCCGGACAAGGTGTGCCCGGTCTGCGGTGCGCCGCTTAAAAAGGACGGATTTGATATTCCGTTCGAGACCTTCCTGGGATTTAAGGGCGACAAGGAGCCGGATATCGACTTAAATTTCTCCGGCGAGTACCAGAGCCGGGCCCACGATTACACCGAGGTTATTTTCGGAAAAGGGCAGACCTACCGGGCGGGAACCATCGGCACCCTGGCGGACAAGACCGCCTTCGGCTTCGTGAAAAACTACTACGAGGAGCGGGGAACCAGAAAACGGCGCTGCGAGATCGACCGCATCGTACAGGGCTGCGTGGGCGTGCGGCGGACCACGGGCCAGCACCCGGGCGGAATCATCGTCCTGCCCCACGGCGAGGAGATCTACTCCTTCACGCCGGTGCAGCGGCCGGCCAACGATATGACCACCAAGACCATAACCACCCACTTTGACTATCACTCCATCGACCACAACCTCTTGAAGCTGGATATTCTGGGACACGATGATCCGACCATGATCCGCATGCTCCAGGACTTAACCGGGCTGGATCCGGTCAAGGACATCCCGCTGGACAGCAAAGAGGTCATGAGCCTGTTCCAGAGCACGGAGGCCCTGGGCATCACGCCGGACGACATCGGCGGCTGTCAGCTGGGGGCTCTGGGCGTTCCCGAGTTCGGCACGGACTTCGCCATGCAGATGCTCATGGACACGAAGCCTAAGTATTTCTCCGACCTGGTTCGCATCGCCGGACTGGCCCACGGCACCGACGTGTGGCTGGGCAATGCCCAGACGCTGATCCAGGAAGGAAAGGCGACCATTCAGACCGCCATCTGTACCCGTGACGACATCATGATCTATCTGATTCAGCGGGGCCTGGAGGAGGGCCTGGCCTTCACGATCATGGAGAGCGTGCGTAAAGGAAAGGGATTGAAGCCGAGTGGGAGGAGGAGATGACGAAGCATGATGTGCCCGACTGGTATATCTGGTCCTGCAAGAAGATCAAATACATGTTCCCGAAGGCCCACGCGGCGGCCTACGTGATGATGGCCTGGCGCATCGCCTACTGTAAGGTGTTCTACCCGCTGGCCTACTACGCCGCGTTTTTCAGCATCCGCGCCAGCGGCTTCAGCTATGAGCTCATGTGCCAGGGGCGGGGACAAGCTGGAATTTTATCTGGCAGATTACAAAAAACGGCTGGATTCGCTCTCGAAGAAGGAGCAGGACACGCTGAGGGATATGCGCATTGTGCAGGAGATGTACGCCAGGGGCTACGAGTTCGTACCCATCGATATCTTCCGGGCCAGCGCGAGAAATTTCCAGATCATCGACGGGAAGCTGATGCCGTCCCTTAACAGCATCGACGGACTGGGAGAGAAGGCGGCGGACGCATCGTGGACGCGGCGGCGGAAGGCCCGTTCCTCTCAAAGGAGGACTTCCGCAACCGGACGAAGGTCAGCAAGACCATCTGCGACTTGATGAGCGATTTAAACATCCTGGGAAATCTGCCGGAATCCAATCAGCTCTCGCTGTTTGACTTATAGGGCGTCAGCGTGATGAAGGAGAGCTCCGGCGGATTGTTGAACCGGCGGGCGAAATTATTGCCGAGACCGCGGCTGACCACCAGATGGCGGCCTGCGGTCTCGAAGTGTCCTCCGTCGTAGACGGGGAAAAAGGTGACCGCCGGGGACAGCAGGCCCCCGAATACCGGGAGCTTCACGATGCCGCCGTGGATGTGGCCGGAGAGCGTTAAATCCGCGCCCCATCCGGCGCAGACGGGAAACCGCTGCGGGTTGTGGTAGAGAAGCAGCGTGAACGGCCGCTCCGGGCAGGGCCCCAGCGCCTTTGTGAGATCTGATTCCGTGAGCTGAAGATGAAACAGCTGCTCGGTCAGAATGCTTTTGTAGGAGGAGAGGGGAGTCGTCAGCCCGTAAATGGCCATATTCTGGCCGCGCACGGAGAGATACTGGCGGCGGTTGTCCAACACCGACACGCCGGTGCTGTCGATGTCCCGAAGGAGCCTGGGAAAGCGCACCTTTCCCAGGGCCTGCTCGTGGTTTCCAGGGATATAGTAGGAGAGGTAGCCCCGCGCCAGCTCCCGGCAGAGCGAAAGAAACGGCTCCGTATCCGCAGTGCGGCTGTCCACCATGTCTCCCGTCATCGCCACGATGTCGGGATTTTCTGAGCGGATGGCCCGCAGGATAGCCCCGGCCGTCGGGGACTGGGAAAAGCCGTGGAGGTCGGAGAGATGGGCGATGGTGACCGGTGCGGTCAGCTTTCTGGTCTGAATCGTGTATTTCTGCGTGCGGAGCATGGCTCTTTTCCTTTCCATGAACTGAATTACATTCCATTATATATTTATATGTGCGCACAGGCAAGAGGAGGTTTGCTATTTTATGAAATATGATTTCGAAACCGTCATGGACCGGACGGGGAGCGGATCTGCCAAGTGGAACCTGATGCGGGCGATGGCGCCCGGCGTTCCGGCGGGCATCGTGCCGCTGTCAGTGGCCGATATGGAGTTTAAGAACCCGCCGGAGATCATAGAGGGACTGAAAGCGTACCTGGATCACGCTGTCCTGGGCTATGCCGCGCCCACTCATTCTTTTTACGAGGCAGTGCTTAGCTGGACGAAGCGTCGGTACGGCTGGGAGACGAAAAAGGAGTGGCTTATCACCACTCCGGGAGTCATCAATGGGTTCTTCCACGGCGTCCGGGCGTTCACGGAGCCGGGGGACGGGGTGATTCTTTTAACGCCCTCCTACCCGCCGTTTTTCCGCGCGGCGAACGATACCGGGCGGACGCTGGTGCGCTGCCCGCTTGTCTATAAAAATGGAGCTTACTCCATCGACTTTGCCCTCCTTGAGCGGCTGGCTGCCGGGGAGAAGAATAAGCTTCTGATTCTCTCCAATCCCCACAACCCGGTGGGGAGGGTGTGGACGCGGGAGGAGCTTTTGCGCCTGGGAGAAATCTGCCTGGCGAACGGCGTGTTCGTCATCTCCGACGAGATCCACTGCGATCTCATCATGCCGGGGAATACATTTACCTCCTTCGCTTCCATATCGCCGGAATTTGAGAAGTATTCCATGACCTGCATCGCGCCCAGCAAGACCTTCAATCTGGCGGGAATGCAGGCCAGCTGCATATTTGTGCCCGACGAAAAGCGGCGGGAGAGGTATTTAAAGGCCATGGCGGGTATTCACCAGGAGAACCGTTTAAACGCTCTGGCCTATAAGAGCACGGAGATCGCCTACACCCGGTGCGATGAGTGGCTCTCGCAGCTCATCGGCGTGATCGACGAAAACCGACGGGCCTTAAGACCTTTATGGGAGAGCGCTGCCCGAAAGTGGGCGTCGTCGAGCTGCAGGGCACCTACCTGCAGTGGATCGATGTCCATGCCTTCGGTATGGATCCGGAGGAACAGGAGAGAATAATGACGAGGGAGGGGTATCTTTTCCTCGACGAGGGCTCCATGTTCGGCCCGGAGGGCGACGGCTTTGAGCGCATCAACCTGGCCTGCCCGAAACCGGTGCTCATGGATGCGCTGAAGCGTTTTGAGAAATTATATCAGAAATATGTGAAGGAAAGCTCTTGACAAGATACCCTGTATAGGTATATGATACATACATACCCATACAGGGTATTTATCGTGTGAAAGGAGCGAGACGGATGACGACAGAACTTTACAATATAGACGGCATGTCCTGCGCCGCCTGCAGCAGCGCGGTGGAGCGGGTGACCAGGAAGCTGCCGGGCGTGCAGTCCAGCGACGTGAATCTGACCACGGCGAAAATGACCATCACCTACGACGAGGCGCAGGTGACGCCGGAGCAGATCATGGAGAAGGTGAAGAAGGCCGGTTTTCCGCCACCCTGGTCCCGAAGGAGAAGGACCGGATGGAGGACGAGGAGGAGATGTTTTTAAAGCAGGAGGAGAATTTAAAGGAGGCAAAGCACCGGCTGATCATGGCCATCGTGTTCGCGGTTCCGCTTCTCTACATCTCCATGGGACACATGGTGCCGTTTCCCATGCCGGTTCCGGCGGTCATCGACATGCACCAGAATCCGGTGAATTTTGCGCTGATCCAGCTGATTCTCACACTGCCGGTGCTCTACGCGGGGCGGAAATTCTATATCGTGGGCCTGCGGGCGCTGTTCAAGGGCAATCCCAACATGGATTCTCTGGTGGCCATCGGAACGGGCAGCGCATTTTTCTACAGTCTTATCATGACCATCGGCGCGCCGGCGCATCCGGAGAACGCCCATCAGCTCTACTATGAATCCGCCGCCGTGGTGGTGACGCTGGTGATGCTGGGAAAATATATGGAGAGCCGCAGCAAAGGAAAGACCTCCGAGGCCATCCGGAAGCTCATGGAGCTGGCTCCGGACACTGCGGTTGTTCTGGAGGACGGTGCGGAACGGGAGGTTGAGACCGGGCTGGTGAGGAAGGGCCAGCACATTCTCGTGAAGCCCGGCAGCCGCATCCCGCTGGACGCGGTGATCGTGAAGGGCGCCACCACCGTGGATGAGTCCATGCTGACGGGAGAGAGTATTCCCGTGGAGAAGGGGGTGGGCGACACGCTCATCGGCGGCAGTATGAACTACAACGGCGCCGTGGAGGCCGAGGTGCTTCACGTGGGCAGCGATACCACGCTGGCGAAGATCGTGAAGATGATGGAGGATGCCCAGGGAAAGAAGGCGCCCATCTCCAAGCTGGCGGACCGGGTGGCCGGGTATTTCGTGCCCACGGTCATGTGCATCGCCGTGGTGGCTGCGCTTCTGTGGCTGGTGGTGGGAGGCAAGGAGATTTCTTTCGTGCTGACCATTTTCGTGGCCGTGCTGGTCATCGCGTGCCCCTGTGCGCTGGGACTGGCGACGCCCACCGCCATCATGGTGGGAACCGGCGTCAGCGCGAAGCACGGCATTCTGATTAAGAGCGGCGAGGCCCTGGAGATCGGACACAAGGTCGATGCCGTGGTGCTCGACAAGACCGGAACCGTCACCGAGGGAAAGCCGAAGGTGACGGATGTGATTCCGTTCGGCGATATGGATGAGAATACGCTTCTTAAGCTGGCGGGGTCCTGTGAGAAGATGTCGGAGCATCCCCTTGGCGAGGCCATCGTGGAGGGCGCCGGGGAGCGCGGAATCGATCTCAGTACGCCGGAGGAGTTTGAGAGCATCACCGGCGAGGGAATCCGGGCGAAGCTGGACGGAAAAGAGATCTGGATCGGAAACCGGCGGATGCTGGAGCGGCTGTCCGGAGGCGCGATCGCGGAAGGTGCTGACCGCATGGCTGCCGGAAATGTGGCCGCGGGCGGCGCATCTGCGGCGGAACTCCGCCGACAGGCGGAGGAGTTTGCCGGCCAGGGAAAGACGCCCATGTTCCTGGCGGCGGACGGAGAGATCAAGGGCATCATCTGTGTGCTGACACCATCAAGCCCACCAGCGTCGAGGCCGTGGACCGCATCAAGAGCCTGGGCATCCAGGTTTACATGCTGACCGGCGACAACAAAAAGACCGCGGAGTACATCGGCGGCCAGGCCCACATCGACCACGTCATCGCCGAGGTTCTCCCCGGAGATAAGGCAAATGTAGTTGCGGACTTGCAGAAACAGGGAAAAGTCGTTATGATGGTAGGAGACGGCGTCAACGATGCGCCTGCGCTGGTGCAGGCGGACGTGGGAACGGCCATCGGCTCCGGCAGCGACATCGCGCTGGAGTCCGGCGATATGGTTCTCATGAAGTCCGATCTGATGGACGTGTACCGGGCCATCCGTCTGAGCCGCGGAACCATCCGGAATATAAAAGAGAACCTGTTCTGGGCATTTTTCTACAACTCACTGGGCATTCCGGTGGCGGCGGGCGTTCTGTACCTGTTCGGCGGGCCGCTCTTAAACCCCATGCTGGGCGGGTTTGCCATGTCCCTAAGCTCCGTGTGCGTGGTCAGCAACGCGCTGCGGCTCAGAACCATTAAACTTTAGTATTATTATAGAAGGAGACGTGACACTGCGATGGAGAACGAGAATAAGACCTGCTGCACGGCAGAGAGACACAAGCACCGCACCCCCGAGGAGGAGCGCAGGCTCATATCCCGCTTAAACCGCATCGAGGGACAGATCCGCGGCATACGGGCCATGGTGGAGGATGAGCGCTACTGCGTGGATATTCTGACCCAGGTCTCCGCGGTGTCCGCCGCCTTAAACGCGTTCAGCCGGGAGCTTCTGGCGGAACACATAAAGACCTGCGTGGTCAACGACATTGAGGCGGGCAACGCCGGGGAGTCGGTGGATGAGCTGTGCAAGGTGATTCAGAAGCTGTTAAAATAATTTCATATATAAAACAGGAGGAAGAGAACCATGAAAACATTTAAGTGCGAGGAAATGATGTGCAATCACTGCGTGTCCCGGATCGACACAGCCTTAAACGAGGCGAAGATCGATCACAAGGTGGACTTAGAGACCAAGACCGTGACCATCGAGGGCTGCGAGAACTGCGCGGCCAAGGCGGTGGAGATTCTGGACGATCTGGGCTTCAGCGCCGTGGAAGTGTAGGAAAGAAGAGGCGGCGGGGGCGCCGGATGGCGGCGCGTCCCCGCCCGTTTTCGGGGCGGAAAATGTTTTTTCAAAATTTTTCCAAAAAAAATGAAAATTCTTATTGACATTTTCCCATATCCGTATTATACTACCAAAGGTATCGAGGCGTGGCTCAGTTTGGTAGAGCGCTGCGTTCGGGACGCAGAGGTCGCAAGTTCGAATCTTGTCGCCTCGATTCATCCGGCCTATTGGTCAAGCGGTCAAGACGCCGCCCTCTCACGGCGGAAACCCGGGTTCGATTCCCGGATAGGTCAGCGGAATATGCTTTGGATTCAGTTCCAGAGCATTTTTCTTTAAAAACGCTTCCGTGGCTCAGTTGGTAGAGCAACGCATTCGTAATGCGTGGGTCGGGGGTTCGAGTCCCCCCGGGAGCTTCTTTGGGATCATCAGTCAGTTGATGGTCCCTTTTTGTTACACAGATGGCATGTCAGAAGGAAAGGAAGCGTGTGGGCATGTGGGGAAAGAATAAGAAAAAGACAGAGACCGATCTGACGGAAGGTTCCATCGTCAGAGGACTGGCGGCTTTCGTGTGGCCGCTGTTTTTAGGGCAGCTTCTGCAGCAGCTCTACAACATGGCGGACGCCTGGGTGGTGGGGAATTTCGCCGACAACGACGCCTTCGCGGCGGTGAGCCTGTCCGCCAACATGACGTTTCTCATCATCGGATTCTTCAACGGCATCGCCCTGGGCGGCGGCGTGGTGATTTCCCGGTATTACGGGCAGAAAAACAAGTGGAAGACCCGGCGGGCCATCCACACCAATTTCATGTTCGGAATCGCGGCCTCGGTGCTCTCCACCATCGTGGGGCTTCTGCTGGTGCCGCAGATTCTTCACTGGTTAAAGACCCCGGAGAGCGTGATGCCGGACGCCTGGTGTATTTCAGAATTTATTTCGCCGGTGTGTCCACGGTCATTATGTATAATATCTGCATGGCCATCATGCGCTCGCTGGGCGACAGCCTTCACCCGCTCTATTATCTGATCATTTCGTCGGTGACCAACGTGGTGCTGGATCTGCTCTTTGTCGCGGTCTTTGACTGGGGCGTGGCCGGCGCGGCGGTCGCCACGGTTATCGCCCAGGCTTAAGCGCCGTGCTCTGCATCATCCGCATGTGCAGGGCGGAGGACGAGATGCGGCTGGAACTCAGGCGGTTCCATTTTCACCCCAACGTCCTGCGCCAGATCCTGGCCCAGGGCCTGCCGTCGGGCATCCAGAGCTCCGTCATAAGCGTCGGCAACCTGGTCGTGCAGGCCAACATCAACTCCTTCGGAGCCTACGCCATCTCCGGCCACGGGGCCTACGCCAAGATCGAGGGGCTGGTGTTCCTCCCGATCATGAGCATTTCCCTGGCTCTTCCCACCTTCGTGAGCCAGAACCTGGGCGCGCAGAAGTACGACCGGGTGAAGAAGGGGGCCGCCGCCGGCATTCTCTCGGGCATGGCCCTGGCGGAGCTGACGGGCATTCTGCTGTTTTTCGTGGTGCGCTATGCGCTGCGGCTGTTTGTGGACAGCGACGAGGCCATCTACTATGGAAATCTCCACGGCCAGACCGTGGCCCTGTTTTTCTTCCTGCTGGCATTTTCCCACTGCGCGGCGGGCGTACTCAGAGGGTATGGGAAATCCGTGATTCCCATGGTGACCATGCTGGCCTTCTGGTGCGGTACAAGGATCGTCTATGTGACGACGGCGCTCAAAGTGTGGCCCGTGTTTCAGACCATTTCCTGGGCATATCCTCTGACCTGGTTTCTGAGCTCGGCGGTGCTGCTTGTATGTATGCTTCGGACGCTGCAAAGCCGGGTGGCGGAGTAAGAATGTAAGGTACAGATTCTTTCGCGGGAGAATTGAATGCGGGCGCTTAAGTGATGGGCCGTGCATCAAACTGTCTCAGTACATACTGGGCGGCGAACACATTTTCCTGCTCGATCTCCTCGATCATCAGACGGATAAAGCTGTGCAGATAGTTGGTGAAATGCAGGTCCCTGTGATACACCAGGTGGATGCTCAGCTCGCTGTCGATCTCCCGAATGGGGAAAAACAGCATCCGGTTTTCCGGGGCGGACAGTCGGTTGCGGTCGATGGCCAGCATCACCGCCGCGGAGGGGCAGATGGTTGCCATGGGCTTCTGCGCGCAGATGTCGAAATGAATCTCGTAGTCGCTGATGGAAAATGTGTTCTGCAGGTAAATGTTTTTGCGGCTTAACGTCTGCTCCACCAGCTGTCTGGTGGTGCTCTCCGGCAGACAGAGAAAGAAGGGGAGCTGTGCCAGGTCTTTTATGCTGATTCCGTTTTTAAAGTCTGCGGGAGAGGCGTCCGCTCCAAACACCTGCCGGAAGGCTGCGGCGGAGAGCGCGCAGTAGAGCGGATTGGAGCAGACCGGCTGCATGGTCAGATTGGGATGGAACATGGCGTCCACTCCCAGAAACATATCCATTTTTCCATTTAATATAAGCTTTTCCATGGAACGGGTCTCGTTCATCTGTATTTCCAGATTCACAAAAGGATATTTTTCATAAAAACGCGGATAGATCCGCGGGAGAATCGCCCGGGCCCTCGTGGCGTTGATTCCGAACACGACGGTTCCTCGCTCTTCCTGCGCGATTTCGTGCAGCTCCTTTTCAAGGTTTGTCTCTATGACTTTTATGTTCTGGACGGCCCGCTGGAGGGCGGCGCCGTACTCGGTCAGGGAAATCTTCGGTTTCCGGTTGAAGAGGGGGACGCCGTACTGTGCCTCCAGCCGTTTAATGTGGTCACTGAGACATTGCTGTGTCACAAACCTCTCTGTGCGGCTTTGCTGAAATTGAGTTCCTCCGCTGCGATCTGAAATAATTCCAGTGCCTGTAACATATGTGCCTCCATTGTTCATTTGATCTACAGATAATTATACTGTAAAACGCAGTCTGGTACAAGCTTTTGCTTGTAGTGCGTGGTCCGATTAACTGTTTCCCTGTTTTCGGCGCATTCATTATAATAAAAGCAACGAAAACGAGAAGGAGGAGACTTTCAATGGAAGGTTGGAAGGGAAACCGGCGTCCGGAGGACCCCCAGGAGGGGTATTATGTGGGGCTGATGAATGCCTGCGGTTACAGGATCAGCGATTTGAAAAAGCCTGTGATCGGGATTGCAAACTCTTATACCGACGTGAATCCGGGGCATCGGAGCCTTGCGGAGCTGGTGAAATTTGTCAAGGAGGGAATCTGGGCGGCAGGAGGAGTGCCGGCGGAGTTCAATGTTCCGGCGCTGCGACGGAATGGCGCAGGGAGAGGGAATGCACGCGATTCTGCCCAGAGAGATCTGATCGCGGGGAGCATTGAGGCCATGGCAAACGCCCACGGGTTCGACGGCATGGTTTTTTGTGCAGCTGCGACAAGATTGTTCCGGGGATGCTGATGGCCGCGGCGGCGCTCAATAAGCCCAGCCTCTTTTTGACTGGCGGGAGTATGCTCCCCTATGAGGCGGACGAGGGCGTCTACGTGACGCCGGATCTCAAGGAATCCATCGGAGCGAGAAATATCGACAAGATCGACGAGGAGACATTTACCCGCTACCGGGAAAACATCTGTTTTTCCTGCGGAACCTGCAGCATGTACGGCACGGCCAACACCATGGGCGTGTTTGCGGAGGCCATCGGGATCTGTCCCATCGACAGCACGACCATGCTGTACTGTTCCGGGGCCAAGTACCGCCAGGCCAGGACTGTTGGGGAGCGCATTGTAGAGCTGACAAAAGAGCAGGTGCGCTTTAAGGATATCGTCACCGAGGCCAGCATAAAGAATGGACTGCGGCATATTGCGGCCACCGGCGGCTCCACCAACGCCCAGCTCCATGTCTGTGCGCTGGCCCGTGTGATGGGGATTGACCTGGGATATGGGGGCGTTTGACGAGATCCAGAGGCATGTGCCCTGCATCGCCAAATTTAAGCCGTCCTCTAAGTATAATATGCATGACTACTTTAAAGCCGGCGGCGTGGGAGCCACGCTGAAAGCCATCGAAAAGTTTCTGGATCCGGATGCAAAGCTGGCGGTGGGCCAGACCATGGGAGAGTTTCTGGCCGGATTTAACCGGAAGGTAAACCCGGAGATCATCCACTCCGTGGACGACCCGCTGTACCCCGATGGGTGCTACGCCGTGCTCTACGGAAATCTGGCCCCGAAGGGCTGTATCGTGAAGAAGAGCGGCGTGGAGCCGGTGATGTTTCACCACCGGGGGCCTGCGGTGTGCTTCGACTCGGAGGATCAGCTGCGCAGCGCCATGGCAGATAAGAAGATCGTTCCCGGCAGTGTGCTGGTGATCCGCTATGAGGGGCCCAAGGGCGGCCCGGGCATGAGGGAAATGTCGATTCCGGCGGCGATGCTGGTAGGGATGGGACTTCACACCAGCTGCGCCATGGTCACGGACGGACGGTACTCCGGAGCCACGAGAGGACCGTGCATCGGACATGTGTCTCCGGAGGCCTGGGAGGGAGGCCCCATCGCCGCCGTGCAGGACGGGGACATGATTGAGATCGATCTGGATAAACGCACCATCCATCTGGAGGTCTCCGATGAGGAGATTGAGGAGCGGTTAAAGCACGCTGTCCGTCCCCATCACCCGGCGAGAGGCGTTCTCGGCGCGTACCGGGCGACGGTGGAAGGCGTAGACAGGGGCTGTACGTGGCTGTACCACGACAGTGAAAAGTAGAGGGGGAGAAAAACATGACGAATGTGGTTATATTTATTGCCGGCCTTGCCATTATGCTGCTTCTGATGATGAAGACAAAGCTGGGGCCGTTTGTGTGTATGCTGCTTGCCAGCCTGGGAATCGGGATGGCCTGCGGACTGGGAACCTCGAAGACGGTGGATACGATTGTCACTGGATTTTCCGGAACCTGCAAGAGTATCGGCCTGCTGGTGATTTTCGGAACGATTCTGGGAATTTACCTGGAAAAGTCCAATGCCTGCCAGAGAATCGCCACGTCTCTTCTGAAACTGGTGGGAAAGAAAAATTCCACCGCGGCCCTGGCGGCCACCGGATTTTTCGTGGCCATTCCGGTGTTCTGTGATGTGGCCATGGTGCTCCTGTCGCCGCTTGTGAAGTCGGTGGCTAAAAAGAGCGGGAAGAACGCCTGCGCCCTGGGAACGGTGACGGCCTGTTCCCTCTTATCCACCAATGCGTTTGTGGCTCCGACGCCGGCGCCTCTGGCCGTCATCGCCGTGCTGGGACTGGATATTGGAACCTCGATTCTGTGGGGACTTCCGGTAGCTCTGTTTATCACCATCTGCGTGTGGGCCTTCACGGAGTTTTATCTCTGCCGGAAACCGGACGACTGGTTCACGCCGCTGGAGGGCAGCCAGACAGGCGGGGAGGAGATCGCGGAATCGGCCATGCCTTCCTTTGCGGCGGCCATCATACCGATTCTCCTGCCGATCCTTCTGATCCTGCTGGCCTCCGTGTTTGGAACGCTTCTTCCCGAGGCAGTGTGGCGCTGGGAATCCTTGATTTCCTGGGCGACAAAAATATTGCCCTGGCCATCGGCATCGTGGCGGGATTCCTCTGCCTGGCCGGGTATATGCCGGAGGAGGAGAGGTTTGCCCCGATGACAGACGCTTTAAAGATTTCCGGGCCGATCGTGTTCATCACCGCGTCCGGCGGCGCGCTGGCACAGATTGTCAGCGCCACCGGAGTGGGCGATGTTCTGGCGGACACCATGATCAATTCCCCGATTCCGGTGCTCTTAATTCCGTTCCTGATCACGGGACTGTCCAAATTTGCCCAGGGCTCGGCCAGCGTGGCGGCGCTCCTGGCGGCAGGACTTTCCGTCCCCCTCTGCGAGGCGGGGCTTCTGACGCCGCTGGAGGCATTCCTCTCCATCAGCGCGGGCTCGGCCCTTGGATCTCATGTGAATAACAGTTTTACCTGGGTGTTCAGTGAGTTTATGGGGTATGATATTAAATCTACGATCAAATCGCTGTGCGTCTGCCAGAATCTGGTGATGGCGGGATCGGGGATTTTGGCGACGGTTGTGGTTAGTGTGATTTTGTAGGAAATGGATTCGCGGGAGGCGGGGGCAGGGAAAGGCATGGGGAGGCGGTACGGGGGCGGGGAGGCTCGATGGGTATGACCAGGGCCCGCGGAGCCGTCCGCTTCTGTGGACCGGGAGCAGTCGATTCAAAATTTTTGATAAAATTTTGATCTCCACGCTCCCTTTGCGGTCGGCGTTGTGCGCCGCCCACAACCCCAGAGCTCCCGCCTCCGCAGACCCAGGTCATACCGAATCTCCCCTCAAGCCCCCGCCCGCCTCCCCATGCCTTTCCCTGCTTCGCAGGCCGGAATGTATCGTTTCATATGCATTGCAGAGCATTTCCGTTTGGAAATGCTCTGAACGTCTTGAAATCTCGCATATTTTCAAGGAAATCTCCTAAAAATTACCCATTCCGAGAAAAAGTTAAATAGAGAAAACCTCTCTCATCCAAAGGTGCCCATGGATTTGTAACCTTAGGCAAATCACGGGATTTCCATTAGAAATCCGATCGAATCCAAGGCCAGAGAAGCGGAGGATGGGGCGGGGGAGATGAGAGTGACTTGAGGCTCGATTCGGCGGGGCTTAGGGGGACGGTGCGGGGAGCGGGCGGGTGGATTTGGCGTACAGCGCCAAATCCCAAGGAGTCCAGATCAAAATTTATCAAAAATTTTGATCGAATGCTCCCGGTCCCCGGCCGCGAACCGTGCCGTGCCCCTTAGCCCCGCCCATCCGAGTCTCCCGGAACGGCCAGCTCCCCCGTCCCATCCTCCGCCCCGCCTTCCGCGACTCCCCTTTTCTTACCCCCAATCCATCCGCTTTCCCACCTTAATTACAAATCCCAATAAAACCGTAAACAATCCGTAAGCTTTCCCCCATTGACATTCCCACTTACCTAAATTATACTAACTGTACCAACAATGTTAATACAGTTATAAATACACATCCATGTCAAAATAACACTCTCATTATGAAAGGAAAGGAAACGAAAGGAGACACCCATGTATGATACTGATTGACTACAAGGACCGTCGTCCGATCTATGAGCAGGTTACGGAAAAGCTGGGAGAGCTGATGCTCCGCGGGGTTCTTGCCCAGGGCAGCCAGCTGCCGTCGGTGCGGAGCCTGGCCATGGAGCTGTCCATCAACCCCAACACGATCCAGCGGGCCTACCAGGAGCTGGAGCGGCAGGGCTTCATCTACTCTGTGAAGGGGAAGGGGAGCTTCGTGTCGGAGAACGGCCCCATGCGGGAGGCGAAGCGGAAGGAAATCTTTGCGGATCTTAAGTGCCTGGTGGAGGAGGCCCGGTGCGTAGGCATCGGGATGCTGGAATTTCAGGAACAGGTGATTCAATACTACGGGACAGAGACGAAAGGGGAGCAGGTATGATTGAAGCAGTAAATCTCACGAAAAAATTTGACGACATCCTGGCTGTGGATCATATAAACGCCAGATAAAGGATGGCAGCGTGTTCGGCCTCATTGGCACCAACGGAGCCGGGAAGAGCACGTTTCTTCGCATGGCGGCGGGGATTTTAAAGCCCGATGAGGGGAGCATCACGGTGGACGGACAGAGCGTGTTCGAGAATGAGGAGACGAAGCGGCGGTTCTTCTACATCTCCGACGAGCAGTATTTTTTCAGCAACGCCACGCCGCTTGAGATGATGACGTACTACCGGAAGCTGTATCCGGCCTTCGACGCGGAGCGGTTTCACCGGCTGATGGGGAACTTCGAGCTGAACGAGAAGCGCAAGCTCAACACGTTTTCCAAGGGCATGAAGAAGCAGGTGTCGGTGATCTTAGGGATCTGTGCCAACACGGACTACATTTTCTGCGACGAGACCTTCGACGGCCTGGATCCGGTGATGCGCCAGACGGTCAAGAGCCTGTTCGCCAACGATATGGAGGAGCGGAACTTAACCCCCATCATTGCCTCCCACAACCTGCGGGAGCTGGAGGACATCTGCGACCATGTGGGCCTTCTGCACAAGGGCGGCATCCTGCTCTCCAGGGATTTAGACGACATGAAGCTAAACATTCACAAGGTGCAGTGCGTGCTTAAAGAGGGCATGGAGCCGGAGCAGATCGTACAGCTTGAAACGCTCAAAGTGGAGAAGCGCGGACGGCTTTCCACGATCACGGCACGCGGAAAGCGGGAGGAGATCGAGACGGTGATGGCCTCGGTACACCCGGTGTTCTATGAGATCATCCCCCTTTCCCTGGAGGAAATATTTATCAGTGAGACGGAGGTAGTCGGCTATGACATCAAAAAACTTGTTCTTTAAACTGATGTTGGAAAACATGAAGCGCCGGATCTGGACGCTGGCCCTGGGGTTTTTAGTGTTCTTCTTTACGCTGCCGGTGGCCGAGGCTTCGTGTTCTCCGACAAGAGATATTATACCTATGAGAATTATGAGAACTATCGGCGTATGATCGATGGAAACGCACTGGCTATCATCAGCGCGGGCAACGAATTTCTGGTGATTGTGGTGGTCACCGCGGCCTCATCTGCGGCGTGTCCAGCTTCGCTTACCTGCACTCGAAGAAGAAGGTGGATTTCTACCACAGCCTTCCCGTGCGCAGGGAGACGCTCTTTGCGGTCAGCTTTGTGAACGGCATCCTCATCATGGCGGCGGTCTACCTGGTAAACCTTCTGATCGCCATGGCCGTGATGGCGGCGAACGGCATGTCGCCCGGAATGTTTGTGGGCGCAGGGTTTAAAGCCTTTGGCTTCCACATGGTCTACTATCTTTTGATGTACGCCACCACGGTGCTTGCCATGATGCTCACGGGAAACGTCATCCTGGGAATCCTGATGAACGTGATTTTAAATGCCTGGGGCCCCTGGCGATTCTGCTGGCCAGCAGCTGCTTTGCATCGTTTTTCAGAACCTATTACTATGCCAGCGAAAACGCCCTGGAGAACGCCATACAGTATGCCTCCCCTCTGGCCCTCTATATAAAGGGGATGGCGGAGACGGGAAAGCGTGTCCCGCAGCTGGCCCCGGAGGTGATTCCGTCCTTTGTGCTGGCTGCGGTGATCACCCTGGCGGCGCTGTTTCTCTATAAGGTGCGCCCGTCCGAGGCGGCGGGAAAGGCGCTGGCGTTTAAGGTGAGCCAGGCGCCCATCAAGGTGCTTCTGGTGGTTCCCATCTCCATCGCCTCCGGCCTGGTGTGCAGAGTCTGGGGAGACGGCGACGGCTGGATGGTGTTCGGCATTCTCTGCGGACTCGTCATTTTCCACTCGATCATCGAGATCGTGTACCATTTTGAGTTCCGGAAGCTGTTTGCCCACCCGGTTCATCTGGGTGTGTGCGCGGTGCTCTCGGCGGCCATCGTGTGCGTGTTCCGCTTCGATCTGACCGGATATGACTCGTACCTTCCCGACGCGGGAAATGTGGAGTCGGCGGCGGTGGAGATCGTGACCTTAAACAGCTGGATCGATTACCGGGTTCCCAAGTTCGTGGAAAACAGGTATGGACGGCAGTCCGGCATCGAGTATGAGTATGTGAACGATGCGGAACATATATTTGAGAATATGAAGATCACGGACGTGGAGCCGGTGCTGGAGCTGGCCCGCAGAGGAATCGAGCGAAACGACAGTCTGACGGAGACCGACTACGACGGCGTCCAGCTGCTGGAGGCCGGTTCCGCCGAGACTGCGGACAGCACCATGAATACCATCAACATCCACTATAATCTGAAAAACGGAAAGACGGTGAACCGGAGCTACTATCTGAGCCTTGGCGAAAACCGGGAGCTCATCGACCGGATCTGCAGCGATATCGAGTACAAGAAGGGCAGCTTTCCCGTGCTGACGGAGTGGGCGGACCAGATATCCGGCTTCAACTACATCACGCCGGGCAGTGATTTTGTCCAGGTAAGCGGCGCGGTAACCGGGGAGCTTCTGGCGGCTTACCAGGAGGAGTTTTCCGCCCTCACCAACGAGACCATGCGTGCGGAGGCTCCCGTGGGCCTTCTGACGGTCAAGACGAAGGAGGTCCAGGAGATTTCTGACCGGATGAAGCGGGAGAACGGCAACACCGAGTGGACGGATCTGAATTACCTCTATCGGTACCCGGTGTATCCCTCCTTCAAAAAGACTCTTTCCCTTCTGGAAAAGGGAGGCGTCTCCACCGGTCTGGGATTTGAGACGGAGGACATCGCGTATGTCCGGGTGGGCGATCCTTATGGAGCCGAGTATTACAGCGAGGAGGAGCTGGAGCATATGAAGCCGTTTACGGTCAAGATCACCGACCGCGGGGAGATCGAAGAGCTTCTGGATCTGGCCATCTACGGCGAGTACGAGAGCTTTGACCGCCTGTTTTTCGGAGGAAACAAAGGCGTGGAGCTCTACGTGGAACTGGGGCCCGCGGACGGGGAGACGGAGACGGGCTACAGCGCGGCGGCCTACAGCTTCACCATCCCCGAAGACAAACTTCCCGGATATGTGAAGGATGCAATCGAGATCGGCGAGAGGAACGGCTACCGGCAGGGCTTTTAGTTCTTTGCGCGGTTTTCATTGACTTTCCCCCTGTCAGAGGATAAAATATAGGAAAATAGACATGCATATAAGGAGGATCATATACATGGCATTTTTTGAAGAACTGGGTAAAACCCTCTCTGACAAGGGCAAGGAAGCGGCGAAGAAGGCCAAGGATCTGACCGAGGCGCTGCAGCTTAAGAGCCAGCTCTCGGCGGAGAAGGAGAAAGTAAATCAGGCATACATCACGCTCGGAAGGGCTTACTACGACAGCCATGACGCTTCGGCGGAGGAGACCTACGCCGCGGAGTTCGAGGTCATCCGCACCGGCCTCATGAAGATGGCCGAGCTGGAGGACGAGATCTGCGAGCTGGAGGGCAGCAGGATATGCGCCGAGTGCGGGGCTAAGATCGAGAAGGGAGCGATGTTCTGCAGCCGCTGCGGAGCCAAGATGCCCCCGAAGCCGGAGACCGTGGAGGTCGTCTCTGAGGATGTGCCGCCGGAGGCCGTGGAGCTTAAGGAGACGGAGGCAGATAAAGAGGCCGCACCGCAGCCGGAGACGAAGCCTCGGAGGAGTATTAATCCATAGAACATGTGAAAAGAAACCTTGCTCGCTGGGGTGAGGTTTCTTTTTTGAGCCTTCGGGGCATACCAATAATAAAAATAGGAATGAGGAAAGAACATGGAATCACTTGTGCAATGGTTTACCTATCATCTGGGCAGCGTCCTGTCGGGGGAGGTCGTCATCTTTATTATCTCCATGATCCCGATTCTGGAGCTCCGGGGCGGGCTTCTGGCCGCGTCGCCGGCGCTTCTTGACGTTCCCATTCTGACGGCAATCCCGTTATGCATTCTGGGAAATATACTGCCGATCCCGTTTATCCTGCTGCTCATCAACCACATTCTGGAGTGGATGAAGACCGTGTCTGTCTTTCGCCCTGTGGCCCTCTGGCTGGAGCGCAAGGCCATGAGCAAAAAGGATTCGATCGAGAAATATGAGTTCTGGGGGCTGGTGCTCTTTGTGGGTATTCCGCTTCCGGGAACCGGCGCCTGGACCGGCGCGCTGATCGCGTCGCTTCTGCGCATCCGCTTTCAAAAGGCCTTCGTGGCCATTTTCCTGGGCATCATCATCGCCACGGTCATCATGTCCGTCTTATCCTACGGCGTGCTGGGCGTTTTGTTCGGGTAAACGCTTGTAAAGCGGCGCTTTCTGTGATAGACTAGAGTGTAATTTCATTGAACACCAAGGAGGATCAGACATGAGCAAGAAGAGAAGTTTGGAAACGATCTGCATACAGGCGGATGGCAGCCGAAGAACGGAGAGCCGAGAGTCCTGCCCATATACCAGAGCACCACGTTCAAGTACGAGACCAGCGAACAGATGGGACGTCTCTTTGATCTGGAGGAGAACGGATATTTCTACACCCGTCTCGCCAACCCCACCAACGACGCGGTGGCGCAGAAGATCTGCGAGTTAGAGGGCGGCGTCGCGGCCATGCTCACATCCTCCGGACAGGCGGCCAACTTTTACGCCGTGTTCAATATCTGCTCCGCAGGCGACCACGTGGTCAGCGCAGCCACCATCTACGGCGCACGTCCAACCTGTTCACCGTAACCATGAAAAAGCTGGGCATCGATGTGACGCTGGTGGATCCGGACGCGTCTGAGGAGGAGATCGAGAAGGCATTTAAGCCCAACACGAAGGCCGTGTTCGGCGAGACCATCGCAAACCCGGCCCTGGTGGTTCTTGACATAGAGAAGTTCGCGCGCCTGGCGCATAAGCACGGGGTTCCGCTCATCGTGGACAACACATTTGCCACCCCGATCAACTGCCGTCCCTTCGAGTGGGGCGCCGACATCGTCACTCACTCCACCACGAAATACATGGACGGCCACGCCATGGCCGTGGGCGGCTGCATCGTGGACAGCGGAAACTTCGACTGGGAGGCCCACGCGGATAAATTCCCGGGTCTGACCACGCCGGACGATTCCTACCACGGCATCATCTACACCGAGCGTTTCGGCAAGGGGGCCTACATCACCAAGGCCACGGCCCAGCTCATGAGGGATTTGGGTTCCATCCAGTCCCCGCAGAACGCATTTCTGCTGAATGTGGGTCTGGAGACCCTGCATCTGCGCATGCCGAGACACTGCGAGAATGCGCTCAAGGTGGCGGAGTACTTAAAGTCCAGGGAGGACGTCGACTTCGTAAACTATCCGGGACTTCCGGGCGATAAATATTATGAGCTGGCGCAGAAATACATGCCAGACGGCACCTGCGGCGTCATTTCCTTCGGCTTAAAGGGCGGACGCCAGGCGGCGGCAGAGTTCATGGATAAGTTAAAGCTCGCGGCCATCGTCACCCACGTGGCGGACGCCCGGACCTCCGTGCTTCACCCGGCCAGCCACACCCACAGACAGTTAAACGACGAGCAGCTGGTGGAGGCGGGTGTAAACCCGGCGCTCATCCGTCTGAGCGTCGGCATCGAGAATGCGGACGATATCATTGAGGATATCCGGCAGGCGCTTGAAAACTAAGGATGTTGGAAAACTAAGGATCAAGAGAGGGGAGTGCTTCGGCGCTCCCCTTTGAGAAAGAAAGGATTTATATGAAGAAGGAACCGCGCAGCCTTCTGCGGATCATATTCGGCAGAACCGCGCTTCTGGCATTGTTTGTAATCATACAGATCGTGCTGCTCCTGGTGCTGTTTGTGCGGCTGGAGCAGTTTATTCCCTACGCCTACGCGGCCTTCACGGCTCTGGGCGTGGTGACCGTGATTTTCTTAATCAGCGGCAAGGACGACGCCAGCATAAAATTAAGCTGGGTCATTCCGCTTCTGGCGGTTCCGGTATTCGGCACGCTGTTTTATCTGTTTTTCCGTCTGCAGACCCGGGGAAAACGCATTCACCGGCGGTTCCGGGAGCTGGGAAAGCAGATGGAGGACTATATGCAGCAGGATCCGGAGGTGATGTCCCGCGTGGTGGCGGCCAGCGGCCGCCAGGGAAATCTGGTGCGCTACATGAACCGCTTCGGCCCGTATCCCATCTACGAGAACACGAAGGTGGAGTATTTTCCGCTGGGGGATGATTTCTTTCCAGCGCTTCTTAGGGAGCTTAAGCGGGCGGAGAAATTCATTTTCATGGAGTTCTTCATCGTGGAGCACGGCGTCATGTGGGACAGCATCCTGGAGGTCCTGGAGCAGAAGGTGAAGGAGGGCGTGGAGGTGCGCTTCATGTACGACGGAATGGGCTGCTTAAAGCCTCTTCCCTACGGATATGTGAAGGTGCTCCGCGCCAAGGGCATTGCCGCCCGGCAGTATGCGCCGGTGGTGCCGGCCCTCTCCAGCTATCAGAATAACCGGGACCACCGGAAAGTGGTGGTCATCGACGGACATACCGCCTTTACCGGCGGCGTCAATCTGGCCGACGAGTACATCAACCAGAAGGTCCGCTTCGGCCACTGGAAGGACACCGCCGTGATGCTGAAGGGCAGTGCGGTCACCAGCTTTACGGTGATGTTTCTGCAGATGTGGCACACCATGGACCGGGAGTTTGCCACCTACGGCAGATATCTGAAAACCAGCTCCATGCTCCCCATCAACGATGGTTTTGTCATGCCCTTCGGCGACACTCCGCTGGATGGAGAGAACGTGGGAGAGCAGGTTTACCTGGATATTCTCCAGCAGGCCAAGCGCTATGTCCACATCATGACCCCGTACCTGATTCTGGACGACACGCTCCTTAGAAACCTGGCTATGCGGCCAAGCGCGGTGTGGACACCGCCATCATCATGCCTCACATTCCGGATAAAAATACGCCTACCTCCTGGCCCGCTCCTACTACCCGGAGCTCATCGAGGCCGGTGTAAAAATCTATGAGTACATGCCCGGCTTCGTCCACGCCAAATCCTTCGTAAGCGACGACGAGAAGGCCGTGGTAGGAACCATCAATCTGGATTTCAGAAGTCTGTATCTGCACTTCGAGTGCGGCGTATACTTATATAGAAGCAGCACCGTCTTCGACGTAGAAGCCGACTTCCAGAAAACCCTCGAAACCTGCGAACTAATCACCCTGGAAAACTGCCAGAACTACCCGTTTTTGAAACGATTTGCAGGAAAAGCACTGAGATTGATTGCGCCAATGATGTAGCTAGAAAGCTCCGTCCAGCAGCGAAGCGCGGGAAAATGCTCGCATTTTCCCGTGTTTCGATATTGGACGGACAAGAAGGCATGAGCAAGTAGGGCGCCAGCCCGGATTGCGAATACCTTCGGCAGAGACAGGGAGCTTTTTAGCTTCCTGTCTCTGGCTTTCGAGGCAGTGGGACGCGCCCACAAACTTTATAATTTAGCTAAGGAGGTTTCTCACCATATGGATCCAATTCACACCGACTTACCCCTCACCCCCGCCGCCCTCACCATCGAGGCGGTTCCCTGCGCTGCATGTTCAGCGCCGCCGTCACCGACGTTCTCCTGGAGAACCACATCCATTTCGCCTATGTAAACGGCGTCTCCTCCGGTTCCATGACTGCCATGAACTACGTGAGCCGCCAGAACGGCCGTATGCTTCTCACCACAAAAACCTACCTCCACGACAAGCGCTACATGGGGCTCAGGCACCTCATAAAAAAGCGCATGATCTTCAACTTCGATTTCTCCTTCGGCGAGATGAGCTCCACGCTCATCCCCTTTGACTACGACGCGTTCTACAGTTCCCCGCAGCGCTACGAGGCCGTGGCCACCCGCTGTAAAACCGGGCAGCCCGAATACTTCGAGAAAGGCGTCTGCCCCGACATTATAAATGCCATCAAGGCGTCCAGCAGCATTCCCGTCCTCTCGCGCATGATCAAAGTGGATCACCGGCAGTATCTGGACGGCGGCATCTCCATGCCCATCGCCTATAAACGCCCCATGGATTTAGGCTACGGCAAGGTGGTGCTCATTCTGACCCGCGACCTCACCTACCGCAAAAAGCCCATGAGCCCCATGATGGAGCGCGCCTACCGGCATTACTTTGCGCCGCTCCCGCATCTTTTAGACTCCCTCATGGAGATCCCCGACCGCTACAACCGTATGGTGGAGGAGATCGTCCGCCTGGAGTCCGAGGGAAAGATCTTCGTTATCCGGCCCGAACACCCGGTGACCGTCTCCCGCATGGAGCAGAATATCGCCAAATTGGAAGCGCTCTACGCCGAGGGCCGCAGAGTGGCCGAGGAGAGACTTCCCGCGCTCAGAAACTATCTGGAGGAGTGATTCTATGTATATTGCCGACATGCACTGCGACACCATCAGCAGAATCTACGACGAGAACGCGAAGAAATGCGGGCCGGCCTGGACGCTGGGGCACAACGGCGGCCACCTGGATCTCACCCGCATGGCCGCCGGAAACTACGCGCTGCAGAATTTCGCCCTCTTTACCCAGATAAAGAAAGTGACAGACCCATTCGCCCACTGCATGGATCTGTTATCTTTATTTTACCGGGAAATGGAGGCGAACCGCGGCCGGATCCGCCCGGCGCTCACCGGGACTGAGATCGTAAAAAACATGGAGGAGGGCAAAATGTCCGCGCTCCTCACCATCGAGGAGGGCGCCGTCTGCCGCGGGGAGATTGAGAACCTCCGCCGGTTCTACGAGAAGGCGTCCGCATGATGACCCTGACCTGGAATTTTGAAAATGAGCTGGCCAGCCCCAACCGTATCGACTGGCAGACCGGCGTCTGCACCCCGGAGACGGAGCGGGGACTGAAACCGCGGGGCATTGAGTTCGTGGAGGAGATGGAGCGTCTGGGCATGATTGTGGACGTGTCCCATTTGGGCGATGCCGGTATCCGCGACGTGCTGGCCCACACGAGAAAGCCCATCGCCGCCAGCCACTCCAACGCCCGCGCCGTCTGCTCCCATCCGCGGAATCTGACGGACGATATGATCCGGGCCATCGCGGACCGGGGCGGCGTTATCGGCATCAATTTCTGCGCCGCATTTTTGAGGGACTTTGCGCCCGGAGAGGAGAGGATGAGCCGCATTTCCTATATGATGGAGCATCTGAGACACATGAAGCAGGTGGGAGGCATCGGCTGCATCGGCCTGGGCACCGATTTCGACGGCATCGACGACGAGCTGGAGATCCCGGGAGCGGATTCCATGCAGCGGTTCGCCGGGGCCATGGAGCGCGCGGGTTTCACCGTCGGCGAGATCGAGGCCGTGTGCTATAAAAATGTACTGAATTTCTATAGAGAGCTTCTGGGCTGACGCATCCCTGCCCTTCATTAGATTTTACATAGATTTTACATTCCCATGGTTTGGACTTTACATAGATTTGATATAGTGAAGACATATTATGAATAACTGCGTTTATACACAGGAGGAATGAATCGTATGTCGATATCAGATGTAGGTATGCTGTTCCAGTTCATCGGCGGACTGGGAATGTTTCTTTATGGAATGGGGGAGATGGCTGACGGTCTTCAGCGCTCCGCGGGCCACAGGATGCAGAGGCTCCTGGGCGTGCTCACCAACAACCGCCTGCTGGGGGTTCTGGTGGGAGCGGCGGTGACGGCCATTATCCAGAGCTCCTCCGCCACCACGGTCATGGTGGTCGGCTTTGTCAACGCCGGCATCATCAACCTGACCCAGGCCGTGGGCATCATCATGGGAGCCAATATCGGTACCACCGTGACCAGCTGGATCGTGTCCATGAGCGAGTGGGGCGAGGCGCTGAAGCCCGAGTTTTTCGCGCCCCTTCTCTTCGGCATCGGTGCGGTCATGGTGCTTTTATGAAAAACCACAAGAAAAAGGACGCGGGCGAGATTCTCATCGGCTTCGCACTCCTGTTCATCGGGCTGAGCTTCATGTCCTCATCCATCAAGCCCTACCGGGATGCGGAAATATTTTCCACCGCCTTCATGGTGCTGGGGAGCAACCCGATTTTGGGTATACTCACCGGCGCGGTGGTGACGGCCATCATCCAGAGCTCCTCGGCCTCCGTGGGTATTCTGCAGACACTGGCTTTAAACGGCATCGTCAACTGGCAGTCGGCGATCTTCATCACTCTGGGACAGAACATCGGAACCTGTGTGACCGCGCTGCTCTCCAGTATCGGAGCCAGCCGGACCGCCAAGCGGGCGGCGGTGATCCACCTGCTCTTCAACGTGGTGGGCGCCGTGATTTTCGGAATTGTCATGTTCGTCCTGTTCTCCGCGGACGCAGCCTGGGCGCAGAGAACCATCAGCAGCGTGGAGATTTCCGTGTTCCACACGGTGTTCAACGTGGTAAATACCATTTTGCTGTTCCCCTTTGCGGGTCTTCTGGTGAAGGCATCCTATCTGGTGGTGAAGGAGGGAAAGGACGAGGGCGAGAAGGCGCTTTCCGTGGGAGAGCCGCAGCTTAAGCACCTGGACGACCGTATTCTGGAGAGTCCGTCCTTTGCCATTGAGAACGTGACCAACGAGATGATCAACATGGGACATGTGGTTCTGGACAGTCTGAAATCAGCGGCCAGCGCCCTGATGAAAAACGATTCCGGCGAGGCGGACAAGGTGCTTGAGACCGAGACGCTCATAAACGCCTACGACAAACAACTCACCGCCTATCTGGTGAAGATCAACAACCTGTCGCTCAACGACGAGCAGCATCTGCAGGTAAAGAACCTGTTCTACAGCATCGGGGATTTTGAGCGCATCGGCGATCACTGCGAGAATCTGGCGGAGCTGGCGAAGTCGAAGATCGATAAGGGACTCCAGTTTTCCGATGTGGCCGTGGAGGATATGGACCGCATTTTCAACACCACGGTGACCGCGGTGGAGCGGACCATCAGCGCCAGAAAAACCATGGATTTACAGGACGTGAGAGGTGTAGTAAAATGCGAACAGGAGGTGGACGCTCTGGAGGAGGAATTAAGAGAGCGTCACATCGAGCGCCTTTCCGACGGAAGGTGCCAGGTGGACAACGGCTTGGTATTTCTGGATGCAGTCAGCAATCTGGAGCGGATCTCCGACCACGCGCTCAACATCGCGGGGTATGTGAGGGACGAGATATAGGACAGAGTGGGAGATAAGCAGACATGGAACTGATTTATGTGATTGAGGACGACGATAATATAAGGGATCTGATACGGATTGCCCTGGAGGGCTTCGGCTACCGGGTGAAGGCGTTTGAGAGCGCGGAGGAGGGGCTTGCCGCCATGGAGCGGGAAAAGCCGGATCTGGCGGTATTTGACTGGATGCTTCCGGGGATGGACGGCGTCTCCGCCATCAAGAGGATCCGGCGTACGGACACCGGCATGCCGATTCTTCTTCTGACCGCCCGGGACAAGGAGCTGGACATCGTGATCGGCCTGGACGGCGGCGCCGACGACTACATGACCAAGCCCTTCGGCGTCCTGGAGCTGTCCGCCAGGATCCGCACGCTTCTGCGCCGCAGGAGCAAGGCGCCGGTGACGGAGGATGTGATTTCCCAGGATATCATTTCCGTGGATCGCAAGACCCGCGAGGTGACGGTGGACGGGGCGAAGGTGGAGCTCACGCTCAAGGAGTTCGAGCTTCTCACCTATCTGCTGGAAAATAAGGCCCGCGTGGTGACCAGGGAGGAGCTTTTAAACCACATCTGGGGCTACGATTACGACGGCGAGACCAGGACGCTGGATATGCACATCCGGACACTCAGACAGAAGCTGGGGGCTGAGGCCGGCGCCATGGTGAAGACCATCCGCGGTGTGGGTTACCGTTTACTGAAACGCGGCGAGGTGTGAGGATGAAGAGGGCGATCTTTCGCAAATTCATACAGCTTTTAGTATTTGCACTGATTATAAACAGCGTGATTTTTTACATCGCGGCCAGCAGCATGCTTCTTCGGAACAGCCGGGAGAATATGCAGTTCACGCTGGAGACGCTGGATCACATGTTTAACTATTCCGGCGATCTGGACAGCCAGGTGAGGCGGATCGGGCAGGTCAATGCCGTGCACGACAGCCGTCTCACGATCATCGATCTGGAGGGAAATGTGGCCGCCGACACGGGTGTGGCCGACACCTCCGCCATGGACAACCATCTGGAGCGGGAGGAGGTGCAGGACGCCATCAACGGGGGAACCGGAGACGCCAGCCGTTATTCCTCCACGCTGGGGAGAAATATGCTCTACGTGGCCAGAAAATCGGCGGATGGGAATTACGTGCTCCGTCTGGCGGTTCCCTACGCGGGGCTTCCCGAATACCTGGTAATGCTTCTGCCTGCGGCGTTTCTGAGCTTTGTGGTGGCGCTTTTCGGCGCGCTCATGGAGGCGGAGCGCTTCTCCGCGTCCATCACCAGGCCGCTGATGGAGATCTCAAGGGAGATGCTGCGGGACGGCGGGGACTATACGGAATTTAATTTCCAGGAGTACCAGTACCCGGAGATCAATGTCATCGCCGAGACCACCAACCAGATGTCCCGCAACGTGAGGGAGTATCTGGACCAGATTAACCGGGAGAAGCAGATCCGCCAGGAGTTTTTCAGCAACGCGTCCCACGAGCTGAAAACCCCCATCACCTCCATTCAGGGCTACACGGAGCTTTTAGAGAGCGGCATCATCACCGATGAGAACCAGAAGGCCGATTTCCTCCGCCGGATCAAGAAGGAGGCAGCCAACATGACCTCCCTCATCAACGATATTCTGATGATTTCCCGGCTGGAGGCCAGGGAGGTGGAGGTCGCTCTGGGCGACGTGCGCATTGCTGTGGTGCTCGACGAGGTCATGGAATCCTTAAAGCCTGTGGCCGCCGCCAACGAGGTACTGGTGAATGTGGACTGCGAGCCCTGTACCGTGAAGGCCAACACCCAGCAGATGCAGGAGCTTTTCTCCAACCTGATCGGCAACGCCGTCAAGTATAACCGCCCCGGCGGCCAGGTCTGGGTCAGCGTGCACCGGGAGGGGGAGGAGCTGGTCCTGCGTGTGAAGGACAACGGCGTTGGCATCCCCAAAGAAGCCCAGGGCCGCGTGTTCGAGCGTTTCTACCGCGTGGACAAGGGCCGCAGCCGCAAGCAGGGCGGAACGGGCCTGGGACTCTCCATCGTGAAGCATATCGTGAACTTCTACAAGGGAACCATAAAGCTCACCTCCGAGGTGGACAAGGGGACCGAGTTCGTGGTGCGGCTGCCGGTGGCGGAGGCGGGGAGAGAGGAAGATGTGTGACTGATTTAAGCCCGTACGGGCGCTGGGAGGGGCGGCTGGACGGGCTCTTTTTGCAAGGAATTATTGTTCTGCTTGTTGACAAAATGAGATGTTAGTTATAATATAAAGGTATCAAATGATACTTTCGGAGGAGAGCTTGACAAAAGAAAACGCAAGAATAGAGAGTGAATTAGAAGTTAAGGCCTATATTCAAAATCTGAAATTTGCTTTGAATCATGGGGCAAAGATTGAATTTCAGATTAATAGGCGTGTAGACGAACAAAGAGAAGAAAGATATACGAATCAGTATACGGTAAATGCGCTGTTTCCAGATGAAAACCCGGTGGATGCGTTGAGGCGGGAACTGATGGCTCTGACTGTGGAAAACTATATGCGGACGGTCAGGGATTTCCGGTTCCCGAATCGAAGCGAGATGCGGGAGTTTGGCAGAACATATGGCGGAAAAGATGATGTATATATAAAAATCAGAGTAGAGCTTTTAGGTGAATATGGGAATGTCACAACGTTTGTAATGTCCTTTCATTTTGCGGAGCGGGCATTTAAGCCGGATATGTTTCCATATAAAAAAGTTAGCAGGAGGTGTTTTCATGGATATGCAGATTATTAAAACAGAAAATCGTTTGTGTACGTGCTGCATGGAAAAACATGAAGTGAAAACGGTTCTTGTCCGGGAACAGGCCACGTTTAAGCAGTTAACGGTCAGTTTGATGCGTGTTATCTATACTGTGATCTGGCTGACGAGCTGTATGCGAATGAAACGCAGATGCAGGAAAATGATATACGTCTCAAGGATGCGTACAGAAAAGCGGAAGGACTTCTGACATCCGCTGAGATCATGGACATCCGGGCAAAATATGGAATCAGCCAGAGCGATCTCTGTATTCTTCTGGGCTGGGGAGCCAAGACGATCACCAGGTATGAAGGGCACCAGGTGCAGGACCGGGCACACGATACAATTTTAAAAAAGATTGACCAGGATCCCCAGTGGTTCCTGTCATTGCTGAAGGATGCAAAGAAGAATTTTTCTTCGGAGGTTTACAAAAAGTATCTGGATGCGGCCACTGCATTATATGAAAAAGACCAGGATTCTTATCTGCGCAGGGCGATTGAGGCCAGCTATGCCAGATTCCAGGGAAACCGTATGCTTCACGGAAATACGGAGCTTTCTCTGGATAAAGCGGTCGATGTAATCCGCTATTTTGCCGCATCCCGCCATGTAACCAGCCTTTACAAAGTGAAGCTTATGAAACTGATGTGGTATGCGGATGCTCTTTCGTATAAAGTCAGAGGGTTTGCCATCACAGGCCTGGTTTACCAGGCCCTGCCAATGGGCGCTGTGCCGGTGGGGCATAATTCGATCATCGATTTAAAGGATGTCCCATGTGAAGAGGTGGACATGGGGGAGACGAATGCATATCATTTCTCTTTGAAAGGAGAAACTGCATTCCCGGCTCTTTCAGAGGAAGACAGAATGATTCTGGAACAGGTGATCGAAGCGCTTGGCAGTATGACAAAAAACGAGATTGTATCCTGTATGCATGAGGAGTCTGCTTATATTGAAACGCTGCCCAGAGATATGATCTCTTTTAAATATGCGGAAGATTTGAAGATATAACGATTAGAAACATCCGCAGCCAGATAAAGAAAAGTCCGGAGAAATGACCTGTCAGTACGATCATTTCTCCGGACTTCGATTTTTGCAGCTATTTTTCTACGACTCGCTGTGCGAAACAAACAAAAACTTCCGGATCGCAAACAGCGCCGCGATCGCCGAAACCCCGATCAGTGTCTCCAGCATCGTCGTGTGCTCGATGATAATGCTTCGCGACACCGCGAACAATAAAACCTCCACCACCGAGTCCAGGTCGTGCCGGCAGAACATCTTTAAGAGCTCGATGCCGATGATGATATTAAATACATATTTGAGGAAGCTGGTGAAATCCTCGTTGAAGTAGAGCTGTGATAAATGCTCCGGCATGGTCAGCATCGTGATGATGATGGACATGATGACGAACACCGCCACAATAACCTCAAAATAAAATGCCATGTTGAAAATAAAGCGCTGCGCGCGGATTGCTTTGCTTTCCAGTGCTTTTTTCATTTTCGTTTGATTCTCCTCCTCTGCGTCAATTCTCCCTTCCATTATAAGATAAACTTTAACAAAATACAAACAGAAAAAACTTTAGCACACAAACGCATAAACGCGTTGAAATTATAGGAATTTAATTGACTACAGCGTAAAACTGTAGTATGATAGTTCTAGTTTCTTACCTAAGGAACGAAAATCAGTAAAAAGAGGAGATAGTATTATGAGAAAAGCGAACAGATTAGCAGCTTTAGCTGGCGGGACTTATGACATTTTCCCTGACAGCATGCGGCGGCGGTGCGGCTGAGACGGAAGCGGCGGCTGAGGCGGCCACCGAGCCACAGCGGCTGAGGCCGGGGACAGCACGGAGGCAGAAGCCGAAGCAGAGGCGGAGAGTACAGACGGCAAGGTATACCAGATCGGCGTTCTCCAGCTGGTACAGCACACGGCTCTTGACAAAGCGAATGAGGGATTTATCGCAGCGCTGGACGACGCCGGCCTTGCGTATGAGGCTGACCAGCAGAACGCGGCCAACGAGCAGTCCACCTGCCAGACCGTGGCTGAGAAATTTGTAAATGACGGGAAGGATCTTATTTTTGCCATCGCAACTCCGGCTGCTCAGGCAGTGGCAGGCGCGACCAGCGACATCCCGATTCTTTTAAGCGCAGTGACAGATCCGGCGGCTTCCGGCCTGGTAGAGTCCAACGAAGCTCCGGGCGTGAACGTTTCCGGCACCTCTGATCTGACTCCGGTAGCCGAGCAGATCCAGCTGATCCCGAAGGTGAATCCGGAGGCCAAGGCGGTCGGCATTCTCTACTGCAGCGCAGAGAGCAACTCCGTGATCCAGGCGGAGATGGCCAGAGAGGCCATTGAGGCGCTGGGCTTAGAGGCTAAGGATTACACCGTATCCAGCTCCAACGAGATCCAGACCGTGGTGGAGTCCATGGTTGGAAATGTGGATGTGATCTACGCGCCCACCGATAACATGATTGCCGCAGGTATGGCAACTGTTTCCATGATTGCCAATGATAACGGCCTTCCCACCGTTGTGGGCGAGAGCGGCATGGTTGAGGCAGGCGGTCTTGTGACCTACGGCATCGACTACTACCAGCTGGGCTACATGGCAGGCGAGCAGGCCATTGACATCCTTGTGAACGGCGCGGACATCACCCAGATGCCCATCGGCTACCTGGATGCCTCCAGGTGCGAGCTCATGGTGAATGAGGACACCGCGGCTACCCTTGGCATCGATCCGGCTGTCTTCGAATAGCCGGCTTCAGAAAACAGATATTTACAGGCGGGCGCAGAGCACCGCGTCCGCCTGCAATCCGGAGGATGGATGGTTTACATGAGGATATTTGGAACGGTGTCCCCATGTAAGGCATCTATCCTTCTGTTCACAACAAGAAAACGTAAGGAGAATGTGTAAATGAGTGCTTTATTAGGAGCAATGCAGGGCGCTGCGGCCCAGGGCGTACTCTGGGGAATCATGGTTTTAGGCGTCTACATCACATACAAGCTGCTGGATATCGCGGATCTGACGGTGGACGGAAGCTTTGCCCTCGGCGGCTGCGTCTGCGCGATTCTGGTTGCCAATAAGATCGTGGATCCGGTGACGGCCCTGTTTCTGTCGGCCATGGCCGGCGTCCTGGCGGGAGCGGTGACGGGGATTCTGCACACACTGTTTGAGATCCCGGCGATTCTGGCGGGAATACTGACCCAGATCGCCCTCTGGTCCGTGAATCTGAGAGTCATGGGCGGCAAGAGCAATGTGCCGCTCTTAAAAGAGAAAACCCTGATCAGCGGCTTCGTGGACATGACGGGCATGAAGCAGTCCCAGGCGCGCTGATCATCGGAATTATCGTTGCGGTGGCCACCATTGCGATTCTCTACTGGTTCTTCGGAACGGAGATCGGAAGCGCCATGCGTGCGACGGGAAACAATGAGGACATGATCCGCGCCCTGGGCGTCAACACGAAGGTCACGAAGCTTCTGGCCCTGATGCTCAGCAATGGTCTGGTGGGCCTCTCCGGCGCGCTGATCTGCCAGTATCAGAAGTACGGCGACGTCAACATGGGAACCGGCGCATCGTCATCGGCCTGGCGGCCATCGTCATCGGCGAGGTGCTGATGGGACGGCTGCGCTCCTTTTACAGCAAGCTCACCTCCGCGGTGGTCGGCTCGATGATCTACTTCCTCATCCGCGCCTGGGTGCTGCAGATGGGCATGAACCCCAACGACATGAAGCTGCTGTCCGCGATTATCGTGGCCCTGGCGCTCTGCGCTCCGGTGGTCATGGACAAGTACCGGCTGAAAAAATCCTACACGGAAGGAGGGGAATAGGCCATGCTGACCATCACAAACGTCTGCAAGACATTTAACAAGGGCACGATCAATGAAAAGAGAGCCTTAAACGGCGTGAACCTGCACCTGGATCCCGGCGATTTCGTCACCATCATCGGCGGAAACGGAGCCGGCAAATCCACGATGCTCAACATGATCGCCGGCGTGTACCCCATCGATTCCGGAAAAATCATCATCGACGGCGTGAACATTTCCCGTGATCCGGAGTATAAGCGGGCCAAATACATCGGCCGCGTGTTCCAGGATCCATGAGAGGCACCGCCGCCGGCATGGAGATACAGGAAAACCTGGCGCTGGCCCTGCGGCGCGGAAAGTCCCGCGGCCTCCGCTGGGGGATCAAGGGAAATGAGAAGGATTTCTACCGCGAGGCACTGGCGCAGCTGGATCTGGGCCTCCAGACCAGAATGAGCAGCAAGGTGGGCCTTCTGTCCGGCGGACAGAGGCAGGCGCTGACGCTTCTGATGGCGACGCTGCAGAAGCCGAAGCTTCTCCTTCTGGACGAGCACACGGCGGCGCTGGATCCCAAGACAGCCCGGAAGGTGCTGGAGATCACGGAGAAGATTGTCACGGAGCAGGAGCTGACCGCATGATGGTCACTCACAACATGAGGGACGCCATCCACATCGGAAACCGGCTGATTATGATGCACGAGGGGCGCATCATCTACGACGTAGCCGGAGAGGAGAAGAAAAATCTCCAGGTGGAGGATCTTTTAAAGAAATTTGAGGACGCCAGCGGCGAGGAATTTCCAACGACCGCATGATGCTGGCGAAGTAAAGGGATATTTAACTGCGGCATTCAAGGCCGCACGGGCAGGGGGAAAGCATGTGGAAAGAAAGAGCTTCACATGCTTTCCCCCACTTGCGTATTATTTATGTGTTGTGGTATAATGGGAACACTTGGCGGAAATTTACATAAGAATGGAGAATGTTCTGATGGGTCGTTTTGACAATGATTTCGAGTTTTTTGACCTGGATAAACGGAAGATAAAGTTTCGCAGAGGGGGGCGTTTCCCCTATGACTGGCGGTATCTTGTGGCCGGAGTGATTGTGCTTGCGGCGGTGATTGCCTCATCGTCTGGGGCTGGGAAAGAAGGAGACGGGAGCCGGCGGACAGCTCCTTGACGACCAGGCCCAGGAGACGACGGTGAGCCCGGAGGAGGAACGGGCGGCGAGAGAGGATGCGGAGCGCCAGGCGGTGGTAGACTCCTATGCCAATCTGGGAGTTGTGAGCGTGGACGGATATCTGAACATGCGCGAGGCTGCCAGCACCGACGCGGATGTCATCGGCAAACTGCGGGACGGCTGCGCCTGCGAGATCGTGGACACCGGCACAGAAGGGTGGTACAAAGTGACTTCCGGCGGCCTGGAAGGTATATAAGCTCCGAATTTGTGCTGACCGGCGACGAGGCAAAGGAGGCGGCTAAGCCTCTGGTGAAGCTCTATGCCATCGTGAATGCGGATAAGTTAAATGTCCGGCAGGATCCCAGCGCCGAATCCCCGGCCGTGGGCTATGTGGTCCAGAATGAGCGCTATCCCGTGATCTCTGAGACCGACGGCTGGGTGGAGATAAACAGCGGATACATTTCCGCCGACTATGTGGACGTGAAGCTGGCCCTGGACGAGGCCAAGAAGCTGGATCTCAAGTCCATGGTCTTCAACATGTATGACAATCTGGGAATCTCCAGTGTGGATACCTACCTGAATATCCGCGAGGAGCCCAGTGAGAACGCAACCATTATAGGAAAGATGACCAGCAAATCTGCGGGCGATATCCTGGAGACCGTGGACGGCTGGTATAAGATCAAGTCCGGACCTGTCACGGGTTATGTCTCCTCGGAGTACATTCTGACGGGCCAGGCGGCCAGGGACGAGGCGCTGCAGGTGGCGGAGCTGATGGCCATTGTGAGCACCGACCGTCTGAACGCGAGAACCGAGCCCAGCACCGACGCGACATCTGGACGCAGATTTCCAGCAATGAGCGCTATGCGGTGCTGCAGCAGCTGGACGGCTGGGTGGAGATCGAGCTGGATACCAGCACGGCCTTTGTTTCCACTGACTATGTGGATGTGCGCTATGCGCTTCCGGAGGCTGTGAAGTTCAGCGAGCTGGACGGCAACGCGTCCCTGCGGAACCGCATGGTAAACTACGCGCTCCAGTTCGTGGGCAACCCCTATGTATGGGGCGGCAACGACCCGCACACCGGCGCGGACTGCTCCGGTTTTGTGAGATATATCTACAACAATGTGGCCGGCATCTCGCTCCCGCGCGTATCCAGAGACCAGGCGAAGGTGGGAACACGGATCAATTCCTCAGATGCGCCCCGGAGACCTCATTTTCTACACCGGAAGCAACGGGGTGGTAAACCACGTGGCCATGTATATCGGCAATGGACAGATCGTCCATGCGGCCAGCCGCAGAAGCGGAATCAAGATATCCTCCTGGAATTACCGGAATCCGTACAGGATCGTGAATGCGCTGGGGGATTGAGAATAAAAGATATCGGAGAGCGGGAAACCCTGCGCCTCGGCGCGGAGTTTTCCGCTCTCCTTTTTAGCGTAAAAGAGACAAAAAGCGGACTACAAAGTATTGTAAGAAATTTTCTGTCGCAAAACCCGACAGAATATGATATAATTTCTCCAAAACGTCATATTTCTGTAATAATTTTGTAAATTGGAGTGAATCTCAATGGATAAAAAAAAGATCGAAGACTACAGATCCCGTATTAAGCGCGCGAGGAACAGAAGAAACGGCAAGGATCCGACGCGTCTTATTATCATCTGTCTGGCGTGTGTGGTTCTCGTTGCCGTCGTAGCGGTGGCGGGGATAGCGGTCCGGGCTATCTCCGGAGCCATGGAGGCCAGGCAGGAGGCCCAGGCGAGCCTGGCGGCGGTGACCGCGACGGAAGGGACGATGGCGCCGGCGGAGACCACGCTTTCCCCGGAGGAGGAATCCTCGCTGGCTCTGGAGGCGGAGATCGAGAGTGTGGTGGACGGCTATGAAAATCTGGGCATTGTCAATGTTTCCGGATATTTAAACATGCGCGAGACACCCAGCACCGACGGAAAGATCATCGGAAAGCTCCTGGGCGGAAGCGCCTGCGAGATTGTAAATTCTGACACCGACGGCTGGTATCAGATTTCGTCCGGCGGCCTGAACGGCTACATAAGCTCTGAGTTTGTACTCACCGGCGATGAGGCCAGGACGGCAGCCCTTGAGGAGGTGGAGTACCGGGCCATCGTCACGGCGGACAAGCTGAACGTCCGCACGGAGCCCAGGGAGGACGCCGAAGTGGTGGGCCAGATCGTCCAGAACGAGAGGTATGTCATCGAGGGCGAGGAGAATGGCTGGGTGAAGATTCCGTCCGGCTATGTCTCTGCAGATTATGTGGAGAAGCGCTATGCGCTCAACGAGGCGAGAGAGCTGGATGTGAAGACCATGGTTCTCAACATGTACGACAAGCTCGGCGTCTCCAATGTCAATAACTACCTGAATATCCGCGATACTCCCAGCGAGGAGGGAAAAATCATCGGCAAACTGCCGGGCAAGGCGGGAGCGGAGGTCCTGGAGGAGGCCGACGGCTGGTATAAGATCAAATCCGGCCCGGTCACCGGCTATGTGCGCGCGGACTACCTTATGACGGGTACTTCAGCGCAGAATGCGGCGCTTCAGAATGCGAAGCTGATGGCCATTGTGAGCACCGACGGGCTGAACGTCCGCACGGAGCCCAACACGGAGGCCACCATCTGGACCCAGATTTCCAACAGCGAGCGCTATGACGTAGTGTCCCAGCAGGACGGCTGGGTGGGCATCCAGCTGGACGACGAGGTCTGCTATGTGGCCAATCAGTTTGTGGATGTGCGCTATGCGCTGAACGAGGCGATCAAGTATTCGCCCGTGGTGGAGACCACCGGTTCCAGCTCGGGAAATTCCGGCTCCAGCAGCTCCGGAAGCTCCAGCAGTTCCAGCTCCGGCTCGAAGACAAATTCCGGCAGCTCCGGCAAGGTGAACAACGGGGCGGCGGGAAGCGCGGCGGGCGCTACCTCCTCCACGAGAACGCAGATTGCCAACTATGCGGTGCAGTTTGTGGGCAACCCCTACGTATGGGGAGGCACCAGTCTGACCAACGGCGCGGACTGCTCCGGATTTACCATGGCGGTGATGTCCCACTTCGGTGTGAGCCTGCCGCATCACTCCGGATCACAGGCCAACTGCGGACGTTCCATCAGCTCCAGCGAGATGCGTCCCGGCGACCTGGTATTCTACTCCGGCGGCGGAGCCATCAACACGTGGCTCTCTACATCGGCAACGGCCAGGTGGTGCACGCCTCCAGCGCGAAGACGGGCATCAAGATTTCCACCTGGAATTACCGTACCCCGGTGAAGATTGTGAATGTTCTCGGGGACTAAATACAGGCATGTAAGAGGCCGGCACAGCAAAAGGTTGTGCCGGCCTCTAATTTTTTGAATAAAAATGAACCATTTCCCCGCAGAATGTCTCTATAAGACAGGTGCACCTGATAAGGAAGGAGGAGATGCAGGTGGAGGACGTTTTACTGGTACGCCGAATGATGGACGGCGACCGGGAAGCATTTGACGAGCTGATGAAAAAGACACAGAGAGAAATCATCCGGCTGGCATATCTGATTTCCGGAAACCATGCGGACAGTGAGGACATCGCGCAGGAGACATTTGTGCAGGCATATCTCAAGAGAAAGGAGATCCGGGAGCCGGAGTATTTCCGGACCTGGCTCATACGGATGATGACGCGGATCGCCTGGCGCTATCTGAAAAAGAAAGGGAGAGAGCGCCCGGCGGAGGACGAAGAGCTTTTCGCGGGGATGCCCAGAGATCTGCAGAGCGATCTTTCGCGGGCTGCCGAACAGCAGGAGGAGAGAGAAACCCTCGCTGCGGCCATCCGGCGCCTGCCGGTGAAGCACCGCACCGTGGTGATCCTTTATTATTTCGAGGAGATGACCACGCGGGAGATTGCCGTTGTCACCGGCTGCATGGAAGGAACTGTCAAATCCCGGCTTCACACAGCCAGGAGGAAACTGAAGGAGGAGCTGACCGGCCAGCGTGCGCCGGCAGGGAGAGGAGGCCCTTATGAACAGGAAGAACTACAGTGATCTGGAGCCCAGGATAAAGGATGCGCTCCAGAGCCAGGCAGACCGCCTGTACCGCCTGTACGAATCTGATCCGGCCCGCGGGGAAGCGTTTCTGCGCCGTGTCAGCCGCCGGATCGACGCTACACAGTCAACGAGAGGAGAGAAAATTATGAATCATAGATTTAGAAACGTATTAGTTGCAGCAGGAGCCATGTGCATTCTTGGGAGCGCCGCAGTGATGGCCTCCGGAGGCTTTGTGCACTGGATCAGCGGCAGCAGCTCCAGAGACGAGATCTCCAGCTACGAGGAGCTGGCCGCCATGGGGGAGCAGCACGGAGTTCCCTTCACCATCAACGCCCCGGAAACCTTCGGGAACGGCTACGCCTTCGCCTCGGCCCGCCCGGTCACAGCCGCCGGCGTGGATGCGGAGGGAAACGAGACGCCGCTCCCCACCGAGGTGTCGCTGACCTATGAAAAAGAGGGCCTGCCGGACGTGAACATCTACGAGTCCCAGTCCCGCCCCGACAGCACCCCCGCTCCCCAGGCCCAGCCCCGCCAGATCGGGGAATACACTTTCTATTTCTCCGAGGACCACTACAAATTTGTCCCCCCGGACTATGAGATCACCGAGGAAGAACAACGCGCCGTGGACGCCGGAACCCTCTACGTCTCCTACGGCGCCTCCGAAATAGAAGAAAACCTGATCACCGGCATCACCTGGGAAGCCTCCAATATCCAGTACACCCTGATGACCACCGACACTCCTCTGACGGAGGAAGAACTTCTGGAAATGGCCGTCGAAATGATGAAGAATTAGTGCTTTCGTATAATTAGTGACAGAGAAATGAGGAAAGATATCGCAGCCAGCGAAGCAGGGAAAGACGCGGGGGAGACGGCTTTCCCTGCCCCCGCCTCTCGCGACTCCTGACTCCTATTTCTACATTCCTCTCGCCGCCTGCTTCCTTCGATTAAAGAATATAAACCCAAGTCCCATCGCTGCAATCATAATCGCAAATCCGACCCCACAGGTCAATCCAATCCCCGTCATCAGCCACATGGGTGTAAGTCCCGTGAATACATCCTTCCAGGACATTAACGCCGAGTATACGCCGTGGGTGTCGCCCGCGCTGGACTGGGAATCCGGATCCACAGCGCGGACCAGAGCCAGTCCGGTGGAAGTGTTGCCGGTGGCTGCACCGAAGGACATGCATGCCTTCTCAAACCATTCTTCCCGGCAGAAGCGGTATGCCAGGTAGAACACGATTGGAATAGTGAGCAGTGTGAGCACCGCCATGTAAATCAGAACCGGAACAATATATGTAGACACGAACTCCATGTCCAGCGTAGCCATGGCCGTGAATACGGTGATTTCCAGACAGAAACCGCTGGCCATCTTGATGGTCTTTAAATCAACAAAGCGCTCCAGCTTCGTAAGCTTTAAAAGGTACCACAGGATTGCGCCACCGAAGATGCCGTGGAGCACGCTGGGCATACCGGCGAAAAACTCGGAAAAGCCGCCGAGAAAGCCAAACAGTTTCCGCCCGATAAACAGAGCGAACAGAAGCCAGGAGACCTGCAGCGCCAGATGATTGATGCTGATGCTGGTGGTCACAGTGTGGCCGGTGGCCGTACGTTTTTCCGCAGGGAGAGCGCCGCCGTAGAAATGAGGAGGCTGTTTCTGGGGCTCTTTGACGTAGGTTCCCCAGCCTTTGCGGATTCCGAAATTTACCATAAACATTCCCACGGACATGGCCATGATAAGTCCCAGCGTGGAAAGCACCATGCCTACAGCCATGTTATCGGGATTTCCGTATTTTTCAAAAGTAGCAGCGGCCGCTGCAGCTGTTCCGTGTCCGCCGTGGAAGGAGAACACACCCATGACGCCCCAGCCATTGGGAAGACCGGGCCAGAAGAGAGTGAGGAGCCAGCCTAAGAACACGCCCAGGCCCATCTGCATTCCGTAGGAGGACATGGTCACGCAGCAGTAGTCCAGATAGGAACCGATCTTGTGGCGGCTGATGGTCACGCCGAATACGGTGGCCGCCATGACGATGTCGATCATCACGTTCGGTATGGATGAGAAGCTCTCGGGAACCGGCACGACGCCAAGCATCTGCGGCCCCAGAGCCAGAAGGATCAGCGCCTATGAGAGAGGAGGGTAGGAACAGTTTCTGGAGAGGTTTTAATATCTCTCTCGCAAAAAATCCGACCAGCATGAAAACTGCCAGAAATAACATATCATTGCAGAATGATGATACTGTCATAATTTTACACCCCTTAATTTTTTTCTTGCTGTTTTCATATTTATTTTGCGCAAATAATGTATCTCGTGTACGGGGTTATTGTAATATATGACTAATAACAAAGCAAACAATAAAATTTGCTGGTTTTCACAAACTTTTGTTGTAGAAAAACGTACTGTGGCGTAGATGTAGAAAACGGCCGCCAGGCGGGCAGCCCCTCACGGCACAGGACGGACTCTGGAAAGGCGGTCAAAGACCTCCTTCGTAATCTCAATAAAGTCAAACGCATACTCCGGCAGATACCGGTCCTCATGGTAGGCCAGAACCAGACGATGCTGGACCATGCGGCCATCCATGATAAGTGGAAACACATTAGCGTCCGGGTTGTCCCTGAGAAAAGACTGCAGCCGCATCTGGGTACCAAAAAACGCTCCGTAATTGTAGGGATACAGCGACATAAAGAGCTCAGTGGACTGTGCCTCCAGAAAAATGTCCGGCACAACCCCCGCCTCCAGAAAGCACTGGTCGATGGTGCGTCGCAGCTTTAAGGAGGGCTGGGGCAGGAGAAAAGGAACCTTCTCAAAAAGGCGCAGATCCTTCACTCCGCCCGCACAGTCGCGCTTCACCTGCTCCCAGGAGTCGGTAAAATATTTTTTCAGAAGCTTGTCCGAGCAGGTCAGATAGAGCAGATCATTTAAAATGGGGGTGACGTTCAGCCTGGCCTTGTCCTGGTACATGATGCCGACAAAGAGATCCAGTTCCCCCTCAAACAGCATTTCCTCCATCTTGCTGGAGGACTCGGTAATCAGATTGATCGTGATGTTGGGCCATTTGCTGTAGAAGGCAGGAAGGATGTCGGGGAGACAGACCTGTCCGCGGTAGGCGGGGATCCCCACCTTCAGGCTGCCCCTGCGGTTGGAGGAGATATTTACCAGGCGGTTGACCAGATCCTTCTCCTCAGCCAGTATCTTCGTGGCGGAGGCGAGAAGCTGTTCCCCCGCGTAGGTCAGCGTGAGCTTCGGCTTGCGGTGAAAGAGGACGACGCCGTAATACTGTTCCAGCTTCTGGATGTGCTGGCTTAGATTCTGCTGGGATATGTAGAGCTTCTGCGCCGTGTTGGTGAAATGGAGCTCTTTCGCCAGCTCCACGAAATAATACAGACTGAGTAGATTCATAGGACCCTCCCATTTCCTTATTTTTATTCATTTCCATTATAAAGTACGGAGGAGAAAATGTAAATGAATAACAAGATTTTGTTGTCAATATCTTGATAAAACATTGTTTGCCATTGTCATGACTCTGGGCTACAATAGGGCCAGAAAAACAACAGGCCAGACAAGAGAAAGGAAGGTATTTGACATGGCAGTGGGAAAGAGAATTTATTTGAAGAGGCACATGCCGGATCCGGAGGTGATGATGCAGTTTAAGACCATCCCCGCCTCCAACACCTGCGACGTGATGGAGCGAAATGCGGCGATGAATCCGCGGATTAAGCTGGTGAGCAGCCCGAAGGATCAGATGATGGTGGGACCGGCGCTGACGGTGAAGGCCAGAGGCGGCGACAACCTGGCGCTCCACGCAGCCCTCAACATGGCCCAGGAGGGAGATGTGCTGGTGGTTTCCAATGAGGGCGACAACACCCGGGCGCTGATGGGGGAGATTATGATGGCATATCTGCGCTACACGAAGAAGGTGGCGGGCATCGTGCTGGACGGCCCCATCCGGGACATCGATGAGATCGGAAAATGGGATTTCCCGGTGTACGCCACAGGCACCACCCCCGGCGGCCCTTACAAGGAAGGACCCGGCGAGGTCAACGTGCCCGTCGCCTGCGGAGAAATCAGCGTGAACCCGGGCGATATCATTCTGGCGGATCCGGACGGCGTGATCGTGATTCCCAGAAAGGATGCGGCGCAGATTTTAGAAGATGCGAAGAAGTTCCAGGCTGCCGATGAGGGCAAACTGGCAGCGGCGAAGAACGGCACGGCAAAGAGAGAATGGGTGGAGAAAACGCTGGCTGCAAAGGAATTTGAGATCATCGACGGCATATATGAGCCGTAAGGATTCGAGCGGAGAGGAGTAAGAATAAAATGAAAATTGGATTTATCGGCTACGGGGAGGCCGCCTACAATATTTCCCTGGGTCTCGGAAACGAGGGGATCACCGGCATCGTGGCATTTGACGCCATGGCGGACGACGCCGTCATGGGCAAGCTGGTGCACAGCCGTGCCGCGGAGGCGAAGGTGACGATTCTGAAAAGTGCGAGGGAGGTGGCGGAGAGCTGTGATGTGGTGTTCGCGGCGGTTCCCTCCTCCTTTACCATGGATGTCTGCAACGAGGTGAAGGATGTACTGACGAAGGACAAGCTCTACGTGGATGTCAGCGCCTCCACGCCGGCTGTGAAGGAAAAATCTGGGCTGCGGTGAAAGACACCGGCGTGCTCTTCGTGGATGCGGCCATGCTGGGTTCTCTTCCCAAGGATAAGCACCAGGTTCCCATCACCGCCAGCGGAAACGGCGCTGAGATTTCAGGGAGAAAATGACACCCTACGGATGAAGATCACCACCGCAGGCGGGAAGGCCGGAGCGGCTTCGGCCATCAAGCTGGTGCGCTCGATCTATATGAAAGGCATTGCCTCTCTGATGATCGAGATGGTGGAGGCGGCTGACGCCTACGGGGTGGCCGACGAGGTGATTTCCTCCATCTCCAAATCCATGGACGGCATTCCTTTTACCGCCCATCTGGACCGTCTGGTGACAGGGAGCGCCATTCACTGCCACCGCAGAGCCGCGGAGCTCAAGGGCTCCATCGCCATGCTGGAGGAGTGCGGCTACACTGCCGGGATGACCGAGGCCACGAAGGCGAAGCTGGAGGGATTGGAAAAGTACGGATTTGCCGAACGCTACGTGGACAGAAAGCCGGCCGGCTGGAAGGAGATCGTGGACGTGATCAAGGCAAATTAGGCTGTGGCGCGGTTGACAAACGTTCCGCGCGATATTATGATAAAATACATGCCGGAGGGACACTTCGTCCCTCCGTTTTTCCGCTTAGAAGCCCCCGGTTTGCGGGGACATCAAATTCATATAAAACAGGAGAGTAAAATCATATGAAATCGTCTGCAGAACTGCGCACCCTGCTGCGCTCCATCGACCGCAAGAGTTACCCGGCCTACAAATCCACCGCCGGAGCCTGGAGGTTCCCGAAATTCGTCCTGGTCATCGACCATGTCCAGGGAGACCCCTTCGCGTCGCCCTCCAGCCTCCACGTGGAGATCCCCTACAAGGCGGCGGGATTTCCGGAGAGCTATCTGGCGAGGCAGTGCACGGAGACCGCGCTCCGGGATCATCTGACCAGACAGCTCTCGAGACAGTTCGAGAATTATAATTTCAAGGCCAAAGGCTCCGGAAAGAGCGGCCTCATCTCCATCACCCGCTGCGGCCAGGAGATCCTGGAGCGCAGCGCCTGTGAGATCAAAAACGGAACGATCATCGCCCGTTTCCACGTGGGATTCCCGGCCTTCGGGCGCACCATCAACGCCGGGGAGCTGGACAAGATTCTGGTGGATTTTCTGCCGAAATGTGTGGAGGCAAGTCTCTATTTTGCCAATCTGGACAAAGCGAAGGTGGAGGCGGTCATCCGTCTGGCCGAGGACCAGCAGACCGTGCGCGAGTATCTGGCCGAAAATGACCTGGCGGCTTTCGTGGCCAACGGCTCGATTCTCCCCAGAAAGAGCGGCGTCTCCGAGCTGCCCATGACCGACAGCGTGCGGTTCCAGTCTCCGAAGACCATGGAGCGGACCATCCGCCTGCCCCACAGCGGCGATGTGTGCGGCATGGCGATCCCCAACGGTATCACGCTGATTGTTGGCGGCGGCTATCATGGAAAATCCACGCTTCTGGAGGCCATCCAGTCCGGCGTCTACAATCACATAAAAGGCGACGGGAGAGAGTTTGTGATCACCGACCAGACCGCGGTGAAGCTCCGGGCGGAGGACGGCCGTTCCGTGACCAACGCGGACATTTCCCTGTTTATCAATGATCTTCCCAACAGGAAGGACACGAAGAAATTCACCACCGAGGACGCCAGCGGCAGCACCTCCCAGGCGGCGGCCGTGGTGGAGAGCATGGAGGCGGGGGCGAAGCTGTTTCTCATCGACGAGGACACCTCGGCCACCAATTTCATGGTGCGGGACGAGTTCATGCAGACCGTCATCAGCCGGGACAAGGAACCCATCACCCGTTCATTGAGAGAACCCGGGGACTCTACGAGGAGGCCGGCATCTCCACGATCATGGTGGCGGGAAGCTCCGGAGAGTTTTTCTACATTGCCGATCACATTCTGCTGATGGACTGTTACCGGGCCGTGGATATCACGCGCGGGTGAAGGAGCTGTGCGAAAAGCGCCCGGCGGCCCACCGTCAGGCTCCCGATTTTAAGATGCCGGATTTCGGCCGCGTGCTCCCGGCCTACAGGCGGCAGGGAAGAAACACGGGAAAGTACGAGCACATGAAGGTCCGCGCCTCCGCGCTGGAGTCCTTCACGCTGGACAAGGAGTATGTGAGCGTGCGCTACTTAGAGCAGCTCTGTGATTACGAGCAGACCACGGCCCTCGGCTATCTCATCCGCTTCGGACTGGAGCAGGTGCTGGACGGCAGAAAAACCGTGCGGCAGGCGGTAAAAATCATCTATGATACGCTGGAGAACAAGGGCTGGGAGGCATTCTGCAGCAGCTATGTGCCCTGCGGGCTGGCAAAGCCGCGGGTGCAGGAGGTGTACGCGGCCCTCGACCGGTTCCGGTTCTAAAAATTCCGGCCGGATGTTGTTTTATGGGGCCGGTTCGTCTATAATAGAGATGGGATTGAACCCGGATGGCTAGAGCATTCTTCGCCGTCCGGGTGTAGCTGAATGAACAGATAGAATCGAGTACGCCCGCGCGGGCGCGGGAAAGACGGAACAGACAAGGAGGGCTCACAATGAAACGAATTTTAGATGCCGCAAACCGATGCATAGAAGACTGGAGCTGGAAAGAGATGGCAGTGCTTAAGGTCTGTGTCGGCGCCGCTGGATTGATGGCGGGGCTTTTGATTCCGAGAAAGAAACGCAGACGCTGCTTCATGATTGCGCTGCTGGTGTTTATTGTCACCATGGTGCCGCTGGCCGTGAAGTTCTGGGATGCGTTTAAAGAGGAGTGAGCCTCATATCCGGAAACCGATTGCCGTGAGACAAAGGAGGCATAGGATTTTATGAATGAATTTGAGAAACTGGTTCTTGAGAAATTGGAGACCATTGGCCAGAGGATGGACCATGTGGAAGAAGAAATCGGAGGAGTGCGTAAAGGGGTAAAGGAGATACAGGGAGAAATAAAGAAGCTGCAAAATGATGTGGAAGTTCTTAAAATCAAACAGGATCTGACGCAAAAAAAGCTTGATGACCTTACGTTAAATGTAAAAATATCAGAGCGGGCCATCCGGAGCGACATCCGGAAGCTCCAGGATGGCCAGGAAACCATCCTTACGATCCTGGACGGAAATGACCTGCTCCCAAAAATGAATTAGTCCCTACTTGACAAGTATCTCAAACATGCTATAATTTTACATGGAATCAATCAAATCGCTGACGAGGAGAGTAGCGTGCGGAAATCGCTCAGAGAGGGGCGGCTGGTGGAAAGCCCTGCGAGGAACACATGTGAAGACCACCTCCGAGAGGTCCTTAATCGGACCCGTTGATCACGTTACAATCATTTGAGCGGCCGGATGGCAGTCCGGCAATTTGGGTGGAACCGCGAGACTCTCGTCCCATATCATCTGTTTTGCAGATGGTATGGGACTTTTTATTTCAGAGGTTTTATTCATGGAAAGGAGAACAAAATGATCAAGATTATTGAACACGACGGATCTGTAAACGAGTATGATGAGAAGGATGCGAAGGTGCTTTCCACGCTCCGCCACACCGCATCCCATGTGATGGCCCAGGCCATCAAAACCCTGTATCCCAATGCGAAGCTGGCCATCGGCCCGTCCATCGACAACGGCTTCTACTACGATGTGGACTTTGGCGAGGAGTTCGTCTCCGAGGCAGATCTTCCGAAGATCGAGGCCGAGATGAAGAAGATTGTCAAGAAATGTTATCCCATGGAGCGGTTCGTCCTTCCCCGCGGGGAGGCCATCAAATTCATGCAGGAGAAGGAGGAGCCCTACAAGGTGGAGCTCATCGAGGATCTGCCGGAGGGGGAGGAGATTTCCTTCTTCCGCCAGGGCGATTTCACCGACCTGTGCGCGGGACCGCACCTTGTAAACACGAAGCAGGTGGGCAAGGGCTTCAAGCTCATGTCCTTGGCTGGCGCCTACTGGAGAGGCTCCGAGAAGAACAAGATGCTCACCAGAATCTACGGAACCGCCTTCCTCACGAAGGAAGAACTGGATGAGTACATCCACATGCTGGAGGAGGCGAAGAAGAGAGATCACAGAAAGCTGGGCAAAGAGCTGGGCCTCTTTATGATGAGCGACTTCGGCCCCGGCTTCCCCTTCTTCCTTCCCAACGGAATGAGGCTTCGCAACACGCTGATGGAATATTGGAGAGAGATCCACGAGCGGAACAACTACGTGGAGATTTCCACTCCTGTTATCTTAAACAGAAGTCTCTGGGAGACCTCCGGACACTGGGATCACTATAAAGAAAATATGTATACCACCGTCATCGACGGCGAGGACTACGCGGTGAAGCCCATGAACTGTCCCGGCTCCATCCTGGTTTACCAGAACGAGCCCCGTTCCTACAGGGATCTGCCCCTGCGCCTGGCGGAGTGCGGACTGGTGCACCGCCACGAGAAGAGCGGACAGCTCCACGGCCTTATGCGCGTGCGCTGCTTCACCCAGGACGACGCCCACATTTACATGACGCCGGACCAGATCGAGGACGAGATCAAGCGCGTAACCGCCATGATCGATGAGGTGTACCGCCTGTTCGGATTCAAATACCACGTGGAGCTCTCCACGAGACCGGAAAACTCCATGGGCTCCGACGAGGACTGGGAGATGGCGGAAAAGGGCCTTAAGAACGCCCTGGACGACATCGGCATGCCCTACGTGATCAACGAGGGCGACGGCGCGTTCTACGGCCCGAAGATCGACTTCCACCTGGAGGACTCCATCGGAAGAACCTGGCAGTGCGGAACGATCCAGCTGGATTTCCAGCTCCCGCAGCGGTTTGAGCTGGAGTACATGGGCGCGGACGGACAGAAGCACCGCCCGATCATGATTCACCGCGTGTGCTTCGGTTCCGTGGAGCGTTTCATCGGAATCCTGATCGAGCACTTTGCGGGCGCGTTCCCCACCTGGTTAAATCCGACCCAGGTGAAGGTGATCCCGATCTCCGACAAGACCATGGACTACGCGAAGGAAGTTTTAGACGGCCTTAAAGCAGCCGGCATCCGCGCAGAGCTGGACGACCGTGCGGAGAAGATGGGCTTCAAGATCCGCGACGCCCAGCTCAAGAAGATTCCCTACATGCTGGTGGTCGGCCAGAAGGAGGCCGAGGACAAGGTGGTGGCTGTGCGCTCCCGGTTTGCGGGCGACGAGGGCACAAGAAGCCTTGAGCAGTTCATCGCCGACATCCGCGCGGAGATCGACAGCAAGGCGATCCGCGAGGTGAAGCCGCAGGAATAAGCGGTTGATTTGTGAGGGGATATCGGGTATTATTATCTGTAAGATTGTTTTTAAGGAGAGTGCGCCATGATAAGAGTAGCGGTGGACGCCATGGGCGGCGATAATGCGCCCGCGGAGATCATAAAGGGAGCGGCCGAGGCCGTCCGGACGAGGAAGGATATCCAGGTGATTCTGGTGGGGAAGGAAGATGTGATCGGAGAGCATCTGAAAAACTATTCCCTGCCGGAGGGGCAGATCGAGGTGAAGGGAGCCAGCGAGGTCATCGAGACCGAGGAGCCCCCGGTGAACGCCATCCGGAAAAAGAAGGATTCCTCCATCGTGGTGGGCATGAACATGGTGAAGGCCGGGGAGGCGGACGCCTTCGTCTCCGCCGGAAGCTCCGGCGCCATCCTGGTGGGCGGACAGGTGATCGTGGGCCGCATCAAGGGCGTGGAACGCCCGCCCTTAGCGCCCCTCATCCCCACGGAGACCGGCGTCTCTCTGCTCATCGACTGCGGGGCCAACGTGGACGCCAGGCCGTCCCATCTGGTGCAGTTTGCCCGCATGGGAGCCATCTACATGGAGCACGTGGTGGGGATCAAAAACCCCCGCGTGGCCATCGTGAACATCGGCGCGGAGGAGGAGAAGGGCAACGCCTGGTGAAGGAGACCTTTCCGCTTTTAAAGGAGTGCACGGACATCAACTTACCGGAAGCATCGAGGCCCGTGAGATTCCCCACGGCGGGGCCGACGTCATCGTCTGCGAGGCGTTCACGGGAAATGTCATCTTAAAGCTTTACGAGGGCGTGGGAGCCACGCTGCTTTCCAAGGTGAAGGCCGGCATGATGACCAGCCTGCGCTCCAAGATCGGCGCGCTCCTGGTGAAGCCTGCGCTCAAGGAAACCCTAAAGTCCTTCGACGCCAGCCAGTACGGCGGCGCGCCGCTTCTGGGCCTTAAGGGGCTGGTGGTCAAGACCCATGGAAACTCCAAAGCGCTGGAGGTGAAAAACTCCATCATCCAGTGCGTCACCTTCAAGGAGCAGGACATCAACGGGAAAATCCAGGAGAGCCTGGGAACGGCGAAGGAGCCGCAGACAGAACAGTAACGCGTGAACCGGGGGATTGGAAGATGGAATTTGAAAAGCTGAGACAGATTGTGGCCGGGGTTCTTAATATGGAGGCCGGGGAAATTTCCATGGACACCAGGTTTGCGGACGATCTGGGCGCGGACTCGCTGGATATTTTCAGATTGTCATGGGCATCGAGGAGGCGTTCGATATCGAGATACCTGCCGATGCGGCGGAGAAAATCTCCACCGTCCGGGACGCCGTGAACCAGATAAAAAGCGCACGAAATTAATATGATACATATTCAAGAGAAAGGTCGGAGCGGATCTTTCTCTTGAATGGTTTATAAGAAAAGGGGACATCTATGAGAGAACTGTTTGAGGAACTGGAAAAAAGACGGGCTACCGCTTTAAGGACAGGCACCTTCTGCACCAGGCCATGACCCACAGCTCCTACTCCAACGAGAGGCACTGGGACAAGCTGGAGTGCAACGAGCGTCTGGAGTTTCTGGGCGACGCGGTGCTGGAGCTGGTATCCAGCGATTTCCTTTATCACAAGTATCCCGACCGCAAGGAAGGGGAGCTGACGAAGCTTCGGGCCAGCATGGTCTGCGAGCCGTCTCTGGCCTACTGTGCGAAGGACTTAAGTCTGGAGAAGTATCTGCTTCTCGGCAAAGGCGAGGAGGCCACGGGGGGACGGAACCGCCCGTCCATCATCTCCGACGCATGGAGGCACTGATCGGCGCCATTTATCTGGACGGTGGTTTTACTAGCGCAAAAGAGTTTGTCCATCGTTTTATCTTAAATGATATCGAGGACAAGCAGCTCTTTTTCGATAGCAAGACTATCTTGCAGGAGATGGTGCAGAGCCAGGGCGGGGAGGCGTTAAACTACGTCCTCCTGGGAGAATCCGGCCCGGACCACATGAAGCATTTTGCGGTGGCCGCGCGCATCGGAGAGCGCGAGATCGGCCGCGGCGAGGGGCGGACGAAGAAGGCGGCGGAGCAGCTGGCCGCCTACCGCGGAATCCTCAATTTAAAAGAGCAGTAGGTGACATATGTATTTAAAGAGCATAGAAGTACAGGGTTTTAAATCATTTGCCAACAAAATCGTGTTCCAGTTCCACAACGGCATCACCGGCATCGTGGGCCCCAACGGCAGCGGCAAGAGCAACGTGGCCGACGCGGTGCGCTGGGTGCTGGGCGAGCAGCGGGTGAAGCAGCTTCGCGGCGCCAGCATGCAGGACGTGATTTTTCGGGGACGGAGCTGAGGAAGCCCCAGGGATTCGCTTACGTGGCCATCACGCTGGACAACTCCGATCACCAGCTCCCCATCGAGTTCGATGAGGTGACCGTGTCCCGCCGGGTGTACCGTTCCGGTGAGAGCGAGTATAAGATCAACGGAAACGCCTGCCGCTTAAAGGACATCAACGAGCTGTTTTACGATACGGGAATCGGAAAAGAGGGCTACTCCATCATTGGACAGGGCCAGATCGACAAAATCTTAAGCGGCAAGCCGGAGGACCGGCGGGAACTCTTCGACGAGGCCGCCGGCATCGTGAAGTTCAAGCGCCGCAAGGTCATCACCCAGAAAAAGCTGGAGGACGAGAAGCAGAACCTGGTCCGCGTAAACGACATTTTATCGGAGCTTGAAAAGCAGGTGGGGCCGTTAAAGCGCCAGTCCGAGGCGGCCAGGGAGTACCTGCGCCTGCGGGAGAGCTTAAAGACCTTTGACGTAAATCTGTTTCTTCTGGAGAGCGAGGAGGTCAGGCGCCAGCTGGAGGCCGCCGAGAAAAACGAGGCGATCGTCTCCGCCGACCTGTCGCAGGTGAAGGAGAGCGCCGAGCAGATGAAGCGGGAGTACGACGAGATTTCCGGGCTTCTGGCAAAGCTGGAGGAATCCATCAATCAAAACCGCGAGGAGATGAACCGGGCCGACCTTTTAAAGGGCAACTTAGAAGGTCAGATCGGCGTCCTCACGGAGCAGATCAACACCGAGAGGATCAGTGCCGAGCACATCGGAAGCCGCCTCATGGCCATCGATCGCGAGATCGGCGAACGGCAGGAAAAAAAGGCCGCCTACGAGGCCGAGAAGGAGACCCTCTCCGCCCAGCAGAGGGAGGTGGGGGGACGCCTTAAGGAGCTGCGCGAGACCCTGCGCCGCACGGAGGAGCAGATGATGCTCTTAGACCAGCGGATGGAGGACAGCAAGGCGGATATCATCCGCGCGCTCAATGAGAAGGCCGGCCTCTCTGCCAGACAGCAGCGATACGCTACACTGCTGGAGCAGGTGGATGTGCGCCGGGCGGAGGTGAGCCAGAAGCTCTTGCATTTCAAGAGCGACGAGTCCGTGTGGGATGAAAAGATCGGGGCAGAGGCCCTGCGCCTCACGGAGGTGGAAGATCAGCTGCGCGCCGTGGAGAAGGAGGAGTCTGAAACGGTTCTTAAGCGCCAGGCCTCCGAGGAGGAGCTGCGCCGCTTAAACAGAAATCTGTCAAACGCCCAGCAGGACTACCACACCAGCCAGACGAAGCTGGAATCCCTGCGGAACTTAGCCGAGCGCTACGAGGCTACGGCGGCAGCATCCGCCGGGTCATGGAGGCCAGGGACCGGATCTACGGGATTCACGGCGTGGTGGCCGATCTGATCACCGTGCAGAAGAAGTACGAGGTGGCCATCGAGACGGCCCTCGCGGCAGCATCCAGAACATCGTCACCGACACGGAGCAGACCGCCAAGCAGTTAATCGAATATTTAAAGAAAAACCGTTTCGGGCGGGCCACGTTCCTGCCCCTCACGAGCATTGGAAATAAGAGCACCTTCAGCCAGGAGCGGGCGTTAAAGGAGCCGGGCGTCCTGGGGCTTGCCAACACGCTGGTGGAGACAAAGCCGGAGTACGAGGGGCTTATGAAATACCTGCTGGGCCGCGTGGTGGTGGCGGACAATATCGACCACGCCATCGCCCTGGCGAAGAAATACCAGTATTCCCTGCGGATCGTCACGCTGGAGGGCGAGCTTTTAAATGCCGGCGGCTCCATGACCGGAGGCGCGTTTAAAAACAGCAGCAACCTCCTGGGACGCAAGCGGGAGATCGAGGACCTGGAGGAGAGGTGCAAAAAGATCCTCGTCCAGGTGGAGGAGATCCAGAAGGAGTTAAACGCCTGCGAAACCTCTCTGGAGGAGCAGAAGAGCCGCATTGAGGAGCTGGCGTCCTTAAAACAGCAGATTTACCTGGAGCAGAACACGCTGCAGCTGAACATCCGCCAGATGGAGGAGAAAAAGGCGGAGATCAGCCAGTCCTCCGAGGATCTGGTGATGGAAAACGGGCAGCTGGAGGAACAGCTCCGCGATATCCATGACAGCCAGGAGAGGCTGAAAGCCGAGGCCGTGGAGCTGGAGGAGTTAAACGACAGGAAAAACCGGGAGATCGAGGAATGGTCCTGGGAGTCCGACCAGCTGAAGGAGCGCCGCGGGGAGCTTCTCGAGAAGGTTTCCGCCGTGCAGCTGGAGGAGTCGGAGGCCTCGCAGAAGGTTCACTTCATGGACGAGAACATCAGCCGCGTGGACGAGGAGATCGGGAAGCTTTCGGAGGAGTCCGAGGGGCTTAAAAACGGCACCGGCGACAGCGACAGGATCATAAACGAGAAGCTTTCTGAGATCGAGAACTTAAAGGGCCTCATCGGGAACGCCGCCGCCCAGTCGGAAGCGCTGGCCCTGCAGGTGAGAGAGCAGACGGAGAGCCGGGAGGCTCATCTGGCCAGCCAGAAGGAGTTTTTTGAGAAGCGGGAGGAGGCCGCGGGCCGCATGGGACTTCTGGATAAGGAGCTTTTCAGGCTTCAGAGCCAGAAGGAGAAACTTTCCGAGCGTCTGGAGAGCCAGTCGGCCTACATGTGGAGCGAGTATGAGATCACCTACAGCGACGCCGAGAGCCTTAGGGATCCGCTCCTTTCATCCGTCCCCGAATTAAAGCGGCAGATCGGCGGCTTAAAGCAGCAGATCAAGGCGCTGGGGAACGTCAACGTGAACGCCATCGAGGACTACAAGGAGATTTCCGGGCGGTACGAGTTTATGAAGACCCAGCACGACGATCTGGTGAAGGCGGAGGAGACGCTTTTAAAGATCATCGAGGAGCTGGACACCGGCATGCGGCGGCAGTTTGAGGAGAAATTTAAGGAGATCCGCCGGGAGTTTGACAAGGTGTTCAAGGAGCTCTTCGGAGGCGGACACGGCACGCTGGAGCTGATGGAGGACGAGGACATCCTGGAGGCCGGCATTCAGATCATTTCCCAGCCGCCGGGCAAGAAGCTGCAGAACATGATGCAGCTGTCGGGCGGCGAGAAGGCGCTGACGGCCATCGCGCTTTTATTCGCCATACAGAACTTAAAGCCGTCCCCGTTCTGCCTTCTGGACGAGATCGAGGCCGCGCTGGACGATTCCAACGTGGATCGTTTTGCCGGATATCTCCACAAGCTGACGGCCAACACACAGTTTATTGTCATCACGCACAGAAGAGGCACCATGGTGGCGTCCGACCGGCTCTACGGTATCACCATGCAGGAGAAGGGCGTCTCCACCCTGGTGTCCGTCAATCTGATAGAAAATGAGTTAGATCAATAGGAGGGAAGCATATGAGTGGATTTTTTGGCCGTCTGGTACAGGGCCTTACAAAGACCAGAGAGACCATTGTGGCGGGAATCGATTCGATTTTCAGCGGATTTTCCGCCATCGACGACGATTTTTACGAGGAGATCGAGGAGACTCTGATCATGGGAGATCTGGGAATCCAGACTACCATGTCCATCGTGGAAAAGCTGAGAGCGCAGGTGAAGGAGCAGCACATCACCGATCCGGTGCAGTGCAAGGAGCTTCTGGTTAAGAGCATTAAGGAACAGATGGATCTGGCGAGAACGCCTACGAGTTCGAGAACCGCAAGTCCGTGGTGCTGGTGATCGGCGTCAACGGAGTGGGAAAGACCACCTCCGTCGGCAAGCTGGCCGGGCAGCTGAAGGACATGAATAAAAAGGTGCTATTAGCCGCAGCCGACACCTTCCGCGCGGCGGCCACCCCGCAGCTCACCGAGTGGGCCAACCGGGCGGGAGTGGATATCATCTCCCAGCAGGAGGGCTCCGACCCGGCGGCGGTCATCTACGACGCGTCTGCGCAGCCAAATCCAGAAACTGCGACGTTCTGATCTGCGACACCGCAGGCCGGCTTCACAACAAGAAAAATCTGATGGAGGAGCTTAAGAAAATCAACCGCATCATCGACCGGGAGTACCCGGAGGCCTACCGGGAGACCCTGGTGGTCTTAGACGGTACCACCGGGCAGAATGCCCTGGCCCAGGCCCGGCAGTTCATGGAGGTGGCGGATATCACCGGAATCATTCTGACGAAGCTGGACGGCACTGCCAAGGGCGGCATCGCCGTGGCGATCCAGTCGGAGCTTGGAATCCCTGTGAAATACGTGGGCATCGGCGAGAAGATCGACGATCTTCAGAAGTTCGACGCCGACGATTTTGTAAATGCATTATTCAACGTAAAAGAGAAAGGCGAGGCGTAAGAGATGTTGACATTAGAGAAATTTGAGGAAGCCTACGAGGAGGTCCGCAAGATCACCTCGGAGACCAAGCTGGTCTACAGCGAGTATTTTTCCGACATGACGGGAAACAAGGTTTATTTTAAGCCGGAGAACATGCAGTACACCGGGGCCTACAAGGTCCGCGGCGCCTACTATAAAATCAGCACGCTGACGGAGGAGGAGAAGGAGAAGGGACTGATCACTGCCTCCGCGGGCAACCACGCCCAGGGCGTGGCCTACGCGGCCAAGCTGGCGGGCATCAAGGCCACGGTGGTGATGCCCACCTCCACGCCGCTCATCAAGGTGAACCGCACCAAGGGCTACGGGGCCGAGGTGGTGCTGGAGGGCGACGTGTTCGACGAGTCCCTGGCCCACGCGCTCAAGCTGGCTGAGGAGCACGGCTACACCTTCGTCCACCCGTTCAACGATCTGGACGTGGCCACCGGACAGGGGACCATCGCCATGGAGATCATCAAGGAGCTGCCCACCGTGGACTACATCCTGGTTCCCATCGGCGGCGGCGGCCTCTGCACCGGCGTCTCCACGCTGGCAAAGCTCTTAAACCCGAAGATCAAGGTCATCGGCGTGGAGCCCGCGGGAGCAACTGTATGCAGGAGTCCATCAAACAGGGGAAGATCGTCACCCTTCCCACGGTCAACACCATCGCCGACGGCACGGCGGTCAAGACCCCCGGCGACCTTCTGTTCCCCTACATCCAGGAGAACGTGGACGACATCATCACCATCGAGGACTCGGAGCTCATCGTGGCCTTCCTGGACATGGTGGAGAACCACAAGATGATCGTTGAGAACTCCGGCCTTCTGACCGTGGCCGCCTTAAAGCACTTAAACGTGGAGAAGAAAAAGATTGTGTCCATCTTAAGCGGCGGCAACATGGATGTCATCACCATGGCTCCATCGTCCAGCACGGACTGATCCAGAGAGACCGCGTGTTCACAGTGTCCGTCCTTCTGCCTGACAAGCCCGGCGAGCTGGCCAAGGTGGCCACGCTGCTGGCCGCTGAGCACGCCAACGTCATCAAGCTGGAGCACAACCAGTTTATCAGCATCAACCGCAACGCGGCTGTGGAGCTTCGCATCACCATCGAGGCCTTCGGCACGGAGCACAAGGAGGCCATCGTGAAGGCGCTGAACGCCGGCGGCTACCGCCCAAAGCTGGTGAAGTCCAAGGGCGTCTACAGCGATTAATGGTCTGCAGGCGGGATTCGCCTGTGGGTGGGGTACAAATGAGTTATGAAATGGTATGAGGAAACGTTTCCCATTGAGAAAAATATCGATTATTTTTTCAAGTGGACGGTTATTTCCTGTCTGATCGGCATTGTGGTCGGCCTCATAGGGACGGCCTCGGAAAGGGTGTCATATGGCGTCCGGCTTCTGGCGGAACAACCACTGGACCCTCTTTCTGATGCCGCTTTCCGGCCTGGTCATCGTGGGGCTCTATAAGCTGTTCCGGGAGGAGAAAAACGGCGGGACCAACACGGTGCTGGCGGCCATCTCCTCCAACGAGGAGATCACGGTGGCCACGGCTCCGCTGATCTTTGCGTCCACGATTTTAAGCCATCTGGTCAGCGCCTCCGTGGGCCGCGAGGGAGCGGCCCTGCAGCTGGGCGGAAGTCTGGGGAATATCATCGGAAAGATAATGCGGCTGGATGAAAAGGATAAAAAGATTGCGGTGATGTGCGGCATGAGCGCCTGCTTCGCGGCCCTGTTCGGGACGCCTCTGGCGGCGGGAATCTTCTCGCTGGAGGTCATAAGCATCGGCATCATGTACTACGCGGCGCTGGTTCCCTGCCTGTTCTCTGCCTTCATCGGGGCGGGGATTGCGAAGGAGCTGGGGCTGCACCCGGAGCACTTCGAGATCGGACTGGTCCCGGAATTTGACCTGGGCGGCGCGGGGCTTTCCATTGTCCTCGGCATTTTCTGCGCGGGGGTGGGCGTGGTTCTCTGCATCTGCCTCCACAGGAGCGGGCATTTTTTCAAGGAGAAATTTAAAAACCGGTGGTCCGGGTGTTGGCGGGGAGCGCGGTCTTTATTGTGCTGACGCTGATCTTTCACGAGAGATATTACAACGGAAGCGGTCTGACGCTGATCGAGGCCTGCTTTGCGGGGGAGGACATTCCCCACTACGCGTTTTTCATGAAAATCGTATTCACGGCCGTCGCTCTGGGGGCCGGCTTCAAGGGGGGAGAGATCGTTCCCACCCTCTGCATCGGCGCCACCTTCGCTACGCCATGTCCGTGCTGATGGAGGAGCCCGCAGGCTCTGCATCGCGGTCTGCATGGTCTGCCTGTTTGTCAGCGTGACCAACTGTCCCATGTCCACGGTGTTTCTGGCATTTGAGCTTTTTGGATATGAGGCCATGCCGTATTTTGTGCTCTCGATTGCCATCTGCTTCACCCTGTCGGGCTACTACAGTCTCTATTCCACACAGAAATTCGTTTATTCCAAGACAAAGACGGAATACATAAACAGGCACACGAACGAGTAACGTTCGTGTGCCTGTCTGTTTTACAGGGACGTTTCTTTACGCATTCTCTTTCCGCCTGCGGGAAAGCTCTGCCACCGCGGTGTAGAGCACGTCGGTGGAGGAGTTGATGGCGGTCTCGCAGGAGTCCTGGATGACGCCCACGATGAAGCCGACGCCCACCACCTGCATGGCGATATCATTGGAGATGCCGAACAGGCTGCAGGCCAGCGGCACCAGTAAAAGCGATCCGCCGGCCACGCCGGAAGCGCCGCAGGCGCTGACGGCCGACAGCACGCTTAAGATCAGTGCGGAGGCGAAGTCCACCTCGATGCCCAGGGTGTTGGCTGCCGCCAGGGCCAGGATGGAGATCGTGACGGCGGCGCCGCCCATGTTGATGGTGGATCCTAAGGGGATGGATACCGCGTAGGTATCCTCGTCCAGTCCAAGCTCCTCGCACAGCTTCATGTTCACCGGGATGTTGGCTGCGGAGCTGCGGGTAAAGAAGGCGGTGATTCCGCTGTCCTTTAAACATTTTAACACCAGCGGGTAGGGATTTTTACGGATCCCGATAAAGGTGATGACCGGGTTGACCACAAATGCCACAAACGCCATGCTTCCCACCAGCAGAAGAATCAGTTTCCGTAGCTGATCAAGGACTGGAGGCCCTGCTGGGAGATGGTGGTGAACACCAGGCCCAGAATACCGAAGGGCGCGCAGCTGATCACCCACTGGACGATCTGGGAGAGGGCGCCGGCGATGGCCTCGATGCCGTCCTTCACATGGTCGGGCGCTTTCCTGAGCGCCAGGCCTAAAAGCACCGCCCAGGCCAGGATTCCGATGTAGTTGGCATTTGCCACGGCGCTCACCGGGTTGGCCACCAGATTCATCATCAGTGTGTGAAGCACTTCCCCGATGCCTCCGGGAGGCGCCATGTCAGAGGTTCCCTCCGCCAGCGTCAGCGTGATGGGGAAGAGGAAGCTGGCGACCACCGCCACGCACCCGGCCACAAAGGTGCCCAGAAGGTACAGCGCAATGATACGTTTCATATTGTTCTGCTTGCCCTCCTGATGCCGGGAGAGTGCTCCCATCACCAGAAACAGCACTAAAAGCGGAGCTACCGCTTTGAGGGCCCCCACAAACAGATCGCCAAGCACCGACAAAACGGTGGCCTGCGGGGCCGCAAGGCCCAGAAGGATACCCACAGCGAGGCCGCAGACAATCCGCTTCACCAGGCTGATTTTGTTCCATTTTCTCACAAGTTCTCTCATGTGTCTCACCATTCCTTGTTTATTTTTTGAAATACCGCTTCGTCTCCGCGGCGGTCACGCCCGACAGGGCCAGGAGCGCCACCAGGTTGGGAATCGCCATCATGCCGTTTAAGGTGTCCGAGATATCCCACACCAGCGTTCCGTTTCCCGTAGCTCCCACCACGCAGACGGCGATGAAGACGATTTTAAACAGAACGAGTACCGCTTTGTTTCCCTTGAACAGATAGGACCAGCACTGCTCGCCGTAGTAGCTCCAGCCGAGAATCGTGGAGAGGGCGAAGAACAGAAGGCTGATCTGGATCACGGTGCCGCCCAGGGTGCCCGGCAGAATCGTGTTGAAGGCCGCCACGGCCGCCGCGCCCTTCGAGGTGAAGGCGTCGAGACCGCCCTCCGCGTTCAGCACGCCGGAGAGAATGACTGCCAGGGCCGTGATGGTACAGATGATGATGGTGTCGATGAACACCTCAAACACACCCCACATGCCCTGCTCCACAGGATCCTCCGTGGACGCCGCCGCGTGGGCCATGGGAGCGGAGCCGAGACCTGCCTCGTTGGAGAAGACGCCGCGGGCAAAGCCCTGCCGCATGGCGACCATGATGGCGTAGCCGAAGGCGCCGCCGCCCACCGCCTCAAAACTGAAAGCGCTCTTCACGATCAGCACAAGCGCGGCCGGGATCTCCGTGATACGCAGGGCGATCACTCCCACGCCGGCCAGTATATAGAAGATGGCCATGAAGGGAACCAGATAGGAGGTCACCTGTCCGATGCGCTTCACGCCGCCCAGCAGCACGATGGCCACGAGAACGGCCAGACCGATGCCGGTGTAGAGCGGCGGGATGCCAAGCAGCCCTTCCATGGCTCCGGCGATCTCATTTCCCTGCGAGATGTTGCCGATGCCGAAGCAGGCGAAGCCCGCGATGAGCGCGAAGGCCATCGCCAGCCATTTTATGTGCAGGCCCTTCTCAATGTAATACATGGGGCCGCCGCAGTGGGTGCCGTCCTGGGACACCTGGCGGTATCTGAGGGCCAGCGTGATCTCGGAATATTTGGTGACCATCCCGAAGAAGGCTGCGAACCACATCCAGAAGACCGCGCCGGGGCCGCCGGTGAAAATGGCTCCCGTGACGCCGGCGATGTTGCCGGTTCCCACGGTTCCTGCCAGGGCCGTGGTCACTGCCTGGAACGGAGATAAGTTGTTCCCGTGGTCCTTGTCAGATTTTCTGAAGAGGGAACCCACTGTATTTTTCATGATATAGCCGAATCTGCGTACCTGAATCCAGCCGGTGCGGAACGTGAGGAAGATACCTGTTCCGACGAGCAGTGCCAGCATGACAGGCCCCCAGACGAAGCTGTTCACCGCACTGTTAACGCTTGTGATGATTTCTAACATCCCCTTTTACCTCCCGTGAAAAAAGTATAGATGCTGAAAATTATACGATTAATACAGGCAAATTGCAAGTTTTTATGAGAACCAGGCATATAATTAAAAAACCTTATATCGGGAAAGGAAATAAAATATGGAAATTCATGTGGTGAGTCCGGGCGAGAATGTGGACCAGATTGCGGCCCGCTACAACATGCCCGTGGAAACCCTTCTGCGGAACAATCAGATCGTCTACCCCTACCGTCTGGCCGTGGGGCAGGCGCTTTTAGTGGGGGAGGAGAGTAAGGGGAGCCTGCCGGCGGAGAGCAGCGGCTACGCCTACCCGTTCATAAGCCCTGGGTGCTGGGGGAGACCCTTCCCTTTCTCACGAAAATATTTGTGTTCTCCTACGGATTCACCGAGGACGGGGATCTCATAGAGCCCTGGAAGGACGACACCTGGCTCATCGATGAGGCCGCCCGACGGGGCGTGGAGCCGATTCTCACGCTGACGCCCATGGGGGAGGAGGGAACCTTCAATAATTTCCTGGCCTCCCGGATTTTCCGGAACCTGGACGCACAGCAGAAGCTGATCTGGCAGCTGGGCGAGGTGATGCGGAGCAAGGGATATAAAGGGGTGGATCTGGATTTTGAGTACATTCTCGCCGAGGACCGGCAGCTCTATGTGGACTTTGCCGCCCGGCTGGCGGCGGTGATGCACGCCTTCGGCTACACGGTGTCCGCGGCAGTGCCCGCCAAGACAAGTGCCGACCAGAAGGGGCTTCTCTACGAGGGCATCGATTTTAAGGGGCTGGGGGAGGTGCTGGATGAAATCTTCATCATGGCTTACGAGTGGGGCTATACCTACGGCCCGCCCATGGCCATCGCCCCGCTCTATATCGTCCGCCAGGTGGTGGAGTACGCGCTGACGGAGGTGCCCAGGGAGAAGCTGGTTCTTGGGATTCCCAACTACGGCTACGACTGGCCTCTGCCTTTCGTCCAGGGAACCACGAAGGCCCGCACCACAGGAAATGTGGAGGCCGTTCAGAGAGCCATCGATTTCGGCGCGGAGATTTTTTATGATGAGCGCGCCGCCTCGCCGTACTTTAACTACTGGCAGGACAGCGTCTGGCATCAGGTCTGGTTCGAGGATGTACGCAGCTACCGGGCAAAATTTGATCTGATCCGGGAGTTTGGCTTAAAGGGCGGCGGATTCTGGTCCGTCATGCAGCTGTTCCGCGCCGGCCTGCTCCTCATGGACGGAACCTTCGATATAAGACATGGTCAAAATAACCAGACTATGATATAATCTGGTAAGGCTTTTACAAACGGAGGAAAACAGTATGTACGATATCAACAGTTTTTTTGAGCGCCTGGACTGTTCTACGAGAACCACCGGCTGGATCATGCCGAGAATTTCATGCGGGAGCAGCTTAAAACCGCCGGCGAGGAGGGCGATTACGGGGCGCAGCTTTCTATTATGAATGAGCTCATGGGATTTCTGCGCACCCAGGGCCGCCATCAGGAGAATTTAGCGCAGATCGAAGAGGCGCTGACTCTCGCCGGACGGCTGGGCCTGGAGGGCACGCTTCCCTATGCCACCACGCTTTTAAACGCCGCCACCGGCTGCGCGCGGCAGGGGAGCTTCTGAAAGCCTGCGAATACTACGAAAAGGCCATCGGAATTTATGAGAAGCAGCTGGGGCCCGACGACTACCGCCTGGCCTCCCTCTACAACAACATGAGCATTCTGAAATCCGATTTAAAGGACGGCCCCGGCGCGCTGGAGTGTCTTAAAAAAGCGCTGGCCATCGTGGAGCGCCAGCCCGGAAGCCGCGTGGAGGAGGCGGTGACTTACACGAATCTGGGCCTTCTCTACATGAATCTGGGCGAGACAAAGCAGGCCGATGAAGCATCGGGGAAGGCGCTGGCCATTTTCGAGGATGGGTACACGGAGGATCCGCACTACGCCTCCGCTCTGGCGGCCCGCGGGGAGATCGAGGTTAAGAGAGGAAACCTGGACGCCGCCGAGGAGGCCTACAAAAAGGCACTGGCCCAGATTAAAAAATGCTACGGCGAGAACGAATCCTACCGCATCACCGCGGCGAATTTAAAGAAAGTACAGGAAAAGAGGAACGAGACGTGTGGATGATGGATCTCTCCAGGGAATTTTATGAGCAGATCGGAAAACCGGCCCTCGAGGCGGCGGTGCCGGTGCTTTCCGGCCGCTATGCCGCCGGCCTGGTGGGCTGCGGCTCCGAGTGCTTCGGCTTTGACGACGAGATCTCGGCGGATCACGACTACGGCCCCGGCTTCTGCGTGTGGCTGACAAAGCGGGATTACGAGAGGTACGGGCAGAGGCTGAAAGAGGTCTACGCCGGACTGCCGGACACGTTTCTGGGAATGAAGGTCAAGAAGATGCCGGAGCGGGCGGGCATCTTTGAGATCGAAGAATTTTACAGGATGCTCTACATCCCCAACACCAACCCGCAGAACTGGATGGAGTGGCTGCGCCTTCCGGAGGAGAAGCTGGCTCTGGCCACCAACGGACAGGTCTTCGAGGATCCCCTGGGCGAGTTCACGAGGATCCGCGAGCGGCTGCTTGCGGGCTATCCGCGGGACCTGCGCCTCAAAAAATGGCCATGCACGCCGGCATCATGGGGCAGTCCGGGCAGTACAATTATCCGAGAGGGAAAAGCGCGGGGAGACGGGAACCTCCTTCTTCGCCCTTTCGGAGTTCTGCGACTCGGCCCTCTCGCTGATCTACCTTTTAAATAACCGCTACTGGCCGTTCTATAAGTGGAAGATGCGCGGGGCAAAAGAGCTTCCGGAGCTTTCCGAACTGGTGCCGATGATCGGGGAGATCATGGAGACGCCGCTTTTTGACGCCCGCAAGGAGGAGCAGATCGAGGCGATCTGCATCCGCTTTGCGGACGAGCTCATGGCGCGCGGCCTGTCGCGAAAGAGCGACGCGTTCATGGAAGTGCAGAAGGCCGAGATCACGAAGTGCATCGAGGACCGGGATCTCAGGATGCTTTAGTTTTTGGACGGCTTTTTCTTTCCCTTTTTGTTCAGCTTTTCCACCAGGGCGGCGGTGTGGGTGCGGTAATCATCCAGCTCGGTGACGATGCCCATGAAGGAGGAGACCATATCCAGGGAGACGCGCAGGGAGCTCTGCTCGCTCTGGTAGATGGCCCGTTTTGTCAGACGCATGGCCGTCTGCGGCGCGTCCAGAAGCTTCTGCATGTACTGTTCCACATAGTCGTCCAGCTGATCGTCGGGAACCACGTGGGTCACCAGTCCGATGCGCTCCGCCTCCGCCCCCTTTAATACCTTGGCGGTCCAGAACATGTCCAGCGCCTTGTCAAGTCCCACCAGGCGGGGAAGAAAATAGGCGCCGCCGTCCCCGGGGACAATGCCCGCGTTAAAGTAGCTCTCGGACATGGTGGCACTCTCGGCGGCGATTCTCACATCGCACATGAGCGCCATGTCCAGGCCGGCGCCGACGGCAGCGCCTGGATCTTGGCCACCACGGGCTTGTCGATCTCCTCCAGGATCAGAGGAATGCGCTGAATGCCCCGCCAGAGAGAGTTTTTCCTGGCCAGGGCAGTGGAGGAGATATCGTCGTGACTCTCGAAAAATCCGTCCCCGGCCGCCATGGCCTTCACATCGCCGCCGGCGCAGAATGCCTTCCCGTTGCCGGAGAGAAGGACCGCGTAGATATCTTCCCGGTCTCTGACATCCTCCAGCGCCTTCGTCCAGAGGTGGATCATCTCCTCGCTGAAACAGTTTAAATGTTCCGGCCGGTTCATGGTGATGCGGGCCAGATGGTCTTTTACTTCGTACAGCAGATCTGCCATAATTGGTAGCCTTCTTTCTTTTTATTATTGTGTTACTTATTGTGCTATTATCATACGGGAGCAGCGACGTAAAAGTCAATTAAGATTCTATTAAATAGGAGGAAAATACCATGTCAGTCATAGAAAAGATTATCAAGCTGGAGTGGAACCAGTTCCAGGCGGTTCACAACGAGGGCGGGCGCGCGTCCTGCCAGGACGACAGAGAGACCTTTGACATCATGCGTGGGAGCCAGTTCGCCGTCTGGCCGCAGAACCTGCTGGCCAGCTACAAGGAGGATTTAGAGGAGGCCAATGCGTCCGGGAGAAACCTCCTGGCCGAGAAATACCTCTGGATGATGCAGAGCACATATCCGGAGGGCTTCGAGCGCAGAAGGCGTTTCTGCCGGAGAAGAGCTACGCCAGGGAGCGGCTGGAGGAGCAGATCGTGGCCCGGCAGGTGCGGTGGATGGAGGAGTATGCCGCAAAATACCCGTATCTGGCCGGAGGCGGCCGAGCCATCCACACCAGCGAGGACACGCCCTATGACACCTCCTTCGAGACGTATCTGCGGGGAGAGCTTTCCATCTACTCGGCCCAGACCCTGGATCTCTACGCCCGCTGGACGGAGGAGCTGGAGCGGGAGGGCGTCAACATGTCCGTCGAGGTCATGAAGGAGACCGTGGCGCGCTACGGATATAAGGATATCCAGGCCGCCGAGGAGCACGAAAAGAAGAAAAATGAGGTGTCAAGAAAAAATACTTGACACCCCGAAAAAACTATTGTAATATACTACAGGTGATTGAAATGGAAAAGATCGTCCGACAGGCGCTTCTCTACGATTTCTACGGGGAGCTTCTCACGGAGCACCAGAAGAGAATCTACGAGGACGTGGTATTTAACGATATGTCCTTGAGCGAGATTGCCGAGGAGCAGGGCATCAGCCGCCAGGGGGTCCACGACCTCATAAGGCGCTGCGACAGGCTTCTTAGCGGTTACGAGGAGAAGCTTAAGCTGGTTGATAAATTTCAGAAGACACGGAAGATGGTCGGCGAGATCAAGGAGCTTACAAAGCGGTTTGAGGAGACAAAAGACATGGCGCTCATCGGCCGCATCGGACAGATTTCACAGGAGATCATAGAGCTCTAGGGCTCATTTAGGAGGTTTTAGATGGCGTTTGAAAGCTTAGCCGACAAACTTCAGAATGTATTTAAAAACTTGCGCGGCAAGGGACGCCTCTCCGAGGCGGACGTGAAGGCGGCGCTCAAGGAAGTGAAGATGGCGCTCTTAGAGGCGGACGTCAGCTTCAAGGTTGTAAAACAGTTTATAAACTCTGTCCAGGAGCGGGCGGTGGGACAGGATGTCTTAAACAGCCTGACGCCGGGACAGATGGTCATAAAAATCGTAAACGAGGAGCTCGTGAATCTGATGGGCTCCGAGACCACGGAAATCGAGCTGAAGGCCGGCGGAGAGATCACCGTCATCATGATGGCAGGTCTCCAGGGTGCAGGTAAGACCACGACCACCGCCAAGCTGGCAGGAAAGTTTAAGTCCAAGGGGAAGAAACCGCTCCTTGCGGCCTGCGACGTCTACCGGCCGGCGGCCATCGAGCAGCTTCAGATCAACGGAGACAAGCAGGGCGTTCCCGTGTTCAGCATGGGCACCGGGAACAAGCCGGTGAACATCGCAAAGGCGGCGCTGGAGCACGCGGCGAAGAACGGCTTCAACGTGGTCATCCTGGATACGGCCGGACGGCTCCACGTCGATGAGGACATGATGAATGAGCTTATCGAGATCAAGGAGCAGGTGGACGTTCACCAGACCATTCTGGTGGTGGACGCCATGACCGGACAGGACGCGGTCAACGTGGCCGGCATGTTCAACGACAAGATCGGCATCGACGGCGTCATTCTGACGAAGCTGGACGGCGACACCAGGGGCGGCGCAGCGCTTTCCATCCGCGCAGTCACAGGCAAGCCGATTTTATACGTGGGTATGGGCGAGAAGCTCTCCGATCTGGAGCAGTTCTACCCGGACCGCATGGCATCCAGAATCCTGGGGATGGGAGATATCCTGTCGCTCATCGAGAAGGCGGAGATCGAGGTGGACGGGAGAAGGCGAAAGAGCTCTCCCGGAAACTCAAGAAGGCCGAGTTCGATTACAACGATTTCCTGGATCAGATGCGTCAGATCAAGAAGATGGGCGGCATGGCAAGCATTATGAGCATGATGCCCGGCATGGGACAGCTTAAGGATGTGGACATCGACGAGAAAGCCATGGACCGCGTGGAGGCGATCATCCTTCCATGACGAAGGAGGAGAGAGCCAACCCGTCCATCATAAACCCCTCGAGGAAGAAGCGCATCGCGGCAGGCGCGGGCGTGGACATCAGCGAGGTGAACCGCATCGTCAAGCAGTTTGACCAGATGAAAAAGATGATGAAGCAGCTTCCCGGCATGATGGGAGGCCGCAAGCGCGGGGCTTTAGGAGGCCTCATGGGCAAGATGAAGCTGCCCTTCTAATTTCGTTAGAAAATGTTTTATACATTTTACTATATAAAAATTCCCAAGGAGGTGAAATGAAATGGCAGTAAAGATGAGATTAAAGAGAATGGGTCAGAAAAAGGCACCTTTCTATAGAATCGTCGTTGCAGATTCCAGATCTCCCAGAGACGGAAGATTCATCGAGGAGGTAGGTTACTACGATCCGAACGTAGATCCCAGCGTGATCAAGTTCGACGAGGAGACCGCTAAGAAATGGCTGGCTACAGGCGCACAGCCGACCGACACCGTCAGCAAGCTTTTAAAGATCGCAGGCATTCAGTAATCGAGAGGTATTACTATGAAAGAATTAGTTGAAGTTATCGCTAAGGCTTTAGTGGATAACCCTGACGAGGTTGTAGTTACCGAATCCGCGAAGAATGACGAGATCATCGTTGAACTGACGGTTGCGCCCTCCGATATGGGCAAGGTGATTGGTAAACAGGGCCGCATCGCGAAAGCGATCCGCTCTGTTGTCAAAGCCGCCGCGTCCAGGGAGGACAAGAAAGTGATCGTTGAGATTCAGTAACAGAAGTATTTTCAAGGGGAATGTTGGAACCAACACTCCCTTTTTACATATAAGGAGAGTAGTGCGATGGAACAATATCTGAGAGTCGGAGTCATTTCCTCCACCCACGGGGTACGCGGCGAGGTGAAGGTCTATCCCACCACCGACGACCCGGCCAGATTTAAGAAGCTTAAGAAGGTCATTCTGGATATGGGCCGGGAGCAGCGGGAGCTGGCCATCGAGAGCGTTAAATTCTTTAAAAACATGGTAATTTTAAAGTTTAAGGGCATCGACAATATCAACGATGTGGAGATGTACCGCGGCATGGACCTTCTGATCACCAGAGACCAGGCGGTGCGCCTGGCGCCCAACGAGAATTTCATCGTCGATCTGATCGGTCTTAAAGCGGTCACCGACGACGGGAAGGAGCTGGGCGTCTTAAAGGACGTGATGCTGACCGGGGCCAACGATGTCTATGTCATTGAGACAGGGGAGAAGAAGGAGATTCTGATTCCGGCCATTCCCGACTGTGTGCTGGACGTGAACCTGGAGGAGGGGACCATCCTCATCCATCTGCTGGACGGACTTCTGGATCTGTAGGAGAGAGACGATGAGATTTCATATACTGACGCTGTTTCCCGACATGGTCATGGACGCTTCACACCAGCATCCTCGGCCGTGCCATGGAGAGCGGGAGCATTTCGGCGGAGGCCATCAATATCCGCGACTATTCAGAGGATAAGCACAACCACGTGGACGACACCCCCTACGGCGGCGGGGCCGGCATGGTCATGCAGGCGGGGCCGGTGTACCGGGCCTTCGAGGACCTGTGTGCGAAGCTGGGAAAACGCCCCCGCGTCATCTACACCACGCCCCAGGGACGCGTGTTCAGCCAGTCCATCGCCGAGGAGCTGGCAAAGGAGGAGGACCTGGTGTTTCTCTGCGGCCACTATGAGGGCATCGACGAACGGGCGCTGGAGCTTGTAGCCACGGACTATCTGTCCATCGGCGACTACGTGCTGACCGGCGGCGAGCTCCCGGCCATGGTGATGATCGACAGCATCTCCCGGCTGGTGCCGGGGGTTTTAAATAACGAGACCTCGGCGGAGTTCGAGTCCTTCCACGACAATCTCCTGGAGTACCCCCATTACACCCGGCCGGAGACGTTCATGGGCAAACGGGTCCCGGAGGTGCTTCTGACAGGCCATCACAAAAATATCGACGCCTGGCGCAGGAAAAAGTCTGTGGAGCGCACGCTGGAGCGCCGCCCGGAGCTTTTAAAGGACGCGGTGCTGTCGGCAAAGGAAAAGGAGTATCTGCGGGAGCTTCTGGAAAAGCAGAATGCAGAGAGGAAAGAGCGTGCGGCGGGCGTTTGTCCGGAATCCGCCGGAAGTGTCAGCCTGGCCCTCAGAGGCGCCTGGGAGGTCATCGACTTAACCCAGGAGATCCGCGAAGACATGCCCATGTTCCCCGGCGACGAGCCGCCGGTTCTGGAACATGTGGCCTCCTGCGGACGGGACGGCTACCGGGAGACGAAGCTCACCTTTTATTCCCACACAGGCACCCATGCGGACGCGCCGTCCCACATCGCGGACGGGCGCACCCGGCTGGAGCAGTTTTCGTTAAGCCATTTCATCGGACAGGCCTTCACCATCGACGCCAGCGGCCTTGCGGAGGGGGAGAGCATCACCATGGAGCTCATCGAGCCGGTGAGGGAGCTGGCGGACCAGGCGGATTACCTGCTCTTTTATACCGGGCGTGACCGTCGCATGAAGAGTGCTGGGACGGACGCGGCAGTTTCCGCCTTCGACGGCCCCCGCATCGACGCGAAAGTGGCCAACTACCTGTTAAAGAGCGGCAAGCTGGGCATGGGCACGGACGCCATGAGCGTGGATCCGGCGGACGACGAAAATCTGACGATCCACAAAAAGCTGATGAAATATAAGGATTTCGTGATCGTCGAAAACCTCGCAAACCTGGAAATAATCGCCGGGACCATGTGCCTGTTTCTCGCATTCCCGTTAAAATACGCGGGGGCGACGGCGCCCC
>BBZO01000019.1 GCA_001304875.1 Clostridia bacterium UC5.1-2E3
CCCGCACCGGCGGCAGCGCCCGCTCCGGCTCCTGCAGCAGCCCCGGCTCCCGCAGCAGCAGGAAGCACCAATGTTGACAGCCCGATGCCCGGCAAGATTTTAGACGTCAAGGCAGCTCCGGGACAGGCTGTGAAGTTCGGCCAGGTGATTATCACCATGGAGGCCATGAAGATGGAGACTGAGATTGTTGCACCGGCCGACGGAACCGTTGCGTCCGTAAACGTAAAGGCCGGCGATACGGTGGAGACCGGCGATACGCTGGTAGTCCTTAACTAACGGGAGGGAAAACGTAAATGAATTTTTTCGCAGTTGTAGCGGAGATGCTCAGTGAATCAGGATTCGCTGCGTTAACCTGGCAGAATGCCGTAATGCTGCTTATTTCCTTTGTCCTGTTATATCTGGCTATCCACAAACAGTTTGAACCATTATTATTACTGCCGATTGCATTCGGTATGTTCCTCGCTAACTTACCGCTGGCCGACCTTATGAAAGAGGCTGAGCCGTGGTACAACCAGGGCGTTCTGCGCATCATGTACGGCGGCGTTAAGAGCAGCCTGTTCCCCTGCCTGATCTTCCTCTGTGTTGGCGCCATGACCGACTTCGGTCCCCTGATCGCCAACCGATCAGCCTTCTGCTGGGAGCGGCGGCACAGTTCGGTATCTACATCGCCTTCATGCTGGCCAATGCCACCGGCCTTTTCACCATCGGTGAGGCTGCGGCAATCGGTATCATCGGCGGCGCGGACGGCCCGACCGCTATTTACATCGCCAATAACTTAGCGCCTGATCTGGTGGCGCCCATCGCGGTGGCAGCCTACTCCTACATGGCTCTGATCCCGCTGATCCAGCCGCCGATCATGAAGCTTTTAACCACCAAGAAAGAGCGCTCCGTCGTTATGAAGCAGCTCCGCAAGGTGAGCAAGACCGAGAAGGTCATCTTCCCGGTATTCGTAGTGGCGTTCTGCTCCCTGCTGCTTCCTTCCGTAGCACCCCTTTTAGGTATGCTCATGTTAGGAAACCTGTTCCGTGAGTCCGGCGTTACCGCGCGTCTGTCCGACACCGCCCAGAACGCGCTGTGCAACATCGTAACCATCATGCTGGGAACCACCGTAGGCGCCACCGCCAACGGCGAGATTTTCCTCCGCGTGCAGACTCTGGCGATCATCGCCATGGGACTTCTGGCATTCTGCTTCTCCACTGTGGGCGGCGTGCTGTTAGGTAAAGTCCTTTACCTTGTGACTGGCGGAAAGATCAACCCGTTGATCGGATCCGCAGGCGTGTCTGCCGTACCGATGGCGGCACGTGTATCCCAGACTGTCGGCTCCAAGGAGAACCCGACCAACTTCCTTCTGATGCACGCCATGGGCCCGAACGTGGCCGGCGTTATCGGATCCGCGGTTGCGGCAGGATTCTTCATGCTGATGTTCGGTTAATCGTAGTTACCAAAAGAATTTTTATAAAAAGGAGGCTTTATTGTGGCTAATAAAGTGTGTTCATTACAGGAAGCGATTGCAAAGTATGTAGAAGACGGCGACGCCATTTCCTTCGGTGGTTTTACAACCAACAAAAAGCCGATGGCGGCGGTTCGCGAGATTCTTCGTCAGGGCAAGAAAGATTTTATTGCATGGGCTGGCCCGGCCGGTTCCGACTGGGATATGTTAATCGGTGAGGACCGTGTGAAGGCATACATCAACTGCTACACCGCGGACTCCGGCGTTACCAACGTTTCCCGCCGTTTCCGCAAAAAATCGAGGCAGGCGAGCTGATCTACGAGGATTACTCCCAGGACGCTATCATGTTCATGCTTCACGCTGCATCCTTAGGTCTTCCGTTCCTGCCGGTCCGCTTCATGATCGGTTCCGGACTTGTTGACCACTGGGGCATCAGCAAAGAGGTTCGTCAGACCATCGACAAGCTGACCGACGACAAGTTCGTGTATGTTGAGAACCCCTTCAAGCCGGGCGAGAAGGTTGTTGCCCTTCCGGTTCCGCAGCTTGACACCGCCATCATCCATGTTCAGAAGGCTTCTCCGGACGGTACCTGCATTCTGCTTGGCGATGAGTTCCACGACATCGATATCGTTGTGGCTGCCAAGAAAGTTATCGTTACCTGCGAGGAGTTAGTGAGCAACGAGGTGATCCGCAGAGATCCGATGCTCACCAAGATCCCGTGCTTCGCTGTTGACGCGGTCTGCCATGTTCCCTACGGCGCATTCCCGACCCAGTGCTACGGCTACTATGACTATGACAACGCATTCTTAAAGGCTTACGGCAATGCAAGTAAGACCGAGGAAGATTTCAAGGCATTCCTTGACGAGTACGTTTACAGCGTTAAGGACAATGATGAGTTCCTTGAGAAGATCGGCATCAACCGTCTTCTGAAGTTAAAAGTATCTGATGGTTACGGATATGCAACAGATGTGAGCAAGGAGGATTAATCATGGCTGACTACACAAAGTATACAAACAAAGAGATGCAGGCGATCACACTCGCCCAGCAGATCACCAATGACAATATCGCTATCGTAGGAACAGGACTTCCGCTGATCGGCGCTTCTGTTGCCAAGAGATTATTTGCACCGAAGTGCAACCTGATCGTGGAGAGCGGACTTATGGACTGCTCCCCCATCGAGGTTCCGCGTTCCGTAGGCGACCTTCGTTTCATGGCTCACTGCGGATGCCAGTGGCCGAACATCCGCTTCATCGGCTTCGAGGCCAATGAGTGGTTACATGACTCCGACAGACTGATCGCCTTCATCGGCGGCGCGCAGATCGACCCTTACGGAAACGTGAACTCCACCTGTATCGGTGACTACCACGCTCCGAAGACCCGTTTCACCGGATCCGGCGGTGCCAACGCCATTGCGACCTTCTCCAACACGATCATCATGATCCAGCACGAGAAACGCCGCTTCATGCAGAAGATCGACTACGTAACCAGCCCGGGCTGGATTGACGGACCTGGCGGACGTGAGAAACTGGGACTTCCGGGCAACCGCGGACCGCAGGCAGTCGTTACCGACCGCGGTATCATGAAGTTCGATCCCGAGACCAAGAGAATGTACCTTGCAGGTTACTATGAGACTTCCTCCCCCGAGGATGTAATCGAGAACACCGGCTTCGACATCGATGTTTCCAAGGCTGTTAAGCTGGAGGCTCCGTCACCGGAGGTTATCCGCATGATCCGCGAGGAGATCGATCCGGGCCAGGCGTTCATCCAGGTTCCGAAGGAAGAGCCGAATGGCTGTGTATTATAATCAAATAGAAGGAGAACAAAGCGATATGAATATGTATTCTATGCCTGGATATTTCCAGAACATGCCTACGATCGGTAAAGAGCTTGTAAATCCCAACCCGGAGAACGAGCAGGAGATCAAAGCCGTTGAGCAGGACATCCATGAGTCCATCGAGAAGGCTCTGGCTGCCGGCATCACCTCCGAGGAGAAGTTAAACGAGCGCGGCCAGCTTTCCGCTATGCAGCGTATCAATGCCCTCATCGACGCAGGCACTGGTGCCCGTTAAACAGCCTGTTCAATCCGGAAGGCAACAAGTTCGGAACCACCAACATTTTAAACGGTCTCGGCCGTGTCAATGGCAAGTGGGTTTACATCATTGCATCCGACAACAAGAAGATGGCCGGCGCATGGGTTCCCGGACAGGCTGAGAACCTGCTTCGCGCATCCGACGCTGCGAAGATCCTTCATCTTCCGCTGGTATACCTCTTAAACTGCTCCGGCGTTGAGTTCCCGAACCAGGACAAGGTATACCCCAACAGACGCGGCGGCGGTACCCCCTTCTTCCGCAACTCCGAGTTAAACCAGCTTGGCGTTCCGGTTATCGTAGGCATCTACGGAACCAACCCGGCAGGCGGCGGATACCACAGCATTTCCCCGACCATCCTGATCGCACATCAGGACGCTAACATGGCAGTGGGCGGCGCTGGTATCCTTTCCGGTATGAACCCGAAGCTACATTGACGAGGAGGCCGCTGAGGGCATCATCAACGCCCAGATTGAGAACAGCAAGCATCACGTTCCGGCTCCGGGCTCCGTTCCGATCCACTACGATGAGACCGGATTCTTCCGCGAGGTATATGAGAACGATTTAGGCGTGATCGAGGGTATCAAGAAGTACATCAGCTACCTTCCGGCCTACAACCTGGAGTTCTTCCGTGTGGATACTCCCAAGGCTCCGCAGCTTCCGGCTTCTGACCTTTACAGCATCATCCCGATGAACCAGAAGCGCCCCTACGATATGTACGAGGTTATCGCACGTCTCTTCGACAACAGTGAGTTCTTAGAGTACAAGAAGGGCTACGGCCCGGAGATGATCACCGGACTTGCGAAGGTGAACGGCCTGTTAGTCGGCGTGGTTGCCAACGTTCAGGGTCTCCTTATGAACTATCCGGAGTACAAGCAGAACTCCGTAGGTATCGGCGGAAAGCTGTACCGTCAGGGCCTTGTGAAGATGAACGAGTTCGTAACCCTGTGCGCACGCGACAGAATCCCGTTAATCTGGCTGCAGGATACCACCGGTATCGACGTCGGCGACGACGCAGAGAAGGCAGAGCTTCTCGGCTTAGGTCAGTCCCTGATCTACTCCATCGAGAACTCCAAGCTTCCGTCCTTAGAGGTTACCATCCGTAAGGCCAGCGCTGCTGCCCACTATGTACTGGGCGGACCGCAGGGCAACAACACCAACGTGTTCTCCATCGGTACCGGCGCCTGCGAGTACTACGTAATGCCCGGCGAGACCGCTGCCAACGCCATGTACTCCAGAAAGCTTGTGAAGGCGAAAAAGGCCGGCGAGCCGCTTCAGCCGATCATCGACAAGATGAACGACATGATCCAGATGTACACCGACAAGTCCCGTCCGAAATACTGCACCGAGAAGGGTATGGTTGACGAGATCGTAGATCTGACCGAGATCCGTCCGTACATCCAGGCATTTACCGAGGCTGCTTACCAGAATCCGGAGAGCATCTGCCCGTTCCATCAGATGATGACCGCAAGATGCATCCGCGAGTTCGACACATTCAAGAAAGCGTAATATTAACTGAAGGAATTTAGCATAATTGTCCAGGCCAGGGTAAAATCTGGCTGGATATATGCATGTTAATGTGTTAATATGATAGTGGATACTATAAAATAACAATCCGGAGGTTACTATGAGTTCGATTTACACACTGGGCATCGACGTGGGCTCCACCGCTTCCAAATGCATTATGCTGAAGGACGGGAAGGAGATCGTCGCCAAATCCCTGATCGACGTCGGCGCCGGAACCAGCGGCCCCAGCGCGCCATCGAGGCGGTGCTTGCGGAGGCGGGAATGGCCAGAGAGGACATGACCTACGTCCTGGCCACCGGTTACGGCCGCAATTCCCTGATGGGACTTGCCGACAAGCAGATGAGTGAGCTTTCCTGCCATGCGCGGGGAGCATCCTTCCTCTTCCCGGATGTCCACACGGTCATCGATATCGGCGGACAGGACGTGAAGGTCCTGCGCATCGAGAACGGGGCCATGACCAACTTCCAGATGAACGACAAGTGCGCGGCTGGAACCGGACGGTTCTTAGACGTGATGGCGCGCGTCCTGGAGGTGAAGGTGGAGGACCTGGGAACACTGGGCGCACAGTCCCAGAAAAAGGTGGGCATCAGTTCCACCTGCACCGTGTTCGCGGAGAGCGAGGTTATCAGCCAGCTGGCCATGGGCACGGATAAATGCGACATCATCGACGGAATCCACCGCTCCGTGGCAGGCCGCGTGGCAGGCCTGGTACACCGCGTGGGCCTGGTTCAGCAGGTCGCCATGACCGGCGGCGTGGCACAGAACACCGGCGTGGTGCACGCACTGGAAAACGAGCTGGGATGCAAGATCCTTACGTCCCCGCTGACTCAGTATAACGGCGCGTTGGGCGCAGCCCTGTTTGCATGGCAGGCGGCCAACCGCTAGATAAATAGGAGGATAATTATTATGGCAAAACAAGTTAGTCCTGGCGTTCTTGCGCTTCGTAAGGTCGTTGACGACGCTCACAAAGACGCGCGTGAAGCCAAAGCAAGAGGCGAGTTAGTAGGCTGGTCCTCATCCAAGTTCCCCTGCGAGCTGGCAGCCGCATTTGACTTAAACGTTATGTACCCGGAGAACCAGGCGGCAGGTATCGCTGCAAACCGTTACGGCGAGATGATGTGCCAGGCTGCCGAGGACTTAGGCTATGACAACGATATCTGCGGATATGCACGTATCAGCCTTGCGTATGCAGCCGGCGTGCGCGTATCCCGCAAGTACGACCCGGAGACCGGCGAGTACATCATCGACCCCAGCACCGGCAAACCGCTCAAGGACGCTGAGGGCAATGTGGTCCTGGACGAGAACGGAAACCCGAAGAAGGATCCGAAGACCCAGACTCCTTACTTACAGCTGGACAACCTTCTGGAGATCGAGGCTCTGCCCGACGGCCCGGAGAAGGAGAGACGCTTAGAGGCCATTTCCCCGATCCGTCAGATGCGCATCCCGCAGCCGGATTTCGTGCTCTGCTGCAATAACATCTGCAACTGCATGACCAAGTGGTACGAGAACATCGCCCGTATGTGCAACGTTCCGCTGATCATGGTAGATATCCCCTACAACAACACCGTAGAGGTTCACGACGAGAACGTGAAGTACGTCCGCGCCCAGTTCGACAAGGCCATCAAGCAGCTGGAGGAGCTGACCGGCAAGAAGTTCGACGAGAAGAAGTTCGAGCAGGCATGTGCCAACGCCAACCGCACCGCGAAGGCATGGCTCAAGGTCTGTGATTACTTACAGTACAAGCCCGCTCCCTACAGCGGATTCGATCTGTTCAACCACATGGCTGACGTCGTTGTTACCCGTGCCCGCGTGGAGGCTGCCGAGGCCTTCGAGCTCCTGGCCAAGGATCTTGAGGAGACCATCAAGAAGGGCGAGACCACCACTCCGTTCCCGGAGAAATACCGCGTAATGTTCGAGGGTATTCCGTGCTGGCCGAAGCTTCCGGCTCTGTTCAAACCGCTGAAGGCAAACGGCGTGAACGTGACCGCAGTTGTTTACGCTCCGGCGTTCGGCTTCGTCTACAACAACATGGATGAGATGGCCCGTGCATACTACAAGGCTCCCAACTCCGTCTGCATCGAGCAGGGCGTAGACTGGCGTGAGGGCATCTGCCGCGACAACAAGGTTGACGGCGTGCTTGTGCACTACAACAGAAGCTGTAAGCCGTGGAGCGGATACATGGCAGAGATGCAGCGCCGTTTCACCGCAGATCTGGGCATTCCGTGCGCAGGATTTGACGGCGACCAGGCTGACCCGCGTAACTTCAACGCCGCACAGTACGAGACCCGCGTACAGGGCCTTGTGGAGGCGATGGAAGCCAATAAGCAGGCAAAGGAGGCTTAATAACCATGAGTATGAACGCATTATTAGATGAATTTAAAGTAAAAGCTGCCAGCCCGAAAAAGCAGCTTGAGGAATACAAGGCACAGGGCAAGAAGGTCATCGGAGTGCTTCCCTACTACGCTCCCGAGGAGTTAGTGTACGCAGCCGGCATGGTTCCCATGGGAATCTGGGGTTCCAACACCAAGACCATCACCCGTGCAAAGGAGTACTGCGCCACTTTCTACTGCACCATCGCACAGTTAGCGCTTGAGATGCTCTTAGACGGCACCATGGACCAGCTGGACGGCATCATCACCCCGACCATCTGCGATACCCTGCGCCCCATGAGCCAGAACTACCGCGTAGCCATGGGCGACAAGATGAAGGTTATCTTCCTGGCGCATCCGCAGAACCGTTTCGAGGAGTTCGGACTCCAGTTCTGCGCAGACCAGTACAACCACGTGAAGGCTGACTTGGAGGAGGTTGCCGGCAAGAAGATTACCGACGAGGCCATCTGGGATGCCATCAAGGTTTACAATAAGAGCCGTGCGGCCCGCCGCGAGTTCGTGAAGCTGGCCAACGAGCACTGCGACGTGATCACTCCCACCAAGCGTTCCGCTGTTCTGAAGGCGTTCTTCTTCATGGAGAAGCCGGAGTACACCGCGAAGCTGGAGGAGCTTAACGCAGAGCTTAAGAAGCTTCCTGTCTGTGACTGGAAGGGAACCAAGGTTGTCACCTCCGCGATCATCTGTGACAACCCGAAGCTTCTTGAGATCTTCGAGCAGAACAACATCGCCATCGCAGCTGACGACGTGGCTCACGAGAGCCGTTCCTTCCGCGTGGACGTTCCCGAGGATGAGACGGATCCGATCCGCGCTCTCGCAAAACAGTTTGCGAACATGGACTATGACGTTCTTCTCTACGATCCGAAGTCTACCGAGAACCGCCGTGCCGAGTTCGTCGCCAACATGGTGAAGGAGAGCGGCGCCCAGGGTCTGGTACTGTTCATGCAGCAGTTCTGCGATCCGGAGGAGATGGAGTATCCGTACTTAAAGAAAGCCTTAAACGAGGCTGGAATCCCGCACATCAAGCTGGGTATCGACCAGCAGATGCGCGACTTCGGTCAGGCACAGACCGCAATCCAGCGTTTGCCGATGTGCTTGAGATGGCGAAGTAACAGACTGCTTGTAAGCAGATGATTTGAATAAAGAAAATGGCCGGCGGGATAACCCGCCGGCTGTTTTTTGTTCCGATGAATTTACGTCTTTGTATGTCCCATATAAAAAGACAGCTCCGCCGCACCGTGCCGGACAATGTTTTTCAACTCCTCCACATACTCCTCGCTGTGTATCCTGGAGTGGGGCTTGATAATGCCCACGGAAGCGGTGATGTTCCCATTCATGTCAAATACCGGCGCGCCGATCCCGACGGCGTCGGAAATGTACTCGCCATAGGAGACGGAGACGCCGTCCCTGCGGATGGTCTCCAGCTCGCTTAAAAGCTCCTCTGCGCTCTCTTTGGGAAACGCGTGCGGAGCGGTGAGAATGTGGGTGGTGTAATAGTCGATAAATTCCTTCGGCTGATAGGCCAGGAGAACCTTGCGGATGGCTCCGCAGTGCATATCCAGCTCATAGCCGAATTTCTCCACCACCTTCAGATGGTTGGGGCCGTCCATTTTCTCCAGCACCAGGCCCTTGCTCCCCACGGGGATGATGAGGTAGGAATCCTCTTCGGTGACGGTCGTCAGGTGCTTTAAGATGGGGCGGGCGGCGTCCTGGATGCTGATGTTTTCAGCGGCCGTCCGTCCCAGGGAGATGAGCGCCGGCCCTAGCTTGTAGGTGTGGGACTGCTCATCCCGGACCACGAAACGCTTTCACAAAAGGTCTGCAGCATGCGGTGTACGGTACTGCGCGGGAGCTGGAGCGCATCTGCCAGCTCCGCGATGGTGTAGTCGTGCGCCGGCTCTTTTAAGTATTCCAAAAGCTCCAGCGCGCGAAGCAGACTCTGTATCATAAGTCGGTTCCTCCAGACATAAAGCCGCCGCCGTTAGTCGGTGGCTTCCTCGATGGTGGTGGTCGCTTTCTCTGCGGCGTCCTCCGCTGCCTTCAGGATGTCATCGGCCGCTTCTTCCACGGCGTCTGCCGCATTCTCAGCCATATCCGCCGCAGCGTCCGCTGCATCCTCTGCGGCGTCTGCCGCTGTGTCTGCCGCATCCCCGGCGGCCTCCGCACAGGCGCTGACGGCCTCGTCTGCCTTTTCCCCGGCCTTGTCGGGGGAGATGGACACGTAGGTGCGTTCTGCGGGTTCCTCGTCCCCGTCCTCTCCATCGTCCTCGAAGTCATGGAACTCCTCGTCCAGCTCCTTGTGGAAGGATTTATATTTCACGAAATAAGAGATACCTGCGGCTGCCGCTCCCGCCGCCGCAGCGGCTAATACGAGCGCCCCCAAATGTTTTTTTGCCATAATTAAAATCTCCTTTCTGCTATTGATATTATTGTAATACGATTCAGGGGAAAAGAAAAGGCATTGACAGAAAAAAATTAGGGGGAGGCGGCAATATTTTGGAAATATGGAAGGCGTTTTTCTGCGCATCGCTTCACAGGGGCATGAAAAAATGGTATAATTTTAAAAGCAGAAAAACACCATATGGTCGGGAAGGAGGGGCAGAAGACGTGAAACAGACAGAGATCAAATCCGGCGGTTTTTCACTCCGTCACAAAAATGCCATTGATTTCGCCATCGATAGAATAAAAGAATCAGAGCTGGCGCCATATGTGGCAGATCTGATTTTGTTTGGCAGCTGCGCGCGGCGGGAGGCTGTATGGGGCAGCGACGTGGATCTGTGCCTTGTTCTGAAAGAGGATGCGAAAGCTCTGCCCGGATTCAGCCGCAAAGTACATTTGCTGAAAGGCGGCATTTCTGACGATGACCTGCGGGCGGCGGAGACAGATTTAAAAGTTATGGTCGGGGGACGAATGGAAGAGCAGCGGGATGCTTTTCTTTGAGAATATAAGAAGGGAGGGGATTTCGGTATGGCGTTAAGGACGTATCTGGATTTTGCGGAGAACGATTACAATTATTTCCGGCAGTCCTATGAACATGGCATTGTGGCAAATGCGATGGCGGCGGATGCACAGGAAATCTGCGAAAAATATATGAAGCACGTGATCGATCAATATTATATGGCTGCTTCCATGGAAGAGCAGGCCGAATATGAGACCGTTATGCGCCCCCATAATCTCCTTAAACTGGTAAAATTCATTGAGGGAAAGATGGGGATTTCTCTTAGCGCAGAGATGAAGAATGATCTGCGGTCGATCAATGGATATTATTTTACAGCCAGATATCCGGGGATGAGAGCATTGAGGTAACCAGAGATGATCTGGAATTATGTATGAAAGCGGTTACGTCCTGTCGTGATGAGATTTACAGACAGATGGAGTTGCCTGGCAGGAAACTCCCTCCGCGGGCAAGATAAACAAAACGGCTCTGTAGCCGCCCTGCAGTCTGAATGGTCTGCAGGGCATTTTTGTGTGCATAATGCGGACAGGCCGGGACATATAATGGTGTAGTAATGGTGTAGTAACCACAAAAACCGGTTTTATAGAAAATTTAGAAGCCTGCAGACCCAGTAAAATCAAGGGTTTGCAAAAAAGTAAGAAAAATATTAGCACTCACGGCTTGACAGTGCTAACAATAGGTGGTATAACTTATTTTGTAGCGGGAAAAGCTAATATTTACACAATATAAAATATATTACCAGTCAAGTGTAACAAGGAGGAATCACAATGAAATTAGTACCATTATTTGACAAAGTCGTGTTAAAGCAGCTGGCAGCTGAGGAGACCACGAAGTCCGGTATCGTTCTTCCCGGACAGGCGAAGGAGAAACCCCAGCAGGCGGAAGTCATCGCCGTGGGACCCGGCGGTATGGTGGACGGAAAAGAGATCACCATGCAGGTGAAGGCCGGCGACAAGGTCATCTACTCCAAGTATTCCGGAACGGAAGTGGAAGTGGAAGAGGAGAAGTACGTCATTGTCAAGCAGAGCGACATTCTGGCAGTGCTCCAGTAAAGACGGTAATTTATAATATTTTGAAATAGAAAGTTTGGAGGCAGATTATTATGGCAAAGGAAATTAAATATGGCGTAGAGGCCAGAAAAGCACTTGAATCCGGAGTAAACCAGCTTGCGGACACCGTCCGCGTGACCTTAGGCCCGAAGGGCAGAAACGTGGTTCTTGACAAGTCCTTCGGCGCTCCGTTAATCACCAACGACGGTGTGACCATCGCGAAGGAGATCGAGCTGGCGGACGCATTTGAGAACATGGGCGCGCAGCTGGTGAAGGAGGTTGCCACCAAGACCAACGACGTGGCCGGCGACGGTACGACCACCGCGACGGTTCTGGCACAGGCCATGATCAACGAGGGCATGAAGAACCTGGCGGCAGGCGCCAACCCCATCGTTCTGAGAAAGGGCATGAAGAAGGCCACCGAGGCCGCTGTGGAGGCCATCGCACGCATGAGCAAGCCGGTGAACGGCAAGAGCGAGATCGCGAGAGTTGCGGCTATTTCCTCCGCGGATGACGAGGTCGGCGAGATGGTTGCAGACGCCATGGAGAAGGTTTCCAAGGACGGCGTCATCACCATCGAGGAGTCCAAGACCATGAAGACCGAGCTTGACCTGGTGGAAGGCATGCAGTTCGACAGAGGCTACGTTTCCGCGTACATGGCCACCGATATGGATAAGATGGAGGCCAACTTAGACGATCCGTACATCCTGATCACTGACAAGAAGATCGCCAACATCCAGGAGATCCTTCCGCTGCTTGAGCAGGTGGTTCAGTCCAGCGCGAAGCTCTTAATCATCGCTGAGGACATCGAGGGCGAGGCTCTGACCACCTTGATTGTAAATAAACTGAGAGGCACCTTCTCCGTGGTCGGCGTCAAGGCACCGGGCTACGGCGACAGAAGAAAAGAGATGCTTAAGGATATCGCTATTCTGACCGGCGGTACCGTGATTTCCGAGGAGCTGGGCTTAGACCTTAAGGATGCGACTCTGGATCAGCTGGGACGTGCGAAGTCCGTTAAGGTTCAGAAAGAGAACACCATCATCGTTGACGGTCTCGGCGACAAGGCGGAGATCGCAGCGAGAGTTGCACAGATCAAGGCACAGCTGGAGGAGACCACCTCTGAGTTTGACAAGGAGAAGCTCCAGGAGAGACTGGCGAAGCTGGCAGGCGGCGTAGCCGTGATTCGTGTGGGCGCTGCCACCGAGACGGAGATGAAAGAGGCGAAGCTGCGCATGGAGGATGCTCTCTCCGCAGCGAAGGCAGCTGTCGAGGAAGGTATCATCGCAGGCGGCGGTTCCGCATATATCCATGCTTCTGCAGATGTCCAGCCGTGGCTGACAGCCTGGAGGGCGATGAGAAGACCGGTGCAAAGATCATCTTAAAGGCACTGGAGCTCCGCTGTTCCACATCGCTGCCAACGCAGGACTTGAGGGTTCCGTCATCATCAACAAGGTGAGAGAGTCCGAGGTCGGCATGGGCTTTGACGCTTACAAGGAAGAGTATGTGAACATGGTTGAGGCTGGTATCCTCGATCCCGCAAAGGTTACGAGAAGCGCTCTCCAGAACGCGACCAGCGTTGCGTCCACACTCCTCACCACCGAGTCTGTTGTGGCCAACATCAAGGAGGAGACTCCGGCGATGCCCGCAGGCGGCGGAATGGGCATGATGTAATCAGAGAGGGATACCATGATTGATAATTCTTATGCAGAGCACCTGGTAAAGAGAAAACAGCCGGCGTACTGGCTGGCCGTGAAGGCGGGGATGATCCTTTTATTCATCCTCTCCCTCCTTCTGATGGCGAGGATTCCGTTTGGATTCGTTCTTCCGGTGGCGGCGGCAGCTGGGATATACCTGGTGTTCCTCAACGGGGACATCGAGTATGAGTACCTCTACATTGACCGTCAGTTGACCGTGGACAGGATTGCGGGCAAATCGCGTCGCAGGCGGGCCGCCGAGTATGACATGGCGGACGTGGAGGTGATCGCCCCCATGGGCTCCGACCGCATGAAGGAGTTCGACCGCCAGGTGAAGAGCACCGTGGATTTTTCCTCCGGTGCGGACGGGGCGCGGACCTACGGCATCATTCACAATAGGAGCGGCGTCTGCACGAGAATTATCATCGAACCGGATGAGCGAATGATCAGGCTGATGAAGCAGTCTCTTCCGAGGAAATTCTTTGAATATTGATAGATGTACCCGGGCGTTTCCCACACGGAAAGGTCCGGGTATTTTTATTACACGAGAAATATTTCTCAAATGCGCCGAAAGCATTTGACAAGCTCCTCTTTTTTTGTTACCATTAGTTACTAATAACAGGTACCTTTTTTATTAATAATTTTAATAAAACACATGCGAAAGTGAGGAAAATTTAATGGGTAGAATTATCGGCGATGGAATTACCTTTGACGACGTCCTTCTGGTTCCGTCCTACTCGGAAGTGATCCCCAACCAGGTGGATCTGACGACTTATTTGACCAAGAAAATCAAGTTAAATATTCCTTTGATGAGCGCGGGCATGGACACCGTGACCGAGCACAGGATGGCGATTGCCATGGCCAGACAGGGCGGCATCGGCATCATTCACAAGAACATGTCGATTGAGGAGCAGGCGGAGGAAGTGGACAAGGTGAAGCGTTCTGAGAACGGCGTCATCACCGATCCGTTCTACCTTTCCCCGGAGCATACATTGAAGGATGCGGACGAGCTCATGGGCAAGTTCCGCATTTCCGGCGTGCCGATCACCGAGGGCAGAAAGCTGGTCGGCATCATCACCAACCGCGATCTGAAGTTTGAGGAGGATTTCTCCAAGAAGATCAAGGAGTGCATGACCTCCGAGCACCTGGTGACCGCCAAGGAGGGCATCACCATGATGGAGGCGAAGCGCATCCTCGCCAAGGCCAGAGTGGAGAAGCTTCCCATCGTGGACGATGATTTCAACTTAAAGGGACTTATCACAATTAAGGATATTGAGAAACAGATCAAATACCCGGATTCCGCCAAGGATTCCATGGGCCGCCTGCTCTGCGGCGCGGCTGTGGGCATCACCGCCAACGTGCTTGAGCGAGTGGAGGCGCTGGTGAACGCCAAGGTGGACGTGATCGTGCTGGATTCCGCCCACGGACATTCCGCCAACGTCATCCGCTGCGTGAAGATGATCAAGGAGGCGTTCCCGGAGGTGCAGGTGATCGCAGGAAACGTGGCCACCGGCGATGCGACGAGAGCCCTCATTGAGGCCGGCGTGGACGCCGTAAAGGTGGGTATCGGACCCGGTTCCATCTGTACCACCCGCGTGGTGGCCGGTATCGGAGTTCCTCAGATCTCCGCGGTTATGGACTGCTACGCGGTGGCCAAGGAGTACGGCATCCCGATCATCGCCGACGGCGGTATCAAGTACTCCGGCGATCTGACCAAGGCCATTGCGGCCGGCGGCAGCGTCTGCATGATGGGCAGCATGTTCGCAGGCTGCGACGAGAGCCCGGGAACCTTCGAGCTCTACCAGGGGAGAAAATACAAGGTATACCGCGGCATGGGCTCCATCTCCGCCATGGAGAACGGCAGCAAGGACCGCTACTTCCAGTCCGACGCCAAGAAGCTGGTACCCGAGGGCGTCGAGGGCCGTGTGGCCTACAAGGGCCTTGTGGAGGACACCGTATTCCAGCTCCTGGGCGGCTTAAGAGCCGGCATGGGCTACTGCGGCACCGCCTCGATCCCCGAACTCCAGGAGAACGGCCGCTTCGTAAAGATCACCGCCGCCTCCCTTAAAGAGAGCCACCCCCACGACATCCATATCACGAAGGAAGCTCCGAACTACAGCATCGACGAGTAAAAAGTTATTCATATCCCCAGCCAGCGAAGCAGAGGAAGGGACCGGGAGGCTGAACGCGACTAGAGGCCCGATTCGGAACCGCTTAGCTGGACGAGGCAGGGAGAAGCCGGGTTGCGATCGGCGCACAACGCCGAATCGCAAAGGACTCCGAGATCAAAATTTATCAAAAATTTTGATCGAATGTGTCCGGTCCCGGTTTCTCCCTGCCTCGTGCAGTTTAGCGGTTCCCATCGGGTCTCCCGGAGTGATCAGCCTCCCGGTCCCTTCCTCTGCCCCCGCCTCTTGCGAATATCTAATCTGCAAATCTTTATCTCATCCCGTTATTTCTCCGCATGCGGCAGCCGATTCCTCACAATCCTCTTCTTAAGCTCCGAAAACCGGAACGGAATCAGCGGATAGATATAACTCTTCCCCGCAATCGTCTTATTCATCACCAGCGCCAGTACCGCGAACACCGTTCCCGCGATGAATCCCCAGAGGTCGAACACCGCCGTCAGCACCAGAATAATCATTCGCATAAATTTCAGCGCATACCCCAGCTCAAAGCTGGACTGGGAGTAGTTGGCGATGGTCACGAACGCCATGTAGAGCATGGTCTCGCTGTTGAACCAACCGGATTTCACCGCGTACTCGCCGAGGACGATACCGGCGATGACGCTTAAAGGCGTGGTCAGCATGCTGGGGGTGTTCACCGCCGCAAGACGGAGGCCGTCGATGGCAAATTCCAGGATCAGAAGCTGGTAGATGAGTGCCACATGCACCTCATCCTGCAGCTGGATAAATTGCAGCCAGTGGGGAATCCACTGGGGGTTTTGCATCAGCAGCAGCCAGACGGGGGTCAGAAACAGGGAGAGCAGCGTGATGGCCATGCGGGTGAGCCGCAGGTAGGTGCCTGTCAGCGGCGGGAAATAGTAGTCGTCCGCCTCCTCGATGATGTCGAAGATGGAGGAGGGCAGGATCATGGCTGCCGGCGAGTTGTCCACCAGGATCACGATGTTTCCCTCCAGGATGGAGGCCGCCGACGTGTCCGGCCGCTCGGAAAAGCGGAATTTGGGGGAACGGATTGTACCACTTGTGGGGATAAATGCACTCGGCCAGGCTCTCCTGGTTCATGGTCAGCGCGTCCGCCCTGAGTTTGTTGATCCGGTCTTTAATCATGTTTAAGAGGTGGGTGTCCACCCGGCCCTCCATGTAGAGCATGGCGATGTCCGTCCGGGAGCTCTCGCCGGCGTTTAAGATTTCCACCGTGAGCCGCGGGTCCCGGATCCTGCGCCGGATGAGCGCCGTGTTGAAGATCAGCGTCTCCACGAAGCCGTCCCGGGAACCGCGCAGCACCTTGTCCTTGTCCGGCTCCGCCACGCTTCTGGCGGGGTAGGTGCGGCAGTCGATGGTGATGCAGCTGTCGTAGCCGTCGATGAACAGGCAGGGCACGCCGGCCAGCAGCTGGCCGATGACCTCGTCCTCCGTCCGCGCCAGCCCCACCTCGCCGTAGGCACGTACCGCTTGGAAAATTCATGGGCATTTTCCGGCATGTCCTCCGGCTTTATGGAGGAAAAATTCTGGAGAATGCGCAGCAGCGTCTCGTCCTTGGTAAATCCGTCTATGAAATAGATGCAGGCCTCCCGCCCGCCGAACCACAGCGTGCGGTAGACCACGTCGAAATTGGCGTTCACGTTCAGTATCCGGTCGAAAACTTCCTTGTTTTTTGATAAATCCCGGGAAATATCCATAATTCTACCATTCCTTTCAGCATGTATAGGGTAAGTATGTGTAGAATTACGGAAAATATGACAGATAGATTTGCCGTAATATGTGTTAAAATTGTGCAAAATAACGGTGGTTTTCTTGACGCAGGAGTGGAAAAGTGGTATATTTAGACATGTAGAAAACTATATAATGTACGGTTTTTGTACGTGAATGAGGGCTGCTTTCTGTGGGGGATAGCAGTTCTTTTCTTTGTGCCGGAGCGGTTTTCACCGCTCCAGCAGATCCCGGATCACCTCGCCGGCGATCAGAAGCCCGGCCACCGGGGGGACGAAGGACACGCTGCCGGGGGTGGGGCGGCCGGTGGAGCGCAGGTCATTTTCGTCATCAGCGGGTTTTAAGGGTATTTCCTTTGAGTAGAGCACCTTCAGATGTTCGATGCCCCGGGCCTTTAACTCCTTTCGCATGACGCGGCACAGGGGGCAGACGGAGGTCTCGCGGATGTCGGCGATCTCGAACAGCTCCGCGTGGAGCTTGTTGCCGGTGCCCATGGAGGAGATGATGGGGATGGCGTGCTCCTTCGCGTACACGGCGAGGGCCAGCTTGGCGGAGACCGTGTCGATGGCATCCACGATGTAGTCGGGGGTGAAGGGGAGCGAGGCAAAGAGCGCATCCACATGTTCCGGGAGCACGAAGCTCTCGATGGGGATAACGGCGGCCTCCGGCGAGATATCTGTTAATTTCTCCTGCATCACCGTCACCTTGGGCCGTCCCACGGTGCTAAAGGAGGCGATGCTCTGGCGGTTGATGTTGGAGACGGCCACCCGGTCGCTGTCCACGATGGCCAGCGTGCCGACGCCGCCGCGGCAAAGGGCCTCGATGCAGTGGGAGCCGACGCCGCCCACGCCGAAGACCACGATTTTACTGTCCCACAGGCGGGAAATCCCCGCGTCGCCGATCAGACGGCGGGTTCTTGAAAACTGTTCCATATGTCAAAATCCTTTCTGAAAAGTGAAGTCATAGCTGTAAAACCCCATGTTCTCATTTTAATTGATTTTGCCCGGCGTGTAAACTTCCCTTTTGCCGGAAAAGGTTGTATAATAAGTGCGATTGAAGACGAAAAATATTATGAGTCAAATAAAGGAGCATACCGATGAGAGATGGATTTTTGAGGGTTGCGGCGGCGACCCCGGACGTGAAGGTGGCGGATGTGGAATTTAACCGGAAGCAGATGGAGGAGAGCATCCTGGATGCGCGGAAAAAAGGCGCAAAGATCCTGGTATTTCCGGAGCTGGGACTGACCTCCTACACCTGCGGCGACCTGTTTTTGCAGAAGGCGCTTCTCACAAAGGCCAAAGGTGAGCTGCGGGAGCTGATCCGCTTCACCAAAGGGGACGACATGCTGATATTTGCCGGCCTCCCCTGGGAGTACAACAACAAATTGTTCAACGTGGCGGCGGCGATCCAGGACGGACGCCTTCTGGGGCTGGTTCCGAAGATGAACCTTCCCAATTACTCGGAGTTCTATGAGGCGCGCCAGTTCAACGCCGGGGAGGAGCGGACCGTCCGCGTGGAGTGGGACGGGTACGAGGTTCCCTTCGGCAGCCGGATTCTCTACCGCTGCACCACCGTGGACAATCTGATGGTGGGCGCGGAGATCTGCGAGGACGTGTGGGCCCTAAATCCGCCCAGCATCGGACATGCCGCGGCGGGGGCCACGGTGATCGTCAACTGCTCCGCCAGCAGCGAGACCACCGGCAAGGACAGCTACCGCGAGGCGCTGATCAACGGGCAGTCGGCCCGGCTGATCTGCGGCTACATTTATGCCAACGCGGGCGACGGCGAGTCCACCCAGGATCTGGTGTTCGGCGGGCAGAATATCATCGCCGAGAACGGAACCTGCCTGGCGCAGTCGAAGCGCTTCGTCAACGAGACCATTTACGCCGATCTGGATCTGGAGCGGCTGGAGGCGGAGCGCCGCCGCATGACCACCTACCAGACCAGAGGACGCGAGGACTATACGATGGTGGATTTCGCGTTTGAGACGGAGGAGCTTACCCTGATCCGCTCCATCGACCCGGCGCCGTTTATCCCGGCGGATAAGAGGCACAGGCGGCCAGATGCGAGGAGATTTTCACGATCCAGGCGCTGGGGCTTAAGAAAAGGCTTGCCCACACCGGCTGTAAGAACGCGGTGCTTGGAATTTCGGGCGGGCTGGACTCCACGCTGGCGCTTCTGGTGACGGCCAGGGCCTTCGACCTTTTAGGAATCCCCAGAAATCAGATCCTGGCGGTGACCATGCCCTGCTTCGGCACCACGGACCGCACCTATAGGAACGCCTGCCTGCTGACGAAGAAGCTGGGGGCGACGCTCAAAGAGGTGGATATCAAGGAGGCGGTGACGGTCCATTTTAAGGATATCGGACAGGAGATGGACTGCCACGATGTGACCTACGAGAACAGTCAGGCCAGGGAGCGGACGCAGGTCATCATGGATCTGGCCAACAAGGTGAACGGCATGGTGGTGGGAACCGGCGACATGTCGGAGCTGGCCCTGGGCTGGGCCACCTACAACGGCGACCACATGTCCATGTACGGCGTCAATGCCTCCGTTCCGAAGACGCTGGTGCGCCATCTGGTTCACTATTATGCAGAGACCTGCGGCGAGGATGCGCTCCGCGAGGTGCTTCTGGACGTTCTGGATACGCCGGTGAGCCCGGAGCTGCTGCCGCCGAAGGACGGGCAGATCGCCCAGAAGACGGAGGACCTGGTGGGCCCCTATGAGCTCCACGATTTCTTCCTGTTCTACATTCTGAGATATGGATATCACCCGGCGAAGATCTACCGGCTGGCGAAGCTGGCCTTTGACGGTGTGTATGATAAAGAGACCATTTTAAAATGGCTTAAGGTATTTTACAGAAGATTTTTCAGCCAGCAGTTCAAGCGCTCCTGCGTGCCGGACGGCCCGAAGGTGGGTTCCGTGGCCCTGTCGCCGCGCGGCGATTTAAGGATGCCCAGCGACGCGTGCAGCCGCCTGTGGCTGGAGGAGCTGGAGGCCATCCATGATTAGCAGTACATCCAACGCCCAGGTGAAGGCGGTGGCCGCCCTGGTGAAAAAAGCGAAGGCGAGACGGGAGCAGGATCTCTTCGTGGTGGAGGGGATCCGGATGTTCCGCGAGATTCCGGCCGGGCGGCTTCACAAGGCATATGTCTCCGAGAGCTTCCTCTCCCAGCCGGGGAATGAGACGCTCCTGGAGCGGTGCCCGTGGGAGGCGGTGAAGGACGAGGTGTTTAAGGCCATGTCCGACACCCAGACGCCCCAGGGGATTCTGGCGCTGGTGCGCAGTATCACTACCGGCTAGAGGATATTTTAGAGCAGCCGGGGCGGGCGCTTCTCATGGTGCTGGAGACGCTGCAGGATCCCGGAAACCTGGGGACGATCCTGCGGGCCGGCGAGGGCGCCGGCGTCACCGGCGTCATCATGAACCGGGAGACCGCGGATATCTACAATCCGAAGGTGATACGCTCCACCATGGGCTCCATCTACCGCGTGCCCTTTTTCTACACGGATGATCTCAAGGGAACCGTGGAGCGCATCAAAGCGGCGGGCGTGCGCCTGTATGCGGCCCACTTAAAGGGCGAGAATAATTATGACAAAGCAGACTATACTGGTAGTACGGGATTTATGATCGGAAACGAGGCGCTGGGGCTTAAGGATGAGACGGCGGCCCTGGCGGATTCGTATGTGAAAATTCCCATGGCCGGACAGGTGGAGTCCTTGAACGCCGCCGTGGCCGCCTCCGTCCTCATGTTTGAGGCTGCCAGACAGCGGCGGGGATAGGCGGCAGTTTAGAAAAGTTTAATGAAAAGTTAAGCCGGATGACAGTTCTGCACATTGTGAAATGTCTGAAAATAGTATATAATTGTCAGAAGAAAGGAGTGACGCGTATGATGACAATCGGTTGGCTGGCCGCGTTCGTTGTTTTTATCGGAATCGAGATCGGCACCATGGCGCTGACAACCATCTGGTTTGCCGGAGGCGCGCTGGCGGCATTTCTTGTGACGTTTACCGATGCAGGGATTGAGCTCCAGCTGGCGGTGTTCTTCATTGTATCGCTGGCGCTTCTGATCTTTACCAGGCCGTTTGCCTTAAGTTTATCAACAAGGATGCGGTGAAGACCAATGTGGAGAGTCTGGTGGGGCGGACGGCCCGCGTGACCTCCCGCATTGACAACGACCTGGCGACGGGAACCGCGGTGGTGAACGGGCAGGAATGGACGGCCCGCTCCGCGGACGGAACCCCCATTGCCGAGGGGGCCATGGTGGAGATCAAAGAGATAAAAGGCGTGAAACTGATGGTAGCAGAGAAGTAAGGAGGACACAGAGAACATGGGAACAGCAGGAAGCATAATCGGTTTATTCAGCTTTATCATTATTGGAATTGTTATTTTACTGATACTCGCGTCGTGTATCCGCATCGTTCCCCAGGCGCAGGCCATCGTGCTGGAGCGGCTGGGTGCGTACCGGGATACCTGGTCGGTGGGCATCCATTTTAAGCTTCCCATCATCGACCGCGTGGCCAAGCGGGTGATTTTAAAGGAGCAGGTGGTGGATTTTGCGCCCCAGCCGGTGATTACGAAGGATAACGTCACCATGCGGATTGACACGGTGGTGTTCTTCCAGATCACGGACCCGAAGCTTTACGCCTACGGCGTGGAGAACCCCATCATGGCCATCGAGAATCTAACGGCCACCACACTGAGAAATATCATCGGCGATCTGGAGCTGGATCAGACACTCACCTCCAGAGAGACCATCAACACCAAGATGCGCGCGTCCTTAGACGTGGCCACAGACCCGTGGGGCATCAAGGTGAACCGCGTGGAGCTTAAGAACATCATCCCGCCGGCGGCCATCCAGGACGCCATGGAGAAGCAGATGAAGGCGGAGCGCGAGCGCCGTGAGGCCATCCTCATCGCAGAGGGCGAGAAGAAGTCCACGGTCCTGGTGGCGGAAGGTAAGAAGGAATCCGCGATCCTTGAGGCGGAAGGCGAGAAGGAGGCGGCGATTTTACGCGCCGAGGCAGAGAAGCAGAGAATGATCCGCGAGGCGGAAGGCCAGGCAGAGGCCATCTTAAAGATCCAGCAGGCAAATGCCGACGGTATCCGCTTCATCAAGGAGGCGGGCGCGGACAACGCGGTGCTGCAGCTCAAGAGCCTGGAGGCCTTTGCCGCGGCTGCGGACGGAAAGGCCACGAAGATCATTATTCCCTCTGAGATACAGGGAATCGCCGGCCTGGTGAAGTCCCTGGTGGAAGTGGGAGAGAAGGAAGAGACAGAAGCAGAGTAAAGCTGCGCGGACAGAGCGTACTGCCGCCGCTGTGGATGGGGAAGGGGCGATCCCCCGCCGGACACAGCGGCGGTTTTTTCCTTTTGCAAGGGGTTGCATATTTATGCTAAATATGCTAAAATTCATGCATAATTTTTCAATTCGAGAGAAAAACAGTTTTATATCTGATATTGGAGGAAACGGTTATGGATTTAAAGGGACGTCATTTTTTAAAGCTTCTTGACTACACGCCGGAGGAGATCGGGTATCTTCTGGAGCTGGCCGCAAAGCTGAAGCAGGACAAGAAAAACGGCATCCGTCACAGATACTGTGAGGGAAAAAATATCGCGCTTATTTTTGAGAAGACCAGCACCCGCACCCGCTGCTCATTTGAGGTGGCGGCGCACGACCTGGGCGCGCAGGTGACTTATCTGGATCCGTCCTGCTCGCAGGTGGGCAACAAGGAGAGCATCGCCGACACGGCGCGTGTTCTGGGGCGCATCTACGACGGCATCGAGTACCGCGGCTTCGGGCAGGAGATCGTGGAGGAGCTGGCCCGGTATGCGGGCGTTCCGGTGTGGAACGGACTGACCAACGAGTTCCATCCGACACAAATGCTGGCAGACCTTTTGACAATTCGTGAACATTTAGGTAGAATAAAGGGAGTGAAGCTGGTGTATATGGGCGATGCCCGCTACAACATGGCCAACTCTCTGATGGTGACTGCGGCGAAGATGGGCATGGAGTTCACGGCCTGCGCGCCGGAGGACTATTTCCCGGACGAAAAGCTACAGGCGCTCTGCCAGGAGATGGCGAAGGAGACGGGCGCAAAGCTTAATTTCATCAGCGACGTGGAGACGGCGGTCAAGGGCGCGGACGTGATTTACACGGACGTCTGGGTGTCCATGGGCGAGCCGTTTGAGGAATGGCAGAAAAGAATTGACGTGATGAAGCCCTACCAGGTGAGCAGCCAGGTGATGGAGTGGGCCGGCGAGCAGGCCATTTTCATGCACTGCCTGCCTGCGTTCCATGATCTGAAGACGAAGATCGGCCGCCAGATCAAGGAGCAGTTCGGCATGGACGAGCTGGAGGTGACCGACGAGGTCTTCGAGGGCCCGCGCTCCGTGGTCTTTGACGAGGCGGAGAACCGGATGCACACCATCAAGGCAGTCATCGCGGCTACGATAGGAGATTTTTAACATATGCTTTTACAGAACGGGCGGAGGAATGCCAGGCTTTCCTCCTTTATACTGGATATCGTTCACATCGTGATCGGCTGTCTGATCGCGCTTCTGGCGGTTCTGGCATTCTGGGATCCGGACAGGAACAAGGTGCTGTTTCCGTTTATTTTCCTGCTGGGGTCGGTGCTCTATCTGATTACGGGCATCAACCAGGCGAGAAACTGCGGACGGGTCCGGAGACGGAAGGTGATGGCGGTGACTGTGGTGGCGCTGGGCGCGCTTCTGCTTGTTCTGGCCGTTTTAAGCGCCGTCAGTATCTGGGGGTAGGACATGAAGACAGAGATACTTAAGGAATTGAAGGGAACCGACGGCTACGTGTCGGGGCAGGAGCTGTGCGAGAAGTTCGGCGTGTCCCGCACTGCGGTCTGGAAGGTGATCAATCAGCTGAAGGAGGAGGGCTACGACATCGAGGCGGTGCGCAATAAGGGTTACCGTCTGGCGTCCTCCGGGGACCTCCTCTCCCGTGAGGAGATTGTGACCTCCATCAGAGGACAGTGGGCCGGGCGCCAGGTGGAGTATCTGCAGGAGGTGGATTCCACCAACACCCGGGCGAAGCAGATGGCGGAGAGCGGCGCGCCCCACGGGCTTCTGGTGGTGGCCGAGTGCCAGACCATGGGAAAGGGCCGCAGAGGCCGCAGCTGGGTTTCCCCGCCGGGGGCCAACATTTTCATGAGCCTTCTTCTGCGCCCGGAGATCGAGCCCACGGATGCGTCCATGCTGACGCTGGTGGCGGCCATGGCGGTGACCGACGGGATCCGGAAGGTCACGGGGCTGGAAACCGGCATCAAGTGGCCCAACGACGTGGTCATCGACGGCAAGAAGGTCTGCGGGATCCTGACGGAGATGAGCACCGAGTTTGAGCGCATCAACTACGTGGTGCCGGGCATCGGCATCAACGTGAACCAGGAGGAGTATCCGGAGGAGATAAGGGCCACGGCCACATCCTTAAAGCTGGCCCTGGGGCGGACGGTGAAGCGCAGCGAGCTCATCGGCTGCGTGATGGAGGCGTTCGAGCGGTACTACGGGATTTTCCTGGAGACCATGGACCTGTCGGGCCTCATGGACGAGTACAACGGGATGCTGGTGAACAAGGGCCGCGAGGTGCGGGTCCTGGCGCCGAAGAACGAGTACACGGGCGTGTCGCTTGGCATCAACCGCACCGGCGAGCTGCTGGTGCGCACGGAGGACGGAAGCGTCCGGGAGGTGCTCTCCGGCGAGGTGTCGGTGAGAGGCATTTACGGATACGTATAGAGAACATAGAGACAGAAAGAGCAGTGGAACCGGGCTGCTCTTTTTGGCATCTTTAAAAATGGAGCTGTGATGGAACGAGGATATGACAGACTGCAGGTGCTGGAGCCTGCGGACCGGGCGTGGACGCCCGGGGAGAGACTGGGGGCGGTTGTCCGCCCATTGCTCTCCTGGTACAGTGAATGTGCCAGGACGCTCCCCTGGAGGGAGGATCCGAAGCCTTACAGGGTCTGGGTCTCGGAGATTATGCTCCAGCAGACCCGTGTAGAGGCTGTGAAGCCGTATTTTGAGCGGTTTATGAGGGAACTTCCCGCTATCCGCGATCTGGCGGAGGCGGATGAGGATAAATTGATGAAATTGTGGGAAGGATTGGGGTATTACAGCCGCATCCGCAACATGAAGAAGGCGGCCCTGATTCTTAAGGAGCACTGGGTGGCGAGATGCCCGGCGACTACGAGGAGATCCGGAAGCTCCCGGGCATCGGCAGCTACACGGCGGGGGCCATCGCGTCCATCGCCTTCGGGATTCCGGCTCCGGCGGTGGACGGAAACGTGCTGCGGGTGGTGGCAAGAATCACCGGCAGCCGTGAGGACATCGGGAAGCAGTCGGTGAAAACCGGGGTGGAGCGGCTGGTAGCCGGCGTGATCCCCAGGGAGAGATGCGGCGATTTCAACCAGGCGCTCATCGAGCTGGGGGCACTGGGTCTGCATTCCCGGCGGCGCTCCCAGATGCGGGGAGTGTCCGGCAGCTTCGGTCTGTGTGGCTCGCCGGGACGGGCTGACGGAGGAGCTACCCGTGAAGGCGAAGAAAAAGCCAGAAGGGCGGAGGAGCGGACCGTCTGCCTGGTGGAGTGCGAAAACCGGGTGGCCATCCGCAAGCGGGACGAGGGCGGACTTCTGGCCTCCCTCTACGAGTTTCCCAATCTGGAGGGACGGCTCACGGCGCAGGAGGCCGCCGTGGCGCTGGGGCTTGACGCCGGGACGATCGGGACCTGCGAGCCGCTTCCGGCGTCGGTGCACGTTTTTTCCCACGTGGAGTGGCATATGGGCGGCTACCGGTTCCGCATCGGAACGGGAGGGCCAAAAGGGTATCTGATGGCTGATAAAAATGAGATTTTTGACACATACTCTGTTCCGGAGGCCTTCAGGGCCTACAAGAGGCTGATCTTTGAGGAGATCGGAAAGGTGGAAACATGAAGCGGCTTTTAATGATAATCAATCCCCGCTCCGGAAAGGAGCAGCTGAAGGGAAAAATGGTGGATATTCTGGATCTGGCGGTGAAGGCCGGGTACGACACAGAGGTTTACGTGACCCAGTGCCAGGCGGACGCCCGCCGGGTGGCCAGGGAGAAGGGATGGCAGTTTGATCTGGTGGTCTGCTGCGGAGGGGACGGAACCCTGAACGAGACGGTCAGCGGTCTGATGGATGGGCCAAGGATGCCGGCGCTGGGATATATTCCCTCGGGCTCCACCAACGATTTTGCCGCCAGCCTGGGGCTTTCAAAGGAAGGACTCAAGGCGGCGGAGGACATTTTCACCGGGAGCGATTTTCCTCTGGACGTGGGGAAATTCGGGGAGGACCGGTATTTTGTATACATTGCGGCCTTCGGCGCGTTCACGGAGGTCTCCTACGTGACGCCCCAGGACCGGAAAAATCTGCTGGGACACCAGGCCTACATGCTGGAGGCGGTGAAGCGCCTGGTGAATTTAAAGTCTTATCGGATGCGCTTTGAGACGGAGGACCGGGAGCTGGAGGGCGAGTTTATCCTGGGGATGGTGACCAACACGCTGCAGGTGGGCGGTTTTAAGGGCCTGGTGGGCCGCGGCGTCGCCTTAAACGACGGCGAGTTTGAGGTTCTCCTGGTGCGCACGCCGAAGACGCCCAGAGATCTGCACAGCATCGCATCCTACCTTTTCATGCGCGAGGGCGACAACGAGTGCGTCTACCAGTTTAAGGCGAAACACTTGAAAATCACCTCCCCGGAGAGCGTGGACTGGACGCTGGACGGCGAGTTCGGGGGCTCCGTCGCGGAGGTGGAGATAGAAAATTTAAAACAGGCGTTTGCCGTTAAAAAAATGTGTTGAAATTTGCATATGACTGGTATATAATGAAAAGTCGTGTAGATTTAGTGAATATCCTGGCGAAAGGACGTTATTTGTGGAGAAAGACAATTTTTTAGAGAAATTGAAAAAGCTCGTTGAGCTGGCAAAAACCAAGCAGAATGCTCTGGATGTGACGGAGATAAATGATTTCTTTGCCGGCGAGAGCCTCCAGCCGGAGCAGATGGAGCACATATACAGTTATCTCGAGGGCCACAACATCGATGTGGTTCCGGTGATGGATGATTCGATCCTGTCGGACGAGTCCGCGCTTTTGCTGGACGACGACCTGGATGATGTGGATGAAACCTTCTTAAAGAACTCCGAGGAGGAAGAGATTGATTTTGACGCCATCGATCTCCTGGACGGAATCGGGACGGAGGATCCGGTCCGCATGTATTTAAAGGAGATCGGTACGGTTCCCCTTCTGAGCGCAGAGGAGGAAGAGGAGCTGGCCAAGCGGAAGGCGGAGGGAGACGAGCACGCCAAGGAGCGGCTCATCGAGGCAAACCTGCGTCTTGTGGTGAGCATTGCGAAGCGCTATACCGGCAGGGGCATGAGTTTCCTGGATCTGGTGCAGGAGGGAAATTTAGGGCTTATAAAGGGTGTGGAGAAATTTGATTACACCAAAGGCTTCAAGCTCAGTACATACGCCACCTGGTGGATCCGCCAGTCGGTGACCAGGGCGCTGGCCGACCAGGCCAGAACCATCCGCGTGCCGGTGCACATGGTGGAGACCATCAATAAGATGTCAAAGATGCAGAGAAAGCTGACCCTGGAGCTGGGCTACGAGCCGTCGGTGGCGGAGCTGGCCGCGGCGCTGGATGTGTCCGAGGAGAAGGTCATGGAGATCATGCAGATCGCTAGAGAGCCCGCATCCTTAGAGACCCCATCGGAGAGGAGGACGATTCCAGCCTGGGCGATTTCGTGGCGGACAGCAATGTGGTCACGCCCGAGGGCAACGTGGAGTCGGTGATGTTAAGAGAGCACATCGACGCGCTTTAGGCGACTTGAAGGAGAGAGAGCGCCAGGTTATCGTCCTGCGCTTCGGCCTTGAGGACGGACATCCCCGGACACTGGAGGAAGTGGGCAAGGAGTTCAACGTGACCCGTGAGCGTATCCGCCAGATTGAGGCGAAGGCGCTCAGAAAGCTGAGAAATCCGGTGCGCAGCAAGAGAATCAGAGATTTTCTGTAGGATTTATGACGGTTTGAAAAAAGGAGGGCTTTTCGGAGCCCTCTTTGTTTGGTTTGGCCCGGAGTGGGAAAACTCTGATGGGAGCGTGTGTTTATGAATGCGAGAAATTTTCAGAGAGAGCTGGACCGGCTGCTGGAGCGGCTTGCGGCGGAGGGGCGGGTGCCCCGTCTGTTCCTGCACAGCTGCTGCGCCCCCTGCAGCAGCTATGTGCTGGAGTATCTGTCGAAGTATTTTGAGATTACCGTATTTTACTATAACCCCAACATTTACCCGCCGAAGGAGTACGACGAGCGCCTGGCGGAGGTGAGGCGGCTGGTGTCGGAGATGGAGTTCGCCCACCCGGTGACCGTGGTGGCCGGGGCGTACGATCCGGCGCTGTTTTCGACGCCGTGAAGGGCCTGGAGGCGGAGAAAGAGGGCGGCGCCCGCTGTGAGCGATGCTTCCGGCTGCGCCTTATGGAGGCGGCGCGTCTGGCGAAGGACGGCGGCTACGACTACTTCACAACCACGCTGACTGTGGGGCCGAAGAAGGACGCGAGGCTTTTAAACCAGCTGGGCGAGGAGATCGGGAGCATGTACGGCGTGGCCTATCTGAACTCGGATTTCAAGAAGAAAAACGGGCATTTCCGCTCGCTGGAGCTCTCGGAGCAGTACGGGCTCTACAGGCAGGACTACTGCGGCTGTGTGTTCTCCCGCCGCGGCGGGGACGCCGGGGCGGCTGCTTCCGGGCGGGACGCCGGAGACCTCTCGTTCTGATCGGTGAGCCGGAGGCGGTTCTTCTTGACATGGAGGGGGATTTGAGATAGAATCGGCTTAGAGACAGAGAAAAATTTCAGAGAAAAAGGGGAGCGAAATTATGGTATCCAAGACCTTGAAGGTGGTTAATCCTCCGGGCTTCATCTGAGACCGGCGGGCGTATTGTCCCAGACATCCATGAAGTTTAAGAGCGATATTATTATAGAGGCCGGGGAGAAGCGGATCGTGGCCAAGAGCGTGCTGAACGTGATGGCTGCGGGCATCAAGAGCGGCACGGAGATTACACTGATCTGTGACGGCCCGGACGAGAAGGAAGCACTGGAGACGGTGGCCAGGGCCATCGAGGACGGCTTAGGCGAGGCATAGGAAGAGACGAAAGCAGATCCCCGGCGGGCTCTGCTTTTTTTGTAATGAGAAGGAGTGTGAACGTATATGGAATATCGTGTGTATGAACACAAGACCCAGTATTATGAGACCGATCAGATGGGAATTATCCATCATTCCAACTACATCCGCTGGTTCGAGGAGGCCCGCATGGACATGATGGAGCAGATGGGCATGGGCTACGCCGAGATGGAGAAGCGCGGCATCATAAGCCAGTGCTGTCGGTGCACAGCGAGTACAAGTCCATGACCCATTTCGGGGATACGGTGGAGATCCTGACCCAGCTCAGGGAGTATAACGGCGTGCGCATGACGCTGGAGTACACGGTCATCGACAAGGAGACCGGTGTCATCCGCTGCGTGGGCGAGAGCCGCCACTGCTTTCTGACCAGGGACGGAAAGCCCGTCTCCTTAAAGCGCAACTACATCGAGATGGATCAGTCCTTCAGACAGTTCCTGGACGAGGAAGGGGAGGCGTAGATGGATTTACAGGCGCTGGAGCTTTCGTTTCTCCTCCACCTGCAGGAGCTGCACACCCCGGTGCTGGACGGGATCATGACCGTGATCACGCATCTGGGGGACGGGGGCGTCCTGTTTATCGCCATGGGCGTTCTGATGCTCTTTTTTCCCGGACCAGAAAGGTGGGGCTGGCGGTTCTTCTGTCGCTGCTTGGTGGATTTCTGGTGGGAAATCTGCTTCTCAAGAATCTGGCGGCGCGGGAGAGGCCCTGCTGGCTGATGCCGGAGGTGCTGCTTCTGATTGAGAGTCCCCACGATTACTCGTTTCCGTCGGGGCACACGCTGGCGTCCTTTGAGACGGCGTTTTCCATTTTTTATACAATAAAAATGGGGGATTGCGGCGGAGGTCCTGGCGGCTCTCATCGCGTTTTCCAGGCTCTACCATTTCGTCCATTTCCCCACGGACGTGCTGGCGGCGCTTCTTCTGGCGGCGGTCATCGCGCTTTTGGTGCACAAATGGATTGAAAAGAGCAGAATATGTGATATACTTAACAGGAAGAAAAAATAATATTTTATGCAGAGTAGACGTGCGGGCGTAAAGTGCCGGGTGAACAGGGAGTTGTCACCTGGACGAAAAGACGGGAAGTCTTGCGGTCCGCATATCGCATCCCGCTGCAAACGAAGATAGTCCGGCAAAAGATTATCTCCTTTTGTGGTAAGGTATTTCTGCGAAGGAGGTAATTTTTTATGAAATTAGCAACTTTGTTCAGGGATTCTTACGCCGAGTTAAAGCACGTGAGAACCATCACGACGGCCGCCATGTTCGCGGCGGCATCCGTGGTCTTAGGCATGTTTACGATCCAGGCGGGGCCGTATTTGAAAATCGGCATATCCACGCTGGCCAATGAGTTTGTCTATCTGCTCTACGGCCCGGTGGTCGGCGCCTGCTACGGCGGGATCCTGGACCTGGTGAAGTTCATCATCAGCCACCGGGGATTTCTTTCCGGGGTTCACGCTGACGGCCATCGCCGGCGGCCTTCTCTACGGGGCTGTGCTCTACGGCCGGCCGGTGACATTTAAGCGCGTGCTGCTGGTGAAGCTTCTGGTGATTCTGGTCTGCAACGTGTTTCTGAACAGCCTGTGGATTCATCTGCTGTACGGGCAGGCGCTGGTAGCCATTCTGCCCATGCGCATGTTTAAGAATGCGGTCCAGTGGCCGGTGGACAGCCTGATTTTCTACACGCTGGCGGTGCGTCTGGAGAGCATGGGCGTCTTTAAAGCAATCAAGGGGAGCCCCCGCTGCATGAAAAAGGGCGAGGCTCTTGAGATAAAAGGAGGAAAATAAAATGAGTGAGAGCTGCAATCATAACTGCAGCAGCTGCGGGGAAACTTGCGGCAGCAGAACAGCGGAACAGACGAGCTTTCTGGAGGCGTTGAACCCGAAAAGCTCGGTGAAAAAGGTGATCGGTATCGTGAGCGGAAAGGGCGGCGTCGGCAAGTCTTTGGTGACCAGCATGATGGCCGTTAAGATGCAGGCGAAGGGAAAGCACGCGGCGATTCTGGATGCGGACATTACGGGCCCGTCCATCCCGAAGGCCTTCGGCGTGCATGAGACCGTGGGCGTGACGGAGGACAATCTGATGGTTCCGGCGAGAACCTACACGGGCATCCAGATTCTCTCCGCAAACCTGATTCTGGAGCGGGAGACCGACCCGGTGATCTGGCGCGGCCCCATCGTGGCCGGCGTGGTGAAGCAGTTCTGGAGCGAGGCGCTGTGGGAGGACGTGGACTATATGTTCGTCGATATGCCTCCGGGAACCGGCGACGTGCCGCTGACCGTGTTCCAGTCTCTTCCGGTGGACGGCATTCTTATCGTGACCTCCCCGCAGGAGCTGGTGTCCATGATCGTGGGCAAGGCTGTGAACATGGCGAAGAAGATGGACATTCCGATCATCGGCTTGATCGAGAACATGAGCTATCTGGAATGTCCCGACTGCGGAAAGCGGATTTCTGTGTTCGGCGAGAGCCATATCGAGGACGTGGCGAAGGAGTACGGCATCCCGGTGCTGGCGCAGATCCCCATCGACCGAAGATCGCCGAGGCCGTGGACCAGGGGACAGCGGAGTATATCGAGGCGCCGTGGATGGATGAGGCGGTGCGGAGAGTGGAGGAGATGTAAGATACACCCCCACGTTTCTGACAGTACAGTTGGAGGCGTGGGGTTTTGTCATTTTAATGGTGTATCAGATTTTTCAATACTTGCTACAAGACGATCAAAATCACTCTGATACGTTCGATCCTGTAAAACACGGAATTTTTCAAATTCACTTTCTGCAAATGCTTTTGCGATGGCAGCTGTTACTTTTCCTTTGTCATGAAGAATATCTTCTTCATTGAACTGCAGGAACGCATCCAGACGCTTTACCCAATCCTGCATATACATGATATTTCCCCGCCGTGCCTGTCTCTCGGCATAGTCCAGATACATTGTAACGATTTCGTTCAGATTAGTAATTTCTTCTTTGTTTAAGTAGTTTTTGGCAATCGAAACATCTGACTTGCGAATACGCCCCTGCGGAGCATTTTTCCAGGTCGTCAGTCCCATGTTGGGCTTTGTGCTGTCCGCCCGGTCATAAATAATTTCAGCCGCCGTATGATGGGTAACGGCGTAGTGGAGTTTGTTTTGTACCGTGGCGAAAAACTCTTTTGTAACGGGGCTGTTCACATCATAATCAGCGCTGCACTGGGAGTAAATGTCTGTGATCTTCTGATAGAAACGGCGCTCGCTGGAGCGAATATCGCGAATGCGTTCTAACTGTTCTTCAAAATAGTCCTTGCCGAAATAGTATTCCGGTTCACGCATGCGTTTATCATCCATCACATAACCTTTAATGATAAATTCTTTTAATACCCGATTTGCCCAAATGCGGAACATAGTAGCTTTCTTAGAATTAACACGGTATCCCACAGCGATAATGGCATCCAGATTGTAATAGTTGGTGCTGTACCGTTTGCCGTCTGCTGCAGTTGTTTCCATTTTGGAAACAACTGTCTCTTCCTGTAATTCTCCGGATTCAAAGATATTTTTTAGGTGTTTTGAAATAGCTGCTTTCTGTACTTCAAATAATTCTGCCATTTTTGCCTGGGTCAGCCACATATTTTCCTGATATAAAAGGATTTCGACTCGAACTTCACCGTTATCGGTTTTATAAAACAGGATTTCCCTTGTTTCGTAAGGGGTTAGTCTATATTCTTCGTTCATACCCATTCCTTTCCTGTATTTTCGATATTCTAAAAAGAGGCTAAATTCCATATCTGCGGATTTAGCCTCTTCTTTTTATTCAATTACCCTTTCGTCGTCTCTAAATATCTCTTATAATAGCTCTCCTGCAGTTTCCGAAGGAGCGCCGTGTCCTTGCCGCCCACCGGCTTGCCGTCGAGCTCGCAGGCCGCGGAGCACAGCTTGGACGTGCTGGAAACGATGATCTCGTCGGCGTCAAAAAGCTCCTCTAAGGTGAACGGGGTCTCGTCCACGGGGATCAGGAGCTTCTTGCACTCCTGGATGAGGTGCATCCTGGTGATGCCCGGCAGGATGAAATGGTCGGTCGGGTGGGTCTTGAACACGCCGTCCTTTAAGATGGAGACGTTGCTGTGGGCGCACTCGGTGACGATGTCGCCCCGGTGGAACACCACCTCGTCGCAGCCGGCTGCGACGGCCTTCTGGGACGCCATGACGTTGGGCAGAAGGTTAAGGGTCTTGATGTTGCAGTGGAAGAAACGGGTGTCCTCCACGGTGATGAGCTTTAAGGAGCTGTCCGGCTCCTTGCAGGAACCCGGCTTCATGGTGATCCAGAGATTGGCGGTCACGCCTGCCTCCGGAAACTCGTGCTTTCTCATGGCGGTTCCGCGGCTGATCTGCCAGTAGATGAAGATCTCGCTGTCATCCATTTTGCCGAGAAGATCGTAGAGGATGTCTGCCAGCTCTTTCTTGGTGTAAGGAATCTGGATATCGAGAAGGCCGGCGCTGTTGAACAGACGGTCCATGTGCTCGTCCAGACCGAAGATCACACCGTTTCTCGCCATGGCGGCCTCGTAAACGCCGTCTCCAAAATAGCAGGCGCGGTCGTTCATGGGGACGGTCATCTCCTCCAGCGGTCCGCAGACGCCGTTGTAATAACCTAATACTTTCATGCTTATGTACCTCCGAATGTTTGTATATAAAATCATATCATTTGTCCTGGGTTTTGTAAATGGCTGTAGTTATCTTATTAAGGAAAATTTTATAAAAGATGAATTGTTTCCCGGCAGATTTTCAGTTATAATGTTTATAAACAGACCGATCATTAAAGACATTTGAGGTGTTTACTATGGAAGTGAGTTTCAACAAAAACAGTGAGCTGGAGCAGCAGGCGATCCGTCTTCCGGAGGAGTTTGAGGTGCCGGAAAAGTTCTTAAATGAGGCCATGCGGTTCCGTGAGATTATGATGATGTATTCCTGTGCCATCCGCGAGGTGCGCACAAAGCTGGAGGTGTTAAACGACGAGCTCTCGGTGAGAAACCAGAGAAATCCCATCGAGATGATAAAATCCCGGATTAAGAAGCCCATCAGTATTATCGAGAAGCTGCAGAGGAGGAATCTTCCTGTCTCCACGGAGTCGGTGATGAAGAACCTGGATGATGTGGCCGGCGTGCGGGTGATCTGCTCGTTTATCGACGACATTTACGAGGTAGTTGAGATGCTGGCGCGGCAGGACGATGTGAAGGTGATCGCCATTAAGGACTACATCCGCAGCCCGAAGGTCAACGGCTACCGCAGCTATCACATGATCATTGAGGTGCCCGTCTTCTTTTCCGACCGCAAGCAGTTTATCCGCGTGGAGGTGCAGATCCGCACCATCGCCATGGATTTCTGGGCCAGCCTGGATCATCAGCTCAAGTACAAAAGCAGATGGACGATCTGGTGGCCGAGGAGATCAGCGAGGAACTGAAAAACTGCGCGGAGCTCATCGCCAGCACGGACTGGAAGATGCTGGATATCCGGAAGCGGATCGAGGAGCAGGGCGGCTTGGTGAATGACTGATGTTTTTGGGAAGATACAAAGTGATTGTTAAATAAGGGAATAGGACTGATAGAGGAAGAAGGAGCTTTGCGGCAGCGGAGCTCTTTCTTCTTTTTCCTTAGTATGGAACGAATTTTTGATGAGAACACTATATTTGGGATGATAGATGGGTTTGATTTTTGATTAAAGTGGCTTCATAATAAATTAAAGTGATAAAATTATAAACTTGACATATGACTGATGTGGGTATATTATTGGTTTAAAAGATTGACAATATGGTTTATGAGCAAACTAAAGTAATGATAAAAACGAGGATGGGACATGAATTTATATTTTGAACTATTGAAAAAACCGGTCTTCAACATGGAAGATGTAAATGTGTTTTACAATAATATGAATAGCGCACGTTCTGCAGTTAAGCGATTGACGAAAGAAGGTATGGTTGCCAAAATTCGCAATAATATGTATACCTGTATCAGCGGAGAAACTGGTGCTCCAGTGGCCAATCGTTTTCAGATAGCCAGCCATATTACGCCGACATCATACGTGTCTCACCATACAGCTATGGAGTATTATGGAATTACGGATCAAGTATGTTACGATGTGTATGTATCTTCTGAGACCAGCTTTCGTGACTTTACGTTTGATGGGTATATGTACTGCTTTGTAGAGTCGAAAAGCTTAGAGGGAATTGAGAAACCGCCTTATAGCGGAGGTGTTGCGGTAACCAATCTGGAGCGTACCATTGTGGACAGTATCAAGGATATGGATAAGATTTCTGGCATTGAAGAAGTGGTGCAGAATATGGAGAGTGTGCATCAAATGCAGGAGAAAAGACTGCTCAGATATCTGGAACTCTATAAAAATCAGTTTTTGTATCAGAAGATGGGCTATCTGTTATGGCAGCACAGGGAGCAGATGGGATTGTCTGATTCGTTCTTTGAAACGTGCAGGAAACAGATTGGAAAAAGCAAGCGATATCTTACACGGGATCAAAATGGCGGGAGCTATGATAACACATGGAAACTGGTTGTTCCGGATGATTTGCAGAACATGAAAAATGGAGTGATTATGGATGCCGATATATGATAAAGCGGAGATTGGACGTGCTGCACAGCGGTATGGATTTGTAAGAGATACTTTTGAAAAAGTCTTACGATTGAAGGAAATATTGCGTTATTTGAACGAAGAGGACTATCTGAGGGAACATCTGCTTTTGAAAGGGGGAACAGCCATCAATTTGGCGGTGTTTAATCTTCCGCGTTTATCTGTGGATATTGATATGGACTATACACCAAACGATACAAAAGAAGATATGTTGGAGACCAGAGCGAAGATTACCACTCTTATTAAAAGTTATATGGAGGCGGAAAACTACCAGCTGTCAAAAGGTTCCCGATGTACGCATAGCCTGGATGCGTTTTATTATCAGTATCAGAATGCCGGCGGCAGCGAGAGATTTATATGATTGGGGAAATCTGATTGCTGAAAATCTGTTTGAGGATGAAAGAGATATGTTTCGTAAATGCTTTGCATTCTACGCAACGATTTCTACGGAGACAGTGAACCGGGATTTTGATACGTCAGCGATTGATTCCTTGAGGTTTGATAAGATACGAAGAGAGTTATTTCCTGTACTGAGAAGGAAAGAGAATTTTAAGTTGGATGAAAGAAAACAGCAGGCAAAAGATTACATTGCAGATCTGATGAAGCTGACCGAGCGGGAGCAGGAATACATGGATCGGTTTATTGCTAAAGAGTATGTTGCGGAATTGTTATTTGATGATGAAAAAATTATAGAAAGAATTAAGGAACATCCGATGGCGATATGGAAGTGCCAGCAATAAATAATATATTGAATCGGCAGAACCATAAAGGAAGAAAGAGCTTTGCGGCGGCGGGGCTCTTTCTTCCTTTTTCAGTTCCTATTCTCCAGGCATCTCTTAAGTATTCGCTTAAACCGCAGTCCTCCGGACAGCATCAGCCATCTTCCGCCCTCACGCCCCCGGCGGATGCTTCCTGTAGGCGGAGGGCGTGACGCCGTAAGCCTTGTGGAAGGATTTCCCGAAGTAGCTGATGCTGCTGAAGCCGCAGGAGAAGCAGATATCGGAGATCCGCTCGTTGGAGTGGGCCAGCTTCTGGGCGGCGCACTGTAAGCGGTAGCGGTTGGTGTACTCCATCGGCGTCGTCTGGCCGAACAGGGAGAAACAGCGGAAACACTCGCTCCGGCTGATGTTTGCGGCGGCGCTGATGTCCTCCACGGTCAGCGGCGCGTCGATGTGCGTCTGGATAAACTCGATCATCCGGTGCATCCGCTGTTCCCGGAGCATGTCATTGTAGGTATAGATTTCTGGCTCCGACTGGTTGATGAGGAACAGGAGATTCCGCCAGATGTGGAGGATATTTTCCATGCAGGTCAGCTCGTAGGTAAATTCTTCCGGATCGGCCTCGTGTATGTGCCAGAACGCCTCCAGAATCTCCCGGCCCTCCGCCGTGTCGCCGGAGATCATCTGCCCGCTTATCTTCCTTAAAGACAGCGGGTTGAAATACTTCTGATAGAGCGAGGTGGCCAGCACGGTGTTGAAAAGGGACGGCGGAAACGAGATGTTGAAGATCACGGAGCCGGGAATCAGCTGGCGGGCGGAGTGCATGGTCTGGGAGTTGATGAAGAGCCCCATTCCCTTCTCCAGCGAAAACGGCTGCTGGTCCAGTATGTATTCGACGCTGCCCTCCAGTATGATGGCCAGCTCAAAGTTGGTATGCCAGTGGCAGAGAAATGAGCCGTCGACGAAATAATCCAGCTGGTCGATGAAGCGGCCCAGGGGAAAATCCGGGTGCTCCAGCATGACCTGCTCCTCGAGATGCTGATTGACGATGACTTCCTGGTTGATCATGGATCGGCCTCCTTTTTTATCTGAATGGTATGTTTGGGACGATTTTACCAAAATGTGAGAGGATATACGTAGCGCCGGACTGGCAGATGTCATAAAATAAAGCTACAAGATTCAAGGCGCTTTATGAATTTAGTATAGAAACATGGAGAGTGGTTGTCAATATAAAATTGGAAAGGGAAAGGTGAAAACTGTTGGAAAAGCTATCATTTAAGACGAGGTTGTCATATTCATTCGGAGATCTGGCATGCAATATCCTGTTTGCCGCAACTGCCAACATGGCTGCGTATTTCTACACCAATGTGGTTGGCATGTCTGCGGCTGTGGTGGGGACGATTTTGCTACTTTCGCGCGTGTTTGACGGGTTCAGCGATGCGATCATGGGGGTTATCGTGGATCGCACGAAGTCGAAGTATGGAAAAGCCAGAGTCTGGGTTCTGCGGATGATCATTCCGTTCGGAGCGGCGGCGGTGCTCATGTTCATGGTTCCGGCGCAGGCCAGCGAGATGGTTCAGGCCATATACGTGTTTATCACTTATAACTTTGCGGTGACGATCGTGTATACAGCCTTAAATCTCCCTACGGAACGATGGCGGTTCGCATGACATCGAGTCAGAATGAGAGAACCGTATTAAACATGTACGCATGTGCATCGCTCCTATCGGCGCAGTGATCGTCACGGCATTTACGCTGCCGATGGCAAACCGGCTGGGCGGAGACCAGAAGGCGTGGATCATGATCGCCGTCGGGTACGCGGTGATCGCCATGATTCTGCTTCTCATCTGCTTTTTAAACTGCAAGGAGCAGGAGAATGTGGAAGAGGAATCACAGGATACGGAAATCCCGGTGGGAAAGAGCATCGGCGCACTGTTCCGCAACAAATACTGGCTGATCGTGGCCGGAATGTTCATTCTGTGGGGCGTGTACTTCTCACTGAACGGCATGATGGTATCCTATTACGCACAGTACGTTCTGGGCGATAACGAGCAGGTAACGCTTCTGACGCTGGCGGAGAAGATTCCGCTGATCCTGTCAGTGCTGATCGCGGCCCCCTTCGTGAAGAAATGGGGCAAGAGAAACGTGTCGATGGTGGGGAGTCTCACGTTCCTGGTGGGAGCGGCCTTGATGGCGCTGTATCCGCAAATCTTCTTTACTTAACTGTCGGGCTGATCATCCGCGGAATCGGCGGAGGTATCGTGGGCGCACTGATTTACGGCCTGTTAGCTGACACTGTGGAGTATGGGCACTGGTACACTGGCATCCGGAACGAGGGCGTCTGCTACTGTGCATCGGCTGTAGGCTACAAGCTGGGCGGCGGACTTACCAATGCGCTGTGTGGTTTCGTTATGGACATGAACGGATTTGACGGTATGGCGGCGGTTAACCCGGCATCGGCTATGGCGGCCATCCAGGGACTGTATCTTCTGGTTCCCTTTATTGCATACGGCGGCATCGCATTGTTCCTGATCTTCTACCATCTGGATAAAGAATATTCATATGTGGAGAACGAACTTGCAGCGAAGCGCTGGCGTCTGGGAAGCACAAAAACAAATTAAGACGGGAGATAGAAACATGAGATTATTTATTGATACGGCTAAGGTGGAGGAGATCCGCAAGGCCAACGACATGGGAATCATCTGCGGGGTGACCACCAATCCGTCACTGATCGCGAAGGAAGGACGGGATTTCAACGAGGTGATCAAGGAGATCACCCAGATTGTGGACGGCCCCATCAGCGGCGAGGTGAAGGCCTCGACCACGGAGGCGGAGGGAATGATCCGCGAGGGAAGAGAGATCGCGGCCATTCATCCCAACATGGTCGTGAAGATCCCCATGACCGGGGAAGGTTTAAAGGCAGTAAAGGTGCTGTCCGCCGAGAATATAAAGACCAATGTGACACTGGTATTCACGGCCAACCAGGCGCTTCTGGCGGCCAGGGCCGGAGCCACCTACGTGTCCCCCTTCTTAGGGCGGCTGGATGATGTTTCCGAGAAGGGCGTGGAGCTCATCCGCACCATATCGGCGATGTTTGCCAATTACGAAGATATTCACACGCAGATCATCGCGGCCAGCATCCGCAATACCATGCACGTCACGGACTGTGCGCTGGCGGGAGCCGATATTGCCACTGTTCTACGGGGTTCTGACCCAGATGCTTAGGCATCCGCTGACGGATGCGGGCATCCTCAAATTCCAGGCGGATTCCGGCCTGTTATAAGGAGGCGAATCACATGATTACATACGCGGCAAACATAGAGCCCCTGTTTGGGGATGCGGATCTGTGTGAGAAGATCGTTCTGGCGAAGCAGGCGGGCATCGATGCGGTGGAGTTCTGGGACTGGAACGGACGGGACGTGAAAAAGATCAAGGAGACCTGCGACCGCTGGGGCGTGAAGGTCACCGCGTTCAGCGGGCAGAAGCCTTTTTCCCTCTGCGACGGCGAGAACAGCGCCGGCTATATCGAGTGGATGAAGCGTTCCATTGATGCGGCGAAGTATTTAAACTGCGACACGCTGATCGCGTTTTCCAATCATTTCGCCGACGGAAAGAGCTCGGATCTCAGAGGAAAATACAGCCGTACGGCGCAGATGGCCAATATGGTGCGGACGCTGACGCTGCTGGCTCCGGTTCTCGAGGACAGCGGGATTACCCTTCTTCTGGAACCGCTGCATAATCACGGGGCTGACGCGGGGATGCTGCTGACCGACACGAAGGAGGGCGCAGATATTGTCCGTGCTATCCAGTCTCCGAAAGTGCGCCTGCTGTGCGATTTCTTCCACATGCAGCTGATGCACGGGGATCTTCTGGAAAATTTTAAGGAGAACGCGGATATTGTTCCCTACGTCCACATCGCGGACGCTCCCGACCGGCACGAGCCGGGCACCGGGAGATCAACTATAAGTATTTGATGGACGCCGTGAGAGCGTCGGGCTTTGACGGGACGGCCTGCCTGGAGTTCTTCCCCTCCGGGGATTCGGCACAGACCATAAAGACAGCTAAGGAAATCTGTGGGTTTGAGTAATTGCAGGTATCCCGAGTAATTGCAAATAAAACAAAAATAAATTTTATGAGGTGACAGACTATGAAAAAAGTTCAGTATGGTATGGTAGGCGGAGATTTAAAGGCACTCATCGGCGAGGTTCACAGAAAAGGTCTGGCGTTCGACCCGAGAGCGGAGCTGGTATGCGGATGCTTTTCAGCGATCGACGAGCTGAATGTGGAGTGCGGAGAGTTCTACAGCGTGGATCGCTCCAGAATCTACTTCGATTATAAGGAGATGGCCGAGAAGGAGGCCGGCAAGATCGATTTTGTGGCGATCTGCACTCCCAACTTCGTTCACTATGAGATTGCCAAGTGCTTTCTGGAGCACGGCATCGGCGTGATGTGTGAGAAGCCGCTCTGCTTTGAGGTTGCGGAGGCCGAGGAACTGGCAGCTCTGGCAAAGGAAAAGGATCTGCTCTTTGCGGTCAACTACTGCTACTCCGGGTATCCCATGGTCAAGGTGATGAAGGAAATGGTGGCCAGAGGGGATCTGGGCGATATCGTTTCCATCAACGCCGAGTACACAGCCGGCTGCTTCCTCAACGTGCTGCACGAGGATTCCCAGATCAACTCCAAGATCTGGCGCTCTGACCCGAAGCTTTCCGGTATCTCCAACACCTGTGCCGACGACGGAACACACATCGAGCATCTGGTTCACTATGTAACCGGTCTCAAGATCAAGCGCGTGGCGGCTACGGTGGACCGTTTCGGCAAGAAGCTGGACTTCAACGACAATATCTTAGTAGAGTATGAGAATGGCGTGCACGGCTCCTACTGGTTCTGCCAGGTGGCCTGCGGCAAGTCCAACGAGATGGTATTCCGTGTCTACGGCACCAAGGGCGCGCTGGAGTGGCAGCAGATCCGTCCGGACGACGTGATCTACCACAAATACGGCGAGGCGACCACCGTGCTCACCAGAGGCGGCAGCTACTTCTCCGACGAGGAGAAACGCCATTTCCGTCTTCCGTTCGGACATCCGGAAGGATACTATGTGGCGGAGGCCAACATCTACCGCAGCATTATCAACTATCTCTTAAAGCGCAAGAACGGCGAGGAGATCACCGCGGACGATCTGGATTTCCCGGATGTGGAGACAGGCGTGTCCGGCGTGCGCTTCGTGCATGCGGTCATGGAGAGCGGCGACAACGATTCCAAGTGGGTATCGGTCGAGGGTTAAGAGTAAACATAGAATAAACGTACAGAAAGGCGGTAATTGGATATGAAATCAGTGATTTATAAAGGACCGGGCGAATTTGCTATCGAGGATCGCCCCAGACCACAGATCAAGAATCAGGACGACGTGCTCATCCGGGTGTTGGGCGTGTGCATCTGCGGCACGGACATCAACATCTTTGCGACCCCGCAGAAGCATCCCTCCCGTCCGGGCATCATCTTCGGACATGAGTTCTGCGGACAGGTGGTGGAGACCGGCAGTGCAGTCACCAATTTAAAACCGGGCGACAAGGTCATCGTCGATCCCCACGGCCCCTGCGGCTACTGCGACGCGTGCCGTTCCGGCTGGCCGGAGATGTGCGAGAACCTCTACCTCGACGAGCCGGGGCTGGAGGGCCAGGCGGATGCCATGGGCGTATTTAAGGACGGCGGCTTGATCACCTACACGCTGGTTCCTTCCAAGTTTGCGTACAAGATTGCCGACGATACGCCGGCAGAGCTGATGGCGCTTGCGGAGCCGCTGGCCACCTGCGGATACTCTCTGGAGAAGCTGAACATCCATGTGGGCGACACGGTGTGCATCCTGGGCGGAGGCCCCATCGGACAGCTCTATCTGGTTCTGGCGAAGGCCAGCGGCGCGAGAAAGATCATTCTCTCTGAGCCGGTGGAGTACCGCAGAAACAAGGCGCTGGAGCTGGGCGCACCCGGGTGGTGGATCCGACGGTGGAGGACCTCAAGCAGGTCTGTTTAGAGGAGACCGGAGGACGCGGCGTCGACCACTGTATCGAGCGGTGGCTGCCATGCTCATGGACTGTGTGGAGTGCGTAAGACCGAGAGGAAAGGTGCTCCAGTGCGGCCACGACGAGACGGCTCTCGCTCCTGTTAAAGTGGGCGAGGTGCTCAAGAAGGAAGTGGAGATACACGGCGTGTTCCTTGGAAAGTATTACATGGAAAAGACGGCGCGCATCATCGAGAGCGGCATTCTTCCGTTAGATAAGATTGTGACACACACATTCCCGCTCTCTAAGTACCAGGAGGCTCTGGATCTGGCGCGCAGCGGACAGTGCATCAAGGTGTGCGTGATTCCGGAGGACGAGTAAGGAGGAAATGACAGGAATATGAAGCTGGAAAATTATCATCTTGAGGGTGAGGAGAATATCATCAGCCCGGCGCTCATCTATTACCGTGACGCCATCGTGGAGAACACGAAGCGCACCATCGAGCTGGCCGGGGGAGCCGGCAGGCTCTGGTACCACGTGAAAACGCACAAGACCAGAGAGCTGGTTGAAATGCAGATTGAAATGGGATTCACGCACTTTATGTGCGCGACCATCGCGGAGGCGGAGATGACCGCCTCTGCGGGAGCCGAGAATGTCTTAGTGGCCTACGCGCTGGTGGGGCCCAACATCGAGCGGTTCGTGAACCTGGCCCAGAACAGTCCCCAGACCCAGTTCTGGGCGCTGGGAGACGATCTGGAGAGCCTTAAAAAGCTGTCCGACGCGGCGGAGGGAACCGGGCTTATCATCCCCGTCCTTCTGGATGTGAACGTGGGACAGGACCGCACCGGAGTTCCGCTTGGGGAGGTGCCGGAGTTTTATGAGGCCTGCTCCAAATATCCGAACCTTAAGGTGAGAGGCCTTCACTGCTACGACGGCCACAATCACCAGGTGGACGTGAAGGACCGCCAGGAGGCTGTGAACCGCATGGACAGCGCCATCGAGGAGGTGCGCAGAAAAATTAAGGAGAAGGGACTTGTCTGCGACACGGTTATCGTCGGCGGAACCCCCTCGTTCCCCTGTCATGCGAAGGTCAGCGACTATTTCCTGTCCCCCGGAACCTCCTTCGTGATGGATGCCCGCTACGGCAAGGATGCGCCGGATCTTAAGATGTGGGAGGCGGGAGCGATTCTGACCCGCGTGGTCAGCCACCCGGCGCACAACACATTCACGCTGGATCTGGGAAGCAAGGGAATCTCCTGCGATCAGCCGGTGCGCGGCGAGCTGGTGGGCGTAAATGCCCAGGCCATGTTCCAGAGCGAGGAACACTGGCTGTGGAAGATGGACGAGGGCCATGAGGATGAGCGTCCGGCCATCGGGACATTCTCTACGTGATTCCCAGCCACATCTGCCCGACGACGGTGCTGTACCCGGAGATTCTGGTGGCCGAGGGCGGCAGACTGGTGGGGCGGTGGGAGACCGTGGCGAGAGCCAGAAAGCTGACATACTGATTTTCGTAAAGGAGACCAAAGCCATGAAAAAGATTGGAATTATTGGATATGGACTGATTGGAAAATATATTCACGAACATCTCCCGGAGCTGGGAGACGCCGAGCTGGCCTTCGTCTACGATCTGAGCAGCGAGGCCACGGCAGGCCTTGACCCGGAGCTGGTGCTTTCCAGCCCCGAGAAGCTCTCGGAGTGCCTGGAAGTACAGGCGGTGGACATCGTGGTGGAGGCGGCCACCTACCAGGCGGTATGGCAGCTGGCGCCGGTGGTTCTGCCACACGCGGATTTTCTCACCTTTTCCTCCACTGCGTTTGCGGATGAGAACTTCCGGGCGGAGGCGGAGAAGCTCTGCAAAAAATGGAACCGGAGGATCCATATTCCCCACGGAGCCGTGCTGGGATACGACGGAATCTTCGACGGCCGCGAGCTTTTAGAGAGCGTGGTTATCACCACCACCAAGCGCCCGGCAAACCTGGGCAGCAATGTAAAAGAAAAGACGGTGCTTTTTGACGGCCCCACCAGGGAGGCGTGTCAGAAGTTCCCGCGCAACGTAAACGTGCATGCGGGCATCGCCATCGCGGGCCTGGGCTTTGACAAGACCCGTTCCCGCATCGTGGCGGACCCGGATGTGGAGGGCAATACCCATCTGATCGAGGTGCAGGCTGACGGCATGCGTTTTAACATCGAGGTGTGCAGCGTGCCGAAGGGGCTCGTGACAGGTGCTTACACCCCGGTATCCGCGTTCAACGCGCTGAAGCGCATCGTGTCCGACGAGCCGGGACTCGTGATTTGTTAGAGAACAGGGAGGGAAAGATATGGCAGACAGACAGGAAATTCTGCGGCTGGAAGAGCTGGCCCACAGGCTCCGGGTGGATCTGTGCAGGCTTTGCGGAAGCTATCAGGGAAATATACATATGGGCGGAGACATGTCCATGTCGGACGTGCTGACCTGCCTGTTTCATCACACGATGAACATTGACCCGAAGGACATCAAGATGCCGGAGAGAGACCGTTTTATTCTGAGTAAAGGACACGGGGCGGTGTGCATGTATATCACCATGGCACTGCGCGGATTCTTCGATTACGACGAGATTGTGGCGACCTACGGGAAACTGGACAGCGCCTACGGACAGCACCCGTGCAAGGTGCGTCTGCCCGGCGTGGAGACGTCCACCGGGTCCCTGGGACACGGGCTGGCGATCTGCGTGGGCATGGCAGCCCACGCGAAGATGAAAAAGGCGTCCCACCGGGTGTTCTGCATGATGGGCGACGGTGAAACCTGCGAGGGCTCCGTGTGGGAGGCGGCCATCAACGGCCGGGCCTTAAAGCTGGGCAACCTGGTGGCCATCGTGGACAGGAACCGGCAGCTTATGACCAGCTTCAGCGAGGACTCCGTGATGCTGGAGCCCTACGCCGACAAGTGGCGCGCGTTCGGCTGGAACGTGATTGAGATTAATGGAAACGACATGAAACAGGTGGTGGAGACCTTCGATTCCCTTCCGCCGGCGGACAGCGACGTGCCGACGGTCATCGTGGCGGACACGGTGAAGGGCTACCGAGTTTCCTTCATGGAAAAACAGATCAAGTGGCACTGCGGCAGCTTAAACGACGCAGATTTAAAGACGGCTCTGAGCGATCTGACCGAGGCTTATGAGCGTGAAAAGGAGGCGATCTGATGCAGGAATCTTATACACTGGAAAAATTTAATTCAGGAAGAACCGTTGTGGGCGATGCGATTGTGGAGCTGGCAAAAATGACGACCGTATCTGGCTTCTGACTCCCGATATCGGCTGGGGATGCGGCGATTTTAAGAAGGCGCATCCGGAGCGCTTCATCGACACCGGCATCGCAGAGCAGTGCGTGGTGGGCGTCAGCGCCGGCCTGGCCCTGGAGGGGGCCGTGCCGTTTATCATCGGCATGATGCCGTTCATGAGTATGCGCGCATTGGAGCAGGTCCGCACGGACGTGTGCTATCCGAAGCTCCCGGTGCGGATCATCGCCAACTATTCCGGCCTTACGGGTAACGGCGGCTCCACCCATTATGCGATGGAGGACATGGCGCTTTTCAGCTCCTTAGTCAACATGACAGTGTGCGCGCCGGCGGATCCCAACCAGCTTCGCCAGATCATCTTAAAGAGCGTGGACTGGGACGGCCCCATGGCCATCCGCATGGATCCGGGAAAGAACAATGCGGTGCTCTATCCCGAGGACGCGCAGTTTGAGATCGGCAGGGCCTACACGGCCCGGGAGGGGAAGGACATCACGATTATCGCCTGCGGCGAGATGGTGAGCGAGGCCATCCGCATCTCCGATACGCTTGGAAAGGAAGGAATCAGCGTCCGCGTGATCGACATGTTTACCGTGAAGCCTTTAGACCGCGAGGCAGTTTTGAAGGCGGCAGAGGAAACGGGACGCATTGTCACCTGGGAGGACCATCTGATGAACAACGGCTTAAGCAGCGCTGTCAGCGACGTGCTGACCGACAACTGCGTGAGTCTTAAATCCTTCAAACGGTTCGGCATTCCCCAGGTATATCCGGGATTCGGCGATTCCAAGGAGCTGTATCACAAGTATGGCTATGACGGCGAGGCTGTCACCAATTATATAAAAAGCTTGTTTTAAGAGTTTATTTCAGGATGGCGCGAACGCGCGGAAAGGAATAGAATAGAGATGTTTAAGCAGTATATCAATGGACAGCTGGTGGACGGCAGAGGCGGCGCGCTTAATGTGAGCGACCCTGCGACGGGCCTGGTGTTCGAGACATTTTCCGCCGCCACGAAGGAGCAGGCGAACGAGGCGCTGGAGGCGGCGCAGGCAGCTTTTAAGGTCTGGTCCTGGACTCCGCTGGACGAGAGAGTGGAGTGGCTGCGCAAATACACGGAGGCTCTTTTAAAGGAGCGGGAGTACATCGTGGATCTCCTCTCCAGAGAGTCGGGAAAGCCCTACGCGGAGGCGTGCTACGATTTTGACTGGGGCATCTCCAGCCTGCGGTATTTCGCGGAGGAGATCCGCCGCGTGACGGGAACCACCTACTCCGACAACGGAGGCCGCAGGGGCGAATTTTATCACCTGGTGGATCAGAGACCGCTCGGCGTAGTGGTGGGCCATCTGGCCTGGAATTATCCGCTGGGAAACGCGGCCCTCAAAATCGGGCCGACCATCGCTTCCGGCTGCTGCTGCGTGCTGAAGCCCTCCAGCCAGACGCCGCTTGCGACCCTGTATCTGGGCGAGATTATGCACCGGATCGGGCTTCCGGCGGGCGTAGTGAATATCATCGCCGGCCCGGCCGGGGAGCTGGGAGACGCGCTGAACATCAGCCGCATTCCCAAGATGATCACCTTGATCGGCTCCACCGACACCGGACGCCAGGTGATGGCCCAGGGCGCGTCCTCTATCAAGACCTACTCCCTGGAGCTGGGCGGAAACGCCCCGGCCATCATCATGGAGGACGGCGACGTGGCGCAGGCCGCGAAGCTGGCGGTGATCAGCCAGGTGTCCAACACCGGACAGACCTGCATCGGCTACAACCGGATCTACGTGCACGCCAGCAGATACGAGGAGTTCTGCCAGCGCGTGCAGGAGGAGTTTAAACGGGTGACCATTGGCGCAGGCCGCGATGCGGGCGAGATGGTCATGGGCCCCATGATCAATAAGAGAGAGCGGGACCGCGTGCTGGGTCTGATCGCGGACGCAAAGGCGCACGGGGCGAGAGTCCTCTGCGGCGGGGATATCCCGGCCGGCTTCGAGAAGGGCGCCTACATAAACCCGACGCTGGTGGCGGACGTGACCGAGGACATGCGGATTTCCAGGGAGGAGATCTTCGGGCCGGTGATCTCAGTGCGCGCCTACACGGATTTCGAGGACGTGTTAAAGAAGGCCAATGACACGGAGGCGGGATTGACCTCCTACCTGTACGGACACGACGCCAGAGCCATCGCCAGAGCCTTCGAGGTGCTGGAGTTCGGCGAGCTCTACGTCAATGGCTTCAGCACGGGCCCGATGCTTCCCCACTGCGGCGTGCGCGAGTCCGGAGTCGGCTGCGACGCGTCCCAATGGGGGCTCAAGGAGTATTTCAGTCTGAAACGTCTGAGTGTAAAACCGTGATGAGGAGGAGATAAGTGCAATGCGGAAACTGGTATCAGATACAGGACTTTACAATGTAGCCGAGTCCATTGACCGTCTGATCAATGTGGACATCGGGGCGAGGGGAACCGCGCAGGTGCTGTTTGACGCGGCGAGGGACCTTCTGGGCGGAAAGCCCATGACGCTGGCGGCCGTGGAGCTGATGCAGCGCTCCATAAAGCCGGGAGATTATGTGTTTATCACGACGGGATGGGCGGACCAGCCGGCCAACTTGCCCACCAAGAGCGAGACTGACGGCCCGCCCGGAGCGGCGAATCTGGCGAGAACCATCCGTCTGACCTTAAAGGGGCTTCCGGTCATCGTCACGGACGATTATCTGGTGGACGACATGAAGACGGTCATGGCCAGCTGCGGATTTTCCGTGGTGGAGCCGGATCATCTGAAGGTGTCCCTGTCGGATGAGCTGGGATTTGCCATGGTTCCGACCATCGCGGTCATCGGAATGCCCATCGACCAGGAGGAGTGCCGCATCCGCGCGGAGAAGCTGCTGGATCAGTACAAACCGGCGCTCTGCCTGGCCATCGAGAGAGGCGGCATGAATAAGCACGGGCGCATCCACGGAATGGGCGGATTCGATTTCTCCGCCAACCAGGCGAAGATGGATTATCTCTTCACAGGAGCCAAGGATCGGGGAATCGCCACCATCGGCATCGGCGACGGCGGAAACGAGATTGGCATGGCCAACATTGAGAAGACGGTGCGCGAGAAGGTGAAGAACGGCAACATGTGCAAATGCCCCTGCCAGTCGGGCATCGCTCTGGACGTGGCGAAGGTGGATGTGCTTCTGTCTGCGGCCATCTCGAACTGGGCCGGATATGGAATCTCCTGCCTGCTGGCGCTGGCGGAGGGCAATCTGGATGCCTGCTGCAGCGAGGAGCTGGAGCGCCGCGTGCTGGACGCCTGCTGCCGCGTGGAGTTCCACGACTCCATCGGATCACGGGTGGCCCCCAGCGTGGATGGCTGCCTTGCGCCGGTGCACTTCGCGATCATCCGCCTGATCCGGGAGATCGCGGAGATGGGGATTAAGAGATTTCCGGCGGAGTAGAGGGGAAATCAAATGGCAGAAAATAATAGATAGGACTGAAAATGGAGAGAGCTGATCTGAGGAGAGGCTCTCTCCTTTTTCTCTAATATTATGACAATGTAAATAATATTATTGACAAATATAATAAAAATGCATATAATTTAATTGGCCTAAAAGATATCAAAGATATCAAAAGTTGGATTTAAAAAGAGGGGTGAATGGAACATGGCACAGACAAATGTGAATATTCGTATGGATGCGGATCTTAAAAAACAGTTTGAGAGCTTTTGCGCAGACATGGGAATGACCATGACGACAGCGTTTAATATCTTTGCCAGAAAAGCGGTCAGAGAATATAGAATCCCGTTTGAAATTGGCGGTAACCGGCCCAACGAGGAGACGAAGAAGGCCATCGAGAATGCGAGAAACGGCGTGGGATTGAGCCGGGGTTTCACTTCGGTGAAAGAGTTGATGGAGGATTTGGATGCTGACGATTAAATATGAGAGCAGCTTCAGGAAAGATTACAAAAGGATCAAAAAAGAGGATATGATATAAGTCTTTTGGAAGATACGATCGGGATGCTGGCGAATCAGGAAACGCTTCCGCCCCGGTATAGGGATCACAATTTATCGGGAGAGTACAGTCACTGCAGAGAATGTCATATCACGCCGGACTGGCTGCTGATCTATGAGATAGATCACGGAGAGCTGATACTGTATCTGATGCGTACCGGCTCGCACAGTGATTTGTTTTAGATACAAAAGCCGCACGATTACTTCATCATAAATCGTGCGGCTTCCCTATATCTATTATGGTATTATTTCCAGACATGAATCCGGCGGGCGATACGCCGGGCAGTACACCGGCGGGAGAGCAGTGCCCTAAATAAACACCTCCGCCTCCCGTCTCTCCCGGCACTTCGGCATAATCTTCCTCTTGGCCCCCACTGCAGAAGCCAGGGGAGCTTTCTGGCGCCGGCGGGACAGACGCGGGTGCAGCGCATGCAGCTGATGCACCGGGATGCGTCGGTCTGGCGCGGGTCGTCCGCCGGGATGGCGCCGGCGGGGCATTCACGGGAACAGATGCCGCAGTGATTGCAGCCGGAGCCGGTCTTCGGGTGCATGGGGATGGGCTGGTAGGGGCGGTACTCCTTATTGCCGGGGACGCCGATCTCGTGCCAGGCGGACGGCGCGCCCTCCGCGACCTTTCTGGCCACGGCCGCGCCGAAGCGGTCGATGGCCTTTAAATCGTTCTCATCGGGACGGCCGGCCGCGATCTGGCGCACGATGTTGTGCTCCGTGACGAACGCGGCGGCGGCGATCACCTGGAAGCCCTGTTCCTCGACCACGGTCTTGAGCTCTAAGAGCGCGTCGTCATAGGCGCGGTTTCCGTATGTAACCACGATGACGGCCGGCGTCCTGTGGCCTCTTAAGATCTTAAAGCGCTCCCTGGCCGTCTCCGGCACGCGCCCGCCGTAGACCGGCACGCCGAAGATCACCAGATCATTGGCTAGGAAATGGAGCTCTGCCCGGGAACTGGCGGGGAGCGTCAGATTCATCTCCGTGGGAGCCGGGGAGAGATATCCGCCGATGCGCTCCACGATCTTTCTGGTGGAATCCGTCGGGCTGAATATGGCCATGCACGCGCTTTTTATTTTCATACTCGTATACTTCCTTTCACATTTGTAGTCTCGTTCGGTATTCTATTCTCAATGATAGCACAAAAACTGAAAATATACAAAAAGATTGTTGCATGTATCTGGTATAGAACAGTCCGTGCCGCGATTTTTGATAATAAATTGACAGAAAATAATAATGATTTTTATTATTGCAGAATTTAAAAATCTGTGCTACAATATAAAACATAAAGAAATACAGACAAACAACAGGTCACAGGAGGGTGAAACTATGTACGCAGAATTAACAGATAACTTACTGACTGGCAACAAGATGATCGACGGACAGCACAAGGAGCTTATCGACAAGATCAACGACCTTTTGAAGGCCTGTGAGAACGAGAGCCCCACCATCAAGGCGACGGCCGCGCAGATGCTCAACTATCTGGCGGACTACACCGAGTTCCATTTCGGCGAGGAGGAGAAGCTGCAGGAGGAGATCGGATATCCGGGCATCAAGGAGCACAAGGCAAAGCACGAGGAGTTAAGACAGGTGGTCGCCGACCTTCACACCATGCTGGAAGAGCAGGAGGGCCCGACAGAGGCCTTCGTGGAGCAGGTGAACAAAAATGTGATCGAGTGGCTCTACTACCACATCCAGGGCTTCGACCGCTCCGTGGCGGAATATAAGAACTTGACAAAAAATGAGAATCTGATTTAATTTAATAGTATGAAAACACCGGCCAGCGGGAAATTTTCCTGTTGGCCGGTTTCGTGAGAGGTCGCTATGCTTTACAGAGTGTCGGACGGGAGCGTTTCGTTGGGCGGAAAGACGATTCTTTCCCACATTGATTTTGAGATTCGGGGAAATGAAAAGATTGCGGTGGTCGGGAAAAATGGTTCCGGCAAGACCACGCTTCTTAAATTGATTGCCGGGGAGCTGGCGCTGGATTCAGACGATAAGCGCCAGGGCCCCGGGATCTTTGTGTCCAGAAATGTGACTGTCGGGATGCTCCGCCAGCAGGGGGCGCTCTGTGGGGAGCGGACCGTGGAAGAGGAGCTTCTCGCGGCCTGTCCGGCGGGGGATTTGTTTTCCAGGGAGCGGTACGAGTACGAGATGGAGTACGATCGCATTTTTACCGGGTTCGGGTTTCGCAGAGAGGATAAGAAGAAACGGCTGTCGGAGTTCTCGGGCGGCGAGCGGACGAAAATCGCGCTCATCCGCCTGCTTCTGGAAAACCGGATCTTCTGCTGCTGGACGAGCCGACGAATCATCTGGATTTACAGACCGTGGAATGGCTAGAGCAGTATCTGAGAGGCTATGACCGGGCCGTGGTGATGGTGTCCCACGACCGTTTTTCCTGGACCGGACGGTGGAGGCGGTCTGGGAGCTGGAGGGCGGGAAGCTTACCCGGTACGCGGGCGGGTACACCCATTACCGGCAGGAGAAGAGAAAACGTGCCGAGCGGCAGATGGCGGCCTACAAACGGCAGCAGGAGGAGATTTTAAGGCAGGAGGAGCTCATTAAGCGGTTTAAGAATAAGCCCCGCAAGGCGGCATTTGCCAGATCCAGGAAGAAGATGCTGGAGCGCATGGAGCGGATCGAGAAGCCGGAGTTTGAGGAGCGCGGGATGCGCCCGGCAGAGATTGTGCCTGCGGTTCTGGGCAGCAAGTGGGTGCTGGAGGCGGAACATCTGAAAATCGGATACGACAGGCCGCTTCTGGAGCTGAGTCTGCGGGTGAGGCGCGGACAGAAGATCGGAATCATCGGGGACAACGGCGTGGGAAAGTCCACGTTTTTAAAGACGGCGGCGGGATTTGTGCCGCCGCTTAAGGGGGAGCTTGCGATTGGAAACCAGGTGACAATCGGGTATTTCGACCAGCAGTCGGCGGAGGTGGAATCCGACAAGACGGTGCTGGAGCATTTTCATGATCTGTTTCCATCCATGAGCGAGAAGGAGGTTCGGAGCACCCTGGGGGGATATCTCTTTGGCGGCAGGGAGGCGGCGAAGACCGTGAGCTCGCTGTCGGGCGGAGAGAAATCCCGCCTTCTTCTGGCGGAGCTTCTGGAGAGCCGGCCTAATTTCCTCATTCTGGACGAACCGACGAACCACATGGACATACAGGCGAAGGAGGTGCTGGAGGAGTTTTTTAAGGCCTACCGGGGGACGCTTCTGGTGGTGTCCCACGACCGCTATTTCGTGGACCAGGTGGCGGAATCGCTGCTGATTTTCGAGGGCGGGGCCGCCATGTACTATCCTTCGGCTACGGGCATTACCTGGAGCGGCGGGAGAGGGAGGCCTCCGGGGAGCCGCTGTCTGTCAGAATGAAGGCGGAGGAGCAGGCGCTGATCGCCGGGCTCAAGGCGGTTCCGAAGGCGGAGCGGCACAGGCTTCGTGAGATTCCTACCGAGGAGGCGTACAAAGACTGGCGGCTCAGACTGGCCGGCGAGCGGCTGGAGGCCGCCGCCGGGGAGGTGGAGCGGCTGTATGAGGAGATGGATGCGCAGCGGAGAAGTCTGGTGGAGTCGGAGGCGTACTGGCGGGAGGTGACCGGGGCAGACGGTGATGACACTGCGGCCTGGGTGACAGATGCGGCAGGCGGCGATGATGGAGCGGCGCGGGAGCTGGACGATGTGGCTGCTGGTGCTGCCTCTGCGGCCGTGAGTTCTGCGGGCTTGGACACTGTGGACGACGATGACGCTGGTTACGGCGAAGCTGTCCGTGTGGACAGCGCCTCTGCCGGCCCGGACGCCCCCGCCTCCCGCTTGGCCGCCGCCGAGCAGGTCTGGCTGGAGCGGTGCCTGGAATGGTATGAGATCTACGAGGGCGATTTCTAAGACGGCGATCTCTAAGTGGGTGATTTCTGGGACGGTGCGTCCGTCTGGGAGATGCCCTGGATGTGCCGTCTCAGGGTGCTGCGCCCGATGCCGAGGCGTTTGGCGGCGCTGGACTGGTTCATGTTTTCTTCCTTCAATACCTGCAGGATGACCCGTTTCGTGATGTCGTCCAGCGTTCCCTCCAGTGAGACGGCGGGAGGCGCGGAGGGTTCGCCCTCCGCGTTTTTCTTTAACACCATGCGCACCTCCGCCTCGGTGATGTAGGAGGAGTCGGAGCACAGGATCAGCTCCTGGATCACCGCGCGCAGTTGGTAGAGGTTGCCGGACCAGTTGAAATTCTGCAGAAGCGTCAGCGCGCCGGGGTCGAAGGCGATGGCCTGCTTGGCCATCTGGGAGTTGAACTCGTTTAAGTATAGCGTGGCCAGGTTGGGAATGTCCTCCCTGCGCTCGTTGAGGGAGGGGATGGAGAGGCACAGGGCCTGGAAAATATTTACGATCTCATTTTTTAACGGTCCCTGGTCGAAGGCGGGAGACTCCCCGGGGGCGCAGGAGAAAATGAGCTGGTTTCTCCGGTTTAAGGCCGACTGGTTTAAAAACAGGAGAAGCTGCTTCTGCTGGTCGATGTCCAGCAGGTGCACGTCCTTGAAAAACAGGGTGTAGCCGGTCTCGTAGAGCGGGGAGTCCTCGTTTTTCATGAGGCGGTCCAGTCCCTGTCGTCGGCGAACTTGCAGTCGATGACGGCCAGCGGATTGTGCTGCTGGCGGCTGCTCTGGTAGAGGAAGAAGGCCACGGAGTCCTTGCCGCTGCCGCGCGGGCCGGTGATGAAGACCGGGCGGGAGTAAAATTTGAAGGATTTTATGGTGGCCAGAGCCGTTTTCAAGGCCGGGCTCAGGGTATAGAAAATCCTCTGGCTGACCACGGGCCCCTCGTCCATACCCAGGAAGCTTAAAAGCCCGCTGTCACGCCGGCCTCTCTCCGTCCCGCGGAAATAGAAGACGGCCATGGGGCGGTCGCCGAGAAAAATGACTCTTCCGCGGACTGTGTAGCGCGTGGTGTCCACCGTCTTTATAAAATTCATTTCTTTTCGCTCCAGGAGAGCCGGGACATAGCGTTTCAGGCTCTTTTTTGGTTCCGTATCTTCGGAAGCGTTGGAAAATACGGGCAGGCTGTCCTCGCTGAACACGGCCACGCCCTCGTGCATGTTGGCGATCAGCTCCCGGTAGAAGGCGCGCTCCCGCTTGAAGGCCATCTGTTCTTTGTAGAGGGAGAGGCTGTTGTCCAGCACTGCCTCCACGCTCTCGGGCTGGTGGTGATGAGGATGGTCTGCAGGCCGATGCGCTTGGCGATCCGCGTGGTGACCACGTCCCCCACGATCATGGTGTAGCTAAATCTTTCAGCCGGTTCAGCTCGTCCTCGATCTCGGAGGTGGCCTTCACCGTGAAAATGTCGAACTCGTAGCGCAGCACGTCCTTGAGAATGAAGGCGTAGTAGATGATGCTGTGAAAGCCGACGACGGCAAATTTCCCGTTGTAGTTCTGGGTGAGACGGATGGTGCGCAGGACATCGTAGATGGAGATGCCCACGTCGAAAATGTGCCGGCGGCAGGCTTTCTCGATCAGCTTGCAGGTGTGGCCGCGGGAAATGATGATGTCGTAATTTTCCACGGGGAAGGAGCGGATGAAGGCCGCGGCCTCGTCGGTGTCCCGCTCGTAGGTGGAAAGCTCGATGCCCTCCCTTCTGGCCGCGGCCTCCTCGAAGAGCTTGGCCAGGCCGATGTAGGGGGCGATGACAAGTATTTTTACATTTTTGTGCATTTCTGACATGGGAACTCCTTTCGGTATTGTATCATTTTGATGCAATTATGCAGAATGAAAAACAATATTGTCAATATTATAACATATTTTTTGTTAAAACAACACATTTGTATCAAAATAATACAAAAAATTTCATTATCGCCCTTTCTTTTTGATCTGCTTTCTGAAATAATTAAATCATCGATAATAAAGCGCGCGCTGCAAACAAAAAAGATTGATCTGGGGAGGGATTTTTTTGAAAGCGGCATTTGTAACAGATGTTGAAAAAGTAGAAGTAAAAGAGATCGAGAAGCCGGTCATCACAGACACGGAGGTGCTCATAAAGGCGAAGACCGTGGGCGTGTGCGGGTCGGATCTTCATTTGTTCCGCGGCACGCACCCGTTCCGCCACGCGCCGGCCATCCTGGGACACGAGATCGCCGGAGAAGTCGTGGAGGTGGGCAGCCGGGTGACGAAATTTAAACCCGGGGACCGCGTCACCGTGGAGCCGCAGGTGGGCTGCGGACACTGTGAGATGTGCGAGAAGGGCTATATAAGCCTCTGCCCCGGCAAGAAGGTGCCGGGCACGCCGAAATGGATCGGCGCCTTTGCCGAGTATTTCAACGCGGAGGAGGATATCGTCTACAAGCTGGAGGATAAAACCAGCTACGAGATGGGAACTCTGGCGGAGCCGCTGGCGGTGGCCGTGCACACCATCAATCACGCCGAGACAAAATCGGGTTCCCTGGTGATCCTGGGAGCGGGAACCATTGGTCAGCTGGTGCTGGCGGTGGCGAAACAGCGCGGATTCGGCCCGATCATCGTGACGGACACGGCTCCGTTTAACCGGGAGTTTGCGCTGGCCCACGGAGCGGATGCGGCCTTTGACCCGCTGACGGAGGATGTTCCCGCGAAGGTGAAGGAGCTGACGGGAGGCCGGGGAGCTGACCTGGTGATTGTGGCCGCAGGAGCCGACAATATTCTGGACCAGGCCTGCCAGTGCCTGCACAAATGCGGCGAAATGGGCATTGTGGCGATGATCACGAAGGAGATCCCGTTCTACTGCTACGCCATTGTATTTAACGAGATCAAGGTGTACGGGGCCATGTGCTACGAGCCGAAGGATTTTAAGGAAGCCATCGACATGATAAACGGCGACCTGGATCTTAGCGATTACGTGACACAGGAGATGGACGGCATCGAGAAAACCCAGGAAGGACTCGATATTCTGAGTCAGAAGAAGGAGAACGTGGTCAAGGTTCTGATTAAAATTTCGTAAGTTCAAGGAGGTATTATTATTATGAAAAAGAGTTTGCTTTTTATGGCACTGATGGCGGCGGGGCTTATGACCGCCTGCTCGGGTGATACATCATCCGAAGCGCCGGCGCAGGAAGCGGGTCAGACCGCCGCGGCCCAGCAGGGAGAGGCACAGAGCGAGCCCAGTGGGGACGCGATCGTCTTAAAGCTGGGACACATCCAGTCGGAGCAGGATCTCTGGCATCTGGGTGCTGTGAAGTTTGCAGAGCGTGTGGAGGAGCTGTCGGACGGCCAGATCACGGTGCAGATTTACCCCAACAGCACGCTGGGCGGCGACCGTGACATGGCGGAGGGCATGCAGATGGGAACCGTGGACATCGCCCTCATCGCAGGCGTCTTAAGTAACTTCGACGATTCCATCTCCATTCTGGAGATCCCCTATCTCTTCCGGAGCGAGGAAGAGTTTGAGACAATCATTTACGGCGACATCGGACAGGAGATCGCGGATCACGTGCGGGAGAGCTCCGGCATCCGCATCTTAAACTGGTGGCAGAGAGGCCCGCGTCTGATCACCTCCAGCAAGCCCATCAACAGCGTGGATGACATGAAGGCTTAAAAATCCGTATCCCGGAGATCAACGCCATGGAGCAGGTGTTCAGCGCCTGGGGCGCGGCAGCCACCACCATGAGCTGGTCGGAGGTGTACTCCAGCCTTCAGCAGGGCGTGATCGAGGCGCAGGAGAACCCGATCCCGTTCTTCTACTCCGGCTCCATCTATGAGGTAAACAAATACATTGCCAATACCAACCACAAGTACGAGTACGTGACCATGGCCATGTCGGACGCTGTCTATTCCAGCCTTACGCCGGAGCAGCAGGAGATCATCATGCAGGCCGCCCAGGATGCGACCGACTATGAGAACTCCGAGACCGTCAAGGTGACGGAGGCGAATCTCCAGGATATGGTCGACAACTACGGCGTCACCGTCACGGATCCGGATACCACGGGATTTATCGAGATCGCCGACCAGGTGGCTCCGGAGTATGCCGAGAGCATCGGTCAGCTGGACCTCTACAACAAGATCATCGAGGCTCTGGGAAGATAATCCTGCCGGCTTCAATTAAAGGAAAGGGGTGCCGCCCGGCGCCCCTTCTTCAGTCAGAGGAGGATCGAAGATGAAAAAATAGAAGACTTTATCGTGCAGATCACGGGCTGGCTTCTGGCCGCGCTGATGTTCGTCATGATGGTCGATATCTTTGCGGCGGTCGTCGTCCGCTACGTGCTTCATACGGCCCTTAACTTCTCCGAGGAGCTGGGGCGCTACACCTTTTGCTGGATCGTGTTCATCGGCATGGCCCGCTGTGTGGCGGCGGACGCCACGTGGCCCTGGACCTTCTGCCCAACGCGCTGAAGGGCCGCCCGGCAAAATATTTAAAGACGCTGATTTACATTCTGTGCCTGGTGTTTTTTGTGGCTCTCACCTACGCCGGTTTTTCGCTCTGCGAGCTGGGAATGCGGCAGAAGAGCGCCACGATGCGGATTCCCATGAATTATGTGTATTCCTGTATTCCCATCTGCGGCATATTGAGCATTTATTTCCTTGTGCTGAAGGTATTCAGGCTGTATAGTAGAAAGGAGGAGAAGGAAGCATGATCGGTGTTATACTGTTCTCGCTCTTTTTTGTATTTCTGTTTCTGGGGCTTCCGGTGGGCTTTGCCATCGGCGTCAGCTCGCTGGCTGCGGTGGTTCACGCGGACTATCCGCTCACGGTCATGTCCCAGAGAATGTTCACGGCGGTGGATTCGTTCTCGCTGATGGCCATTCCGCTGTTTATGCTGGCCGGCGCGCTGATGAGCCACGGCGGCATCACCAAGAGGATCATCGATTTCGCGCTCTGCTTTGTGGGCCCCATCCGCGGCGGTCTGGCCATGGTGGTGGCTATCACCGGAATCATCATGGGCGGAATCTCCGGCTCCGGCGTGGCGGACGCGGCGGCCATCGGAGCCATCATGGTGCCCGAAATGACCAAACGCAAATATGAGAAGTCGTTCTCCGGCGCGCTGTGCGCCTGCTGCGGCTCCATCGGGCTGATCATCCCGCCGTCCATCGCGATCATCATTTATGCCTGCACGGCAAACGTGTCCATCGGCGACCTCTTCATGGCGGCCTATGCGCCCGGCATCTGCATCGGACTGGGATTCCTGATTTTCTGTTATGTGATTGCCAGGATCAAGGGCTATCCCAAGGAGGAGGCCGTGAGCAGGGGCGAGACCTGGAGACGCTTTAAAAATGCCATCTGGCTCTTTTAATGCCGTTAATCATTGTGTTTGGAATCCGCGGCGGTATTTTCACGGCCACGGAGGGCGGAGCCGTCATCTCTGTGTACGGCCTCATCGTGGGCATGTTTATTTACAAGGAAATCAAGCTGAAGGATCTGCCCGGCATTCTCAAGGAGGCCGCTGTCAGCAGCGCCACCATCGGAACCATCATCGCGGCCACCACGCTGTTCAGCTGGCTTCTGACCAGCGAGCAGATCCCGGCGAAGATCACCAACTGGATGATCGGTCTGACGGACAACAAGTATCTGCTGCTCCTGCTCATCAACATTCTGCTGCTGATCACGGGCATGTTCATCGACAGCGGCCCGGCCATCATGCTGCTGGCGCCCATCCTGTGTCCGGTGGCCACGTCCCTGGGCGTGGATCTGGTGCAGTTCGGTCTCGTTATGGTCATCAACCTGACCATCGGACTTCTGACGCCTCCGGTGGGAACCGCCATGTATGTAGGCTCCAATGTCTCCGGCGTGCCCATTCCGCAGATCAGCCGCGCGCTGCTGCCGTTTATAGCGATCATGCTGGGCGTGCTGATGATTGTGACCTACGTTCCGGCGTTTACCGGCTGGGCGTATTAACGCAAGGGAAGGTGTTTTCGTATGAAGAAAAAATTAGACCATATTCTTTTGGGCTGTGTCGCCGATGATTTCACCGGCGCCAGCGACGCGGCCTCGTTTCTGGCCAAGCAGGGCATCAAGACGCTGCTGTTCAACGGCGTCCCCCGCGGCACGGAGGAGATCGAGGGCTGCGCCGCCGTGGTCATCGCCTTAAAGACGAGGAGCATTCCGGCGGACGAGGCGGTCCGCGACACGCTGGCGGCCATGCGCTGGCTGGAGGAGCACGGCACCGAGCAGTTTTATATCAAATACTGTTCCACCTTCGACTCGACGCCGAAGGGGAACATAGGCCCAGACATCGACGCGGCGCTGGAGCAGTACGGCATCCGCTATACGCTGCTCTGCCCGTCGCTGCCCGTCAACCGCAGGATTGTGAAGGACGGCGTGCTCATCGTGGACGGGAAGCCCATCGCCGAGGGGCACATGCCCATCACCCTTTAAATCCCATCTGGGCCTCGGGCATCCCGGAGCTCATGGAGCCCCAGGGAAAATATGACTGCATGATCATCGGCGAAGAGCTTCTGTCCAGAACGAAGGAGGAGATTCTCGCTGAGGTGGAGCGGTTCGGCGAGGGCCGGGAGCATTTCTACATCGTTCCCGACTACACGACGGACGAGCAGGGAAGGAAGATCGTGGAGGTGTTCGGAGAGAACCGGCTGATCACCGGCGGCTCCGGCATCCTGGAGCATATGGCGGCCCGGTACCGGGAGGAGTACGACTGCCGGACCGGCGAGGAGCTGCCCACCTGGACGCCGGGCAGAGGCATCGCGCTGTCGGGAAGCTGCAGCACGGCCACCTGCGGCCAGTGCCAGGCCTACGAGACCGAGTACCCGGCGATCCCCGTGTATCCGGCGCGGATTCTGGCGGGGAGCCAGAGCGCGGAGGAGATCTGGGAGACGGTGCGAAGCGCCGGCGCGGGAGCGGGCGAGATCGCGCAGAGTGCCGGGAAAGAAGCGGCGTGCCAGTGTGCCGGTGTGCCGGAATTTCTCGTATACAGTGCCGGTGCCACGGATCCGGAGAGCCGGCGGTATAAGGATGAAGAGGAGGCGGCCCGCGCCTCACAGGCGCTGGAGGAGACCATGGCGAAGCTGGGGAAAATGGCCTTTGACGACGGCTATACCCGCATCATCGTCGCCGGCGGCGAGACCTCGGGGGCGGTGGCCCTGGCGCTGGGCTTTGACGCCTTTATCATCGGCGAGAGCATCGCGCCCGGCGTGCCGGTCCTCATCCCACTGCATAATCAGAATGTGCGTCTGGCGCTGAAATCCGGAAATTTCGGACAGAGAGATTTCTTCGCCCGCGCCCTGTCCATGACCCGCGACCCGAAGGAGGCAGCGCCACCAAAATGCGGAGGGATGCTGGACGAGGCCTGCTGGATTGGAAAGAGTCTGTTTGATCGGGGAAAGACCGCCGGCTCGTCGGCAAATTTAAGCTTCCTCTACCAGGGAAAGGTCTGGATCACGGCCAGCGGCCAGTGCTTCGGGCGGCTGACGGAGGAGTCCTTCGCTGTCACCGATCTGGACGGAAATGTGTTGAACGGAAAGAAGCCCAGCAAGGAGCTGCCGCTCCACCTGGCCATGTATAAGAAGGCGGGCAGTGCGGTACAGGCGGTGATTCACACCCACAGCTTCTATTCCGTCCTCTGGTCCTGTCTTCCCCACGGGGACAGCGAAGACGACGTCGTGCCGTCCTACACGCCGTACCTGTCCATGAAGCTTGGGAAGATCCGGCTCGTGCCTATCACAGGCCGGGCAGCGAGGAGCTGTTCGCCGCGTTCCGGGAGAGAGCCGGCGAGGGAAACGGCTATCTTCTGGCTAACCACGGACCGTGGTTGGCGGTGAGACGCTTATGGAGGCGTTTTACGGGCTGGAGGAGCTGGAGGAGAGCGCGCGGATTGCGCGGGAGTTTAGAGATGGCGGCGGGAGGTTGATTGAGGAGTAGATTTTCTTTGAAAAGAAAGATTGACATATTTTCTGTCATCGCGTATCTTTATAACATAAGGCAGGCAACAGTGTGTGTCTGTCCAGGCGATGAAGTGAGAGGGTGTGCCGGTATGCATTGTCTCACAGAGCTTTCGGGAGGGGTTGTGCAGTGAAACCTCAAACCGGCGTAGGTTATATAGCTGAAAGAAAATGCTCAGACCGTCCTGTGAAAGCAGGGCGGTTTATTTTTCTCCCATTTTTTGCACTATCTTGCCATATCTCCCCCCAACAAGCCACATACATTTCCCAAGCCTCCCTTTCCTTCTATAAAATGATTCTTTGTAACACACCATTCCCGCAGATCGGGAGAAAGGATCACAAAAGACAAAGGAGGAAGGAACAGTGAAATCGGTTGTTTACGGCTACGTGCGCGTATCCACGAAGGAGCAGTGTGAGGAGAGGCAGTGGATTGCCCTGCGGGAATTTCCCGTGGAGCGGAAAAATATTTTCATGGACAAGTTAAGCGGGAAAGACTTCAACCGCCCCAGATATGTAAGGCTCATAAAAAAGCTCCGGCCCGGGGATGTGCTGGTGGTCAAATCCATTGACCGGCTGGGGCGCAATTACGAGGAGATTCTGGAGCAGTGGCGGGTGATCACCAAGGAAAAGCGGGCGGACATCGTGGTCATCGATATGCCGCTTCTGGACACCCGGCAGACCGGGCGGGATCTGACGGGGACGTTTGTGGCTGATCTGGTGCTGCAGATTCTCTCCTACGTGGCCCAGACGGAGCGGGAAAATATCCGCCAGCGCCAGATGGAGGGGATCGCCGCCGCCAGGCAGCGGGGCGTGCAGTTCGGGAGACCCCGGATTCCCGTGCCGGAAGGGTTCGATGGGGCGAAGGAAAAGTGGCAGAACGGGCAGATCACCTCGCGGGCTGCGGCCCGGCAGCTGGGGATTTCGCAGGACACGTTTCTGCGCTGGGTCCGCGGGAAATAAGTGTAAAGACACGCTGTATATCCTTGCGCAGATATACAAAGAATGATAGAATAGATAAATATTATTTCAACGGGAGGTTTCATCTATGCTGCGCAGGATATTTTCATCCGCGGCGAGCCGCATCGTGCTCTCCGCGTTTCTGATATTCGCGGTGTTTTACGTCATGCTGCCGGCCATCAATCTGAAGGACAGGACGTTTATCACGTTCCTCATCATCTGTATCGGGATTGTGCTGGTGGTCAACTTTTTCTCCTATGTGCTTGCGTTTCTCTCCAGCATCGGGGACAAGAGCGTTTCCTTCAAGGACGGCGTGGAGCGGCCGTTAAAATATGGGCTGGGGCTTGCGGCTGCGCTGGTTGTGCTCTCCATCGTGGCCACGGTCATCGGCATTCCGTTCTTTAACGCCAACCGCTACCGCGACCTCATCACCATCACCGACGGGGATTTCGCCGCGGATGTGGCGGAGCTCAACATGTCCCAGATCCCGGTGGTGGACCGGGATACGGCGTCCCGCCTGGGGAGCCGGAAGCTGGGCGAGATGACGGAGCTGGTCTCCCAGTTTGAGATCGCCAGCAATTACACGCAGATCAACTACAAGGCTCGCCCTACCGCGTGACCCCGCTGCGCTACGCGGACCCGGTTAAGTGGCTGTTCAACATGAGGACGGGACTTCCGGCCTACATCACCGTGGACATGGTGACGCAGGAGACCAACCTGGTGTGGCTGGAGGAGGGGATGAAGTATTCCCCCAGCGAGTATTTCTTCCGCAATATTTACCGGCATCTGAGGTTCCATTATCCGACGAAGATATTTGACACAGTCTCCTTCGAGATCGACGACGACGGCACGCCCTACTGGGTGGCGCCCACCATCGACTACCGCATCGGCTGGTGGGACGGCACGGACATTAACGGGGCGGTTCTGGTAAATGCCGTCACCGGCGAATCGAAGTACTACCCCAAGGACGAGGTGCCTCAGTGGATCGACCAGCTCTACACCTCGGACCTGATCATCACGCAGCTGGACGACAACGGAAAGTACCAGAATGGATTTTTAAATTCCATTTTCGGGCAGAGAAATGTGCGCAGGACCACCTACGGCTACAATTACCTGGCCATCAACGACGATGTCTACCTGTATACCGGCATGTCCTCCGTGACGGCGGATGAATCCAACATCGGCTTCGTTCTGGTGAACCTGCGGACAAAGGAGACGAAGTTTTACACGGTGCCCGGCGCCACAGAGTATTCGGCCATGGAGTCGGCGCAGGGACAGGTGCAGCACTTAAATTATACCGCCACCTTCCCGCTCCTGCTGAATGTGTCCAACCGGCCCACGTACTTCGTCTCGCTCAAGGACGCGGCGGGGCTGGTGAAAATGTACGCCTTCGTGGACGTGGAGCAGTATCAGATCGTGGGTACCGGACAAACCATCGACGAGGCCAGGAGAAATTACCGGGAGGCCCTGAATCTGGAGGACGCCGAGATCGCCCTGGAGAGCGCGGACGAACCGGTGAGCGGAACCATCGACGAGATCTACGCGGTGGTGGTTTCCGGAAATACGGTGTACTATTTCACGCTGACGGGGGATGAGACCATCTACACGGCTTCCATCACCTCCAATGAGCGGCTGCCGTTTATGAAGTCCGGCGACCGGGTGAAATTCACCTGCAGCGCGGGGATCGCCCCGGTGCAGGTCATCGAATGGCAGTAAATTTTAAATAGAGAGAGAAGATCGTTCACAGAAAAGTCACGATTTTCTCTCTCTTTTTTAAGTTAAAATTCAGTTGGAGCTGATACTCTTAGTGGCATCGAAAAGAAAAAACGCAAGGAGGATGAAGGATGGCACAGGAGATTTTCAAGCGTTACGAGAAAAAATATATTCTGGACGAGACCACGTACCGGTATCTGTTTTTCCGTCTGGCCGAAAAAATGAGCCCGGACAGTTACGGGGAACACACCATATCAAACGTGTACTTTGACACGCCGGAGTACGAGCTCATACGCCGTTCCATAGAGAAACCCATTTACAAGGAAAAGGTGCGTCTCAGGGCGTACGGAAAAGTGAAGGCGGACAGCACCGTTTTCGCGGAGCTCAAAAAGAAATACGACGGGGTCGTCTACAAGCGGAGGGCGGAGATGACGCTGGCGGAGGCTTACGAGTATCTGTACCGGGGCAGGCGGACGGCGAAGGACAGCCAGATCTTAAGTGAGATCGGCTACAGCATGAATTTTTACGGGCTGGTTCCCATGGCCTATGTGGCCTACGACCGGACGGCGCTGTTTGGGAAGGAGAACAGCGAGCTCAGGGTGACATTTGACCGGAAGATTCGCTGCCGCGACTGGGATCTCTGTCTGGACCATGGAGACGGAGGCGTGCCGGTTCTGCCGCCGGGGAAGGTTCTCATGGAGGTAAAGATTCCGGGGGCCATGCCGGTGTGGATGAGCCGGCTGTTCTCGGAGCTGGAGATATTCCCGACGTCGTTTTCAAAGTACGGGACATTTTACAAGATGCGCCTTTGCGGGCAGTTAGGAGGTGAGCGCTGTGCTTAGCAGCATTTTGATTCAGGGGACCGGCGCCTCGCTGGCGGTGGGGCCGGTGGTGCTCTGCACGGTGGTGTCGCTGGCGCTGGGCGTCGCGGTGGCTCTTATACACATGTATCAGAATACATACAGCCGGAATTTTATCATCACGCTGGCGCTTCTGCCGGCCATCGTCCAGGCGGTGATCATGATTGTAAACGGAAATCTGGGGACCGGCGTGGCGGTGATGGGCGCGTTCAGTCTGGTGCGCTTCCGCTCCGTGCCGGGCAATTCCCGGGAAATCGGGAGCGTGTTCCTCTCCATGGCCGTGGGCCTGGCGGCCGGCATGGGATATCTGGGGCTGGCGGCGCTGCTCACGCTGGTGATCGGGCTGGCTTCGGTTCTTCTCGTCAGCCTGCCGGTGGGGCGCGGCTCCATGAACGGGCGGGAGCTCAAAGTGACGATCCCGGAAAATCTGGATTACACGGGAATCTTCGACGATATTTTCGCAAAATGCACCGGCCGGGCGCAGCTTCTGCGGGTGAAAACCGTGAACATGGGAAGTCTTTACGAGCTCTGTTACCGGGTGGAGCTTAAGAATGAGCGGATGGAGAAGGAGATGCTGGACGCCATCCGCTGCCGGAACGGCAACCTGGGAATCGTCTGCGGGCGGATCCCGGAGGGAAAGGAGGAACTGTAAAATGAAACGGAAGAAAATGAACATCATCCGCCGGGCCGGCATCTGCGGGGCGCTTGCCGCGGCATTGACAGCCGGCCTCGCGGGCTGCGGGGCGAAGGAGAGCGCCGGCACGGCCGGGACGGAACCGGCCAGTGCGTCGGACAGCCGGGCTGCCGGGGGAGAGGAGACGCGTATCGCCGCCGGTGCGGACGGATTTCAGATAGAGGGAGACGGCGCGTCGGTTTCGGGAAACACGGTGACGATTTCCCGGGCGGGAACTTACCGGCTGAGCGGCGACATGGCGGATGGAAATCTGCTGGTGAACGCGGAGGAGAACGACGAGATCCGGCTGGTATTTGACGGATTTTCCATCGCCAGTGCGGATATCGCGCCTATTTACGTCAGCCAGTGCGGCAGCGTGACCGTGGAGACGGCGGCGGGGACGGAGAACTCCGTGACGGACGGGAGAACTTACGAGAAGACGGAGGATGATGAATCGCCCGACGCGGCCATATTCAGCGAGTGCGATCTGATTCTGGAGGGCGAGGGCACGCTTGCGGTCTCCGGGCAGTTCCAGGAGGGCATCCGGGGAAAGGATGACGTGACGGTGGCCTCCGGAACCATCCGCATTGAGGCGCTGAATGACGGCCTGAAGGGAAAGGACGCCGTCTATATCGAGGGCGGTACGCTGGAGATCACGGCCGGGGACGACGGCATCCAGTCGGACAACGAGAAAGATTCAGACAAGGGCTTTGTGACCGTGAGCGGCGGAACGGTGACCATCGACGCGGTGGGAAAGGGAATCCAGGGCGAGAGCCGGGTGGACATTTCCGGCGGCAAGGTGGCCGTGGTGAACAGCGAAGAAGGCATTGAGGCGCTGGTGATTGAGATTTCCGGCGGTGAGGTGGACATTTTTGCCGCTGACGACGGGATTAACGCAGCGGGGAGTTCAGGCATGGCAGGAGAACCGGGCGCGGCGGGCGGCTCCGGCAAGGCCGGAAACCTGGATTTGGCAGGAGAGGCGGGTGGCGGCAGGCATCCGTTCGGCGGCGTGACGGAGGGCGCGTGTATCACGATCTCCGGCGGCACGCTGCGCATCAATGCGGGCGGCGACGCCATCGATTCCAACGGGGATCTGAATATTGAGGGCGGAGCCGTGTATCTCGAGGGCCCCACCAGCGGCGGCGACGGGATCCTGGACTTTGCCGGAAATGGCTCCATGACCGGGGGCATTCTGGCCGGAACGGGCAGCGCGGGATGATGCAGCTCTTTGAGGGAGACGAAAACCAGGCCATGATCGTTGTTTATTTCGAGGAATGGCAGAGTGCGGGAACGACGGTCACGGTGGCGGACAGTGCCGGAAACGTGCTGGAGGAGGTGACGCCGGAGAAAGAGTTCGAGGCGTTCATCTACAGTTCCCCGGAGCTGGAGGACGGAGCCGTGTACGTGATCACGGCCGGGGATGGAACGGACGCAGTCACGCAGGAAGTCACGGTTGACGGAAGTCTGACGCAGGTTGGCGAGAGGGCCGGCGGCGGCTTCGGAGGCCGCGGATCG